>JAFTWW010000050.1 GCA_017465085.1 Clostridia bacterium | reverse complement strand
GTAATCAGAACCATCGCTGACTATGCCAATATGAATATGGTGTTCATCTTCGGCGGTATCATGGTTTCTATCTTTATCGGTCACGACTACAAGTCAGGATATGTAAAGCAGCTCTTTACCACCCACGCAAAGAAACAGGACTATATGATTTCCAAAAGTCTTGTATGTGCCTTTGCAATGGCGTGTATGTGCATTACTTATCTGATCGGTGGTACGGTTGGCGGTTTGCTTGTGGGCTATGAAACAACTGTCAATGTAGGCTCTTTGATTATCGCTATTCTCGGTAAGATGATTATGAGTCTTGGTTGGGCAAGCCTTTACACATTCCTCAATGTTATTTTCAGAAGATATTTTGGCATTTCTATTGCTTCCAGCTTCTTCTTCGGAACAGGTATTTTGATTATCGGTGCCGCTGCTATTGTGGAAAACCTGTCTATTCCCGCAGGGTTCCTTAATATCTTCCTGTACGGTTCATCCGTCAATGCCTGTCTTGCAAGTAATGTTGGAACCTTGGTTATTTGTATCGTAGTATCTGTGGCGTGGACATTCTTCTATAACTTTCTCGGTACAAAGATACTTACCAAGAGCGATGTTTATTAAAAGGAGGTCGAAACTATGAATGCAGTAGAAATCAAAAACTTATCTAAAAATTTCGGCCCCAAGCAAGCCGTTTGCGGTCTTGATATGACTGTGCCGATGGGCGCTATCTACGGATTTATAGGAGAAAATGGCTCCGGAAAATCTACCACAGAGAAAATGATCTGCGGGTTGATCCCCACAAGCGGCGGTTCCATTAAACTATACGGAAAGGATTATACGGATGAAACCGTGAGAGCTAAGATGGGTGTTCTTATTGAAGCTCCCGGTTGTTTCCCCGGACTTACCGTTTGGGATAATATGATGCTACAGGCGGCGAACCTTCGTATTCCTGATGCGGAAAAGGAAGTCGTTAAGGTTCTGAAAATGGTGCGTATGGAGGGTGCAGCAGGCAATAAGTACAAAAACTGTTCCCTTGGTATGAAGCAGAGAGTCGGCATTGCAATGGCTCTGTTGGGCAATCCCACGTTGCTTGTTCTCGATGAGCCTTTGAACGGTCTGGATGCTGACGGTATGCGTATTATGCGAGAGGTGTTTACTGACATTATTAAAGACGGTAAACGCAGTATTATTGTGTCCTCCCATCTGCTTGGAGAACTACAAAAGGTTGCAACGCACTATGGCATTATTCGTCACGGAAAAATGATCGTGGAAATGACCGCCGCTGAGCTTGATGCAAGCTGCCGTACTTATGTGGCACTTCAAAGCGAAGAAATAAACCGTACAAAGATGCTTCTCGGCTGTAAGTATTCCCGAGTGGAAGAAGATGAAGCGGGATATATTCGTGTTTACGATTTGACAACACCCGAAGATGTTGTTACTTATCTTTACGAAAACGGCATCTGTGTGACAGAAATTCATACCGATAAAATCGGTCTGGAAGAATACTATATTGATCTAATGAAGGGAGGCAAATAAGATGGAAAGCAAAGTAAATTTTGAAAAAATCAGCTTTAGTGATCGGCTCGGAAGTATGCTTAAGGTGGACTTCAAGAGAATGTTCAAGTCCAAATTATTTTACATTTTACTTGCCTGTGCACTCATTCTGCCGATTTTGATGACCGTTATGATGGCAATGATGGACGGCTCTGTTTCTGTTGATCCGCAAACAGGTGCAGAAACAGTAATGGTCGGCCCCGAAAACACTTGGCAGAACATTGGCACACTTCCCGGTGGCGAAACTATGGGTGGTATGGATGTCTTTATGATGTGCAATATCAATATGATGTTTATGGCGGTTGCTGTGTTTATTTGCTTATTCATTTCTGACGATTTCAGAAGCGGATATGCCAAGAACCTCTTTACTGTTCGTGCGAGGAAAGGCGATTACATTATTTCCAAAACGCTTGCCGGCTTTGTTTGCGGTTCTATTATGCTGATACTGTATTTTATCGGTTCTATGCTTGGCGGTGCGATTGCAGGACTTTCCTTTGACCTTCACGGACTGACTGCAGGAAATATTGTGATGTGTATGTTGGCGAAAGTATTTCTGATGCTTGTGTTCGTTTCCATCTTCGTGCTGATTAGTGTTGCGGCAAAGCAGAAAGCTTGGCTTGCGCTGTGCGGTTCTCTTGGTGGCGGGATGCTGCTTTTTATGATGGTTTCGATGATCACTCCCCTCGGTTCAACGATAATGAATGTAGCCTTATGTCTTGCAGGCGGCGCATTGTTTGCAGTAGGACTCGGTGCAATCAGCAAAGTAGTGCTAAAGAAAACAAGTTTGGTATAATGATTCAAGGCAACGTCAGCTCGGCGTTGCCTTGATTTTTTTGAAATCAACACTTTTTAAGAATTGTGTTGTTCAGTTATGAATAACAAAAAGCTAAAATATAAGTATATTTTTTCAAAAAACCTCGAAACGCAAACAAAACTTTAACATTTGGATGTTATACTGTATAATGAATTAAAATTGAAAGTAGTTGAAAAAACAATTATAATTGTTTTTCGGCAAATATATTTGCCGCTTGTCAATGTATATTGACAAGCAACTTGCAATTTCATTAAGGTTGGAATTTGCACTAAATGCAAATTGTATGTGAAAGTTCACATACTGAAACACAAAGTGTTTCACCAACCATTAATATAGTAATAAGCGGAGGTAACACGATGTTTAAGATATTGATTGTTGAGGATGATAAGGAACTGAACAAGACAGTTTGCTCGTTTTTAAACCATAGCGGCTATGAAGCCACTGGTTGTCTTAATGCAAACGAGGCTTACGATGCACTTTATGAGAATGTGTTTGATCTTATCGTGTCTGACATTATGATGCCGGGCGTTGACGGTTTTGAATTTGCACGGAATGTGCGTGAGCTAAACGAAGATATCCCTATTCTCTTTATGACTGCCCGTGATGATATTGCTTCTAAACAAAGAGGATTTCGTATCGGCGTTGACGATTATATGGTAAAACCGATTGATCTTGACGAGTTGTTCTTGCGTATAGGCGCACTTCTCCGCCGTGCTAAAATTGCATCAAGCAGAAAACTTGAAATCGGTAACTTTGTAATGGATGCTGATGAACACACCGCTTATTTGGACGATGAAGAAATATCTCTTACCAATCGTGAGTTTAGCATACTTTACAAGCTCCTCAGTTATCCCAAAAAGACCTTTACAAGAACACAGCTTATGGACGAATTCTGGGATGCTGATACCGAAACCGCACCGAGAGCCGTTGACGTATATATGACAAAACTTCGTGGAAAGTTAGCAGACTGTGAGGATTTTGAAATTAAAACCGTTCACGGACTCGGCTATAAGGCGGTGATTAAGTGAAGATAAAAAGTATTCTGAAATGGCTTAATCATTATTTTGTGTTCTTTATAATGGTTGCCTTTGTTATTACCTGCTGCACTATGTTGTTTGTATCGACACTCCGAGATACATTGGGGATCACGCTGACTGATGCCAATATTAGTGCCGCCGCCAAAATAACCTTTTGGAATGTTGCGCTTTTGAGCCTTATATTTACAATATTGGATACTATTCGCAGAAAGTTGACAGTAGAGCGCCCCGTAAAACGCATCACAGATGCGGCAGAAAAAATTATACAAGGCGATTTTTCAGTAAGAGTAAAGCCGCAAAGCAAGTTCGGTACAGATGATACTTTCAATCAGGTAATCGACTGCTTCAATAAAATGGCAGAGGAACTTTCAAGTGTAGAAACCTTACGCACCGATTTTATTGCCAACGTATCCCACGAAATGAAAACCCCTCTTGCCGTCATGCAGAACTACGGCACTTTGTTGCAGGCTGATGACTTGCCGAAGGAAAAACGTATTGAGTATGCTAAAGGTGTAACAGACGGATCTCGCCGTATGGCAGAGATGATGACCAACATATTAAAGCTCAACCGCCTTGAAAATCAGCAGATATACCCGAAAACTTCTGAATTTGATTTAGGCGAACAACTTTGCGAGTGCCTTCTGCAATTTGAAAATGTGTGGGAAAAGGCAGAAATTGAAATTGATACTGATATTGCCGAAGATATTAAGGTGAAAGCCGATGAAGAGCTTTTGAGCCTTGTATGGAACAATTTGTTTTCCAATGCCTTTAAGTTCACCGAAGCAGGCGGTACCGTGAGTGTCAGCCTTAGTGCTACCGAGCATCACGCTATTGTAAAGATCAAGGATACCGGTTGCGGAATGACTGCAGAAGTCGGCGCACATATCTTTGAAAAATTCTATCAGGGTGATACCTCTCATTCGGCTCAGGGCAATGGACTTGGTTTAGCACTCGTGAAGCGTGTAGTTGACATTATGCAGGGTGAAATGGGCGTAGAAAGTGCCGTAGGCATTGGCACGACCTTCACCGTAAAGATACGGAGGGCTTGATATGGATTGGAAGAAGCTCGGAAAAGCCCTGCTGTTTCCCCACATCGCAATAATGATTATTTTAATTCCAATAGACACCGTATTTCTCGTATACTCAAAGGTGTTTTTAGGAACAGAGTCGGTAGCCGCCATTATTTCTTACGTGCTTGCTTTTTATACCTTAACGGTCTGGTGCGCGAGAATTCCGTACTTAATTTGTTTCTTCAAGACCTTTAAGGAAGAAAATAAATACGCAAGAAGATGGCAAGATGACACAAGACTTCGAGTAAATGTATCCCTTTATGGTACGCTGATTTGGAACACTGCTTATGCTGTGTTTCAGTTAGGTCTCGGCTTTTGGCATCATACATTTTGGTTCTATTCTATGGCGGGATACTATATTGCCCTTGCGGTTATGCGTTTTCTTCTCGTTCGCCATACCAGTAAACATAAACCAGGCGAGAAAATGCGAGAAGAACTTATTAAATACCGCACTTGCGGTTGGGTATTTCTACTGATGAACTTGACTTTGTCGGTCATGGTATTCTTTATGGTGTATTGGAACAGAACTTTTCATCACCACGAAATCACAACCATTACAATGGCAGCATATACCTTTACCGCATTTACATTGGCAATCATCAATATGATAAAGCACCGTAAATATAACAGTCCCGTCTACTCAGCATCAAAAGCGATCAGCCTTGCGGCCGCTTGTGTTTCAATGCTGACTCTCGAATCTACAATGCTGACCACATTTGGTGATGGCAGCACCGATGCCTTGACACGCAAGATATTACTTGGAGCCACAGGCGGTGTCGTATCTGTTTTTATTATTATAATGGCGATTTATATGATCGTGCAGAGCAGTAAAAAGCTAAAAGCGTTAAAATAGTGAGGAAGAATTATGGAAAACAAAGAAACATTTAATTACACCTACTCCGCAAAAGAGCAGGATGAAATAAAGGCAATAAGAAAAAAGTATGCCGCACCCGAAGAAACAGAAGATAAGATGGCACAGCTTCGTCGCTTGGATGCAAGTGTTACACAAAAAGCTCAGGCAGTTTCTCTTGTCTTTGGTGTAATCGGCGCTCTGCTTTTGGGAATTGGTATGAGCCTTACTATGTCTGAGTTTTCGAAAATCCTCGGTGCATATGAAGATATGGCACTGCTTATTGGGATTATGATTGGCATTGTCGGTATCGTTCTTGTAAGCCTCGCTTATCCTCTTTATAACCGCATCGTAAAGAAAGAGCGTGAAAAGATAGCGCCCGAAATTATTCGTCTGACAGACGAGCTGATGAAATGAGGAAGGTTATATGAATACCCCTAACAATAAACGCTATCGAGATATGACGGAGAGCATAAATGCAGCTTTTGCTTCCTTACTTCAAAGTAAAGAACTTCATGACGTTACCGTTACAGATATATGTGAACTTGCCGATATAGAGCGCAGTACCTTCTATGCTCATTATGAAGATGTGTCTGCATTGGCTAATGTTTATGCGGCTCAGATCGAAAAACAGGCATCCGAGCAACCGCACAAAGAAAATGACTTTTCTTGGATATTTGACTACATAAAAGAACATCCCAATCTTTTCAAGATTTATTTCAAACTCGGTGTTAGCCAAGTATAAAAAGACGGTAAACTCAAGGTGGCTGTTCCCATCACCGATAATTGAAGGTATGCCAAGAAATCCGCAATCGGTAGTAAAGAAGGTAAAAGAAATCCTTAGAAAAGCAGACTGCAAGAATATCTGCTTCCACGATCTGCGGCACACATTCACTACAACGGCACTTGCTAACGGTATGGATGTAAAAACACTATCCTCAATCATAGGTCATGTGTCATCCCAAACCACGCTTGATACATACCTTCACAGCACCCATGAAATGAGGCGGCAGGCGGCAAGCAAAATTGACAAAGGAATCGGCAAAAATGACGGCGTTAGCGACGAGGACAAGAAAACCACCCGACCAAGACACAACCGAGCCGTGTAAGGCGAAATTTGAAGCCGTACAAGGCAAAATACGAAAGCCCGGCACCGAATGCTTGTATCAGGTGAGCAAGAACCTATGGGAAGGCAGTTACTTTCCAAGACTCGCCGATGGTAAACGCAAGAAATTCAATGTATACGCTAAAACGAGAGAGGAATGCGAAATCCTCCTCGCAGAGATGATTCCAAAAGTTAAAGCCGAGATTGCAGAAGCCAAAGCTAAGCTGAAAAGCATCACAGTCGGCATAAACAAACACACCGCCACGGAACAATCCGTGGCGGTGATGATTTTGGTGGTGTAAAAGTTACTACGCATTAACCAAAGAAAAGAGATTATTTAATTTTAGCGAAAAAATCAGATTCTTTAATGATAGTAATATTACAGCCTTTTTCATTATACTCAATGGCTTTCTTAACTTTCGTGCCATAAGTGCCATTTGAATACGCTTGGCATTCGAAATCACCAATCATTAATATGTCAGTCGTCTTCTTAACAGAAGAATCCATAATTCCGCCGCGTTCAACGATATATTTTTCAACTGCTGACTTTTGACCAAAAGCGAAATTACCGCTAAGACAAACATGCTTACCTGCAACAGAATTGATTTGTTCTTTTAGCGATTCAACAGGATTAAGCATTTCGTTAATAACGGCGGTTATGTATTCGGATTCTTCTTTAGTAATTATTGAATCCTCAAGAACCTTATCGACCAAAGCAATTGTTTTATCAAAAGGAAAATGATCGGAGAGATAAATGTTATCATATAGCCATTGGCGTAGATTTTTACATTCATCCTCGCTGATTTCGCCGTCAACGGTTATACCTTTGAGAATTCCATCCAAGATCTGCGTAGCAAGAGTAACAGCAGAAGTTGATACAATATCAAGATAGGCTTTTACTGCACCTTGCAATGCCATGATTTCATCAACTGTGATTTTACCATCTGCCAATATATTATCAATTACTTTAAGAATATCGGCGATCTCCGGCCGATTTATATATTGGCTGTTGTTCGCTTTCCAATTTTTAATATACTGAACTTCATCATCATTAATAACGTTATCAATGGAGAAGCCACGAATAACCCCATAGAACTCACTTATTGATTTGCGAAGAACAGGGCTTGAAACATAAGCAGAATGTTCCTTTGTTTCGTGCGGAATATATTTTTTAATATGAGAATCCACATCAATATTATAGCAATCAACAAGAGCCTTAAATAAATCAGAACATGCACATGCATCATCAAAGGCGTTGTGTTCTAAATCAATGTCAATATCAAAATATTCGCAAAGACAAGACATACTGTAGTTGGTTACACTATAACTTGGAACAAATTTCTTTGCTAATTCATAGGTGCAAATATAATACAATTCAGGTATATCAAGATTGTATCTTTTGAGAGCCTTGACTAAAGCATCTAAATCTGCAGAAGCAACATTGTGTCCAATGACAACTGCGTTAGTAAAATACTTTTCAATATCTTTCCACGCATCAGGGAAGGTAGGCTCATTTTCAACCTTTGATTTTGTTATTCCGTGAATTTTAATGCAATTATCATCAAATCCGTCTTCTGGATTGATATAGAGATCTAATTCCGGATAGTAAGGTTCGCTGTTGCTAAAATCCTCGCACATAATACCAATTTGGCAAATCGACTTGTTTTTACAATTGGCATATTCGACATCAAAATATGTTACTTTATCCATGATAACGTTTCCTTTCACAATGGAACTTTTTACTATTATAACACATATGCGTAAGTCTTGCAATTGGTTTGAAAAGCAAAAGAAAATCCGTGTCTCCCATAGGGGAAACACGGATTTTTGGTCGAGGTGACAGGATTTGAACCTGCGGCCCCTACGTCCCGAACGTAGTGCTCTACCAAACTGAGCCACACCTCGTTACTCAATATTAAATCTTAGCCATATAATTATATATAAGGCAGGGCAAAAAGTCAACTAAATTTTGAAAGGTTGACTTTAGGCCCCTCGCATATTAAAATTATATCGGTGATCAGATGATGAGTGAAAGAGCAAATGCTTTTTGCAAGGAGATAAAAAAATATACCGATTTAATAAGCCCAACAGCGCTCGAAAGAATAGATTCCACCAACTCCTATGCAAAGGAGCTGTGCGGTAAGGGCGCTAAGGAGGGCGACTGTGTGTTTGCCCTAAATCAATCGGGCGGCAGAGGGAGGATGGGCAGAAGCTTTTTTTCCTATGATGGCGGAATATATATGTCCCTTATCTTAAAGCCCGAGTTATCGGCCGATGGGGCTCTTTCTATCACCACCGCTGCCGCGGTTGCGGTTAGTGAGGCTATAGAAAGGCTCTTCGGCAAGGATACCAAAATCAAATGGGTTAACGATATTTATATCGGTGATAAAAAGGTATGCGGAATTTTAACCGAGGGCGCCATCGGTGAAGGCGGAAAACTAAGCTATGCTATACTCGGTATAGGAATAAACTTGGGTAGGCCAGAAAAATTCCCCGAAGAGATATCCGCGATTGCGGCAAGTATTCTTGACTGTTCGGATAATCTTGAGCTGAAAGCCAAGCTTGTGGCGCAGATTATGAATATATTCTTCGAAATTTATAAGAATATAGATAGCAAGGATTATATGGAGCGTTATCGGGAGCGTTCCTATCTTACGGGCAAAACGGTGGAATATATAAAGGATGGCATACCCCACACCGCCCTTGTATCAGGCATCGATGATAATGCAGGGCTTAAAATAATTGAAAACGGCAAGGAAATAACCCTTACCGCAGGTGAAGTTTCGGTGAGAAAGCAAAGCTCCCAAAATAAATTCACGAAAAAATAAATTTCCACTTGACAAATCGCAACCAAGCCTATATAATAAATTGGTCACGACAAAAGTGGTAATAATATGGCTGTATAGCTCAGTTGGCTAGAGCACGCGGTTCATACCCGCGGTGTCATTGGTTCGAGTCCGATTACAGCCACCAACGGCCCGGTGGTCAAGAGGCCTAAGACACCGCCCTTTCACGGCGGTAACACGGGTTCGAATCCCGTCCGGGTCACCATAAAAGAAGACAGTACTTTTTGTGCTGTCTTTTTTTATCTTTATCTGTCAGGGATTCGAAACGACCTCCAAACGCTATGAGCGAAGCGAATAAAGCGTTTGGGAGAACAGTCCTGTGGACTGTTCGATAGCCGAAGAAGAGAATCCCGTCCGGGTCACCAGAAAAACCGACTTGTTTCAACAAGTCGGTTTTTCAACTAAATCCACCCTTGCGGGTGGGTGAAATATTGCTTCGCAATGTGAAATTCGAGCAAAGCTCGAGTGAAATCGCTGCGGCGGTGGGTGGATTTAATTTCACATTTTGCTTTAGCAAAATATTTCACCAAAGGCGCAAGCCTTTGATTTCACCGTGAGCGTAAGCAAACGATTTCACTTGAAATATGTAGGGTTTCAAACACATAGGTCAAAAATTCATAGGGCATCTAATTTGTACAACACTTTCATAAAAGAAGACAGCACTTTTTGTGCTGTCTTTTTTTATCTTTATCTGTCAGGGATTCGGAACGACCTCCAACTTCTGAGAGTCGCTTATTTACTTCTTTTATCTATTGCTCTATGGAATATTTTGATTATCTCAACAATGGGAATTATAAGGATAGCAAGGCCGAGGGCAATGCCGTATTCCATCAGGTCAAGATGAGCAAGCTCGAAAGCTTTAGCGAGGAAATCCACCTCGATAACAAGGGTAGTCAGGAGAAGAGATAATACTCCTGCGCCCCAGAGCCACAGATTCTGACCTTTCATTGTGAATATGGAGCCATGAAGAGATCTCATATTAAATGCATGGCAGATTTCACAAAGAGAAAGGGTGAGGAACGCCATAGAAGTTCCTAGCATTTCTGCAGAATAGGTTCCTGCGGCGATGGCTTCCGCGTGGTGCAGGTCTGCAAGCCAGAATCTTCCGATAAGGTAAGATACCATCGTAATAATTGTTACAAGTGCGCCCTGATATGCAACTGCGAAACCAAGTCCGCCTGCAAAGATGCCTTCCTTGCTATCACGGGGTTTACGTTTCATAATACTTGCTTCCGGCTTTTCCATACCGAGAGCAAGAGCGGGGAAACAGTCGGTAATAAGATTTATCCAAAGCAGATGAACAGGAGCAAAAATGGTGAATCCAAAGAGCGTTGCAAAGAATATTGTAAGCACTTCGGAAAGATTGGATGCAAGCAGGAACTGAATAGCCTTACGGATATTATCGTAAATCCTTCTGCCTTCGCCTACAGCGGAAACTATTGTAGCAAAGTTATCATCGGCAAGAATCATATCGGCAACATTTTTAGTAACATCTGTGCCTGTGATACCCATACCAACGCCGATATCAGCATTCTTAATAGAGGGCGCGTCATTAACGCCATCGCCTGTCATAGCGGTAACCATACCTTTTTTACGCCAAGCATTAACAATTCTTGTCTTGTGCTCAGGCTGAACACGCGCGTAAACTGAATACTTCTCCACAGCGCTTTCAAAATCTTCATCAGAAATCTTATCAAGTTCAGCGCCGGTAATAGCCTGCGAAGCATCGGTAATGATACCAAGCTGCATAGCGATAGCTACTGCCGTATCCTTGTGGTCACCTGTAATCATAATGGGACGGATACCTGCATTACGGCATTCATCAATTGCAGGCTTAACCTCTGGACGAACAGGGTCAATCATACCAACAAGACCTATGAAGCAAAGGTCACATTCAACGGTATTAGAATCATAAACCGAAGGCTCTGCCGAAAGCTCCTTCTGAGCTGCCGCAAGAACACGCAGAGCGCGGTCGGCCATACCTTTGTTTGCATCAAGTATATTGTCGCGAATTTCTTCGGTCATTTCTACTACCTTGCCGCCTATAAGCGCTTTTGTGCACCTCTTAAGAAGCTCATCGGGAGCGCCCTTTGTAAACTGAATGAGGGAACCGTCAGCAGCTTTGTGGACAGTAGTCATCATCTTTCTGCCGGAATCGAAAGGAACCTCGCCTATCCTTACAAGCTCATTTTTCTGCACATTTTTAGAAAGACCGAGCTTTTCTGCATAGTTAACGAGAGCGCACTCGGTAGGCTCGCCAACGGCAGTACCTGCCTGCGCGTCAAACTCTGCATCGGAACAAAGGGACATAGCGTTTGCGAGAAGAGCCTCATCTTCGCCATAATAATCCACAACGGTCATCTTGTTTTGCGTTAAAGTACCTGTCTTATCAGAGCATATAATCTGTGTGCATCCGAGGGTTTCAACGGCGGTCAATTTACGGATTATTGCGTTACGCTTAGACATATTGGTCACGCCTATAGAAAGAACGATGGTAACAACGGTGGCAAGTCCTTCGGGTATTGCCGCAACTGCAAGAGAAATGGCAATCATAAAGGAATTAAGGATAGGCTCAAAGCCAACGCCGTCACGAATGAGTTGAACACCGAAAATAACAACACAAATGCCGATAACCAAATAGGTCAGTATTTTAGAGAGACCTGCAAGCTTAATTTGAAGAGGAGTTTTGCCATCCTCTGCCTGAGCAAGCGCATCCGCAATCTTGCCCATTTCGGTTTCCATACCGATTGCAGTCACAACAGCCTTACCGCGTCCGTAAACCACAGTTGAGCCCATAAATACCATATTTTTACGGTCGCCGAGAGCAACATCACCGCCTGCATCCGCGGATAGTGTCTCTACCTTTTTATCTACGGGAACAGACTCACCCGTAAGAGCCGCCTCTTCAATCTTCATTGAAGCGCACTCGATAATGCGGGCGTCTGCGGGAACTGAATCACCTGCCTCCAGCACAATGATATCGCCTACTACAAGGTCTTCGCTGGGAACAAATATCTGTTTCCCGTCACGGATGACCTTGCTTTGCGCTTTTGACATTTCCTGAAGAGCTTCTATAGCCTTTTCCGCCTTGCTTTCCTGCAAAACGCCGAGAATGGCATTGATAAGGACAACGGCGAGAATAATGACTACATCGGACGGGAAGCCCATATGTCCCGAATGGATTCCCTCGTAGATTTCCACGCCTGCTGAAATAGCGGCCGCAACCAACAGAATAATGGTCATTGGCTCGCAAAGCTGCTTGAAGAAACGGTGAAGCATGGATTCCTTCTTGGCTTCAATCAATTTATTTTTTCCGTTCTTGGAAAGCCTTTCCGTTGCCTCTGAGGTGCTTAATCCATCGATATTGCTACCGACATTCTTAATTACCTCATTGGCATCATTTAGATAATGTTTCATTTTTTGCCTCCTATGAATGATTTAATAAAATCGTGAATAAAAAAGACCTCTGCAGCAGTACGCCGCAAAAGTCTCGCTATCAATCAAACCCGAATAACCGAGCTATATGCCGTGATGACGGTTATCGGAAATGCAGAGCATTCAGCTACTCCCTTTTACGCGTAATATTGTACTACATAAACAAACGATTGTCAATCATTTAATAAGGTGGAAAAAGCGCTCATTCGCTTTTTGCCAAAGCATTCAATATCTCTTCGGCGTTGGTATCGGGCTTAACCTTTGGCATAATCTTCTCTATATTTCCCTGCTCATCAATAATAAATGTGGTGCGGACAACGCCCATTGATACCTTGCCGCACATCTTCTTCTCCTGCCACACACCGTAGGCCTTTATGGCTATCAGCTCGGGATCGGAAAGAAGAATAAAAGGAAGCTTGTGCTTTTCGGCAAACTTTATATGTGAAGCCACGCTATCCTTACTGATGCCGATAACCTCTACTCCCCTTTGCTTGAACTGATCATAAAGTCCTGCAAAGGCGCAGGCCTGACGGGTGCAGCCAGGTGTATTATCCTTCGGATAAAAATAAAGCACAACCTTTTTACCCGCAAACTGTGATAGGGATACCGAATTGCCATCCTTATCGGGCAAGGTGAAATCGGGGGCTTTTGTTTTTATTTCCAACATAAATTTTCTCCTATCGCGATAAATATTCTTCTGCAAAATGGGCGGCAACGGCGCCATCTGCTGCGGCAGTAACCACCTGCCTTAATGCCTTTGTTCTTATATCGCCCACAGCATACACACCGTCTATATCAGTTTTGGTGGTTTCATCGGCAATTATATATCCGTATTCATCGAGGGCTATCTTACCTCGCAAAAACTCTGTGGCAGGCTGCCTGCCTATGCTTATAAAAACACCGTCACAGTCAATACTATGCATATCATCGGTTTTTAAATTTTTTATTTTAACGCCTGTTACTCTATCCTCTGTTATAAATTCGGTAAGTGCGCTATCCCACAAAAACTCCACATTTTCAGCCGCCATTAAAGGCTCGTGATAAATTTTAGTGGCTCTGAGCCTATCCCTGCGGTGAACAAGGTAAACCTTTTTACAAAGCCTTGAAAGATAAAGGGCATCCGCCGCCGCAGAGTTGCCTCCGCCCACCACTAAAACGGTTTTATCCTTATAAAAGCGACCGTCACAATGGGCACAATAGTGCACACCTTTTCCCACAAGGTTTTCTTCATCCTTAATACCTAATTTCCTTGGATTTGCTCCTGCGGCAATAACAAGGGTTTTTGAACAAAATTCTTCTCCCTCGGTTTTTACGGTTTTGATATCTCCCATTAAATCAACATCAAGGACTTGGCCATAATGGGTTTTAGCGCCAAACCTCTCGGCGCCCGAGAGCATATTCATACCGAGGGTAAAGCCATCCACTCCCTCGTGAAAGCCGGGGTAATTATCTATATCCCCCGTAAGCGCCATCTGCCCTCCTGCCGAGAGCCGCTCTATCAGAACAGTATCAAGTCCTGCCCTTGCGGCATATAATGCGGCGGTATAGCCTGCGGGGCCTCCGCCTATTATTATCATATCGTGAATATGGCTCATTCTCATTGACACCTTCAAAAAATAAATGTATAATACTATTTAATTAAGGCAAGAATCTGGGCTTTAGGTTTTGCGCCTACGCTACTGTTTATAATCTTACCCTTTTCCACAACAAAGAGCGAGGGTATGCTTGATACACCGAACTTGGCGGCCAATTCCCCCTCCTCATCCACGTTCACCTTGCAAACTGCAATATCGGGATTTTCATCGGCTATTTCATCTACCAGAGGGGATACCATTTTGCAGGGGCCGCACCAATCGGCATAAAAATCGATAAGCACCTTTTTATCGCCATTTATTATCTCTTCAAAATTATTTTTATTAAGCTTAATTGCTGACATATATTTTACTTCCTTTCATAGTCTTTATATTTATTATATCCTAACTATAAATAAATTTCAACAAAGAGGTTAATATGAAAAAACTTAAAAAACTTTTATCAATTTTTTGGGTATTCTTCCGCATAGGTGCCTTCACCTTTGGCGGCGGATATGCGATGATTCCCCTTATTCAGAAGGAAACCGTTGAGAACAAAAAATGGATAACAGATGATGATATTCTTGAAATCGTTGCCATTGCCGAATCAACGCCCGGCCCCATAGCTATAAACGCCTCCACCTTTGTGGGCTACCGTGTGGCAGGCTTCTGGGGAGCCTTTTTCGGCACCCTTGGCACAGTAATCCCCTCCTTTACCATTATCTTTTTAATTTCCTTCGTTTTAAGGGAATTTCAGGATATAAAGGCGGTGCAATACGCCTTTTCGGGTATAAGAGCAGGTGTTTTAGCGCTACTTATCAAGGCGCTTATCACTATGTATAAAAAAGCGCCTAAGGGACTTGTTTCATATATAGTTATGGCGGCTTCCTTTATAATAGTAGGCTTTTTCGATATAAATGTGCTTTATGTTATTATCTTCTGCGCAGTATTCGGCCTCGTTACCTCCCTACTTGCTGAAAGGAGGGCGGGCAAATGATTTTTTTAGAGCTCTTTTTAACCTTTCTTAAAATCGGCGCCTTCACCTTTGGTGGCGGCTACGCAATGCTTCCCCTCATTCAAGAGGAGGTACTTGCAAAGGGTTGGGCAAGTGAGGAGGCCATTATTAACTTTATCGCAGTCAGCGAAAGCACACCAGGTCCCTTCGCCATAAATATGGCAACCTATATAGGCGCTGAAATGGGCGGATTATTCGGCTCCTTCTGCGCTACGCTGGGTGTGGTGCTTCCCTCCTTTGTTATTATCTTAATTGTAGCAAAATGCTATGATAAATTTAAGGAAAGCAAGGTAGTTAGAGGATGTATGTCGGGCCTTAAGCCCGCCGTTGTGGGACTAATCGGCGCCGCAATTTTATCGGTTGCCGTAACGGTGCTTATCCCGAGTGGTTTCTCCCTTGCAATCTTCAGCCAGATCTCCCTTTATGTTTCCCTTGCTATTTTAGCAATAGGGCTTGTTCTGGCATTTAAGAAGGTGCATCCCATTATTATAATCTGCATATCAGCAGTTTTAGGTATCGCATCGGGATATATTCTTAACTGAAATCTTTTTAACGCCTTGGATTGATCCGGGGCGTTTTTATTTTACACCGATTTTACTTGACCGTACGGACGGTGTATTTTACAATATAGGTGTAAAATAAATGTAAAATTCAAGAGAAAGTAGGTTAAAAATGAGTATTTTTGATGTATTAACACTTATCGGAGGTCTTTGTCTGTTCCTTTTCGGTATGGACTTAATGGGAGTTGCCCTTGAACGCCGCGCAGGCAGTAAGCTGCAATCTATTTTAGGAAGACTCACCACCAACAAGCTGGCAGGTCTTTTTACAGGTCTTGGCGTTACCTCGGTTATCCAAAGTTCCTCCGCCACCACCGTTATGGTAGTAGGCTTCGTTAACTCGGGACTTATGACACTAAGGCAGGCTATAAATGTTATTATGGGCGCCAACATCGGCACCACCGTTACCGCTTGGATTTTAAGCCTTGGCGGTATCGATAGCGATAACACCTTTGTTCAGCTTCTTAAGCCTATGTCCTTCACCCCCATTCTTGCGCTTATTGGTATAATCCTTTATATGTTCTGCAAGGGCGATAAAAAGAAGGATACGGGTACAATTCTCTTAGGCTTTGCAGTACTTATGTTTGGTATGGATATTATGACCAATGCCGTTTCGGGACTTAAGGATGTTCCTGCCTTTCAGGATCTTTTCCTTATGTTCAAGAATCCCATTTTAGGTGTTCTTGCAGGCGCTATTCTCACCGCTACAATTCAGTCAAGCTCGGCTTCCGTTGGTATCTTACAGGCTCTTACCAACACGGGCGCTGTAACCTTTGGCGCCGCAATCCCCATTATTATGGGTCAGAACATCGGTACATGCATTACCGCCATTCTCTCCTCCTTCGGTACCAACCGTAATGCAAAGAGAGCCGCTCTTGTTCATCTTTCCTTTAATGTTGTAGGTACTATTATATGGCTCAGCGTCTTCAGCATAGTGGATGCCGTATTCTCCCCCGTTCTATTCAGTCAGACGGCAACCCAATCGGGCATAGCAGTAGCTCACTCGGCATTTAATATTGCCTGCACTATCATACTGCTTCCGATGTCCTCATTGCTTGAAAAAATAGCATATAAGCTCATTCCCGAAACCAAGCTTCCCGATACGGTTACAGAGCTTGATGAGCGTTTGCTCACCACCCCCACCGTTGCTCTTGAGCGTTGTTTTGATCTTGCAACCGAAATGGCAAAGGACGCTATGGATTCATTGAAGAACGGCATTGCCTGCCTTACTGCATACGATTCAAAGCTTGCGGATAAAATCAGGGAAACCGAGGAGCATACCGACCACTACGAAGATATCATAGGCACATACCTTATTAAAATAAGCTCTCTTAAGCTTAGCGACCGCGATAGCGCCAAGGCAACCATGCTACTCAAAGCGATAGGTGATATTGAGCGCATTTCCGATCACGCCGTAAACCTTGTTGAATCGGCTGAGGAAATGAAAAATAAGGAGATTGCATTCTCCGAAGAGGCAAGCGCAGAGCTTAGCAATATGGCTGATGCCACAAACGAAATTATCGACCTTTCATATTCTGCCTTTTCAGGAGGCGATTTAGAGGCGGCTAAAAAGATTGAGCCTCTAGAGCAGATTATTGATAAGCTTAAAAAGCTCCTTCGCAACAATCATACCCTCCGTTTACAGCAGGGACTTTGCAGTATCGAAACGGGCTTTGTGTGGTCGGATATACTTACCAATTTAGAACGCACCGCCGACCACTGCTCCAATATTGCAGGAGGAATCATTGATTCGGAAGAGCATAACCTTAATATTCACGAATCCTTAAGGGCTATGAAGGAAGATAGTCCCCTCTTCAAAGAGCAGTACGCCCATTATTCAGAAAAATATTTAGCATAAAATAAAAAAACCGTCTGAGGTGTACCTCAGACGGTTTTTTTCAACAGATTATTTAGCGGCTCATTCAATACTTGTGATAATTGAATCACTGCCCATTGCCTCGGGAAGTTTGCCATCCCACTTATCATAGAATTTGGAACGGATAACATTTTCATCAAGAGATGCCTTGATTTTATTGTTTGCATCTGCCTCGGCCTCGGCCTTGATTCTGGTGGTTTCGGCCTCTGCCTCCGCATTGGTAATGGCGGTCTGCTTTTCGGTTTCTGCCTTAAGCAGTTGCTGTTGAGCAACCTGCTTCTCCTCAATAGCGGTAATAAACGCCTCGGAGAAATCAAAGTTAATGATATTAACATCGGTTATGTAAAGACCGATATTATTAAGCTTATCGTTGAGTCCCTTTATGAGTCCATCAGAGATAAGAGAACGGTTGGTAACGCTCTCCTCCGCGGTATACTGAGCGGTTATTGCCTTTAATACCTCGTTAACGGCGGGGGCTACCAGAACCTCCTCGTAGTTTGCGCCTATATTCTTATAAATGCTATAGGATTTTGAGGTATCAACACGGTAGTTTATAGCAAGGGTGGTTTCAACGGTCTGTAGGTCCTTAGAAAAGGCCTCGGTATCAACCTCTAACTTAACTATGCGGTTATCGATTTTAATAACCTTTTGAACAAAGGGCACCTTAAGATGCATACCCTCCTGCAGAACACCCTCATTAACCTTACCGAGAGTTACTACAACACCCGTGTGGCCTGCATCAACTATGGTAAAAGCATTTGCGGCAACGGTAACAACAAACAGGGCGGCAACAAGGATAATAACTAAGGTTTTAATTTTCTTTGTCATATTAACATCTCCTTTGCCTTAATTATAGCACAAGGAAAAGCAGTTATCAATATTTTAATCTATTATTCTTCCATCGGTGGAGATGGTAACAACCCGCCACGGAATAAACTTTCCGCTCTGCTGTAAAGCCTTTTTAACTGCATTTTCAATACCTGCGCAGCAGGGTACCTCCATACGAACTACCGTTACGCTTTTAATATTATTTTCGGCGATAATTCGGGTAAGCTTTTCACTGTAATCCCCCTCATCAAGCTTGGGGCAACCGATAAGGGTTATATGATTGCGGATAAACTCATTATGGAAATTGCCGTAGGCGTAAGCCGAGCAATCGGCGGCAACCAATAGATTTGCATTATCGAAATACGGCGCGTTTACGGGAACTAATTTTATCTGCACGGGCCACTGATTAAGCTTACTCGTTACAGGAGCGCAAGAGGCATCATAAGCCGCCTCACGCTTTATAACCTTGGAATTAGTTCCCGGGCAGCCGCAGGGAAGCTTCACGGGAGCCTTCTCCTTTTTAGCGGCTAAAACCGCCGCCTCGTTATAGGCGGGAGCCTCCCTTTCCTCAAAGGAGATAGCGCCCGTGGGGCAGGCGGGCAGACAATCGCCAAGACCATCGCAATAGTCCTCTCTTGTTAGCTTCGCCTTGCCGTTTACCATCTCAATAGCGCCCTCATGACAGGCGGCGGCGCAAAGACCGCAACCGTTGCATTTTTCTTCATCAATTTTTATAATTTTTCTAATCATAGCTTTTCTCCTAAAAAATATTTTAAGTCGGTTGACTTTTCGCCTATATTATAATACAATTAACAGGTGATTTCTGTTGTTTTTACAACGAAAAAGGAGTTTTTATGGAAAAATATATTCCGATTTTAAGCAAAACCCGATTGTTTGAGGGGTTGAACTACGAAGAAATAGCCTCTCTGCTTAACTGCCTGCAGGCTAAAACACGCGCATACACAAAGGGCGAATATGTTTTCAATCAGGGTGATAGGATAAAGCATATCACATTACTGCTTGAGGGTGAGCTTCATATCAGACGGGATGATTATTGGGGAGAGCGTAGTATCATAAATGCGGTGGGTGTTGGTGAAATGTTCGGTGAGGCATACGCCACCGATTTAGCCCCCATACCAAACGATGTGGTTGCCACAAGGGATAGTGTTGTTATATTTTTAGATGTTAATAAAATCATTACTACCTGTGGCTCTAACTGTAGCTTTCATTCATCAATTATAAGAAATCTGTTTTTAGCCATATCGGAAAGGAACAGAGGTCTTGTAGGCAAGCTGGGTATCCTCTCGGAGCGGACCACAAGGAACAAGCTTATGGCATATCTCTCATCAGAGGCAAAAAGGCAGAAAAGCCCCTGCTTTTCCATCCCCTTTAACCGCCAACAGCTTGCAGATTTTCTGCTTGTGGACAGAAGCGCTTTATCCAATGAGCTATGCAAAATGCGTGATGAGGGTTTAATAAAATTTCGAAAGAATGAATTTATTTTATTATAGTTGAAAATTTCACAAATTTGGTGATACAATAAGATATATAAATAAACGGAGATAGTTTTTATGGTAGTTTTTTGGATAATACTCGGTATTATAGCCTTTATTTTAGCGTTGGTTCTGATAATCTCATATATCTGCTACCGCCTCGCCTTCTTTGTTGATAGGAAGCATCAGACCAAGGGCTTCGTTATGCCCGTTGGCAAGATATATGAGGAGCACAGCGATGTTATGAAGAACTGGGCCGAAGAGGTAAAACAGATGCCCTACGAAAAGGTATCCATTACCTCCTTTGATGGCTTAAAGCTATGCGGTAAATATTACGAATATGCCCCCCATGCCCCCATAGAGCTTATGTTCCACGGTTACAGGGGCAGCGCAGAGAGGGACCTTTGCGGCGGCGTTCAGCGTTGCTTTAAGTTGGGCCACAGCGCCCTTTTGGTTGACCAAAGAGGCATTGGCGATAGCGATGGCAAGGTTATCACCTTTGGAGTTAATGAGCACAAGGATTGCCTTAAATGGATTGACTTTATGATAGAGCGCTTCGGCAAGGATGTTAAAATAATTATATGCGGCATTTCTATGGGCGCCTCCACCGTGCTTATGGCGGCAGGTGAGGAATTACCCGAAAATGTTATCGGCGTACTGGCTGACTGCGGCTTTAACAGCGCGAAGGATATTATAAAAAGCGTTATTAAGTCTATGGGATTGCCCGAAAATCTGGCATATCCCTTTGTTAAACTGGGCGCAAGGCTCTACGGAGGCTTTAATTTGGAAGAAACCTGCGCCGAGGAAGCCCTTAAAAAGTGTAAAATCCCCGCAATTTTCTTTCACGGAGATACCGATGATTTTGTACCCTGCAATATGAGCAAAAAGAATTTTGATTCCTGCAACAGCAAAAAGCGTCTTGTAACTATTAAAGGCGCGGGGCACGGGCTAAGCTACGTAATCGATCCCGACACCTATCTTAAGGAGCTTAGGGAATTTTTCCCGTAAAAATAAATAATAAAAACAAGGCTCCCTCTGACGAGGGAGCTGGATTTTGCGTAGCAAAATACTGAGGGAGAGACTCTCTCCTTCCGTCACAGCTTCGCTGTGCCACCTTCCTCATCAGAGGAAGGCTTTTCTTTTGCCTATTTTTATTTATTAAGCTGTTTCTGAATCTCTGCCATAACAAGCTTTGTTATAGTTTCGATATCCGCCTGCGACATACCGCCGCCTACATTTGCCTTTCCATCGCTTCCGAAGAGCTTCATTTTCTTCATACTCTCCTGCTTAACGGCCTCAACTGCGGCAGGGATAAGGTCGATAAGTCCCTTATCCATACTTGTGAATTTTTTGAACTCGGCCTCAACTGCGGCAATATTGATATCGGTAAAGATATTAACCTTGCTTATACCTTCGTGGATGGCCTGCTTAAAATCGTTATCGGTAAGACCTGAGCCGCCGTGAAGCACCAAGGGTACATCTACGGTGTTGGCTATGGTACGGATTCTCTCAAAATCAAGCTTGGGGGGAAGCTTATATGCGCCGTGAGCATTACCAACGGCAATAGCAAGGGCATCTACACCCGTTTTATCTACGAAATCCTTAGCAAGCTTAGGATCGGTGAAGAACTTAGAAGGATCGGCAAGATGACTGCTACCCTCGGCAGAGCCTTCGTTATCGCCAACATGACCAAGCTCGCCCTCGATTGTTGCGCCGTAGGAGTGTGCGATATCTGCCATCTCCTTAACCTTGCGAACATTATCCTCATAAGAATCGGTGGAGCAATCATACATAATAGAGCTAAAGCCAAGCTCTAAAGCCTTGATGCAAAGGTCGCGGCTTAAGCCGTGGTCAAGATGAACAACAACGGGAACGGAAGCCTTTTTAGCCATAGGAATAAGGTAATAAGAAACCTCCTCCAAGGGACCGTAGGGCAATAGAACCTCGGCAGTACCCATAATAACGGGAGACTGTGTGGATTCTGCGGCGGCGATAATACCGCGGGCAAGCTCAAGGTTAACGGCATTAAAAAGTCCTACCGCGTATTTGTTCTTCTTTGCAGGTCTTAAGACCTCATTCATATTAACTAACATATTCTATTCTCCTAAAATGTGATTAAACATTTATAATTTCTACGCCAAATTCATCAAGGGTAGCCTTTAGCTCGCCCTCAACCGAAGCATCGGTTATAAGATATTTAACATTTTCAAAGGTGGAAAGCCTCATATAGCCTACTCTGCCCACCTTGGATTTATCGCACAGGTAGTAATGAATTTTAGAGTTTTTAAGCATACTCTGCTTTATAAAACACTCCTGCTCGTTACCCTCAAGGATAATGGAATTTTCTCCGATACCGCGGCTTGAGAAGAACATCTTATCGGCAAAATAGTTATCGGTTATATAATTTTCCGCCATAGCGCCGACTAAGGATTGGTTATTGCTCACAATTCCGCCTACGGCAATAACCTTTACACCCTCAACACCGCTGAGCTCATTTATAACTCTGATAGAATTGGTAATAACCGTAATATTCCTCATAGTTTTAAGCTCTTTTGCCATATAGAAGGTGGTGGTGGATGCATCTAAAAATACGGTATCACCCGTTGCAATAAACTGAACTGCCTTACGGGCCAGGGCCTGCTTTGCCTCCACATTAAGCGCCTTTCTTTTTTCAAGGGAAAATTCATAGCTTCCCTCATCCATAGGAAGAGCGCCTCCGTGGGTTCTGCGAAGCATCTCCTTTGCCTCTAATTTTTCAAGGTCACGGCGAACGGTTTCCTCAGTAACGCCAAGCTCAGCGCTCAGCTTACTTACCATTACAGCGCCTTCTATGCTTAAAAGTTCAAGAATCCTTTTTTGTCTTTCAAGAGCAAGCATAGTGTTCCTCCATCTAAAATCAATTTATTCTACTTCGTAATCGAAGAATTTCATAACTTCGCCGTGGGGATTTGCAATGACTGCATTGCCGTGTACCTTGCCTAAGGGCTTTGCCTCGTTAACGCCAGCCTCAATAGCTGCCTGAACAGCTGAAACCTTGCCCTTTATAACTAAGGTTACAAGGCGACCGCCAAGACGCTTTTCGGTATGGATAAGGCGTACATTTGCGGCCTTAAGCATAGCATCAAGACCTGCAATAGAGCAAACAAGGCCTGAAACCTCCAAAAGACCTATGGCAAAATCAACGGCGGGAGCCTCCTCATCAATACCGAAAAAGGTTTTGGGGAGCTTTTTATTATATTTATCCTTGTTCATATCAAGGAGATATGCCATCTTCTCGGTGCCTTCACCCGGACGGGAAATTACATGAGAAGCTATATACATACCCTCATCCTTGGCATAAAGGCTTGAAGCATCAATAGCCGCCTTAACAGAAGCGTTATCGCCCTCCACCTTCACCTGCATAACCAAGGGAGCGGGAACTGCCTCGCTGCCGGGTCTTGTTCTATCAAAGGCAATAACCTTAACATCGGCGGTTTTAGCCGCAATATCGGCGGCGCAAACTGCGGTTGTAAAGCTATATACCTCGATCATTCCTAACGCGTTCATACTTTTCCTCCAAATATGAGCCTAATGCTCATAACTTATACTATATGTAAGCCATCGACCATTACGCAACGACGCTGTCTTGTGAAAGAGTGGGTTGCGGTAAGGCCTTCGCCTGTGGGGCCTGCAATTGTGAAGGTTGTATAACCCTCGCCCCCTGCGCCGATACCTGCATAGGAGGGCGCATTCTTAACAAATATTGTGGTTTCAACCTCACGGGCAAAGCGGGTAAGGTTATCAACATTTTTGGAGTGGATGTGAGCCGAATGTCTGTTTCCGTGCTCGGCGGCAACCGCCTTTTCGATAGCCTCATCAATATCGGCTACGCGAACGATAGCAAGAATAGGCATCATCATTTCAACCTGAACAAAGGGATGAGCGGCGGTTGTTTCGCAAATTATAAGGCGGGCATCCGAGTTGATACCAAGCTCCTTTAAGAACTTACCTGCATCCTTGCCAACCCATTTCTTGTTGATGGAATACTTACCGTCCTTCTCAACAAGGCAAAGCTTAACAAGGGCATCAATCTGAGAGTCCTTAATAAGATATGCTCCTGCCTCCTGCATAGAAGCGATAAGCTCATCTGTGATGGAGCTTACTGCGAAGCATTCCTTTTCTGCTATGCAGGGAAGGTTATTATCAAAGCTTGCGCCTGCAACTATATCTCTTGCCGCCTTCTTGATATCGGCGGTTTCATCAACGATAACGGGGGGATTGCCTGCGCCTGCGCCGATGGCTTTTTTGCCTGAGGAGAGAAGGGTGCGAACAACTCCGGGGCCGCCCGTTGCAACCAGCATACGAACGATGGGAGATTTCATCATCTCATTTGAGGTATCCATGGTAGGCTTAGCAACCGATACAACCAAGTTCTCGGGACCGCCTGCAGCTACGATAGCGCGGTTAACAAGGTCAACGGCGTAGTTGGCTGTTTTGCAGGCATTGGGATGGGGATTGAATACAACCGCATTACCGCCCGCAATCATACCGATGGAGTTACAGATAACGGTTTCGCTGGGGTTGGTGGAAGGGGTAATGCTTCCGATAACTCCGTAGGGAGCCATCTCAATAAGGGTAAGACCATCATCACCCGTAATAACACTAGGCGCTAAATCCTCGGTGCCGGGAGTTTTATTGGCAACAAGCTGATGCTTGATTATCTTATCCGAAACTCTGCCCATACCTGTTTCGCTAACACCTATTTCAGCCATTTCCTCGGCCTCGTTTAAGGTGAGCTCGCGGATTTTAGCAATAATCTTTTCTCTCTGAGCAACACTATATGAACGGTACTGCTTATAAGCCTTATTAACGGCCTCTAAAGCCTCGGTCATAGTTTCAAAAACACCCTTATATGATGTGCCTGAGGGAACACTCGCCTCGGACATATTTGAAAGAACGCTTTTTACGATTTCGGTAATCTGTTTCTCATCCATTTTCATAAATTTACAACAGCCTTTCAATTAAAGTGAGTATCTTAACTTGCGTTTTTAACGCAAGGCTTATTTTCAAATTAAACCGCTTTTGCGGGACCGCCTTCTGAAAGGTCGGTTCGTTTAATCAGTAATATCGGGGTTATGGCATCGCCTCTTTTGAGGCGATGCCCTTTTTCTTTTTCCCGATTGTAAAGCAACTAAAGCCCTATGGAATCATCTATAATACCTACGATAGCAGCATCCACGGGAGAATCCTTCATACCGCAACCGATTCGGGCGGCGGAGCCTAAGGCTACTAAAACATCCTCGCCGATACCAGCGCCTACGTTATCAATAGCCACTATTCTGCCCGTGCCTTCCATATTGCTGTAAGGCTCTACAATCATAAATTTGTTTCCCGTTAAATTTTCATTTTTACGGGTGGCAACAACGCTGCCTACTACCTTACCTACTATCATATCAACTCTACCTTATGTTAAAAGATAATTATTTAATAGAGGGTAAAATTTTCTCAACATCACCGTGAGGTCTGGGGATTACGTGGGTAGCGATGATTTCGCCAAGGCTTGATGCAGCAGCGCCGCCTGCCTCAACAGCAGATTTAACTGCGCCAACATCGCCGCGTACCATAACGCTTACAAGACCGGAGCCGATCTTCTCGGTGCCGATAAGCTGAACGTTAGCAGCCTTTACCATTGCATCTGCAGCCTCAATAGCGGCTACAAGACCTCTTGTTTCGATCATACCTAAAGCTTCCTGTGACATTCTTTTTTCCTCCTTAACTGTCTTTTGGGGTTGCGCTTGTGTTTTAACCTCTGCCTTTTCGGCAGCGGGTTTGGTTACCTTTTCTTCGGCAGGCTTTTTAGCCGCCTGAGTTTTCTTAGTTTCAGCCATTTTCTTCACCTACAATTAAAACTTGGGAAGAATCTTCTCAACATCGCTGTGAGGACGGGGTATTACGTGAACTGCAACAAGCTCGCCGAGCTTGCTTGCGGCGTTTGCGCCTACCTCGGTAGCAGCCTTAACTGCGCCAACATCACCGCGTACCATAACGCTTACGAGTCCCGAGCCGATTTTCTCGGTGCCGATGAGAACTACATCAGCAGCCTTTACCATAGCATCAGCAGCCTCAACTGCGGCTACTAAACCTCTGGTTTCTACCATACCTAATGCTTCAAGTGCCATTTTCCTACACCTCCAAAATGTAATTATTCATTTATTATTGCTATTTTCAAACCTTCCATCTTCAGATTGGTAACGTGTGCTTCGTTAATCTGAGAAAGAGGGAATTTATGAGTTATGAGCTTGTGCATGGGAAGACCGATGCCCTTAGCTCTCTTTAAGAAATCAAAGGTGGTTGCATAATCGCGGAGGGTATATACCCAAGAGCCAACCGTTGTGATTTCCTTAGCGCAGATATCAAAGTGGGGATTGATGGTTGCATCTCCGCCGTTGATAAAGAAGCCCAATTCACAAAGTCCGCCGCCTGAACGGATGAACTTATAGATATTGCTGTGAGCTACGGGTGAGCCTGTGCACTGGAATGCAAAGTCAGCCTCATAGCCGCCGAAGGCATCCTTAACAGCGCCTGCCAAGGCCTCGATGCCCTTGTGGTCCTTGAAGTTAACAGTACCTGTTGCGCCCATCTCCTTAGCAAAGGAAAGACGCTTTTCCTCACCATCAACCGCAACAATATTCTCAACACCCATGGTGCGAAGAATTGCGATACAGATAAGGCCGATAGGTCCGCAGCCCTGTACTACAACGCGGCTGTTGAAACGGAGAATACCTGTGGTCTTAGCGCGTTCAACTGCGTGAATCAAAACTGCGCAGGGCTCTATAAGGATTCTCTCCTCAAGGCCTAAATCGCTTACGTTAAATACGGATGAACCGCCGCGGATAACCATATAATCGGCAAACCAGCCGTTAAGATGGATATCATCATCGGGGAGAAGACCGTAAACATCAGCGCCGCCAACATTCTGCTTGTTAAGGTCAAACATAGTAATATCAGGATTATCTCTGAATATCATACAAGTTACAACCTTATCGCCGATATTAAGGGGCTTGCCTGCGCTATCCTTCTTAACATTCTTACCCATCTTTACGATTTCGCCTGTGCCCTCGTGGCCGAGTACTACGGGTATAAGACCGAAGGGATCACGCTTAAACTCGTGAGCATCTGTTCCGCAAACGCCGCAGCCCTCAACCTTAACTAGAATATCATCATCGCCAAGCTCGGGGATGGGGAATTCCTTAATGTCATAATGCTCGAGAGCTGTGAGCATTGCTGCGCGGCTCTTAGAAGGGATAGGACCGCCTGCTGCCTTTGCGGGAGCGGCTCCGCCCATTTCTTTCAGAACCTGTTTAACAATCTGCTCAACATTCTTTGAATCAATGTTCATCTTATTCGCTCCAATCTTGGATTATTTGTTATTTATTGAGATAGGTTATAAGCTCGTTTACACCGAAGCCCGTAACCGAATCTATACGGAATACCTTTTTGCAACCGCTGAGTCTCAACCAATTCTCTGCCCTATCGGGATTGGCTTCCTCCTGCTCACATTTAGTCACAATCCCTATTACCTCACGGTTAACCATAGAGGTAACGCAGGGCGGGAAAAGCGAGTAGGGCTCGGTTGCGCTTATAAGCAGGCCTACTATATCAGCCTCGTAGGAATAAAGGGCCAGGGCTCTGCCTAAGTGATTGGTCTGGGCATATTCGCCAGGGGTATCGATAAGGGTGTTTTCAAACTTTATGTACTGGGTTTTATCGTAGCTTATCTCTTCACCCCGAAGCACCTGCGTAAGCGTTGTTTTTCCGCTCTCGCTTCTGCCCATTAAAATCAGTTTTTTCATTATGTTTTAGTTATGGGGCAAACGGTAAAGCCCAAGGTATCGCGGCAGTAATCAACCAATGCATTAAGAGAGGAGATAACATCCGAAACGGTGCCCGTAACAATAAGGGTGCCGCTGAATCTATCAACAAAGCCTAACTCCACATTGGAGGATTTTGTTGCGATATCACCCGCTATAATAGCAGTTTCCGCAGGTGACATTGTAACAATACCGATTGCGGTTTTTGAATATTCGATAGCAGGGTCAAGACCGAGCTTCTTATAGAGTATATCATCGGGATTTGCAATAACGTGGGCTATTGTAATCTGTTTACCCGGAACCAACTCCTGAACGATTCTCAGTTTATCCTGAAAGGATAGTTCGTTGCTCATTTCTTAACCTCCTATCTTACATTTAAGGCCATAGCCTTCGGCTACCGCTTTGAGCCGTTGCATTTTTTCATCTGTAGGCGAGGGTAAGTCGCCCATCTTATAATCTCTGCCCAGCCCCTCATACTTATCTCTGCCGAAGCTATGGTACGGGAGAAGATTTATCTCATCAACGCCTTTAAGCGAAGCGGCAAATCCGGCTATACTGCCGATCTCCGCCTCGGTATCGTTAAAGGTGGGGATAACGGGAACGCGGATTATAAGCTTTTTTGCATTTTCTGCAATTTTTACAGCATTTTCGAGTATCAGCTCGTTAGACCTTGTGGTAAACTCCTTATGCTTTGCGCTATCGGTATGCTTAATATCCATAAGCACCGTATCTATATAGGGAAGCAATTTTTCTATGGTTTCCCACTCGGCAAAGCCCGTGGTTTCCACCGCCGTGTTTATGGCGTTTTCCTTGGCCGTGCGAAGCAGAGCGTAAGCAAAATCACTCTGGCAGAGCATCTCGCCGCCTGAAAGGGTAAGACCGCCGCCCGAACGCCTATAATAAGGCATATCCTGTTTAACGGTTTTCATTACCTCGCCAACCGAAACATCGCGGCCGATGGTTTTTTCCTTGCCGTTTTGCAACATAGTCTGAATCTCATACTTCTGAGATTCGGGGTTGCAGCACCAGCGGCAACGAAGGGCGCAGCCTTTCAGAAAAACTATGGTGCGGATTCCCGGACCATCGTGAACGGAAAATTTCTGAATATCGAAAATCCTGCCTATTACATTACTGTAATCCGACATATTTTCTTAAAATCCTCCTTGCTCTGTTCTGTTGATGATATCATCCTGCAAGGATTTGGAAAGGGTTGTAAACAGCGCGCTGTAGCCCGCAACACGAACAACTAAGTTTTTATAGTTCTCGGGATGGAGCTGAGCATCGCGAAGGGTTTCGCGGCTGACAACATTGAACTGCATATGCATACCCTTCTGGTCGAAGAAGGCGCGGATAAGGGAAATGAAGCCTTCTATACCCGATGCGCCCTTAAGGGCGGAGGGATGGAATTTCATATTAAAGAGGGTTCCGTTGGAGGCTATGCCGTGGTCAAGCTTGGCAACTGAGTTTGCCGAAGCTGTGGGGCCGTTAGTATCGGCGCCTGCGGCGGGAGAAACGCCATCTGCCACGGGAGTACCTGCAAGACGGGCATCGGGGGTAGCACCCGTTTGCATACCAAGGGGCACATTGGCCGATACGGGATAAAGACCTGCGTGGTATTTACCGCCTCTTGCATTCTCATACTTCTCAACGGGCCTTGTATATGTATAAGCAGCCTCGCGGCCGAACATATCAACCTCATCAATATCGTTACCGAACTTGGGTAGCGCCTTGATTTTTTCGTAGAGAGCCTTGTATTTCTTTTTCTTATCCTCAGCAATATTATTGCTCTTTATCTGATTAAAGATTTCGGTTATCTGCTGAGGTGTTACCTCAAAGCCCTTATTTACGATTTCCTTAACCACATCAACCGTAAGGGATTTAGCGTAGCCATCGCAATACTCCATACCGAAGTTATTCTTCATAGCATCGGCGTATTCGCAGAGTGTTACGGTTTTTGTTTTGTAAACAAGCTCGTTTACGGCATAAAGGGCATCAGCCACATTGGCGATACCGAAGCCCTGAGGACCTGTAAAGTTATATACGGCGCCGCCCTCCTGCGCGGATTTACCCCTGCCTATGCAATCCTCAAGCATTGAGGAAACAAAGGGCAACGGGCAACGCTCCATATGAGCCGCATCAACCGCATTATCGGCGTTGACCATAAGCTTGATGGCGTAATCCATCTGCTCTTTATAAGCATTAAAGAATTTATCATAGGTATCAAGGGAGGAGAGGGTTCCTGTTTTGGGACCGACCTGAACTCCCTTATCAACACCGTTTGAGAAAACGAGCTCTAAGGTGCGGCACATATTAAAGAATGCCGCATCGTGCCAACCATCCGTTTTGCCGCCCTTCTGAGGCTCAACGCAACCGATTATGCAGTAATCTCTTGCATCCTCAAGGGTTAAACCTCTCGAAATAAGAGCGGGGATGATAATTTCATCATTATAGTAAGCGGGAAGGCCGATACCCGTTTTGGTAAGCTGGGCGGCCTTAACCAGAAGATCGTGAGGGGTGCCGTTCCAAACTCTCATAGAAAGTGAGGGCTGAGGAAGGTTTACATGCATCGATGCCGAAATACACATATAGGATAAATCGTTGGTAGCATCAACGCCGTTTTTATCCTGACCGCCCACAATAAGATTCTGGAACATACTATAGCCCGCAAAGCCTTCGGCTGAGAGGGCATCGCGAACTTTATTAAGGCTGTTAAGCTTAACCCAAACACAGTCAATAAGCTCCTGAGCCTGCTCGCGTGTTAGCTTTCCGCTCTCGATATCCTTTATATAATAGGGATACATATACTGATCAAATCTGCCCGGGGAGATTGAGTGACCGCTTGACTCGGTCTGAATAAGGAGCTGAACAAACCAGAAGGACTGGCAGGCTTCGTAGAAGCTTTTAGCTCCATTTGCCGGAACATTTGCGCAAACCTGAGCAATATTAAGCAGTTCGTTTCTTCGGTTTATATCGGAACAGTTATCGGCAAGTTTTCTCGCCTCATCGCTGTAACGCTTAGCAAAGATAACTGCCGCCTCACAGCTTTCCATAACAGAGCTTAAGAAATTATATCTCTTAGCGTAATCAGCATCATATATATTGCATTTATCCCTTTCGGATTTAGCATACTCATAAATTCCGTTAAAGCCGATTTTAAGCACCTTGGCATAATCAACGTTAACATGGCCGATACCGTTATAGAAATAGTTACCAACGGTAAAGATATTATGCTCTATTGCGGTAAGCGCCTCGGGAGCCATATAGGAGGTGGCAAGCTCACTTGTTGTTCTGCCCTGCCAATATTTATGTACCTCTTTAAGCTTTTCTGCGGTTTCCTTAGAAATATAGAAGGGGTCTGCGCTTCTTGTAGCCACAGTATCGAACTCGGCTTCAAGCCACTTATTAGAAAACTCGGGGAAGGTGGGACAGCCTCTCGGTGTTAAACAGTTTCCGCCAACGATAAGCTCATTATCTCTTATAACTACGGGAAGCTTCTCGGCCATAGCCTTAAAGGCGCGGGATTTTCTCAGATATATGGACATACCCTCTGTAGCTTTGAAGCTCTCGGTTAATATCTCGGCGCGGGTAGATTCTATTGTAGGTGTGCCTGAATAAAGGTCTTCCACAAGCTTTGATATGCGGTCAGATTTCTTTATTTCAGCGGTATATACCTTCTGCATAGGATTCCCTCCCAAATTAACATTAAATCATTACAACTATAATATACACCAAAAAACCATAAAAGTCAACACTTTTCCAAAGATAAAAAACAAAAAACACAGAAAAATTCAAAAAAATACCACAAATCAGGGCTGATACTTTTGAAAATTACTGCGGTTTTTCTGTGTTTTGGTGTTTTTGATGAAAAAATAAAGGGCGAACATTGTTCGCCCCTACATATAAATATATATATTTATCTATTGCCGAAGTTTATATTTATTCCCGAACCGTTGTTATCCGAGGAATTGTTAACCGTAAGATAGGGCGATAAGGCCTGCGCCGTATTTATAACGGGCATAGACTGAATATAAACCTTACCCGGACCTATGATTCTTGTATGGAAAATTCCCTCTCCGCCAAAGAACATATTCTTAACACCCTTAACGGTTTCTATTTCCATCATACAGCTTTCGCTCATAGCGGCGAGGTAACCTGTATCAACGATTATGCTCTCACCTACTCCTAAATCATATTCCTTGCAGTAGCCATCAATCTCAATAAACACCATACCGTTTCCGCTTATCTTTTGCATAATAAAGCCTTCGCCGCCGAAGAAGCCGCGGCCAAGCTTTCTTTGAAGATATACGGATAAATCGAGGCCCTTTTCCATAGCAAGAAAACCGCGTTTTTGCACGATAATGCCGTTGCCTTCGGTGACCTGATAAGGAATAATGGAACCCGGGAAGCTGGAGGCGAAGGCAATCATACCTGATGTTCCCTCAGCGGTATATTCGTTCATAAAGATGGACTCGCCCGAAATAAGTCTGCCGAAAACCTTTTTGAGTCCCCCGCCCGTATTGGTTTCCATACGCATATTAGGGCTCATCCAGCTCATTGAGCCGCTCTCGGTTACGAGGGTTTGATTTGCCTCGGGATAGCAGATTACAACGGGTAAGTTTCCGCCTTCAATTTCGTATCTGATCATATTCTTCTTCCTCTCTTATAATAATAAATATTAAACATTGCGAACAAAAACAGATTATGGAGTATCATAGCTCCCCAGGCTGAAACAAGGCCTCTGCCTAAAAGATTTATGCAAACAAAGGTGCCTACAATTCTTATGCCCCACATACCTATTATATTAAATACAAACGGGGTAACGGTTTTGCCCATACCCTGAAGCATACCCTCTATAACTATGGAAACGCCATAGAAGGGTTCGGAGAGCGCCACCATTCTGAGCACTGTGCTGCCGAGGGTTATTACGGCTTCATCGTTACTGAAGGTCCGCATCATTGATGGGGCAAATATAAAGAGCAATGCCCCCGAGATTATCATAAGCGCAACCTCGATAAAGATAACCGTTCTGCCAAGCTGCCTTAGCTTTTCTTTATCCTTAGCGCCGAAAGCATTTCCCGCGAGGGTAGCGGCCGCCGCCTGCATACCGTAGCCGGGGATATAAAAGGCAGATTCAACCGTGTTGGCAATAGTATGAGCCGCGGTGGAAATCTCGCCTAAGGAATTAACCATACTTGCAAAGGCCACATAGCCAAGGGAGGTACCGAATCTCTGCAAAGCGTTTGGAAGGGCAACTTTAAGACAGGGCCTTAAAATTTCCATATCGGGCTTTAAGGGTTTACCCAAGGGGCTTAAAAGCGGATGCTTTAATATTTTTACAGTTATTAAAATTCCGCCCACCGCAAAGGCTATGGCGCTTGCCACTGCGGCGCCGATAACCCCTAAGCCTAAGCCGTAAACACTTATGTTAAAGCCCAAAACCGAAACCGTTCTTGTGGGATAGATAAACAAAAAATTAAGAACAACATTTGTGATATTAACCCAGACTCCTACCTTCATAGGCGTTTTGGTATCTCCCACTGCGCGAAGCAAGGTGCCGAATATAATGGAGGCTGTTCTGAAAAGCATAGGGCTATAAAGTATAAAGAAATATTTTGCCGTTACATCTCTTATGGAAGGCGCCACCTGCATTAAAGCGGGAACAAAGGGGCTAAGGCTAAGAGTGAGAACAGTAAAAAACAATCCGCAAATAATTACGGCAAGGGTAGCCTGCGTAGCGGCCTTGGTTATCTTCTCCTTCTCCCCCGCTCCATCAGCTTGGGATATGTAAGCCAAAAAGCCGACGCCAAGGGCAGAAACCGTACTACCGATAAGCCAATTTACCGTAACGGTGGAGCCCACCGCCGCGGTGGCATCGGTGCCAAGCGTTCCTACCATAGCAGTATCAATATACTGCACAGCCGTTTGAAGCAGTTGTTCGAGCATAGTGGGCCAAGCAAGAGAAAAGATTGCAGGCAGTAATAAAAATCTGCTGTTTAATTTCTTAAGCACCCTATTACCGCCTTTCTTTTATGTTTACACATATATAAATATATCACATGTTAATTTTTTTGTAAATACTCGCTGGGCCAAACACCGTATTTTTTACGGAACATCCTTGAAAAGTTAGAGCGATCACTATAACCGCAAAGCTCGCAGGCCTCGTTTACCGAATAGCCGCTGCTAAGAAATCTTGCGGCGTTTTCGAGCCTTACCGAGATAAGATAATCCTTAATACCCACACCGCTTTTTTCCTTAAACAGCCTTGAAAGGTATCTTCTATCCACCGATAGCTCATCTGCTATCTCCTGCACCGAAATATCCTTCATATACGATGTGTTTATAAAGGCTTTAACTCGGCTTGTATAGTGGCGGTTATTGGAGGGACGGGCAAAAAGCTGTGCCATTATGCGATGGACAGCCGTTACAATATATTCTTCTTTCATATTATCCCAACCTGAAAAATCATCGTTAAGCATACTGCGAAGCTCACGAAAAACCGTTTCGGGCAATCTCCCCACGGGGCTTTCAAGCTCATTAAACCTTTTGGCAAGCTCTCCCGTAATGCCTACCCAGATATATTCCCAAGGCTCATTCTTATCAGCCATATAGGTAGTGACCTCATCGGGATATATAAGAAAAAACTCTCCTTTGGAAAGGTTATAAGTTTTATCCCCCCTTATATACACGCCCTTACCCGAAAGTACATAGTGCATAAGATAATACTGCCTTATATAAGGACCGAATTTATAACACGGCGCGCATTGTTGCGCACCAAAATCCACAGGATTTATATCCTTAAATTGCTTATTCCTGAGAACACAACTAATAATTTTGCCCATAGCCTTCACCTCTTTAAGTTACATTTTACCACATAAACAGCACATTTTACAATATAAATTTTTAAGTTTTTGTGTTACAATACGAAAAACAAATTAAAAGGAGACGTTTTTATGAAAATTACCTTTATGGGCGCGGGCAGCACCGTTTTTGCCAAGAATCTTTTGGGCGATACAATGCTGAGCGAATCATTTCACGATGTTGATATCGCTCTTTATGACATTGATGCCGAAAGGCTTGAGGAATCCTACAACCTCATTACCCGTATGAACGAAAATGTTAACGAGGGCAGAGCCACCGTTAGCAAATACTGCGGTATAGAAAACCGCAAGGATGCTTTAAGAGATGCTAACTTTGTTGTTAACGCTATTCAGGTAGGGCTCTATGACCCATGCACAATTATTGATTTTGAAATCCCTAAAAAATACGGTCTTCGTCAGACTATTGGTGACACTCTGGGTATTGGTGGTATTATGAGAGGTCTTCGCACCATTCAGGTGCTTAAGGGCTTTGCTCGTGATATGGAGGAGGTTTGCCCTGATGCATGGTTCCTTAACTACACCAACCCTATGGCCATAGTAACAGGCTATATGCAACGCTATACCAAGATTAAGACCATCGGTCTTTGCCACAGCGTTCAGGTTTGCTCCAGAGACCTTTTTAGAGATTTGTTTATGGAGGATAAATTAGATGGTAGATACGAAAAAATTGCAGGTATAAATCATATGGCGTGGCTTCTTGAGATAAAGGATAAGGACGGAAACGATCTATATCCCGAAATCCGCAAAAGAGCCAAGGAAAGAAATGCCAAAGGAAAGCATGGCAATATGGTCCGCCTTGATTATATTGATAAATTCGGCTACTACTGTACCGAATCAAGCGAACACAACGCCGAATATAACCCTCTTTATATCAAACCGGGCCGCGAGGATTTAATAGAAAAGTTCAACATCCCCCTTGACGAGTATCCCAGACGCTGTGTAAACCAGATTGCTCGCTGGAACACCCTTAAGGAAGAAATATTAAACGGCGGCAATGTTGAGCATAAGCGCTCCCTTGAATACGCTTCCTACATAATGGAAGCTATTGTTACGGGCAAGCCCTATAAAATCGGCGGTAATGTTATAAACAACGGTCTTATCTCTAATCTTCCCGCTGATGCCTGCGTTGAGGTACCCTGTCTGGTTGATAAATCGGGCATTACACCCACCTATGTAGGCGAACTCCCCTTACAGCTTGCGGCTATGAATGCATCAAATATTTACACCCAGCTCCTCACCATCGAAGCCGCTGTAAATGGGGATAAAAACGCGGTTTACCACGCCGCTTTAATGGACCCACTCACCTCTGCCAATCTTTCAGCCGAGGAAATTGTTGCTATGTGCGATGAGCTTTTAGAGGCTCACGAAATGCAGGATACCCCTGCCTCCACGAATAATTTTTTGACCGCCTGAAAACAGGCGGTCTTTTTTGTAATTGATATTAAAAGAAAAATGTGCTAAAATTAACCATATTCTAAGAAATAGAAGGCGTTTTATGGAAAAAAGAAAGATAAATATTGAATTCATAAGAATCTTCGCGGTTTTTATGGTTATCTCCATTCACGTAGCAAATGTTTATATAAGAAGATTTGGAACTGTGCCCGATGGGGATTTTTTGGTATCGGTTATATATAGCTCGTTTTCAAGGGTTTGCGTTCCCCTCTTCTTTATGATAGGCGGAGCCTTTGCTCTTAATAAGGAATATGATGGCAAAAAGTATTTCGGCAAGATAATCAAGGCCATAACGGTACTTATTATCTGGAGTGTTATTTATTATCTTACTAAAAACGGTTTTCACTTTGAGGGTATCGGCAAGGTTATAGTAAACTCCTTCTTTAATGCGGATATGACCTCGCGGCATTTATGGTATATGTATCCCCTTATCGCCATCTATATCGCCCTTCCGTTTTTGCAGAATATGTGCAAAAACTTAAGTGAAAAGCAGGAAAACCTATTCCTCATATTATGGTTTTGCTTTTCGGGGCTTTCCTATATCTATATACCACTTGCGAGCCATCTTGCTAAATCGAATATAGCCTTAGAATACCCCGTTCCCCTTATTAACTCGGCATACTATGCGGGCTATTTTATAGCAGGTCATATTCTCTATAAAAGATTTAAGGATGTAAGCTTTAATAAACGCAAAAATATTATCTGCATAGCAATTTATCTGATTTCCACCCTTGTAACAATACTTTCAACCTACTTTATCTCCAAGGCTCTCGACTCCTTCGCTTCCCCTCCAACCTGGTATAGAGGAGCGGTGGTAATTATAGCCTCGGTTGCGGTATTTTTGCTGATCGTGGCAAACGCCGATAAATTCAAAAGCAAATTTATCCTCACCGTTTCAAAGCATACCTTCGGCATTTATCTTATACATATGATATTCCTGAACATCATAAAGAAAATCATTGTTATTGCCGACCAGCCCGCCGCCGTAGCAATACCCGTAATAACGGTTATAGTATTCGTTTGCTCCCTGCTTTCTTCAATGCTGTTATCCAAGATTCCTTTTATTAAAAAAGTAATATTCTAAAAAATGAAACCGCCCTTTTGGGCGGTTTTTTGTCGTTTATCAGGCAGTTTTAATCGCGGCCCTTTTCTTAGTAAGAAGTTGGATTAAGAGCACAATGCCCACGAGGACCACACCGATAACATCGGTTGTAACGCCTGGGTGAATAAGTAACAATCCGCCTATGGCGCTGATAATGCGCTCATACCATTTCATATGATGAATAAAATATCCTTCAAGGGCAGCCGATACTGCAAATATACCCACACATGAGGTTACACAGATTAGAATAACCTCTACGGCGGTTGTATCTATTAACAGCATAGCAGGGTTAAGAGCGAACATATAAGGCACTATAAATGCGCCTATGGCAAGCTTGGTAGCTGTAAACGCTGTTTTCATAGGATTGGCCTGAGCAATAGCCGCTCCAGCATAGGCCGCAAGGGCAACGGGAGGAGTTAAATCTGCCACAATGCCAAAATAGAACACGAAGAAGTGGGCGGCAAGGTCGGGCACACCCATCTTTATAAGAATGGGGGCGCAGGTAGCCGCCATAATGCAGTAGTTAGCGGTGGTGGGAACACCCATACCCAAAACTATGCAGGTAAGCATTGTTAAGAAAAGAGCAATTATAACCCTGTTTCCTGCTAAGGCCAGGATGCCGTTGATGAGCATTGTTGCAAGACCTGTCATAGTAATAGTACCCGCAATAATGCCTGCAACACCGCAGGCGACTGCAACGGTAATCATACCCTGACCGCCTGCCGCCAATGCCTCAAAGATACGCATGGGTGTTATGCGGTTTTCTTTATTAAAGATGCCCACAACTATTGCGGCAATTATAGCCACAGCCGCAGCATAGGCGATAGAGCGTGAGCCCGAGCCTACAAGGGCGATAAGCAGAACAAGGGGAAGCAATAGATAAGATTGCTTAAGCAAGGGCAAGAACTTGGGTAGTTCTTCCTTGGAAAGACCGCGGAGTCCCTCCTTCTTAGCCTCTAAGTGAACGGCGATGAATACGCCTAAGAAATAAAGACAGGCAGGAAGAATAGCGCGAACAACAATATTGCTATAAGACACACCGATATTCTCCGCCATCAAGAAGGCAGCGGCGCCCATAATGGGAGGCATTATCTGACCGCCTGTGGAGGCAGATGCCTCAGCGGCGGCGGCAAATTCGGGCTTATAGCCCGTTTTCTTCATAAGAGGAATAGTAACCGAGCCCGAGCCTACGGTATTAGCAACGGATGAGCCCGAAACCATACCCTCAAGGGCGCTTGCCACAACGGCAACCTTGGCAGGTCCGCCCGAGAAGCCGCCTACTATTGAGTTTGAAATCTTTATAAAGAAATCCGCAATTCCCGTTCTTTCAAGAAAAGCGCCGAAGATTATAAATATGGCGATATACTTTGAGCAGGTGTTAACGGGTGTGGATAAAATACCCGAGGTGGTGGTATAGAAAAGCTTACCTATAAGTCCCTCAACCCTACGGAATATATCGGGGTTAGTAAGTCCCCAACCGATAGCATAAACTATAAATGCGCCTGCAACAACGATGATGGGAATACCAACACAACGGCGGCAAAGTTCTAATAGGCAGAGTATGCCTACGGCGCCGATAATAATCTGATGAAGCTCAAATTTGTTACCCTGCTGAATGATGGTCACCGCATCTACGGTATAATAGAAGAAGGATGCGGAGCCTAAAAACATTAAAACAATATCATACCAGGGCATATAATTTACCCTCTGCGCGCCCTTTTTAGCGGGATATATCAAATATCCGATAAGCACTATACTGCCCATAAAGCTTGAAAGCCTTACAGCATCGAGCCAGGTTGCAAAAAAGGTTACATAGATACAAAACAGAGAAAACGCCGCCAGAATACAGTTAATTATTATTTTGGGCGCGCCTTCCCAGATACGAGTGTTGGATTCTCGGTCAAACTTTTTCATTACGGAATCTAAATCCATGGGCTCTTGCGTTTCGGGGCCCTTTTTCTTTGAGAAAAACAACAAACTCGCCACCTTTCCAATAAAAATATTAAAATAGCTGCGACAGTTTATGCCGCAGCTATCAACTGTTTGAGATTTACTTAAAGTCCAATTACTTAGACTCTACGTCAATATCCTTTTCCTTAAAGTATTTAGCCGCGCCTGCGTGGAAGGGAACGGTAAGGCCCTCGGTAGCATTCTCAAGGCTTAATTCTGCGCCCTTGGCGTGTTCCTTAGTAATATCATCAATATTATCGAAGATAGCGGCAGTGAGCTTATAAACATCATCCTCACTTGCATCTGCGCTAACTATTAAGGTAGCCTTAACAGTAACGGTTGCAATCTCTTCGCTCTGATTCTTATAGGTTTCGGCAGGAATCTTATAAACAGAATAGAAGGTGTTATCCTTCATAAGCTTTTCGGCAATATCGCCATCGATAGGAACAATGCGGGTATTTGCATTGGTCATACTAAGCTCGGTGATGGCAGGGGTGGGAGCGCCTGCAACGATGAAGGCCGCATCAATCTTGCCATCCTTTAAGGCATCAGCGCTCTCATCAAAGTTCTGATACTGGGGCTTAATATCCTTTTCGGTAAGGCCTGCAGCAGCAAGAACATCAACTGCATTAAAGTAAACGCCTGAACCGGGAGCACCGATGGAAACCTTCTTGCCTTCAAGGTCACTTACAGACTTGATATCGGGATTAACGGTAACAAGCTGAACAGCCTCGGCATAAAGACCTGCTACTGTGCGGAAGGTATCAATCTTACCATCCTCCTCGAAAGAGCGGGTGCCATTCCAGGCATAGTGCATAACATCGGACTGAACGGTACCTAACTGATAGTCACCGCTATCAATGCCCTGAATATTATCCTTAGAGCCACCTGTTGAAACAGCGTTAACGGTTATACCTGCTTCATTAGTGATATACTGGCCAACAATACCGCCGTAGGCGTAATATGTACCTGTGGGACTACCTGTACCCATAGTCATAGCGGAGCCGCCGCAGGCTGCCAATGTGAATATCATGGCAACGACCAAAAGTAAAGAAAAAATGCGTTTCATAATATAATCCTCCTCAATTTTTTTGAACAACACACATATTATATATGAATTTTCGCCATATTGTAAGAAAAAAACAAAACCGCGTATAATTTTTTAATAATTAACGCGGTTTTTTGCTATTCTTTTGTAATCACCTTTTTTTGCCAGGATTTTTGATGGCACTCAGGACATTTCATATACCTGGTTCTGTTAATATGCATCGCCCATAAAACGCTTTTAAAGGTAGGTACATATCGGTGTCCGCATTTGGCGCACTCGTAGTAGCCTGCGGTCTGTTCGATTTTAAGGGCGTAAGCTACGCCAATCATAGCAATAATAAAGCCAACGCCAATAAGCACAAACCTAAGCCAATCCGCCATATCCACAAAGGAAGCCACAAAGTCAAATCCTAATAAAATAATAACAGAAAATACGCCGATTAAAATTTCTAAGGAAAGAAGTCTTCTATCCGCTTCCTCCTTTTGTTTTGTAAGCGCAAGTAATAATTCTTCTGATTTTTCTTTATAGTTATCCATAATTTCCTCCCCGCAAAGCAATTCGTTTACGCTGATTTTAAGCTCACCACAAAGCTGTAGCATTATAGAGGAATCAGGCATAGCCTTGCCATTTTCCCATTTGGATACCGCCCTATCGGTGATATTAAGCCTTTCTGCCAACTGTATTTGAGTAAGCCCCGCAAGCTTTCTGCGACCTGCAATAAATTTCCCGATTTTTACTTGGTCCATATCGCTCCTCCTTTCGCTATTAAGTATAAGCGAAAACCTTCAAAAAATCTACAAACTGTTGGTTGAGGGGCAAAAAAAATCACGGCAAAGCCGACACCGAAACTTCTTACCTATTACTTTTTACTTATTACTTCAAAATCGACAAGGTTCCTTTAGGTAAGAGTGAAGAAGTAAGAGGTAATAAGTAAAATCGACAAGGCTCTGTCGAACCTTGTCGATTTTTGGCTGGGGAATAGGGATTCGAACCCCAACAAACAGAGTCAGAGTCTGTCGTGCTACCGTTACACAATTCCCCAATATTTTTTTGACAGCAAGAGTATTATAACCACTTTTTATGCTCTTGTCAAGCAAATTTTGAAATTTTAGTTTATTGATATTTATTATTTACTTTGGTATAATGTTTTCGGTGATGTTTATGGCAGATAAAACGAAGCTAATGGGTATGCTTGCGGCTCTTGCCGCCAACCTGATTTTCGGCTTCAGCTTTCTTTTCTCTAAAACCGCTCTTACGGTTGCCCACCCCCTGCTTATTCTGGCGGTGAGGTTTACGGTGGCCTTTATTGCCCTTAATCTACTAATCCTCTTCGGGTTGGTTAAGATTGAGCTTCGCGGCAAGAACAAGAGGAAGCTCTTTTTGATGGCTTTGGCCCAGCCTTTTTTATACTTTATTTTTGAGCTTTACGGAATATCCCTTACCTCATCCGCCCTTTCGGGACTCATAATCTCCTTAGTGCCCGTAGCGGTGATGCTTCTTTCCACCCTTTTCTTAAAGGAAAAGCCCACCGTTTTGCAGTGCGTGTGCTCTGCCGTTTCCCTTATAGGTGTGGGGGCCGTGAGTATTTTATCGGATGATGGCAATCAAAACAAAGCCCTTGGCATAATACTTTTGCTTTTAGCGGTGATTTCTGCCGCTGTATTCAATATTTTAAGCCGAAGTGAATCCAAAAGCTTTTCCCCCTTTGAGCGCACCTACTTTATGTTTTTGGTAGGCTTTATCGGATTTAATCTTCTGGCCCTTATAGCTTTACGCGGCGAATATTTCACGGGGCTTATCACTGCATTCTCAAGTGTAGATTTTATAATATCCATTATTTATCTTTCGGTAATATCCTCGGTTGCCGCCTTTATACTCTATAACTATTCCACCAGCCGAATAAGTGTTGTTCGCTCCTCATCATTTTCCAACATTATAACCGTGGTTTCCCTATTCGCAGGAATACTGATACTCAAAGAAAAGTTTTCTCTTACAGAAATTCTCCTTTGTATCCCTATTATTTTAGGTGTTTGGGGAGTTAATCTTAAGGATAACAAATAAAAAAATCTCCAACCTTTTGGCTGGAGATTTCTTTTTTATTTTTTAGCCTTTTTAAGACCATAGGCAAACAGTATAAATCCGCCTATAATGCTAAGCAAATCACCCGATACCACCGTAAGCAGCAGGGACTGCGCTATATAGGCTATAAGCGCCGATACATCGGCAAAGCGATACACAAGCAAATCGGAAATAATGTTATTAAGAATTCCGTATGTAACGAAAAGGAGAGTTACGGCAATCGATATGCTAAGAGCTATAGCCGCCGCTCTCACGCTTTCGTTTGCCTTAAGCCTCTTGTTTGTTACGGCAGCAAATACAATTACCGAAGCCGTAAGCAGTGCCGAGATTATAAGGAAAACTACGGTTCTCAGATTACTGTATCCGTAAAGCTGTTCATTAAAACTATAAATCAAATCATAAATCAACAGCCCTATTGATTCTATAATGCTAAGGCCTCTGCCTATGCAGAAAAGAACAAGGCCTGTTTTGAAAATTTTATTATCTGCCATCTTACTCGCAGCACTCATCCTTCTTTACCTTCTTTGCAGGCTTGGGGACTTCCTTAACATTATCGCCAAGACCTGTGGTTTCGGTAAATATAGCGTTACTTGTAACCGCATTTACAGCATCGGTAGGGATAATGAGCTTGGAGGCTGTACCGTTGGACATATTAACAAGTGCCTCAAACTTTTTAAGCTCCAAAACAGCGGCATCCGCTCCCGCTTCCTTAAGGGCAATAATACCATCGGCCTCTGCCTTTTTAGCAAGATAGATAGCCTTTGCCTCACCTTCGGCACGGGCGATTTTAGCATCCCTCTCACCCTCGGCGGCGAGAATCATAGCCTGCTTATCACCCTCCGCTCTGGTAATGGCGGCGGCCTTGTGGCCCTCTGCCTGCAGGAGTGTTTCGCGGCGGTCGCGCTCGGCCTTCATCTGCTTTTCCATTGCATTCTGGATCTCGGCAGGGGGGATAATATTCTTAAGCTCCACGCGGGTAACCTTCATACCCCATTGATCAGTAGCCTCATCGAGAATTTCAGCCATTTTGGTATTGATTATATCCCTTGAGGTTAAGGTGCCATCGAGCTCCATATCGCCAACGATATTACGAAGGGTGGTAGCAGTCAAATTTTCAAGGGCTCTTATGGGATTTACAACGCCATAGGCAAAAAGACGGGCATCAAAAACACGGAAGAAAACAACGGTATCAATCTGCATAGTAACGTTATCCTTAGTGATAACGGGCTGAGGGGGAGAATCCATAACCTGTTCTTTTAAGGTTATTTTCTTTGCAACCTTTTCAAGCACGGGGATTTTAAGGTGGATTCCCGCATTCCAGGTAGTTTTATACTTACCTAAAAACTCAATAACATACTGGGTAGCTTCAGGCACAATTCTGATACAGCTAAAAAGCACTATCACAATTAAACCTAACAATAAATAAACGGGCCACATAACAAATCCTCCTAAGAAAATATTTTTTGTTTTTTATTTTAAGAGAGCTTCGGAAAGCTTCTTATCTTTAAGAAGCACGGGGATAAAGGCGGATACGCTGTTTTTAAGGTGATTATCCTCACTTAAAAGCTCCATAGCCCTTGCCTTCAATTCATCATCCTCACAAACGGCGGCGGAAACGGCGGCTACAACCATATTAGAGGTTTCTCTATCACCCGTTGTATAGGCGGTTTCCAGCATATCGTAAAGCTTCTTCATGGGCTTTTTACTGCCCTCACTTAAAACGGCTTTGATCTGAGGGATTAAGGTGCCTGCAAAAAATTCCATATATAAGAAATTGCCGTATTTAGCAACGTGCATTTTATATTCTTCCTTATAAACGGGGAAAATATCAAGCACCTTCTTGGTAAATCCTGCAATATCCATACTGCTACCCTTTGAGGCGGTGGGAAGATCAACGGCTGCGCCTGAAACTGCGCTACGCTTTACCTTGATTCCCATATTTTTCCTTAAGGTATCAACAAAATCAATGCCAACAGCCTCGGCATCCTTTTCGTTCTGGCTATCATCGAAAAGCCAAGAGGTAACCTGCGAATACTCGCCCACATTACCATCTTCAACATCGGCAATTAAAAGAGAATAAACCTGCTTAGCCTCTTCATATTCGATTCTTGCCGCCTTTGTTTCGCAAAGGTAACTGCCATCCTCCATAGCCTTAAATCCGTTCTCATCAAAAAACGGCTTCATTTCTTTAATTACGCTTTCATAATATCTGTTATCCAATTTTTTCACTCCAATAAGTTATTAAACTTATTATACTATATTATGTTGCGTTTGTCACCTAAAATTTTCTTGAAAAAGCATAGTGGGTGCCGTATAATGTTCATATATAAAAGTCATAATAGTGAAAATTTGTGACAAAAAATATATATTAACACACAACAAGGTGGATGTTTAATGAATCTTGCCGATATAAAAGATGTTAAAGCGTTGCTTTCCTCAGAGGGTTTTGTGTTCAAAAAATCCTTGGGGCAGAACTTTATAATAGATGAAACCGTTTGTCCCGCTATGGCGGATTCTTGCTGTGACCGAAACATCGGCGTTATAGAAATAGGTCCTGGAGCGGGAGTGCTTACATACGAGCTCGCTTCAAAAGCCAAAAGGGTTGTTGCCATTGAGATTGATGAGCGGTTAAAGCCCGTTCTTCAAAAAACCGTTGGTGGCTTTAATAATGTTGAGATTATCTTCGGCGATGTATTAAAGCTTAACCTTAATAAAATTATCAAAGAAAAATTTTTAGATTGCGAAAAGGTCGCCGTTTGCGCAAACCTACCCTATTATATTACCTCACCGATTATTATATCCCTACTTGAAAGCAGACTTAATATATCCTCCATAACCGCTATGGTGCAGCTTGAAGCCGCCGAGCGCCTTTGCGCAAGGCTCGGTACAAGACAGGCAGGCGCCGTTACAGCGGCGGTGGAATATTACTCCGAAGCGCAGATTCTTTTTGATGTGCCGCGGGATTGCTTCCTACCCGCTCCCAATGTGGATTCAGCGGTTATACGGCTTGATATAAGGAAGGATTTTCCTGTTAAAGTAAAAAGCGAGAATCTCTTTTTTGAGCTCATAAAGGCGGGCTTTAATCAGCGCCGAAAAACCCTTTCCAATGCCCTTTCAAACCATCTTAAATGTGATAAACCAACCGTTTTATCGTATTTGAAGAACGCGGGCATTAAAGAAACGGCAAGGGCAGAGGAGCTTACTATAGGCGATTTTGCCGCTCTTAGCAATAATATCTTCGAAGATAATAATTAACCCAAGGAGCAAAAATGGATAACCAAAAGGATTTACATAAGGGGCACCGCAAGAGAGTGCGGGCGGAATTTTTATTGGGCGGCTATAATGAAAACACACCCGACCATAAAATACTTGAGCATATGCTCTTTTACGCACTGGCTCGCAAGGATACAAATGAATTAGCCCACCGTATTGTAAACAAATTCGGAAACCTTGCAGGTGTTCTTGATGCGGATATAAATGAGCTTATGAAGATTGAGGGCGTTTCCGAAAGCACAGCGGTAATGCTAAAGCTTTATCAGAATGTTTTCAAGGTTTATAACTATCAACGGCAGGAGCACAATACGGATTTCTCCTGCGCCGAGGAGATTGGCGATTACATATATTCAAGATATTTAGGCGTAACCAATGAGCGACTTAGTATTTTAGGCACCGATGCCAAGGGCAAGATGCTCTTCTTTAAGTTTTTAGCCGAGGGAGATATATCCTCTGTAGGAATTTCCATAAAGGATGTTATAAAATTAATCCTAGAAAACAATGCAGTAAGCATTGTAATGGCGCACAATCATCCCGGCGGAGTAGCCCTGCCTAGCGATCAGGATATATTTATCACGCGGCAGGTACGCTCAGCCCTTGACCAGATTGATGTGGGGCTTTACGACCACATAATTATAACCTCAGAGGATTATGTTTCTATGCGATTAAGCGAAAAATATCGGCATATATTCGAGTAAAAACAAGACCGCCAACCGCAAGGGTTGGTGGTCACTTTATTTTCCATCTTATCGGGGGACGACTCGCTCGGCGTCAACGCCGCCGACACGCACCCGTCCTTTCTAACAGTCCACCGGACTGTTAGAATTCGCAAGCGAACCGGACTTTTCGAGTCTCTCCATCATTATCATAAAAATAAAAATACCAACCGCAAGGGTTGGTGCTCACTTTATTTTCTCATCTTATCAGGGACGACTCGCTCGGCGTCAACGCCGCCGACACGCACCCGTCCTTTCTAACAGTCCACCGAACTGTTAGAATTCGCAAGCGAACCGGACTTTTCGAGTCCCTCCATCGTTATCATAAAAATAAAAATACCAACCACAAGGGTTGGTATTTTTATTTTGGCGGAGATGGAGAGACTCGAACTCTCGCGCCGGTTACCCGACCTACGCCCTTAGCAGGGGCGCCTCTTCACCAACTTGAGTACATCTCCGTATTGATAAAGTAAATATTATCCTATTCAATTGTTATTTATGTGCTGCTCTTGTTGGTTCATCGGCTCCGTGCCCCCTTGCGGTTCCCAAAATTTTTATTTCGCTTGGGGCGCGAAAAAATTTTGACCGCGGCGCCAACAAATCCTCGCTGCTTTGTCCGCAGGACACGCTCGGATATGTTGCCCTTCACCAACTTGAGTACATCTCCGTATTGATAAAGTAAATATTATCTATTCAATTAAAATGGCGGAGAGGATGGGATTCGAACCCATGTGGAGTTGCCCCCAAACGGTTTTCAAGACCGCCTCGTTATGACCACTTCGATACCTCTCCATTTATGACCAAATCATTTTAACACAAACAAAATAAATTGTCAACACAAAAAGAAATTTATTTTTGGAAATAAATTGACATACGGGAAAAATCGTGTATAATATATTTATCAATTCAGAGTAGATGGCTCGGCGTAAAGTGCTGTGAGGACGGGGAGTTGCCTTGCAGACGAAAGGTTTTTAACCTGCGGTCTGGTCATCGCATCCCGCTGACAGTAATAGCCGTATTTATAATACCTCCTATTATCAGTTAGTAAGGATGATAGGAGGTTTTTATTATGCAAAAAAGTAAAGTTTCTTCCCATCTTTTCAAAATCGTGTTAACGGGCGTTCTTATTGCCCTCAATGTGATTTTGGAGCGTTTCCTTGCCTACTCGGTATGGAATCAGACCATCAGCCTCGGTTTTATTACCGTAGCCTTCGCCGCATCCTTTTTAGGCATCCCCTATGCCATAGCAGTGGCAGGGCTGGGCGACCTTATCGGGTCACTTCTCTTCCCATTCGGCACATATTTTGCAGGCTTCACAATTACCAACTGCCTTTATGCTCTTATCACAGCAATTTTTATCCATAAAAATGCTACGGCCCTCAAGGTGATGCTGAGCGTTATTCTCAATAAGCTTATCTGCTCCCTTGCCCTTAACACCATCTGGATATCCCTGCTTTATCGGGGCGGTATAGATGCCTTTCCTGCGGTTTTTGTTACAAGAATTCCTCAGGCGCTGATTATGGGCGTTATAGAAATTGCCGTAATTCTCATTTTGTTCTGGAAAAAAAGCAAAATTAAAATTCTGCTCGATAAAAATATAAATAGGATCATATAAGAACAAGAGCCTTCCGTTTGGAAGGCTCTTGTTCTGCAAATAAATTATAAGAAAAAGGAACTGAAATATCAAACTGAAATATCAAATTAAAATTATTTATAGGAATAAGCTTCCCTTCCGCCATCAACAACCTTTAATCTGCCGCGACGGAACTTTGCCATAATCCTATCCTCAAAAGCGATAAATCTATCCTCATGGAAAACCGCCCATACAGTAAAGCCTACCAGAGCGATTTCAAGTATAGTTAATATTATATCTACAAAACTCATAATTACCTCCGCCGAACATTTGTTCGTTTTCTGTATTTTCATTATATATCGGCCTTTTTAATTTGTCAAGACCTTTTTTGTAATTTTATTATAATTTTTTTACTGTACCAAATTCCGTACTTTGAAAAACTTTTTTTCGCGCGGTTTTATATATATTTTATATGTTGTAATTTAAGTTTAGTTGTGTTAAAATTAGTTTGAATATAAATCTTTAAAGGAATGTTTTTATGTGCGAAACCGAAAATAAAAAATCAGTGCTCAGTTGTATTCAGCCCAGCGGTATGCTTACCCTTGGCAACTACTTAGGCGCTCTTAAAAACTGGCTTTATATGCAAGAGGAGTTTGACTGCACCTATGCAGTTGCCGATCTTCACGCCATCACCGTAAGGCAGGAGCCCGCTAAACTTCGCGCGCAGATTTATTCTACCTGCGCTCTGCTTTTGGCTTTAGGTCTTGACCCCGAGAAATCCACCTTGTTTGTTCAGTCTCATGTGCCTGAACATTCTCAGCTCGCGTGGCTATTATCCTGTAATACCCAATTCGGTGAGCTTGCCCGTATGACTCAGTTTAAGGATAAATCAGCAAAACACGCCGATAATGTTAACGCAGGTCTTTTCACCTATCCCGTTCTTATGGCGGCAGATATTCTTCTTTATAAGCCTGACTTTGTGCCCGTTGGCGCCGACCAGAAACAGCATCTTGAAATCGCAAGGGATATTGCAATAAGATTTAACCATCTTTACGGCGATGTATTTACCATACCCGAGCCCTATATCCCCAAGATTGGCGCGAGGGTTATGTCCTTGCAGGATCCTACCAAGAAGATGTCTAAATCCGATGAAAATATTAACTCCTGGGTAGCGATTCTTGATGACCGCGATACTGTAATCCGTAAATTCAAACGCGCCGTTACGGATAGCGACTCCGTAATTCGCGCTTCCGAAGATAAGCCCGGTGTTACCAATCTTATAAATATCTATTCCGCCGTTACAGGCAAGAGCGTGTCAGATATCGAAAAGGAATTTGAGGGTAAGGGCTACGGTGACTTTAAGTTAGCCGTTGGCGAAACCGTGGCAGATGAGCTTGCTCCCATAAAGGCAGCCTATGATAAAATAATCACCGATAAGGGTGAGCTTGAGCGTATCTTCCGCGAGGGTGCCGAGGCGGCTGAGCGAAGAGCCCGTAAGACCTACTTCAAGGCAATGAAAAAGGTTGGATTTGTTTTATGATATTTCCGCTTAATGGAAACGAAAACCTGAGGGCGTCCGTATTTAATATGATAAATTCCCGCCGCATCCCCCACGCCATAATTATTGAGGGCGATGAGGGAACAGGCAGGCATACCCTTGCCTATTTTTTAGCAAAGGCTGCCGTTTGCCGCGGGAATGAGCGTCCCTGCGATAGATGCCGTGATTGCGGTATGGCAAGCTCCCATAATCATCCCGATATAATACCCGTATCTCCTGAGGAGAACAAGAAGAGCATCCCGATAGCAAGAGCCCGTGAAATAAGGGCGGAGGCCTACGTAAAGCCCCACTCGGCAGATAAAAAAGTATATATCATAGACCATGCCGAACGTATGGAGATACCTCCGCAAAATGCTCTTCTCAAGGTTTTAGAGGAGCCTCCCGAGGCGGTCATCTTTATTATAATAACCACCTCGAGAACACAGCTGCTCCCCACCATTGTTTCAAGATGCGTTTGTCTTTCTCTTACTGTGCCCGATTTTGAAACCGCATTTAATTCGGTTAAAAATCAGCTTAAGGAAGAGGTTGATGATGAAGCCGTTAAGGAAGCGGTTAAATCGGTGGGAAACAATATAGGTCTATGTCTTTCTTTGCTTGAAAGCAGGGGTGAAAATAAGGTGAGAGCCGCTGCCAAGGAGTTTTTAAGGCTCTTATTTGATGGCAGTGAATACGAAATGCTTCGCTTTTTCGTACCCTTCGAAAAGGATAGAGTGAAAACCAACGAATTTTTCGAGTGCCTTAAAATTGAAATATCCGCCGCTCTTAAGAAGGACTATAAGCGGATTGTGAGGGCCCGAGCCCTTACCAAGCTTTATTCCTTTATTGATGAATGGCAACGGCTTTTGAAAACGAATATTAACCTACCCCTTTTATTCAGCGCGGTAGTATGCAAATCTAAAAGTATAATCGGAGGAAATTTATGACAACGGTCATATCTGTTAAATTTAAGGAGGGCGGCAGAGCCTACTACTTTAACCCTGATGGAAAAAAATATTCCGTAGGCGATAAGGTTATCGTAGAAACCTCTGCAGGAAACGCCTTCGGCTTTGTTTCCAAAGCCAATCATGAGGTAAGCGAGGATTCCATCGTAGGCGAGCTCAAAAAGGTTTTGAGAAGCGCCAACGATAAGGACCTTAACCGCATTAAAGAAAATGAGGCTAAGCAAAAGGATGCCTTCGCTATATGCGAAAAGAAGATTGCCGAGCACGGCCTTGATATGAAGCTTGTTGAGGTGGAATATTCATTTGACGGCGCCAAGATAACCTTCTTCTTCACGGCTGACGGAAGGGTAGATTTCCGTGAGCTTGTAAAGGACCTTGCCGCCTCTTTCCACACAAGAATTGAGTTAAGGCAGATTGGTGTTCGCGATGAGGCAAGGATGCTTGGCGGTATCGGTATATGCGGTCAGCCCTATTGCTGTAAGCGTTTTCTTGATGATTTTCAGCCCGTTTCAATCAAAATGGCCAAGGAGCAGGGGCTTTCCCTTAATCCCACCAAGATTTCGGGCAGCTGCGGAAGACTTATGTGTTGCCTCAAATACGAGCAGAACTCCTATGAGCATCTGCTAAGCATCACCCCAGGCGTAGGCTCGGTGGTAAAAATTCCCGAGGGCACGGGCACCGTGGTTGATTGCAATCTGATAACGGGCAATCTCCTTGTTAAACCCGATAACAGCGAGGGCTCTCCATTCAAGGTGCACAGAAGCGCCGTTAAGCTTATCTCTCGCCCAAAGAAAAAGAAAAAAGATGATGATGAGCAGGTAATAGAATAAAATTCTTGCTTTTTTGCAGTAATACTGTTAAAATATATTTAATGAAGCTTTATGGAGGTGTGTTAAATGGCTTACAAAATTTCTGACGAGTGCATTAACTGCGGTGCTTGCGCAGCAGGTTGTCCCTGCGATGCTATCGCTGAGGGCGATGCTCATTATGAGATTGACGCAGAAAAGTGCATCGATTGCGGCGCTTGCGCAGCAGGCTGTCCCGTTGAGGCTATCTCTGAGGCTTAATCAAAACATTTGAACATAAAACACGGGGAATTTGTAATTCCCCGTGTTTTTTTCTGCTAAATTATTAAAAGAATAAATAATAAAGAAAAAATAATAAATTTGGAGTTTCGCAAGGCGAAACTATATATACCGTCGGCCTTGCCGATACCGTTTTTATTATTTATTCTTTCTTATTTCTTATTTACGGAACGGCACGTCGGCGCGTTCCCTACAATGTGTCTGAAAGTCTTTTGTACAGCCGCTTTGAGCGCACTCGGCTATTTATTAACTGTTTGTAAATTTTACCAAATCCCATTGACCGATGTTGATAAAATATGTATAATATTATTACAAGATGTTAGGGAGGTGTAAACGATGTTCTGATAAGGCCTCGGCCGTAAAGCAAAATTAAAAAACAAAATAATATAATAGAAAGGGATGTATAAATTCTTATGAGAAAATTTTTGTCCGTTTTGTTAATTGTTTCGCTTCTTATTTTTCCCATAAAAACCCTTGCGGTAACCGAAAACTCGGGTACCGCCGCAGATACATCCTTTGAAATTGTATCTGAAAACGAAAACATAAGTATTGCTTCTGCCGCGGAAGGAATTATCAGCGGAGGCATTTATAATATAAAAAACGTTAACAGCGGAAAATACCTTAACGTTCATAACGGCGTTGATACCGATGGCACCAACGTTTATCAATGGACCAAGGATGGCTCTGCGGAACAAAATTTTAAGATAATTTATTCCCCCGCCACCGATTCATATACGTTCTACGCTATGTGCAGCTCCAACGGTAACGGCCGAGTTATAAACGTGGATCTGGTGCGCGGAACCGAGCTGCTTACCAGCGGGCAAAACGTGAGTTTATGGGATCAGGATGCAGGCTATACTCAACAGATGGTAATTATTCCGCTTGGTCAAAATCAGTACCGAATCGCCTGCAAGTTTAACACGGATTTATATTTAACCTCTTGCGGAACGGCTAACGGCTCATCAGGCGGTACTTCATCAACCTCTACGGGAAATATATTCATTTCGAGCTATGTTGGCAATATGACTCAGCATTGGATTTTTGAGCAGGTTGGAACTGCCTCTGCCGCCCCTCCCGAGGGCAACACCGAATTCGTTAACGCCTCGGGCGTTACGGGCTGGGTTTGGAGAAACGATATTCCCGATACTCCCGTTGAAATCCACGTTTACGTAAATAATGCTCAGGGCGAGACCGTGGGATTTTATCCATCTGTTGCAAACATTTATAGGCAAGATCTTTATAATTGCGGCTTTGGCAGCGGTTATCACGGATTTTTTTGTCCTATAGATTGGAAAACCTATGTTCCGGGGAATTATACGATTATTGTTTACGCAATAGGTTATAATGGCTACAACCCCGCCATCAACCATATGCCTATCTATACTGTTAGTAATTGCGAGGGCGTGGTTGATGTTATAGATTCGACCCGAGTAAGCGGATGGCTATGGAAGCCCTCTGCGCCGGACGCGGCCATAGACGTTCACGTTCATATTAACCGTCTTAACGGTGAAAACATAGGCTTCTATGCAGCTACTGCAAGTAATTACCGCGAGGATCTGCAAAGTCTGGGCTACGGTAACGGTTGTCACGGTTATTGGATAAATATAGATTGGACCCAATACCCCGAGGAACAATTGCAGGTTGTGCTTTATGCAGTAGATGGCTCGGGCTATAATCCATCCTTCTGGTCGGGAACTTTTAACAATTACCGAACGCCTATAAATTTGGTAGGTATCACGGATGAAAACGGTAATAAATTCTACACAACATTTGCCGATCCTATGACAAACTGGTGCCAGAATATCGGCTGCTCGGGCACAAATATTTATACGGAGACAAATTTTACAACAGCAGTCGATTATATCAAGCAAGCTTATTATTGTGTTTATTTTACTCATGGTGAAGCAGGAATTGGGCTTGAGTGGCGTACGGCAACGGGAGATGACGGTGTTGTTTCGGCAAGTTATATCGGCACTCTTGCTGATGGATATTTCGATAATACCAAGTGCCTTCTTTTAATGGCTTGCGAAGGAGGTTACGGCGGGGCCACAGGTTCTAACGAGGTAAACGCCTTCTACAATAAAGGCGTAGATGTAGTGGTCGGCTTTCAGACCAGTATTTTCTTTTATTATTATGATACCGAGGGCGCAGCAAATCATAGGCATATGGTTACTGATAAAGGCGCACCGTCTTGGGCACGACAATTCACTAAAAGTTTAGGCGAAGGTAAAACAATCGATTACGCGATTAGAGATGCCTATGATTCGGCAACCGTCACACCTGGAAGCGGAACAACCGATGATGGCACACCGATACCGGCAGATTACGGGTTGGGTAGCATTTATATCGCAGGCAATACCAACGAAATTATAAAGCACTGATGAAAGGAGTAGGTTTATGAGAAAAGTATTTATAAGTTTTCTGATTATAGTAATATGCTTTGTTTTTACTGGTGCGGCAGTACCGAAAGAAAGCAATCGTCTTGATATGGTAAAAGAAACTATAATTTCAACCGCGGAAACGGTTGCTCAAAAAGAAACTGCAACTAATGTTGAAGAAAATTCTTTAACAACCGAAACAACTCAAAACCCCGAAGAAAGCACTGAGATTATAGTTATCGAAGAAACCGAAACATTATCCGCCGAGGATAAAGCGCTAAAAGCGGAAATCGCAAAAATCAGCGATACTAAAATAGATTTTCGCGCTCAAAGGCAGGATAAAATAGGCGCCAAAACTTATACTTCTACCTATAAAGAACTGGTTGATGGTAAATATCCAAGAATAATATATGAAAGCAAATTAGAAAACGGTAAAAACGCTATATTTGAATATAGCGTAAATAGCGGAAATCTAACAATGGCATTTACTCCTACGAGAGTATCAAAGACAGAAAATAGTATAACCCTTGAGGAAGCACAAAAAATAGCAACTAATATTGCAAAGCAATATTGCGATACATCGGTATATAAATTGTCTAAAGCCAAAGAATCATATATGTTCTATGAGTTCGCTTTTGCGAGATATATTTCTGGATACGAAACAGCAGAGGGCGTATATATAAACATTGATTTTAATGGAGATTTATACCTTTTAACGATAGGCACAAATATTTTTGAAGATAAAGATTTCACCGTTGATGAGGCAAAGTTGACCGCGGCCCTTGAAAAATACCTGGCTGAGGCTACTCCAGACTATACCAGTTATGAAATAGAACGGCAGAGGATCAGCGTTTCTAACGGTAAACCTGTTATTGAATATTATTTAACAATAAAAAGTGAAGGCTGAGGCTCTACCGAGATTGCGCAAATTC
>JAFTWW010000049.1 GCA_017465085.1 Clostridia bacterium | reverse complement strand
TTATTTCGGAAAATTTGAGCTTATGTTATTGGATGGCGCTGTAGCCAACTTAACAATAAGCTGTATAGTAAGAGAATTTGCAGTTACTGATGTTCCTGAGCTTTCTGGAATTGAGCTCGTTAAGGAAGCTATGAGTTTAGATATCTCAAGCTATGCTAACACCGAGAATTTTGTTGCGGCTCTTAATGCGGCAAAAGAATTTTATGCAGAAAAATTAATGGCAGAGAATCTTAAGGCCGCTTGGAAGGCAATGTATAAAACTGAAACCCTTCTGTATCCCAATATTCAGAAGATTTCGGGTACAAATACTGCGGCAGATAGTATAAATAAAACTGCCGATGGCCTTGTTGCTGCATTACCCGCAGGTATAACCGAGCAGGAACTTGGCGAATATTATTCCTATCATTCAGGCGTTTATAGCACTACGGGCACGGGCGAAAACCGCTTTATGTGGTTTAATGCTACCGTTCCCACCGTAAATTACGCTAACATTAATATTAAGGCCTATGATGATTTGAGCCTTAGCTTCTATGTTGAGGATGTTGCTCAGAGCGGAAGTATTATGGTTAACCTATTAGGAAACTCGGGAGCTAATCTTTCGGGCAAAGGTTTAGCCATAGATGAAACAAGTGAAGGCAAATGGATAACGCTGGATGCCGAGGATATGGTATCAGGCGGTATGGAAGCTATAAAAGCAAGCGATGTTGGTAAAAACAAGCTTACCTTCTATCAATGGCTTTTAGGCAGTAATAAGGTCAAATTCAAGGGTTGGTTCGGAAGTCTTATAGGTAAAAAGAGCGCCGCTCCCCAAAATATTGATGAAATGACCGAGGAAGAACTCATTTTAGCGGCTTTAACCTTTGATACCACGGGATATGAAAATGCCGAAGAATTCAAGGCTCTTGTTGCAGAAATAGCGCAAGAATACGCCGATGTTTTGGCAATTTCTCAACTTAAATCCGCGTGGAACGGTATGTATAATATTGAGAATTTATTAGTTCCCGCAATTCAAAAGGTTTCGGATGCTAATATGCTGGCCGATGGATATTATTCCACTGCCGATGGCCTTGTTGCCGCATTACCCGCAGGTATTACCGTCAAGGACCTTGGTGGCTATTATTCCTACCATTCGGGTGTTAATAATACTACAGGTACAGGAGAAAACCGCTTTATCTGGTCTAAAAATGCTTCTTCTGCCACAATGCTTTATTCAAATGTAAACCTTTCTGATTATAGTGATCTTAAATTGAGCTTCTATATCGATGATATTGCAACCGAAGGCAGTTTTGATATTAAGCTGTATTCCAATACCTTGCAGGTTTTCAGAAAAATAATAACCATAACAGAAGCAGATAAGGGTAAATGGTTCGTATTTGATGCTGAGGATTTAACAGGCTCAAGTATGGATAATATCAAAGAAACCTTTGGTTCAAACGGTCTCGGCTTCATAGAATTTGGACTCGGAAGAAATTCGACTAAATTCTCAGGTTGGTTCGGTAGCCTTATGGGAGTTAAGAGCGCGGGAGTTCCCGCTGATAGCAGAACTCAAGGATGGTCATTGGCAGATTGGGTATATGAAGCCAATAAGGTAGATATCAGCGGATATGAAAATACCGCTCCGTTTATTGAAGCATTGGCGAATGCCACTAAGCTCAGAGATAAGTTGGGCTCACAGCTCACCTGCAACACAACAAGCTATCCCGCATCATCCGATGCTGAAGGTGATATAGCAGATTTAGGCGAAAATGTTTTAAGCAAGGTGGAGCCCACTGTTTATTACTATGATGGCACCGAAAAAACAAAATGCGAAATTAAATCCGTTAGTGATTTATATGATGGTGACTTCAACACCCAGCCTGTCCTAAGCGATTATGCTTTTACAGACGATAGCTCTTATATTGAGTTAATATACAATTTTGGTGGCGCCCTTAATGTAGAGGATTTCCTTGTTGGATTTAGTGATAATAAGGAATTGGCCAAAGCAAATTACA
>JAFTWW010000048.1 GCA_017465085.1 Clostridia bacterium | reverse complement strand
CACTAAGGTGTATAAAACCGAGCTTAAGGCTGGAGAAACGCTTGACATAGCTTTCTATAACAGCAATGAATACTGCGATACCTATTTTGAACTTTATACTATGGAAAACGGAGAGTTAGAAGAAGCTGATTATCAGGATAAGGATAATGCCGGAGCTCCCGATGAATATGGATATGCCTATGGAGAGCAAGGAAGCTTTACTGCCGAGAAAGACGGTACGCACTATCTTTTCCTGATGACATACGCCGACAGCCGCGATATTCCCTGTACGCTGAAAATAGAAAAGAGCGCTATTGCTTTTATCAGTGGCAGTCTTGATTTTACCGATGATGAAACTAAAGCAAGCGGCGATAAATACAGCTGGGATAAAACCTCCAAAACCCTTACCCTAAAGGATGGCTTTGCCATAAATTCTGAAGATGACTGCGCAATAATACTTCCTGACGGCTCCAAGGTGATAATCGAGGGCAAGGCTTTAATACAGGGCGGTTATGACGGCATCTGTGCAAATGACGGCGAAAATCTCGATATTGAGCTTAAGGCGGGTGCCGAGCTTACGGTGGATGTATCTGATAACGGAATTGATCTCGGTGGCGGCAAGCTTACCATAACGGGTAATGCCGACAGCGACGGAAAGCTCCCGAAGCTTAATATTGAATCATACGATTCAGCGATAGTTGCGGGCAGCGCAACTTATGATGATGAAGCCCAAAAATACAACGCTGTAAACGGTGAAATAGAGATTAGGAACTGCGAGCTTGACCTCTTTTCAGATGACTCAACAATAGTAGCAAATGACGGCAGTATTTCCCTTATCGGCTGTACGGGAACGGTAGAATCTAATGAAAATGATGATGAATCGGCTATTCTGATAAAAAATGTTGAATATTACTATAACGGATATTTTGAAGGCACTGATGTATACAACAAGGATTACACCGTAACCCTTACTGACTGTACGCTTAGGCTTTTGGCAGATGATGAAACGGTATACTCATATCACGGCGGAATTACCTTTAAGGATTGTGACCTTTATATTTATTCCGATGAAGAAGAGGGTGTTCATGCTACAGGTGTCGGTGATATAACCGTATCGGGCGGAAGGCTTATCGTAATATCCTCTGAAAACTGCCTTGAAAGTGATAGCGGTATGGTTAATCTTAGCAATGTAAATCTTATGCTTGAATCTACAGATGAGGCTGGCGAATATGCAATTATCCGTAACGACGGTGAGGATATAGACCTTTCAAAATTCAGTATTCCGGGCAAATTTAAACTTTTAGACTATGACGGAAATGTTCTGTATGAGGGCGAATGGAAACCCGAACTTCTGGACACTAACGGATGGCTTACCGTAGACGGTGAAATGCCGTATGCTCTTATTTCAGTGCTTGAGGAGGGCAAAAAAGAGGACATTACCGCCGATTTGGTTACAGGAATTAAGGCTGAATACACCAAGGGCGATAAGATAAGTTTTGCGGTAGCCGCTGTACCCGAGTATCCTGTTCAGGATACAGTTGGATTTGCGCCTTATAAGTGGGAAATAGAGGGCACCGGACTTTCGGGCAAATGGAGCAAAACAGAGGATTTCTCGGCTTATATTGCCACAGCCGACCTTGCTGTCGGCACATATACCCTTAAGGTAATCTATGCAAAATCTGTATTCGATATAGATAATGCTTGGACAGCAAAGCAGAAAGATAATAATGAGCTTGAAGAAACCGTAACGGTTGAAAAGACCTTTACCGTAAAGGCGTCTTCTACAGGCGGCAATACAGATAATGCCAAAGATTCCGGCAACCTTGTTTCACCTAAGACAGGCGATAACGGCAATATTTGGTTGTTGGTTGCAGGTCTGCTTATAAGCGGTATGGGAATTTTCATTGCAAAGCGCAGAAAAAATATAATTGATTAAAAATAATTGAGGCAGTTGCAATAGAACTGCCTCAATTATTTTATATTATTACAGGTTGAATTTGTTTTCCGTTTAATGCATATTCAACCGTTTTAGGTATAAGGGAAAAATCACTGATAAGGGAGTTGTTTTTACTGTGCGGGTCATCCTGACCGTAGGGTGTGAAGAAAATATTGTTTGTATTGTGAAGAAGCCCTATGTTTTTGCAGGAGGCACCGAGAGCATCGTTAGTGGCAATGGCTAAAACAACCGGTTTATTATTCCGAAGATGCGCTTTAACAGCCATTGTCACTGGGGTATCGGTTATGCCGAGAGCGATTTTAGCTATGGTATTTCCTGTGCAGGGAGCGACAACTATTATGTCCAATAAATTTTTGGGTCCTATCGGCTCCGCATCTTTTATATCGTGAATTATTTCGCTTCCGCAAAGCGTGGTAACCTGATTTTTTAAATCCTCCGCTTTCCCAAAGCGGGTATCTGTTGTATAAACTATCTGGGACATTATGGGTTTTATTTTATATCCGGCGTCTGCTAACTCCTTTAAGGCTTCAAGAGATTTATCTATTGTGCAAAAGGAGCCGCAAAACGCATATCCAAGGGTTATATCTTTCATAGCGTTCTCCTTACCTCTATAGGTTATATAAGTTCTAAAATCGTTTGCGCAAGTATTTTTCCTGCGGTTTCAGGAGCGATTTTTCCGGGGAGACCGGGCGCGTTTATAGCCTTAATTCCGCATTCTTCTGCTGCCTGTAAATCAAATCCGCCCTTTGTGGATAAGTCGATAAGCAGCTTTGCCTTACAGCTTTTAAGGTTTTCGTTGCTTATGATATTAAGGTCAAGAGTGTTGAAGATAATATCGTAATCAAGGTTAGGGGTATTTATGTCTGAAGTCCTGATATGTTTAAATCCGTGCGCTTCGAGGAGTGAAAAATCCGATGTCTTTCTTGCGCTTACCGTTACATCAGCCTCCATACCCTTAAGTCTGCCAGCCAGCATTTTTCCTACTCTGCCTGCACCTGCAACCAGAACTTTACTTTTCCAAAGAGAAAAATCGGTGTTTTCTATGGCGATTTTTATTGCACCCTCGGCTGTGGGAACGGCATTTAAAAGGGAATAGCTGTCAAGGTTTAAGTAGTCTGTACTCACCTTATGTTTAAAGCTGTAGGAGCAGGTGAGAACGGTCTGGTTTGGCGTTATTCTTTTTTCTATGTCCTCAAGATAAATTTTGCGGTTTGTAAGGGGAGCGAATACGGTTACACCGTCCTTAGTGGAGGGAACAGGTAAAACTATAACATCGCTTTTACTTAAATCCGCATTATCATTTTCATAAAGTCCTATACTGTTTACACTGTAGCCTTTATCTCTGAGCTCCTTTTCGGCAACCCTTAACCTGCGGTCGCCTCCTATAAGTGTTATCTGTTTCATCCGTTACCAACTTCTCCAAAAAATAATAAGCGCCTAAT
>JAFTWW010000047.1 GCA_017465085.1 Clostridia bacterium | reverse complement strand
GTAACCGTTTGTTACCGCTATCTCATTAAAATCGTTCGCCGCTTCAACAAAGGCAATAACATCGCTGGTTGCAAGGGCTAGGGTTTCATCGGTTACGGTATAAAACTCCATCACCATAGAGCCTACGGTGATATCGCCTGTATTGTTAAAGTCGAAATCAACGCCTGTAACAACCCTATCCTTTATTCCGCCAAGTGCGCCGTTAGCAGTTAAAAGTGTGCTAAGCTGAGGAAGATTGCTCATCTTTAGTTCCATCCAAGAATTTGCGGTGAGATTAAAGATGGAAGAGTTATTGCATCTGCTTCCCGTTGAAACACAGAAGAAGGGACGGATAGCATTAGCGCCCGTTGATTTTACATATACGGTAAAATCCTTAATATCCCCTATTTTAAGCGTTGTGTTTTCTGTGGGGAAAGTAAAGGTTATGCGGTCAACAGTATCTGCCGCATCGCCGCCTGCTAAAGTATGTGTTATATACTTATCGCCTAAAACGGTTTTATCCGTAAGGTCGGTACCTTGATAAGAAGAAGTTTCGTTAATGGTAAGGGGTGTGCCATCATAAAGGCCTGAGGATAGCAGGGTCTTTTTAATGGTAAGAGCCGACCAAGCCTCCTTAAGCTCTGTTATTACGGCCGCATCATATACGCCATCAGCCTTAACAAAAACACTGAATACGGGTAGCACTGTGCAAAGCACAATAGCTAAAGAAAGAATTACTGCTAAATGCTTATTTATAAATTTTTTCATATCAGTTCTCCTTTCCTCATTAAACGATATCAACTATGATTACGGTATAAGCTGTTGGATCATAGTTGGATGTAATCTTAATAGAAACGGTATCGCCTGCGGAAGTGCCCTGAGCGCTATAATTACCGTTCTGGTCTATGGTTCCGCAGTTTTCGGTGGTCCAGTTATAGCCTCCGTTTGTATCGCTGCGGCTCTTTCCGTAAACCGACCAGGTGACCGACTTATCATCGGCTCCGTAAACCTCGGTTACATCGAAATCGTAGGTACCGTTACTGCTAACTTTAACAATGCTCTTATTGGTACATATCTGTACCTGCTCATCAAGAGTGGTGTATACTATCATGCAATGAGCATCTACGGGAAGTATATCGGTTATATTTCCGTTTTGATCGGCGGTGAGCACCTTATCGGTTACGGGCATAAGATCACCATCGGGGTAGGTTACATCCGCCCATTCCCAGCCTTCCTTATCGGCTTTCGGGTAATAATATACATGGCGCTCTAAAACGCGGTTTGCCATTTTACTGCCAAGATTAACAGTAAGCTCACGCTGAGAGGAATTTGCCTCAACATCTAAAAGAACGGTCATATCCTCAATATTTTGGTTATTATCCTCAATACCGTAAACCGCGCAGAGAATATCCTCGGAGGCTACGGTATTTTTATATACCTTTGAATGTTTAGGAATATATCGCATCATAAGGCTACGGAAGCCGTAGTTATGAGAGGTGCTCATATCCCTGAAAGGATAGGACCACATTCCCATAAGACCGATATCGAAGTTAACACCCATAGGAGCGGGCGCTACATCGGGGCCAACAACCCAGCATGCCGCTCCGCCGTAGCCTGCATTTGACTGCAATATAACCATAGCGGCTTCGGAATACTTATAGTTAGAAACGAAGGTTTCGCTACCGCTGTGGGTGGTTTGCTTACCGTCTGCAGTTCTTGCGCCTATCTCATTGGTCCAAACACCTGAATAGGTATTTCCCATTTCCTCAATAGCTTCATATATTGACTCATATGACTTCTGCCACGGATAGTGGTGACAGCTATAATAATCGTAAACAGGCTCACCGTTTTCATCCACAAGATTTTCGGTGATATATTCCATCCAGATGGGTATACTTTCCTCATCTATAAGTCCCGAAAGCTCGGTGCCGAAAATCTTGATTTTATCACGCGCATTAACGCCCTTATATGTATGGGACTTAAACTCATCATGAGTTTTCTTAATCATGGTGCACCAATACATTGGCTTATCCCAATACATCTCATAGTTACCGCCGTTAACCTCGTTATACCATGAGAGCATATTTACATTATCATAGCCCTCATCCCAAGCATATTCAAATAATGCATAGGTAGCCTTTGCAAAGGCTTCGAGATTAGCAGGGGCTCCACGGGTACCGCCTTCGGAGTGGGCCGCATCCTTTACGGGAAACCAATCCATAATATCATAATCAACACGGGCACCCATATTGATGATGACATCCGTTCCCGATTCCTTATACATTTTTACCTTTTGGAAGAAGTTAACAACCTCTAGATTTTCAAAATGGTAAATACCGTTTTCCCACTCCCACTGCTGTTCGGCTGAGGAGAGTGAGGTATCTACAAGCCAATCAGGCATAAAAAGCATGCGCATATAAGCAGGTTTAATCACATTGGTACGCTTTTCGTTCATAGTCTGATATGCATCATTCATACCCGAAACATAAAGCGATGTCCAATGGTTATTACCTACCCCGGCGTAATCCTCGCCTACTACCGTGTTTGTATCCACAGTGATAGTTCTTGTGGCGGTGGCTCTGGGCTCAACCGCCGCAGCTACTCCTGCTACACAGATACACAGTATCAGCGACATAATGCCTGCTAATAGCCGCTTGGTGAATAATTTTTTCATCGTGCTTCCTCCTGCATAAATTATTTTAGGCAAGCTTTTTAAGAAACATTCGGTTTCTTTCCTGCTGTTTTAATTATATATCACATTTATTTCACTATCAAGTCAAATATTGCGGTCTTTTTAGCCATATATTGCGATTTGGCCTGTAATACATATTACATTACCATATATTGCATAAAAAAACACCTATCCCCCGTGTTTCCACGGGGGATAGGCTCGGTCTGAAAGAGAAATAAGTTGAAAGGAAACTTATTTCAAGCTATTTTAGGCCTCTTCTTCCTGCTTTTTCTTTTTCTTAGCAAGGATTATGAAGAGGGTTATACCTGCGGCTACTATTACCACAGCTACAACAACGATGATTATCCAGAGGTAATCGAAGATATCGGTACCGTTGCCCTTGCGAACAACCTTAACCTTTCTCTTCTTCTTTGAGGTTTCTTCTTCCTCTTCCTCGGGTTCTTCATCCTCGGTTTCGGTTTCATCCTCCTCTACGGTGTTATCCGTATCAGTTGGGGTATCATTATCATCCTCATCCTCTTCTACATCTACGCTTACAAATTCGCAGAAGGCGTAGTTGTTAACTAAAGGATCGGAGGAAACAACAACAAAGTAATCATCCTCGGTGGTGAAATCAATAATGCTGAATTCACCGAGTTCGTTTGACATTACAAAGGCTTCCTCGGAGGTACCCTTATAGAGAGATTTGGGCAGATATATCTTGATATCTCTTCCATCAACGTCTTCAATTAAATCTCCGTTAACGTCAAGAAGGAATATCTGATATACATCAGAGGCAAACTTATTGTTGTTTGCTAAGGTTGCCGCCTTTTCCTCGGCGGTAGCCTCGCGCTTAACAACAAGAATATCCTGAAGCGTTGTGTAAACATCGTTTTCACGAAGGGCTACAAGGTCAACACGGATGCCCGTTTCCTCATCGGTTACAGATGCGGCTACGCCTTCAGAAGCGGTGCTTGCAAGGATTTCAAGACCGTTAACCTTAATATCGGCAATAATGGTTGCCATCTTGTTATCAGTATTGAACAGATCGTTGGTTGCATCTACAATCTCAACTCTTACATACTGAACTACTTTAGGCAAGAAGTTATATTCATAGCTTCCGCTATCCTCATTAGATTTCTCATTGAATGAAGCATCGGGCTCTAAATCGGCATCAAATAGAGCGAGGTCGTCATCGCCTAAGTAGAAGTTAACCTTATTAGGCCAGAATTCCTTATTGCTTCCTGCGATGAGTTCGATATTATCAACAGCATTCAAGGTGCCGAGGTCAACAAGGAAGTTGATTGTCTTCTTGCCGGTACCATCGGGATTACCCATAGAACCAGTATAGAAATCGGCAACGGTATCTTCATCGCCATCAAACATATTGTAGAATTCATACCAAGGCTGGCCCCACCAATGAGGATAGTATCTACCGAAATTCTGAGTGGACATGGTATATTCGCCCGTATCCTTATCAACAAGAATCATAGAAGCGTCATCCTGCTTGCTTTCAGCAAGGTTATAGTATGCAAACTCCTGAGTATTCCAACCTATAACCTCAAACTCGGTGGGATCAAATGTGCCCGAAGCGGTTTCGGTTATGCAGAATCTTACATAACGGGCTTCTATTGGTGTTTCACCAAATGTACGGAACACTTCGTTAACGGCTTCGCCGTAATATTCAACAACCATACTGTCATTATTCCAGACACCCTCTGCTGAATCGGAGGCGTAAACCTTAAGTCCCTTAATATTTTCGGTAAGGGTGGAAAGCTTAACGGAGTTGATAGTCTTATTAGCGCAGAGGTTAAATACAAAATCAACATATTTATCGTTTTGGGCGATAGGTGTTGCAACATCATATTTACCGTCATAAGCATAAAGATAATCATCACCGCTATACTCATCTTCCTTAACGGTGGTCTTGTTACCAGCAGAATCGGTACGGTAAACCTCAACGGGAACATGGTTAACAAAGTTGATTTCTGCCTTCGGCTTAACATACTTAGTACCAAATGCAGCGAGGTCGTTAATTCTGGGATAGCACATACCCGAGAATGTCGCAAGCGCATTTTCATAATCAGAAACGGGACATTTAACGCAGATACTGATATATCTTGCGATTATACCGTTACCAGCCATTGTAAAGAGCTGAGAATTGGTGGTTCCGTTAGGACCATCCGACATATTATTATAAGTAATAATCTTACTGCTATCTTTGAAGAGGAGACCCATCTCGGTAGAAGCATAGATTTCATATTTACCTGTTTGCAGATAGTTCTGACGGAAGTGGTTAAATAGAATCTTTTCTACATAGTAGGTATCCTTGAGATCAAATACAAGGTGCATCGTTATATCTTGGTCTACTTTACTGATAGCGCTTCCTGTAACTGCAGCAAAGCCGCAACCAGTTTCGTTAGAAAGGTCAACTAACTTTGTATAAGGATACAAGCTACCTTGCTGATGCTCTTCCCACTTAACTCTACCGCCTGTACCTCCTCTAATGTAACACTGGGCATTGGCAAAGAGGTTAGTGCCGAGCGCCTTCATTTCAGCGTCACTTAAAGCGTTGGTCTTAACAGAATATGTTACAACCTCGCCGTAAGCGCCCAGCTCGCTAATGGTAAGACCGGATTCGTTGCCATAGAATCTGAATGCAATATACGCACCGGTAATCTGAATCTTGCCACCATAGCTAAATCTCTGAACCTGTTCGCCAAGTTCATTATTATACGCTGCAACAAGGGATTTATCTAAGAAGAGGTCTGCCATATTATTTGCGGCATAAATCTTATAGTTCATATTTGCATGGTCAGCATTATTATTGAAACCTACTATAAAGTCATCAATAACTGCTTCGCCATTGAATTCATAAACTAATTCTGCATACGAATTGGGGGCTGAGAAATCATAGTTTGCAAACGCTTCAACTGTATCAAAGTTACCATCAGTAAGATTCTCGGCATTTGCTACAGAGATTTCGGTTTTTTCGGTACCATCAAAGTAATAAACAGAGGGTACCTTGCCTACCAATACATTTTCACCGAGGGAATCAATTGTTCCCTGGGCAGATGCTGCATCGGTAAAGCTTGTGATATCACAGCTAAGTACGATACCGAGTTCATCTCTTAAATTAATAGCATTAACTAAAGCTTCAACAAATTCTTCGGTATTGGTAAGGTTAGCTGTATCAACCTTCTGAGCGGCATATACCCAGTCAGCAAGATTCCATTCGGTAGTATCGCTATCGGGATATGAATCGGTGCTGCTAAGACTCTTCCAACCTGCGATAAGCTCAACTATTGCCTTATCTTCCTCGGTTATGAGGGTTAATGCGGCATTAAGTTTTTCTCTGAAGTTGATAAGTTTAGCATTATTTTCGCCGAAAATGCTATCGGCTGTTTTATTAAACTTAATTGCCTCTGCTAAAAATTCGAGAGAATTGGTGGCAGAAAGGGCTTTGTTTTCAGCAGAAAGTGTTTTGAAGGTTGCGGTTATAGAGCCTACTTGGATATCGGCATTACCCGCAATATCAAGTCCCACGCCCGTCATAATTCTCTGCTTAACAGATTGATAACCTTCCTTGGATGATAGACCGCTAAGGGATACATTTTTCCAAGAACCTGAGCCGATTTGGGCCGCTGTGAAGAAAGTGGGGTTATCAACAGCGATTCCGCCGTTAATATGCATCTTGGGTCTGATGCCACCGATTGCAGCAGAAGAATTAACATACAATGAAATCGTATCAAGCTGACCAACGGTTAAAGCCTCATTACCATCTGCAAATTTATACACGATATAATCCACATTATCGGAAGCACTGCTTGATTTGGTAGCAGAGAAGGTTGCATACTTAGGACCTAAAACGCTCTTATCAGCAAGGTCGGAGCCGCTATAAGCGGAAGAATCATAAACATTAAGTCCTGTACCAACAACACCATCTTTTTCCCAAACCTCATAAGGAATAAGTGTCTTTTCGATGTTTAAAGCATCCCAAGCTACTGCTACTTCACTTGAAACAACATCGTTTACGGACAAATCGGTAAGATTGCCTAAAACCTCTGTAAAGGAGGCAAATGCAGCATCATCACTTGCAAAATAGTTATTAGCAAGCGCTTTTACATAGAAGCGTTTAGCAGCTTCTACGAATGCTTCCTCATCAGTATCAGCAAGAGCTAAATCGCTCTCGTTGGCGGCAGTAAATATTGCTGTCATAGAACCAACGGTGATATCAGCAGGAACTGCCGTGAGGTCAAAACCGATGCCTAAAACTTCACGGTCTAAATCGTTAGCGTATTCGCTTCTTTCATTTACACCTTCATAGGAAACGGTTGACCATCCCTGAGGCATAGGGTTATGGAGATAGCTGGGAGCATATATTGTTCCCAAGCTGCCTGAGCTATTTACTATGCACATATAAACTCTGGAAGCGTTTGCTGCGGTAGTATGATACTCAAAGCTATACGACTCAAATTGTGATAACTTAAGACCGCTGATACTAGGCTTGAATACTATCATATCCACATTATCAGCCGCGCCGCCTGTACCTGTGGTGGTAAAGGTTGTGTAATTAGGACCAAGCTTAGAAGCATCAGGAATTGCAGGACCGTTATAATTTGCAGAATCGTTAACGGTAAATCCTGTTGCAAGAGTATTGAAGCCTGCCCAAATCTCAGAAGGAATCATGGTTGCTTTTATCTTTAATGAGCCCCAGATTTCTTTAAGCGCTACAACATTTTGGTCGGGCAAGCAATCAACAAGGGTATTGCGAGCCTCAACAAATGCGGTCCATTTTTCAGTGTTGTTTACGCCATCTACATAATCATTTTTAATATCATCAACATTTAATGTGATGGCCTTTTCACACCACTGCTCATCGGTCCAATCTTCTGAACCGTAAAGGTTTGTGTCATACTTAAAGAACAGATTTGAAACATAAACATCTGCTACATTTTCGGTGCCATTGTTTGCATCAATCGCATTGGTTGTTGCAAACTCTACACGAACCTTGCTGTAATATGCGTAAGCCAAATCGGCAGGTTTATATCTGTTTGCCCATGCACCTGCTGCGGCACCGTTTATGAAATCGGGTATTGAAACCTTTACCCACTGACCGTTTGAGGATGCTGCCTTAAACAAACCGCTAAAGGGAGCCGCAGCACCCTTTAGGGTAGCTGATGAACCATCAGAGTAGGATATCGAAACTCTCAAATATACATCAGAGGTTGATTTATAGTAGAAATAGATATCATCAATATCTGTTCTGCTGGCGGGTGTTACAAGATTATTCGCAACCTCATCGCCAAATTGAAGCATTTGAGTCGCTTTTGTACCAATAGGCATTACTACGCTATTAGCATTTGCACCAACATCAGCGGGCACATCGTTTGACAAATTACCTGCGCCTATTGCAGCATGGTTTAATAAGGTTGCATCAACTTTATCACCTGCAGTTTCTGAAGGTGTTAATGCTTGCCAAGCGGTCTTGAAATTATTGGTTGCTACAATAATGGCTAATTCATCAGCGAAAGCATAGAGCGCCTCGCGAGCTGCAACAAAGCTAGCCCATTTTTCAGTATTGTTTACGCCATCAACATAATCATTTTTAAGTTCATCTGGGTTGGCGTTGATGGCATTGGTCATCCACTCAACATCTGTCCAATTTTCTGAACCTGCAAGGTTTTCATCAACACCGTTATCTACGAATAATTCACTTACATATAAATCGGTGGTTCCGGATGCTGTATAAAGTGACTGGAAGCCAATTATTGCTAATTGGGTTGAAGCGGCAGTTTCACCTGCGTTTTTAACTATTGCATCAAATGAAAATCCGTTTGAAGTAAACCAATCAAAGAAGGAAAGTTTAACCCACTGACCATTAGTGTTGGGAAGTGTCCAAGTGGAACCTGCGCCAAACATACGGTTATGGCGGGCTGAACCGTTATTACCAATGCATCCAAAAAGCGCTTTGATATCCGCATCGGATTTATAATAGAAATACATATCCGTTATCTGCTTAAAGGGTACGGTAGTTGTTGCCTCAGTAGCAAAATTAGAAACCTCGGTGAAATAAGCAGGAATGCTTGTTGTATTAATGGTCATCTTGCGAATTTCAGAAGCTTCAGGCGCTTGGGGAGGACATTCGCCAAGGAAAGGACCATCATACTGGGAGGTATCTTTAAGGGTTAAACCTGTACCTACTGTGTTGGCGCCATTCCAAAGAACAGAGGGAATCAAGGTTTCATTTACTGTCAAAGCAGCCCAAGCGGCCTTTAAGTCAGCAACATTGCTTGCATCTGCTGCGTTAACCGCATTTGCAAATGCTATGAATGCGGCATCAGCGGAATCAAACTTATTAGCGGCAACGGCTGCATTATAATATTCTGTTGCCGCGGCAATGAATGCGGTGGCATCGCTATCTGCAAGCGCTAAGGTTTCAGCGCTTGCGGCTTTGAATACGCCCGTCATAGAACCAACGGTGATGGTTCCTGCGGCTCCGTTAAGGTCAAAACCAATACCTAAGAACTCATCGTTCAGATTAGAGGCATATTCGCTTCTCGCATTAACACCGTTATAGGAAATGGTAGACCAGCCCTCTGCCATAGGGCTATGAAGGAAGGAACCAGCATACAACGTTCTCTCGCCTTGAGCATTAGTATTGAAATAATGCATATAAACTCTGGATGCCATTGCTGCGGTGGAATGGAATTCATAAGAATATGATACAAACTGACCTATGGTATAGTTTACATCACCATCCATCATCCTGAATACATACATATCCTTATTATCGGCCGCGCCACTATTTGTTCCCGAAGTAGTATAGGTTGCATACTTAGGACCAAGCTTAGAGGTATCGTTAACGGCATAGTTGGAACCTGTGCCGTTGCTACCGATATAGTTCATAGCAACTGTATCATCATAGCCGATATGAGTTAATGCTTTCCAAGCATTTTTAAGATTCTTAATGGCTACCGACATTTCCGATTCATTGGAATTATCATTCAAAATAGCATCAATAGCTGCCTTAAATCTTAAGAATGCGGCATCAGTAATCTCAAATTTATTACCTGTAACAGCCGCTTCATAATATGCAACAGCAGCAGTAACAAAAGCATCAGCATCGCTATCTGCAAGGGCTAAGGTTTCATCGCTTGCGGCTTTGAATACGCCCGTCATAGAACCAACGGTGATATCAGCGGCGGCTCCGTTAAGGTCAAAACCAAGACCTAAGAACTTATCGCTTAAATTAGAGGCATATTCTCCTCTCGCATTAACACCGTTATAGGAAATGGTAGACCAACCAGCAGCCATAGGGTTATGAAGGAAGGTACCGGCATACAACGTTCTCTCAGCTTGAACACCGGTATTAAAATAATGCATAAAAACTCTGGATAATGTCTCAGCGGTAGAATTGAATTCATACGAATAAGATACAAACTGACCTATGGTATAGTTTGCATCGTTGTCCATCATTCTGAATACATACATATCCTTATTATCAGCGCAGCCTGTAGCCACTCCCGTAGTGGTATATGTTGCATACTTAGGGCCAAGCTTAGAAGTATCCGATATAGCGGGACCGGAATAAGACGAAGTGTCAGATAAGGTTAAACCTGTACCTACAACATTTGAACCTGCCCAAACTTCTGTAGGAACTAAGGTTTCCTTAACAGTAAGGGCTCCCCAAGCCTCTTTAAGCTCGGTGATTTTAGCGGAATCATAAGTAGCCGCCTTTGCAACACCCGAAAATACGGGAAGAAGGGTGGTTAAAATTATAGCAAGGGAAAGAAATACAGATACATTTTTTGCTATAAAACTTTTAATATTTTTCATATTCATATTTCTCCTTTCCCAATTAAACTATCTCTGCAATAATGATTGTATATGCAGAGGGGTCATACTTAGAGGTGATTTTAATTGAAACTGTATCACCTGCGGTGGTTCCTGTGGCATCATATTTGCCATCTTGATCAATGGTACCACAGTTTTCGGTGGTCCAGCTGTAACCGCCGTTTGTATCGGTACGAGCTTTTCCGAAAACTTCCCAAGTAACATTTGAAAGATTGCTATCGTTATCAGTACCGTAAATTGCGGTTACATTGAAGTCCTTCTTAGCGCCGGAGCTGAGTTCAACATAATCGGTATCGGTTACTATCTGAACCTGCTCATCGAGGGTTGTATAAACAACTGCAATATGCTTATCATTGGGAAGAATATCAACGATATTGCCATTTGCATCGGCGGTTATTTCTTTATCGGTAACAGGAAGAATATCGGCGCCGTTCTCATAAAGAGTTTCTGGCCATTCCCAACCTTCAGAATCTTTCTCGGGGAAATAATAGATATGACGCTCAAATGTGCGATTTGCCATCTTGGAGCCTACTTTTACGGTAAGCTCACGCTGAGCGCTGTTTTCCTCAACATCAAGCATAACGGTCATATCCTCGATATTTCCGTTATTATCCTCAACGCCAAACACGGCGCCCACCATATCGGCAGAATCAATATTACTCTTATAAACCTTGCTATCAAAAGGAATGTAGCGAGTAAGCAATCCATTTAAAGCAAAGACATGTTTAGTTGCGTGCATATCTCCGGATGGGAAATCCCAATCGCCTGAGAACAGAATGGACATAGGAGCGGGGGTTGAATCGGAGCCTACTACCCATAAAGCAGAGCCGCCGTAGCCCTCATTAGCCTGAGCTGTTACCATAGACAGTGCATTATACTTATAGTTCAAAGCATAAGGCTCATTTGAATGAGTGGTGTTTCCCACAGCATATCTACCTAAGGTTTCATTAGCCCAAACACCAGGGTAACGAGCAGATGTAGCATCAATAGCATCTAAATAGCTATCGTACGAACTGGTCATAGGATAGTGGTGGGTATTAAGATAATCATAAGCAGGCTCTCCGTTTTCATTAACGGCCTCTCTTATAACGGTATCACACCACTGCTGAATTCCCGCAGCATCATTATTAGCAAAGCCTGAAAGCTCGGTACCGAACATTTTGATTTCATCACGTATATTCTTATTGTAATGAACGCTGTTGGGGTTGCCGGTATATGTATGCAGGCTAAGTTCCTTATCAACAGCAACAATCATTTTTGCCCAATGCTCGCGAGCATCGAAGAACATACGGTAGGAGCCGCCATTTACCTCATTATAGAAGGAAAGCATTTCAACGTTATCATAGCCCTCGTTCCAGCAATATTCGATAACGCCTTTAATCGCCTTAGCAAATGCTTCGAGGTTTTTGGGAGCGCCCTTACCTGCATCGTTTTCCGATACATTTTCATGTAAGAACCATCCGGATATGTCTTCGGTAACAACACCACCAAAGTTCAAAAGAACGGTAGTACCAATACGGTCATACATAGCTACCTTAGACATAAAGTTTTTAAACTCAATGCCATCATAGTAGTAAATACCGTTGTTCCAATTCTCTTCCTGCTGTTCCTGAGAAAGAGACGTATCTACCAACCAGTTAGGAACAAAAAGCATGCGCATGTATCTAAACTTTTGAAGATTAAGACGCTTTTCGTTCACAGTCTGGTAAGCATCGTTCATACCTTGAACATACGGTGCTGACCAATGGTTATTACCAACGCCTGCGTAACACTCGTTTACCACATCATTTGTATCAACGGTGATGGTACGAGTTGCAGCAACTGAGCCGTCAACAGCCATAGATGCACCTGCTGCGCTTACGCACACAACAACTGCCAATACTACGGCAATCAGTCGCTTTGAAAAAAGTTTTCTCATTATAAAACCTCCTAGACCTAAAGATTTGTTAATTGTACTCAACACTAATCATAAAGATAATTAGTGCATTGTGCAATTTCACATATAATATGGTATCATAAAAAAAGTTCAAAATCATTAGACTATTTTGACTTTTAATTGGACTATTTTGACTATTTTCGCCCAGTTTTATACAAAAAAAGAAAAAATACCCTGCAAAAAGCAAGGTATTTTCAAATTTAAAGTAATATAATTATTCTACCACAGGTTTGCCGCCCGAAACTGTATCGGCGGTTATTGTAACTCTCTTGGTAGTCTCATTTGAGGGGGTTTCAAACATAATATCCTGCAAAACGCCCTCGATAATAGAACGAAGACCTCGGGCTCCCGTTTTTCTCTCGATGGTAAGGTCGGCAATTTTCTTTAATGCCTCATCCTCGAAAACAAGCTCCACATTATCCATAGCAAAAAGCGCCTGATACTGCTTTACTATTGAGTTTTTGGGTTCGGTCATAATTCTTATAAGGGTATCCCTATCCATAGGCTTAAGGGCGGTTATAACGGGGAGCCTTCCCACAAGCTCGGGGATAAGACCGAACTTAACCAAATCTTGATGGGTAGCGGTCTCGCTAAGAGATTCGGCCTCTAAGCTTTTATGCGATTTCACATTGGCGCCAAAGCCTAAGCTACTGCCGCCTATTCTACGCTCAATAACCTTTTCAACACCATCAAACGCGCCTGCGCAGATGAATAGGATATTGGTGGTATCAATCTGGATAAATTCCTGCTGGGGATGCTTTCTTCCGCCCTGCGGGGGAACATTGGAAACTGTACCCTCAAGGATTTTTAGAAGGGCCTGCTGAACACCCTCGCCGCTTACATCGCGGGTGATGGAGGCGTTCTCGGATTTGCGGGCAATTTTATCGATTTCATCCACATAGATTATGCCCTGCTGAGCCCTTTCAATATCGTAATCTGCGGCTTGGATAAGGCGGAGAAGGATATTCTCCACATCCTCACCCACATAACCTGCTTCAGTTAGGGTGGTAGCATCGGTTATAGCAATAGGCACATCCAAAACCTTGGCAAGAGTTTGGGCTAAGAGGGTTTTACCAACACCTGTTGGGCCCAGCATAAGAACATTGCTCTTATTAAGCTCAACATCAAGCTCGGTTTGCTTATAAACCCTTTTATAATGATTATAAACCGCAACAGAAAGAGTTTTTTTAGCCTCCTCCTGACCGATTACATATTCATCCAATTTAGCCTTTATCTCGGCAGGCTTTAAGAGGTCCTTTTCTTCCCTATTTTCCTTAGCCTTTTTGCTATGCTTTGCCTCAAGCTCATCATCATAAAGCAAGGAGCTACAGAAATTTATACAGTTATCGCAGATATATACGCCGGGGCCTTCTACAAGGCGGGTTACCTCATCCTGAGTTTTACCGCAGAAGGAACAGCGTATCTCCATATCTTTTTCCTTAGTCATAGGAATCTCCTATCCCTTATCTTTTGGATTATCTTTTATCGATAACCTTATCAATAAGGCCATATTCGGCGGCTTCCTTAGCCGTCATAAAATTATCACGCTCGGTATCTCTCTCGATTTCTTCAAGGGATTTGCCCGTAGCCTCAGATAAAATATTGTTAATATTACTGCGGATACGCTTAATATGGTTAGCGTGGATAAGAATATCGGTTGCCTGACCTTCGGCAGAGCCTAAGGGCTGGTGAATCATTATTTCACTGTTAGGAAGAGCATATCTTTTACCCTTTGCGCCTGCGGCAAGGAGGAAAGCGCCCATACTTGCGGCCATACCGATACAAATGGTGCTTACATCGCACTTGATATACTGCATAGTATCATAAATAGCCATACCTGCGGAAACAGAGCCGCCGGGGCTATTGATATAAAAGCTGATATCCTTATCGGGATCCTGACCTTCAAGATAGAGCATCTGCGCTATAACAACGCTGGCAGAAGCGTTATCCACCTGATCATTGAGCATAATTATTCTATCGTTCAAAAGACGGGAGAAAATATCATAAGAACGCTCACCGCGACTGGTTTGTTCTACAACATAAGGTACTAAACTCATAATTCACCTTTTCCTTTCTGTGTTATTAGATATTATGAACTGATTTTGGAAAATATAAACAATTATTCCTTATCTTCTTTTGCTTCGGTTTTCTTAGCAGCGGTCTTCTTAGGAGCGGGCTTCTCCTCGGGAGCAGCCTCGGTAATAACGGCATTTTCCTTAACAAAATCGATAGCCTTGCCAACTGCTAAATCCTTGGAAATTTCACTTGCAGGGATAGCGGCCTTAACCTGATCTACCTCTACGCCGTAGCTTTCAGCCATCTTCTTATACTGCTCTTCAACATCCTTTTCATCGGCCTCGATACCCTCGAGTTCAACAATCTTTTCAAGAGCTAAGCGATACTTAACCTGCATCTCGGCTTGGGGACGGAAGGTAGCCTTAAAGTCCTCAATAGAGCTGTTGGTATATTTAAGGTAGGTCTGAAGATCCATACCCTGAGACTGTAAGCGATAAGCAAACTCCTCAACGCTCTGGTTAAGACGGCTTTCAAACATAGCCTCGGGAATTTCACCCTCAATGCCATCAACAACCTGCTGAACAAGATCGTTTTCAACTGCCTCTTCAGCGGCTGCCTTCTTTCTTTCAAGAGCCTTCTTCTTAATATCTGCCTTAAGCTCCTTTAATGTATCAAACTCGCTTACATCCTTAGCGAACTCATCATCAACGGTGGGAAGCTCGCGAACCTTGATTTCGTGAAGCTTAATCTTAAATACTGCTTCCTTGCCTGCAAGCTCCTTAGCGCCGTACTCCTCGGGGAAGGTTACGGTGATATCAAACTCATCGTTAATATTCTTGCCGATGATCTGATCCTCAAAACCTGGGATAAACTGGCCTGAGCCTAATTCTAAGGTATGGCCCTCTGCCTTACCGCCATCAAAGGCAGCGCCATCAACGAAGCCTTCAAAATCGATAACAACTGCATCGCCCTTCTTAGCGGCTCTATCCTCAACGGATACCATACGGGCATTTCTCTCTGCCATAGCCTTAACCTCGGCATTAACCTCGGCGGCATCAACCTTAACGGGCTGTTTCTCAGCTTTAAGGCCCTTATATGCTTTAAGGGTGATTTCGGGATAGGTAGTAACGCTTACCTTGAAATCAACGCCATCTTCCTTGGAAATGGAAACAAGATCAAAATCCATCTTATCATCAATAACCTTAAGGCCAGATTCATTGATAGCCTCTTCAACAACATCGCCATAGAGAAGATTAAGGGCATCTTCAAAGAATACCTCGGTGCCATAGTAGGTTTCTACCATATGGAGAGGAGCCTTGCCCTTTCTGAAGCCGGGGACATTTATCTTCTTACCGTTCTTACGGTAAGCTTCCTTAATTGCCTCACGGAATTTTTCACCATCAATGGTGATCTCAAGCTGATATCTGTTAGTATCAAGCTTTTTTGTTTCTTTCAAACTCATTTTTTATACCTCCGCATAGTGTGTCACACTAAATTTAACCTATTATATCACAGTTAGAAAAATATTTCTACTATAATTTGACAAAATTTAATATTTCGTAATAAATTGTGGGGTGAAATCCACACAGTCACAGGAAACAAGGTGAAGCCTTACGCCATCGTACTCACTTGTAGCATTATTATATCCTGCTCCGTGAATATGACCGTAATAAACATCGGTTATGCCGTATTTACGGATAATTTCGAAAATTTCTTCGCATACAAATTCGGCATAAACGGGGGGATAATGTAAAAAGACGATAGGTTTTTTTGAAAGAGACAGCGCATCTTCAATGGATTTTGTGAGCCTGCCGCATTCTCTCGCTATCACCTTTTTATCCTGTTGGCCGCTTCCATCATAAAGCCAACCTCTTGTTCCGCAAACAGCATATTCTCCTAAGGGAAAGCAGTTATTATGGACCAAGGAAATTGTATCAAATTTATTTTCGGTTAAAAATTCATTTATTTTTTTAACGGTCTGCCACCAATAATCATGATTGCCCTTAAGCATAATTTTTTTACCTTTAAGGGAATTGAGAAATTGGAAATCGGGCTTTGCTTCCTCAAAATTTATTGCCCAGGAGATATCACCCGGAATAACAACGGTATCATCCTCGCCAACAAGTCTTGACCAATTGGCTTTTATCCGCTCGGTATGATTTGCCCAGCCGCCGAAGATATCCATAGGTTTTTCGGCACCAAAGGAAAGATGCAGATCCGAAATGGTAAATAAATTCACGGGTGTTCCTCCTTTCAAAAAATGAATATTACTTTATCTTTTGCAGATAATAATTACGGCGCAAAGCCGGAAAGGAAATGAAAGTTATGACAGATTGTAAAACCGAAAGCTGCATTCATTGCTCTGTTAAAAATTGTGTTCATCACACAATGAACGACTCCTGCAACGCAGGTAAAATCAGCGTTGGCAACAGCACCGCTAACACCTGCACCGAGACCTGCTGTGATACCTTTGAGGCAAAACAGTAGTCTTCACAATAATATCCGACCTTAAGGGGTCGGATATTGTTTTTTTATCAGATTTTAAGGCAATCGCAAACCGCCTTATACATATCCTCTTTTGCATATATATCCTCAAAGCGAACCTGAGCATTTTCAAGCTCTGCTATGGGGGAAGGGATTTCGGTATTGGTAACAGCGGAAAGAACTCTTACATTATCAAATTCATCGCTTCCCTGCTCTTTGCTTACAGCCGAAAGAACACTCTTAACAAACTTATAGGGTGATGCGGTGGAAGCAATAAGAGTGGGTCTGCTATCCTTGGTTTCTGCCTTGTATTTATTATAAACATTAACTGCAACGGCGGTGTGAGTATCCAAAAGATATCCATAATCCTCGAAGGTTTTCTTTATGGTTTCTACCGTTTCCTTATCATCACAGCTTTCTCCCCAGAAAAGTGAGGAAAGCTTCGCAAAAACATCTTCACTTACGGTAAATTTACCCTTAGAAGAGAGATCGTTTTGCAGGGCCGCCACACACTTATCATCACAGCCCGAAAGCTCGAAGAGCATACGCTCTAAGTTGCTGGAAATAAGAATATCCATAGAGGGAGAAATTGTGGTATAGAAATCGCGGTTGCGATCATAGGCGCCCGTTTTTATAAAATCGGTAAGCACGTTATTAGCATTGGATGCGCAGATAAGCTTATTTACGGGAACGCCCATCTTCTTTGCATAGTAGGCGGCAAGTATATTACCGAAATTACCTGTGGGAACTACCACATTAAAGCCATCGGATAAATCATCGCCCTTTTTAAGCATATCGCAGTAGGCTGAAACATAGTAAACAATCTGAGGAGCAAGTCTACCCCAGTTTATTGAGTTTGCAGAGGAGAACTGCATATTGTTATCTAACAGTTTGTTCTTAATTTCGCTATCGGTGAAAATCTTCTTAACGCCCGACTGTGCATCATCAAAGTTGCCCACAATAGCGCAAACGTGAACATTATCGCCCTTTTGAGAAGCCATCTGTAACTTCTGCATAGGACTTACGCCCTCGCTTGGATAGAAAACGATAATCTCGGTATCGGGAACATCCTTAAAGCCCTCGAGAGCCGCTTTACCCGTATCGCCCGAGGTGGCAACAAGGATAACGGTTTTCTTACCCTCAGATACCTTTTTTGCAGATGTGGTAAGAAGATAAGGAAGCAGCTGTAATGCTAAATCCTTAAAGGCGCAGGTGGGACCATGCCACAGCTCGAGAATATTGACATTTTCGCCTAGAACTGAAATGGGGGCGGGATTTTCATCATCGAAGCTACCGGTATAAGCGCCCTTAACACAGTTCTTTACCTCTTCCTCCGTAAAATCATTGAGGAAGAACTTAAGAACATATTCGGCTCTGCCGATGTAATCAAGCTCTGATATTCTCTCAAAATCCGCTTTTGTAAGCGAGGGGAAGCTATCGGGCACGAAGAGGCCGCCCTCAACCGAAATTCCCTGCGCTATCGCCTTTGCGGCGGTAACCTTTACGGATTTATCTCTTGTACTAACATATTGCATTTTGTTTTTCCTCCCGCGGAGTATTTAATAAATAATAATTTATTTTACAGTATATAGTCGCATTTGTCAAACAGGTGAAAAGAAATTCTTAGCATTTTCATAAAAAATCTTATCAATTATGCCCTTGTTTATACCTTTTTGCTCTAAAAACAGGTATAGAGAGGGTATTTTTGCGGCGCTATCAAGGCTTTTATCCATATCCGCCCCATCAAAATCCGAGCCGATGGCTATATGATTTTCATAGCCTTTATCGAGCAGATAAAAAAGATGGCGGTATATATTCTCAAAAACCTCTCCCTCACCTAAAAATTGAGGATATAGGCAAAGCCCAATTATTCCGCCCTTAGAGATAAGCTCTTTTAACTGATTTTCATCAAGATTTCTTCTATGGCCGAAGACATCATCGCAGCAGGAATGGGATGCAAAGGGATGCTTTGCAACATCGAGGGCGCCATAAAAGCTTTCCTTGTTAAGATGGGAAAGATCGCAGAAAATATCGAGGCTGTTCATAAGCCTTACCGCTTCCCTGCCAAACGGGGTAAGGCCCCCTATTTCACCTACCCCCGAGGCTATCTCATTCTTGCCGTTCCAAGTAAGTGTCAGCGCTCTTATTCCATCGTTTTTAAGGGTATAAAGATTATCTGAATTACCCTCTAAAACGGCTCCGCCCTCAACCGTGAAAACGGGTTTTATTTTACTGCCGCTCTCACCTAATTTTTTCTTGAAGCTATCAAGGGTTTGACGATATTTTTTGAAAGGGCTTTCGGTATCATCCGCTATCCAGACAGCAAAGCACTGATTATACTCCTCAAAGAAATTCTCGCACCCGCATCTGACCGCTAACTGTAAGGACGAAAAATCAAGCCCTTCCTCAAAGCATCTATAAGGCGTATCGCAGTGCAAATCAAAATATTTCATTAAATCACCCTAATAAGCATTTTTTAAGTAATTTAACTTCCATTTTTCATTGCCATCTTCGCTTTTTGAAACCGTAACCTCGGCAACATCAATGCGCGGAGTAAGCTCGGTTTTAAGCCTTTTTGTAAACATCAGCGCCTCATTTTTTATAAGCCTTTGTTTCTTTGAGTTAACCGCTTCAAAGCCGCTTACTATGGCGTTTTCGCTACGAGTTTTAACCTCCACGAAAACTATATATTCTTCGTTTTGCGCTATTATATCAACCTCGCCGTAACTGTCCTTATAATTTCTTTTTAAAATTATATAGCCCTTGGATTTAAGATAGTCCGCTACCTTTTCTTCACCCTTTTTGCCAATTTCGGCGGCCTTTTTCTTATCCGATAACATTTTTCAAAAATGATAGGCGATGAATTTCACAAACGCCGTGCTCCTTTATGGCTTCATAATGCACCTTTGTGCCATAGCCCTTGTGCTTTGCGAACTGATATTGAGGATACTTTTCATCATACTCAAGCATCAATCTATCTCGGGTAACCTTTGCAAGAATTGATGCGGCGGCAATGCTTGAAGATTTCATATCTCCCTTTATAACGGTTTTGCAGGGCACCTTTATTCCCTTTGGCTCTCGGTTGCCATCAATAAGAGCGAAATCCGCCTTAATGCTAAGGCTATCTATAGCTCTGTTCATAGCAAGATATGTAGCCTCAAGGATATTAAATTCCTCGATTTCCTCTAAGGTGCCGTAGCAGATACTATATGCCACCGCCTTTTCGATTATAACATCAAACAGGGCTTCCCTTTTCTTTTCGCTGAGCTTTTTAGAATCGTTAAGCCCCTCTATTTCGCAATTCTGCGGTAAAATTACTGCGGCGGCGCAAACGGGCCCTGCCAGTGGGCCTCTGCCCGCCTCATCAACACCGCAGATATATTTATAGCCCGAAAGCCTTGCTTCGTTTTCTATACTTAAATCAGGCATTATTCTCTACCCTTTCAAGTGTGATAAATCCAAGCTTATTTGTTCTGAACTCTTCAAGCAGCATATTTGCCGCTCTCTCGCTATCAACCTCGCCGCCACGTATCATCATACCTCTCTTTTTACCGATGACGCAAAGAAGATCATAGGATTCCTCGGGGAACTGGGTTATACCGTAACGTTTTTCAAGAAGCTCGGGGTAATTGGCGGCTAATATTTCAAGCAATCTCATAGCTAAAAGCTCGGTATCGATAATTCTATCCGTAACGGCGCCCGTGAAGGCAAGGTGTTCCCCCACCTTTTCATCATCAAATTTAGGCCATAAAACACCGGGAGTATCGAGAAGCTCTAATTCCTTATCCACCGTAAACCACTGATTGCCTCTTGTAACACCCGGGCGGTTTTCCACCTTGGCGCGAGAATTGCCTGCTATGCGGTTTATAAATGAGGATTTGCCAACATTTGGTATACCCACCGCCATAACGCGAAGGGGCTTACCCACCATACCCTTTTCTTTGTAGGATTTAAGCTTATCGGCAAGAACGGTTTTAACTGCATCCTTAAAGCCGCCTATACCCTTACCGCTTCGGCAATCAACGGGAATGGCTATAAGACCGCTGTTTTTATAATATTCTATCCACTCATTTGTAGCTTTCGGATCTGCCATATCGCACTTATTAAGCAGAATAATATGCGGTTTGCCCGAAATAATACCCGCCAGTTCCGGATTGCGGCTGCTGACGGGTATTCTTGCATCAACTATTTCGGCAACCGCATCTATAATTCTCAGCTGTTCGGTTATCTTACGGCGTGTTTTCGCCATATGCCCCGGGAACCACTGAATAGTTTGCGAATTGCTCATTATTCAAGACCTCCTACCTTATCGAAGGGATAAATTCTTAAAATAGTTTTTCCTAAAATATAACGGGTATCGACCATACCGTTTTTGCCTATTTTCGAAGAACGGCTATCAAGAGAATCGTTACGGTTATCACCCAGAACAAACACACAGTTCTCGGGTACTCTCACGGGGAAGGTTACACCATCGTTATAGCAAAGGTTTGTGGGGGTTTTGGCATAGGAATCATCAATAGCCTCCCCATCTACATAAACGATACCCTTGTTAAAATCTATATCTACGGTCTGTCCCTCTACCGCTATAATTCGCTTGATTATGGGAAGACTGCTATCGCTATCCTCCCCAACTATGTTTTCGGCGTTACGGGAAATGACCACTATATCATTAACCTGTGGCTCATAGAAAAAGTTGCTGATAACCACCTTTTCGCCTGCAAAAAGAGTATTCTGCATTGAGGGGCCCTCTATGGTGGCTACCCTGAAAACAAAGGTGAAAAGGATAACCACAACGATTATTGCGGAAATAACCACATCAAGCCACTCAAAAACCTCTTTTTTGGCGGGTGTGAGGGACTCCTCTTCCTCGGCTATATCCGAATAATCGAATATTTCCAGCTTTTCTTTATTATCATTTTCCGTAACAAACACCTCTTTTCAAAAAAAGAAAATGGGGGGAAGGCTTTACACCCCGTCCCCCTTTCGTACAGTTTTTTGATCAGATAAGATTAGATGAGTTCCTTAACCTTTGCAGCCTTACCAACTCTATCACGGAGATAATAAAGCTTAGCTCTGCGAACTTTACCTTTTCTTACAAGCTCAACCTTAGCAACGATGGGTGAATGAACGGGGAATACACGCTCAACACCTACACCGTAGGAAAGACGGCGTACGGTAAAGGTTTCGGAAATGCCGCTATTGTTCTTAGCAATAACAGTACCCTCGAATACCTGGATTCTCTCCTTATCGCCTTCCTTGATTCTAACATGCACCTTAACTGTGCTACCGATGATTATCTCGGGGGCATCAGCCTTGAGCATATCTTTGGTCAACTCTTTTACTGCATCCATTAAAATTTTCCTCCCTGACTTTTTCAGACGTTCATGCAATAAATTTTACAGAGGACCGCCCGCTTCAATGTCGATTATTTTCGGCATAAAAACCACCTTTGGGAAAAGGTGTAATCAAATATGCTCAAATATGATATCACAAACCGTTTGAAAAATCAAGCATTATTTTTCTTTTTACCCCATATTTTTCGAATTTTTTTCTTTTAACTTTGTTACTATGTAAATTAGGTATTGACAAAAGCACCTATTTAGTGGGATAATAAGATAAATAATTATGTACTATGGAGAGTTTCATGCGAGTTATTACAGGTACGGCTCGAGGCAGAAGGCTTGAAACGGTGCCCGGCAACGATATAGTAAGGCCCACCCCCGAAAAAATCAAGGAGGCTATATTCAGCGCCATTCAGTTTGATATTGAAGGCAGAAGAGTTCTTGATTTGTTTGCAGGCTGCGGTCAGCTAGGAATTGAGGCTTTAAGCCGCGGAGCCGATAGCGCAGTTTTTGTTGATGTTTCGGATATTTCACTTAATGTTGTTAAGAAAAATCTTACTGCCACCAATCTTGAATGTAGGGCTACTGCTGTAAGAAGCGATTATGAAACCTTTCTTGCAAGATGTAACGATACCTTTGATATCGCCTTTTTAGACCCGCCCTACAGAGCAGGGCTTCTTGAAAAGGCCCTGCCACTCGTAGCAGAGCTTATGAGCAGCTACGGCATAATCATTTGCGAACACCCTACCTATATTACCCTGCCCTCTTCAGTCAGCGGATTTGAGGTTACTAAAAATTATAGGTTTGGCAACATCATCGTTACTGTGTATAAAAAGGGAGGTAATGATGAATGAGTGAGAAAATAGCAATTTGCCCCGGTAGTTTTGACCCCATAACACTTGGCCATCTTGATATTATCACCCGTGCCGCCGCTATGTTTGATAAAATCATAGTAGTTGTTATGACCAACGCTTCTAAGGAAGGCTCCTTTACAAAGGAAGAACGCCTTGCTATGATAAAGAAAACCGTTGCCGATCTACCCAATGTTGAGGTTGATATCTATAACGGTCTTTTAGCAGAGTATGCACAGAACAAAAATGCCTGCGCAATTATCAAGGGTTTACGCGCAATGTCTGATTTTGAATATGAATTTCAGATGGCGCTTACCAATAAAAAACTCAACCCTCAGGTTGAAACCCTATTCCTCACCACAAGGGCTGAAAATATGTATTTAAGCTCAAGTATGGTAAGGCAGATAGCAAGTATGGGCGGAGATATAACAAGCTTTGTTCCCCCTGCTATCCACGATGATATAGTAAAACGCTTATCATCAGAAACCCGCGATTAAATAAGATGTAATATAAAACGGAGGATGAATTGAAATGACACTTGATGAATTATTAGAGCAATTTGATGAGGTGCTTGACAGCGGCATCAAAATTCCCGGAAAGAGAACAGTTGTAGATGTTGAAAAGCTTCGCGCTGTGGTTGACGATATCCGTCTTAACATACCCAGTGAGATCAAGCAGGCACGCGGCATTGTTGCCGACCGCGCTGACATCATCACCACCGCTAAGCACGAGGCTGACGGAATCATCCGCGCTGCCGAAGAGCGTGCAAAGGCTATGGTAGCTCAGGAAGAAATAGTTAAGCTTTCTCAGGAGAAGGCTGCCGAAATTATCGCCAACGCTCAAGCTAAGAGCCGTGAGATGAGAAAGGCTGCTCAGGATTTTGTTGATGATATTATGTGCCGTGCAGATGAAGGCCTTACCGCTAATCTTGCAGAGGTTCGCAAGACCCGCGCTTCCCTTCGCCAGCAGGTTCCCACTGCTAACAAATAAGATATAAAAGATTAACGCCCTGCAAATGCAGGGCGTTATTTTTATAGTGTTACACCGTCTTTGAATATAGATATTTCTCTGAAGCCGCCGATTTCATTTTTGGTTTCCTCACCTGAGGCAACCATACAAACATAATCTATAAGCCTATCTGTAAGGGCTTCCATACTCTCACCCTTTAAAAGCGGAGAGGAATCGAAGTCTATCCAATTTTTCTTCTTATCGGCAAGGTGCCTGTTAGTTGATATCTTAACGGTAGGTGTTGCGCTACCGAGAGGTGTTCCCCTACCCGTTGTGAAGAGTATTAAATGAACTCCTGCGGCAGAAAGATTTGTTACCGCCACAATATCGTTACCAGGTCCGTTCAGAAGAGAAAGTCCACTTTTTTTAACCGTATCGCCGTAATCGAGAACATCCACTACCTTAGCCTTGCCGCCTTTTTGGACACAGCCTAAAGATTTTTCTTCTAATGTTGTGATGCCGCCCTCCTTATTTCCAGGGGAGGGATTTTCATACACGGGTTGACCGTGGGCTATAAAATATTTCTTATAATCATTTATAAGACTCACGGTTTTTTGGAATACTTCCTCATTTTCGCACCGTTCCATAAGAAGATGCTCGGCGCCGAACATCTCGGGCACCTCGGTTAATACGCAGGCACTACCCATACAGGTAAGCCTATCGGTAAGGCTACCTACAAGGGCATTGGCGGTAATACCGCTATACCCATCGCTGCCACCACATTTAAGACCGATTTTCAGCCTTGAAATGCTAATCGGCTCTCTTTTGAATTTATCTGCATACTCTTTAAGGGCATTTATAATTTTTACGCCCTCGGCAATTTCATCCTCGAAATCCTGACAGTTAAGGAACTTTACCCGCTCGGGATTATACTCACCTAAAACCTCTTTGAAGGCGTTTATATTATTATTTTCACAGCCAAGGCCTAAAACCAATACACCTGCGGCGTTGGGGTGATTTACAAGCCCCTTTAAGATGAGCTGAGTGGTCTTGTGGTCATCACCGAGCTGAGAGCATCCGAAGGGATGGGGAAAGCACACGGCTCCCGTAAGGTGAGCAAGCTTTTCTGCCACCTTATTTACACAGCCCACGGTATTTATAATCCATATTTCATTACGGATACCCACCTCACCGTTATCTCTCACATAGCCCATAAAGGTTTTATCGCTTTTTATGGGCTTCAGGCCGTAATCCTTATAGTTATATGTATAATCCTCAATATCCGAAAGATTGGTTTTAAGGTTATGGCTATGGATATGCTCCCCTGCCTTAATATCACAGGTGGCGTGGCCTATGGGGTAGCCGTACTTAATAATATCTTCACCCTTTTTGATATCCCTTACGGCGTATTTATGGCCGTTTTCAAGGTTTATATCAACATTATCAAGGCTGTTAATCAACATATTTTTCTACCTCGCAAAGCAGGAAGGAAATATCCTCGCCCCAGAAATCCTTATTGGAAAGGATTTCCTTAACACTCTTTTCCCTCATAAAGCTTATTATTGCCTCTTCATCGGTGGGTGTACCCCTTTTATAGAACTCAATAAGCTTGGCAAGGGAGAAAACAAGATTATGTGGGGTTTTACCAAAGCGCTTAACATACTCTAAAAGCGAGGGCAACACCCTTACCTTAAACTTGCTTACGCTATTTAAGGATATAGAGGCGCAAAGGTGCTTGATAAAGGGATTTTTGAAACGCTCAAACACCTCATTAGCATAGCCCTTAAGCTCATTCTCGGGCATATCGAGGGTGGGGATAATTTCTTCGAACACACACCTCTCTAAAAAGGCGTACATCTCCTTATTATCCATACAATCCTTCACGGTTTCAATGCCGCAAAGCATGGCATAGGGAATCATTGAGGTATGGGCGCCGTTTAAGATGCGTACCTTTCTCGTTCTGTAGATATCCAGATTATCTGTAAAGATAACATTAAGGTTGGTTTTATCAAAGGGGATTTCTTTCTTTATGCTATCAGGCCCTTCGATAACCCAAAGGTGAAACAGCTCGCTTGTGTTGAGCATATTATCCTGCCCTTTAAGCTCCAAATCTTCATCCTTGGGGTAGCCTGTAACAATGCGGTCAACCAAAGTGTTGCAGAAAATGTTATCATTTTCCACGAAGGATATAAAATCATCGCCTAAGCTCCAGATCCTTGCATAATCAAGAATATATTTTTTAAGGGTTTCACCGTTTTTCTCAATAAGCTCACAAGGAAGGAAGATAAAGCCCTTAAGCCCTAAATCAAATCTCCTTTTAAGAAGCAATGTTACCTTTGCGGGAAAGGTTATTTCGGGAGCGTTTTCGGGTTTATCTTCGCCGTTAAAGGCGATACCCGATTCGGTGGTATTGGAGATAACAAAGCGGAAATCCTTGTTTTCGGCAAGGGATAAATAGCCCTCAAAATCCTTATAGGGCTCAACACAGCGTGAGATAACATCAATATATTTTTGCTCAATCACCGCTTCTCCGCCGCGAAGGCCTCGCATAATATGGGTATAATTGCAGTTTTGCTTTGAAAGGGTTTCGCACATACCCTGTTTTATGGGCTGAACAACGGTTACGGCGGCATTAAAATCCGCTTCTTCATTTAATATCTTAACCATCCAATCGGCAAAGCCGCGAAGAAATCCGCCTTCGCCGAACTGAATAATCTTATCGGTAAGAGGCATATTTAATTCTCCTTAATAAAGCTATCAAGGTCATACATAGTAAGGTATTCCCTAGTGTTTATAAGCATCTCCTTAAAGAGCTTTTTAGCATCATCAAGTGAGCAGGTGGTAAGGGGATCACCGCTAAAGGCTACAAAGGCCAAATCTAAATCGCGGTCGTTTACTGCCTTTAATACGGTTTCCTGCTCATTACAGATTTTTGCAACCAACTGATTTACGGGCTCGGGAACATTACCTGCCATAACGGGCTGAACACTATCGGCGCAGAAATAGGCGTTGGTTTCAACTATGGCGCCTAAAGGCAGATTGGGAATTTGGCCACGGTTGGGGATATTTACGTTGGTAACAAAGCTGTGAAGTCCCAAGAGAGCTCTTATCTGCAAAACGCCTTCTTCGCCTGTGCCACGGATTTTGATTTCCTCGGCGCCGCTTACCCTATCGGCGCTTTTCTTAAGCCTATCCTTAAGATCGTTCTTACGCCATTCTACAGTAGTAAGACCGAAGCCCATTTCCTTAACACGCTCAGGACTTTCAAGATACCATTTACCCGGGCAGAACTCGGCTAAGTGGCGGTCGCCTGCGGCGGCGATAACACCCGTTTTCAAGAAAAGATCCATCTTAACCCTATCGTTTGAAACAAAGGAGTTATTCATCCAGTTTTTATCTGCTTGGTCTTTGGTGCCTATTTCGGCATACTTTTCGCAATACTTTCTGTATGCAGGGAAAAGATCCATATTCTTATACTGCGCCTTGGTAAGCCAGGTAAAGTGGTTAACACCCACAACGTTTACCTTAACATCGGCCCTCTTAACATCCTCCTTGCCGTATTCTTCCTTTAGCATCTTCATAAGAACTGCCATTGTGCCAAACACCTCATGGCAACAGCCAAATGCCTTAATTTCGGGGAAGGTTTTATAAAGCTGAGCAACGCAAAGGGTCATAGGATTGGTATAGTTAATAACCCACGCCTGAGGACAATACTCCTTAATAGCAAGGGCGAAGCCTTCATACATAGGTAATGTGCGGAGCGCCCTTACGATTCCTCCAGGGCCGCTGGTATCACCTACCGACTGATAAATACCGTATTTCTCGGGAGCGTGAACATCCGATTCCATTTCATCAAAGGTACCTGGAAGGATGGATATAACAACAAAATCCGCACCCAAAAGAGCATCCTTTATGTTATCAACCGCCTTATAGTTCCATTTTGATTTAGCATCCACTAAATCATTAAACTTATTGCCGATTATAACATTATCCTCGGCAGCCTTCATATCGATATCGTAAAGATAAACGTCGCCGCTGATATCATCAGCAGCCGCAAGGTCGCTCATAAGGCCCCAGGCCCAACCGCGTGAGCCGCCGCCTATATAAGCAATTTTCAAATCTTCTACTCTGTTACCAAAATGTTTCATAATACTACTCCCTTTCGGAATTTGTTTATAGCTCAATTATATAGCTACTTTTTAATAAATGCTATGAAAATTTTGCTGTTTTTAGCGAAAAACATTAAAATTTTGTTGACTTGCAGAAATTTGCAATATACAATGAAAGAAAGCAATACCAAAGAGGTGATTTTATGCCGCAAAAAATACAGGAACAAAATTCAAAGGAAGGGTTTATTGATGTTACCTTAGACCGCAACCCAGGAAATTCCACCTTCTCGGAGCACACCCACACCTGCCACGAAATTTATTTCTTGATATCGGGCAGGGTTAAGTATTTTATTAAGGATGAAATTTTCAATGCCAACAGCGGTGATGTTCTTATGATTAAAAAGAACTATATCCACACCACCTCCTACCCCGAGGGCACGGCATCAGAGAGAATACTTATTTCTTATAATGATGCGCTTTTAGGCTCAGCTTATAAAGCGCTTACTAAAAGCTGTGCCGAAAGGAAGCACTTTGTTCTCTCTTCCGAGCGGCAAAAAAAGGTTGAAAAGATAGTACGGAGACTCTACCTTGAATATAAAAACAAGGAGGAGCACTATATGGATATGTGCCGCAATCTTTTAGGGGAACTGCTTATTATCATAAACCGCGAGGATAATTTTGAAAGTGGCAGAGAACTTAGCGGCACACCCTTGGTTATACAGAACGCGGCAAAATATATTTCTGCCAATATCGGCGAAAATCTATCCTTAGGTGAACTCTCTCGAAGATTTGCTATGAGCCCTTCGTATTTCTCCAAAACCTTCAAGCAATACACGGGACTCGGCGTTAACGAATATATAACCGCGCTGAGAATGGCCAGGGCAAAAAAGCTTCTAAAGGTAGCGGGGCATTCAATTACAGAGGTTGCCACAAAATGCGGTTTTAACGATAGCAACTACTTTGCCACCGTTTTCAAAAGAACCTACGGAATTTCACCAAAAAAGTACTCTAAAGAAGAATAATTTATCAAAAAGATAAAAAGACAGATGGTTTTAAGCCATCTGTCTTTTTTATTCGGATAAATATTTTATTATTCTTCCTCAACAAATACAACGTGCTCTATTTCGCAAAGGCCCAGAACATCAAATTCAAGCCTCTTTTCAATAACGATGCTAACACCTATATTGCCCGCAAAATTACTTTTGGGAGCGGTTATATGATAACTGAAATCAGTACCCAACATCTCGCCGATTACACCGATAATTTCGTTTACCTTGTACATATCATCTATCTCGACGTAGATAACCTCGGCGGATTTCTTACGCCTTTCAAACTTGGCAAATAGAATTATTGCGCCTAAGAAAAGGACGGTAGCGATAATCGCCCCCGCATAGAAGCCGTAGCCTAAGGCAATACCGATTATACCCGTAGTCCATACTCCTGCAGCGGTGGTAAGGCCTGTTATAACATTGTTGCTTTTAAGAATAATCATTCCTGCACCCAAAAAGCCTATGCCCGATACCACCTGAGCGGAAATTCTCGTAAGGTCACCCGTGCTTCCAAAATACTTTTCGAGATACAGGCCTATCATAGCGGTAAGCGCGGCGCCGAGGCAGACTAAAATGTGAGTCCTCATACCCGCGGCTCGACCGTGGCGGGCGCGTTCACTGCCTATAAGCGCTCCTGCAACAACGGCTAAGAAACATCGTATGAGCACCTGAATCAGAAACTGTGCATCAATACTTTTAAGCACATTTAATACAAAATTATACATATTAAATTTTCCTTTCAAACCAAATTAAAAACATATTATATTATATAAGTAGTATGTTGTCAAGATTAGTAAAAAGGAAATATTAAGCAGATATAATAAAAAGAAGGTTCGTGACGAACCTTCTTTTTATTATAATTATTCAACCGTTAAAACTACTTTGCCTACATTCTGACCTTTATAGAGAATATCGTGGGCGGCTTCTGCTTCGGTTATGGGGAGCACCTTATAGATGGTGGGTTTAACCTCTCCTGTAGCTACCTTAGGCCATACATTCTTAACGAGGTCGGCAAGAATCTGCGCCTTAACTGCGGGAGTTCTTGAACGGAGAGTGCTTCCGATTATACGAACATTTCTTACATAAATATTCTTAAGGTCAATTTCGGTTTTCTGACCTGCTAACGCCGCAATCATAATCCAACGAGCGCCGTGCTTTAGGTAATGGATGCACTTGCCCATAATCTCACCGCCGAGGCAATCGATAGCAACATCAACAGGATGGCCTGCTTCAAGCTCCTCTTTAAGCACCTGCGAGATATCCTCCTTGGTGGTAACAACAACTCTATCGGCATTAAGGTGGGTGATGGAATTAGCAATTTCCTCGGTTAAAACGGTGGTGATAACCCTGATACCAAATGCCTTAGCCATAGGAATAATTACACTCGCAAGGCCCGAAGCTCCTGCATTCATAAGCAATGTATCACCCTCTTTGATATTGCCCTCGATAAATAGATTAAGATAAGCGGTAGCAAAAGCCTCGGGAATAGCGGCCGCCTCGATAACCGAGCAGTTCTCGGGGATGGGCATAAGCATATCATACTTAATATTGGCATACTGGGCATATCCGCCGCCGCCAAGCAGGGCGCAAACCTTATCGCCTACCTTATAGTTTGATTTTGCCTTAGCGCCCTCGCTCATCTCAACAATGGTACCTGCAATCTCAAGGCCCATCCACTCGGGGCATCCGGGAGGAGGAGGATAATCTCCCTCTCTCTGCATAAGGTCGGCGCGGTTAAGGGCCGCCGCTTCGATTTTAACAAGGCAATCATCCTCATTCATAACGGGATCGGGTACATTATCCCAACGAAGACTTCTATCATCATTTACAAGTATTGCTTTCATTTTTTTACTCCTTAAAATTTTATTCCTTTAGCTTGGAGGAAGGCATCCATACGGTCGCTGTAAGCCATATTGCCGAAGGTTTTGCTTGAATCAAGAGCCGCGATGCAACGGGTAAGGCCCTCTTTAACGGAGGTAAGCTCGGATTGCTTCATACCCGTAGCATTTAATATCTTGGTGTTATCTATAATGCGGTCATAGAAACGGTCATAGATTAACTTCCAACGGTAAGGATCATACTCCTCATCGGAACGGATGGAAAGGAATTCTTCGGTGCTTACGGGGATATATTTAAGACCGATGATTTCCTTATAGTAATCGGCAATAGTTTCCCAGGACTGATGCTCTGCGGTGGCGGTGGTGTAAGCCTCGCCGTAAGCATCCTTATTAAGAACGAGGCGGGCTATCATCTGGGATACATCACCTGCAAAGGTCATAGTAGTCTGAGCCTTAAGGGCATCTGCGGGGAGCACCACGGGTTTACCCTGCCTTGAACGGTTAATAACGGTGTTGCCCTCAAGGGTTACTAACTGCAAACGCTGATCGGAATAGGTTATGGTGGGGCGAACAGCGGTCCAATTGGTTTTGCCCGAATTTATAAGCAAATCCTCACTTCTTGCCTTATAGAGAGAATAATCATCCGATGCAAGATAATGCTTATCGGGAGAAACATCCAAAAGGCGCGGGGAGGTTTCGCGGATGGGGTTATCATCGGCATAAATCCTGTAAGAAGAAAGGAACACATACTGCTCGGTATTATCAAGGAACATTTTATATGTATCGGTAAATTCCTTGGTGTTATACATCATAAAATCGATAACGGCATCGTAATCGTTTTTAAGATACTCCGCAACTACTGCCTTATCCTTGGCGTTTGCCTTGATATAGTTTAAGTTCTGCTTGGATTCCTTTTCATCAAGAGAAAAAACATCAAGCTTAAAACCCATATCGTAGAGGTACTTAGTTAAATAGGTACCCATAACGCCTGTTCCGCCTAAAATAAGCGCTTTTTTCATTTTACATCAACTCCACAACAAATTAGTAATGTTTTATAAAGCTCGAGCTCATAATCGAGAGTGTAGGGATTCTCTCTATCCCCTGCCACCATCTCGGCAAATGAGGTGAGCATAGTATCATAACGGTTGAAGATATCACTGCGAACGGTTACTCCCCTATCGCTCCAAACGGTAGATTCATACTCGGTTTTTTCGGTAAACATCATATACTGGCCATCGGGAACGAACATCTCGAAGGGCTTAAGCTCAACGGTTTTCTTGCTACCCGTTACTACGAACTGACGCCGTGCATAGCCGCCGATTTCACTCGCCACCATTTTGATAAATGAAACGCTATCCTTATACTCAAAAACAGCCATACCGAAATCCTCGGCATCAACGCCATCAACACCCGTTCTTCTGTTAAGAGGGATTATATTATCGGGTTTGCCCTTTATCTGCAAAACAAGGTCAATCAGATGGCAACCTAAGAAGAACATCATACCACCCGGAAAATTGCCTAGCCACTCACGCACCTTTACGGGATGGATGCAGTTCATCTGCGCCTCAACGCTGATTATATCGCCAAGCTCACCGCTCTCAATTTTAGAAAAAATCTCGCGGATGTAAGGATTATAGCGGTACATATAGCCTATATGGAAGGTTTCACCGTTTTCCTTTACGGTTTTAATTAACTGCTCAAACTCGGCAAGGTTTATTCCGCCCGGCTTTTCCATATGGATATGCTTACCCGCATTTGCCGCCATTGTGGCATATTTTGTGAGATAAATCTCCTCGGTTTCAACGGTTACGGCTTCAATTTCGCTATCGCTCAAAATCTCCTCAACGGTCATTTCGCGAAAGCCTTCAAAATCCGCCATTCTCTCGGGGAACTTTTCCCTTTCGTTTTCGGGAAGAGCATAACCCACAACCTCAAAAACATCGGTTAGCTTTTTAATGGTATTAAAAATATCGTTACCGTGACTGTTGGTGCTTGTGCCTATCTGTGCTATTTTAATCTTACGCAAGGCTTATTCCCTCCAATCGAACTGAACAATCGGGAAAGCTTTTTCATTTGCTAAGCGGGTATAAACCTCGGGCGCTTCACAAGGCTTGTGGGTTTCTTCTATAAGGGAAGAAAACTCAAGGCGACCGAATTTATTAAGCCTTTGCATAGCCATAACATCATCGTGGGTGGTGAAAAGACCTGCCGAGCTTTCTTCAACGGGGCGGGCGGCGGTATGGGCGCCTATAAGGGAAATGCCAGGGCCGTGCACCTTGTGATAATAATCCACGGTGAAATCACTGCTTCTCGTACATCCAAGCAGGGCTACCCTGCCCATTCGTTTCATACAATCAAGAACTCCGTTAAGAGCTCCGCCGTTACCCGTTACCTCAATAGCTACATTCACGCCCCCATCGGTTACGGCTTTAACTTTATTAGCAAAGTCGGGGTCGAAGGGATCAAAGGCATAATCGGCGCCTATTTTTAAGGCAAGCTCACGCTTTTCGGGAACGGGGTCAACTGCAATAAGGGGCGCGGCGCCTGATGCCGCCAAGAGCTTAACGGCAAACATACCTAAAATGCCCATACCCATAACTATTGCGGATTCTCCAATCTCGAAACGGCATTTTCTTATAGCAGCCATAGGGAATGTTCCTATATGCCAGAGAGCCGCCTCCTCAAAGGAAACGCTATCATCTAAAATCTTATGTAAATTTTTGCTTTCGATTACAACATACTTACTGTGTGTGCTCCAGGAAAGAGCAACCCTATCTCCTACGGCAAAATCGGTAACCTCGCTGCCAACCTTTTCAACTATACCCGAAGAGCTATATCCGCAATATCTCGGAAAATGGGCCTCGGTATCAATAGTGGCAACGCTTACATTAACCTCGCCTAAGAGATTGGCCCTCTCGGTGCCACTGCTTATGGTGGAAATGCAGAGCTTAACCAAAACCTCGGTAGGCTTAAGCTCGGGCACATCTGCGCTTAAAAGCTGGGCTACCTTTGGGGCGGTAAAGGCAATAATCTCATTTTGCATATAAAACATCCTTTCCCTTAGTTTAATTTAATTATATACCTTGACAAGCGGGAATACAATGTATTATACTGTAAAAAATGCAAAAAAAGAGGTAAAATTCTCTAATTTGAGGATGAATTTATATGAGTAATCTTTCATTTTATTCCGATTTCAAGTTTTTCCGTAACCGCATTCCCCACACGCGTACCACCGATTATACCAAGGGAAACGGTGCTCCCAGCCACTATATTGCCAAACTCACCTCGGGAACGGGTAAAATTATATCTGATGATACGGTTTTAGAGCTTAATGAGGGTGATATATGCTATATCCCAAAAAATCTGAATTATATCTCTTATTGGGGCTTTGAAACGCCCAAAGAGGTAATATTCTACTCTATCGGCTTTGAGGCTCTGCCCGTTACCGATAAGGAATTTGTTCTTCAGAAGCTTGAAATTGAGAGTGATGCCGAAAAGCATCTTGATATTATATTAAATGATATGACCGTTAACTGCACAACTGTTGGCGCACTTTACTCCTTTCTCGGAGCGGTAATTCCCAAAATGCAGGTGGAGAAAGCAAAGAGTAATAAGTATGAATATATCACCAAAAGAGCCCTTGCCTTTCTTGATAAAAACTACACCTGTAAGATTGATGAGCTTGCCGCATTTTGTGGAGTAAGTGAATCGGGGTTATATCTCATCTTTCAGAAGGTGTTTAATAAAACCCCGCTCGAAATCAAGCACCAGATAGTTTGCGAAAAGGCAAAGGAGCTTCTTAAAACCACCACCCTTTCGGTTGAAGAGATAAGCAATATGCTACATTTCAGCTCCTCTTCATATTTCAGGAAAATTTTCAGACAGCAAACGGGAAAAAATCCTCTATCAATCAGAAAACAGGATAATGAGCTGTAATAAAATATAAAAACCCAGTCTTTCGACTGGGTTTAATTTTATTCTATATCGGTTTCTTCTTCCTCTTCATCCTGGGGAATCTCGAGGCCTAAATCGCGGCGGAGCTCGATATCATCATCGGGATGCTCGGCGTAATAGGGGTCAATCATATATTTCTTGATTGCGGGGAAGGTGCAGAACTGCACAAGAAGATACTTAAAGCCGGGGAAGGTGCATATAAAGAGAACAATCTCTATTGCGATTACTATTGAATACTTACCAAGATACCAGAAAGCAACAAAATAAAGGGCATACACTAAAAGCAAAACAATTACGCAAAGGAAATTAAGCTTCAGGTTAGCGATGGCAAGCTTGAAGGAGTTGCTGTAAATCTGCTTAACAGTAAGCTTAAAGGTGATTGCCATGGTCCACATATAATACTTCATTACAGAAAAAATGAAGGCTACAAATATGGAAACACCAAGGCCAATGGTCTGACCAACGCTCTTTTCTGCAAACCAATAATAGTAAAGGGCGTAAACATTTATGGCGGTAACCACCGTGTTTATAATATTTATAGCAAGGGCCTGTTTCCAGTTTTTCTTAATGGTTTCGAAGAAATCGCTGAGACCGAATGAATGCTTATCCCTTGCGGTATTTCTTGCAACATGGGTAAGGCCCGCATTTGCAAAGCCCTTGGTGATTATAGGCAAACACATAAGGCAATAAACAAAATTTATGGTAATGAATTTCCACACATTTCTGAAAAAGGTTTCAAAGAAAACTACAAAGGTTTTCTTTTTAGGGGCATTTTTATCAATACCCGAGCCTTCCTTATCATAATTAAATAAACCGAAAAATCCTGCCATTATTCTTCTCCCTTCTTGTAAATAAGCTTATCCGAAACGATTACTCCCTTATAGCCTAAGAGATAGGCAACCTCGGTGATAACGGGGATTACAAGCAGTAAAGCGCCGAGGGCTGCAAATTGCCAGAGGGAGAGGGCGTTAATATCCGTAACACCGTTTAATATAAGCTCCACAAAGGAATAAAAATAGCTTACTATAAATTTATAAAACGGCGCGTTAAAGCCCGCCATAAAGCTGTTTTTGAAAACAACAAGGGTACAGAAGAAAAGTATATTAGGTATTGATGCTAAAAGACCAATCTTAAAGCCGCGTAGCTTATCCTCCGCCTTGTGACCGAATTTGACCAGGTTAAGATCCTTGGCGCCTAAATCCCACAGATGATGGTAAATAAACGCTACTAAAATAACGAGATTGGATACTTGTGTTAAAATAAGGAAAATGGCCTTCATACCCCCTGAAAGACGGGAGTGGATAGTTACCTTCTGCATAGCATAGCCCTTTTCCTCAAACTCGGCCTGCCTTTCATCCACGCCATCGGAATAATAATGGGTATATAACTCTGTCAATTCCTCATCACCCTCGGTGGCACCGTAAACGGTGTAGCCAATCTTTTCTGTGCCGATGCCGTTGCAGATAACAAGAAACGCTATACAGCTAAAAAAGCATAAAAGGGTTACTGCAACTATTCTTAAAAAAATCTTTGATGCGGATTTTACATTTTCCACCTATTTTATCTCCAAACTATATGTAATAGTATAATTATAGTCGAATATAAGAAAAAATGCAAGGAGTAAGACCAACACCTTGCATTTTTTTACATTTTATTTACAAAATTATTAAAAGGGCTATGCCCGCCGCTAAAACAAGCCCTGCGGTGATTAAAAAAATCTTGGCTCCCCTTTTAAGCCTTACCCTTTTGCGAAGGCTTTTTTTAGAGGAGAGATTGTTTTCCATATTAAAGGAAAACTCCCTTACCGCCTTGTTAAGACTCGCGGCCTTCAGGTTGCCATACTTAGGGGATACAAAAAACACAACCTTTTCAAACATTTTACTGCCTGTATCATTAACCTCAATAACGGTTTTATTAACTCCCTTTACCATAAAAAACCACCTTTTTTCGTTATAAATCTATTTTAGGCAAAAGGTGGATAGGTTATTCAAAAATAATATAGTTATAAGTTATGAACTATGAATTCGGCAGAGCCGAATGTTATGATATTCGCAAACGAATAGTTTAGGTGTCGGCAAAGCCGACAATATATATTGGTTTGCTTCGCAAACACATTAACTATTCACGAAGTGAATATCTTAACTGATAACTCATAACTTGCCGAAGGCAATCATAACTCAAAATTAACTTTGGTTAACATAAAAATGTTGATAACTCGGTGGAAAAGTTGAGAAACTCGCATAACTACGCGGTTTTTCTACTAACATTTGCCAAAATCCGAGTTTTATGTAAATTATTCGACAATTTTCCCCGAAAGAAATCCCACGGCCCTTTCAACCGAATCCTTGCTGTTGCCCCAATCGGCATTAGGCCCTGCATTTCGGTAATCATACATCGAGCAATATTTGGAAATATCCTCGCAAAGAGAGGCGGCATACTCCCCTGTTATGCGGGTTAGGTTGCCTGTAAATTCGCTTAAATAATGGGGCATTTTGGATTTTGTAGCCCCCGAAACAAGCCGCTCATAGTGCCTGAGGCAAAACTGGGGCTGATTATCAAAAAGCTTTCTGAAATCGCTCTCGGTTTCATAACAGCGGTAGATAGTTTCTATCATCCGAGATACGCCCCACTCTATCTTATTGCAGATAAAACAGCTCTCCGAAATTTTTCCTGCCTTTTCCGCCTTTTTTGCGGCAGGGTTAAAAAGCTTTTTATCGAAGATATCGCCCTTAACGCTTTTTAAGTGAGTTTCAAGCATAAGAGCCAACTGCAATCGGCCGCGATACCCCATCATTTTATCGAGATGCTTTTCGCAAAAGCCCGCCTTATTGGTTTCAATTCTCACATCGGGCTCCATCATAGCATCGCCTAAAATATAGGTGATTATCCTATCCTCCACCGTTTTATACATTCGGCATATTGGGCACCCATCGCTCTCTTCAAATACCTCGCTTACGGGTATGGTGCAAATATCATCACGCATAAAATCAATCCTTTCATCTTGATATTGTAACATAAAAATGATATAATTGGAATACCGAGGTGAAAAAATGTTTGAAGCAGATTTTTGTGATAACAAGGTTTATATAAAGAACGTCCGCAATTTTGACCTTGCCCAGACTCTTGACTGCGGTCAGGCATTCCGTTTTGCTCCAAAGGAAAACGGGGTTTGGCACGGAGTTGCAAAAAACCGATATATTGAGCTTGAATTCAAGGGCGATTGCCTTATTATTTCGGGCAGCGACCGTAAGGATTTTGAGGAAATCTGGCGGAACTACTTTGATCTTGACCGCGATTACGGTGAGATTATCGAAAATATCAGTGTTAACGAAACCATAAAAAAAGCCGCCCAATATGGCAGCGGTATCAGAATACTTAATCAGGACCCTTGGGAAGCGCTTTGCTCCTTTATTATTTCGCAGAACAACAATATTCCGCGAATTAAGGGTATTATTGAGCGGCTTTGCGAGGGCTATGGCGAGAAATGCGGTGAGGGCTACACCTTCCCCGATGCCGCCACAATAAGCAAGCTCACCGCCGAGGAGCTTGGCTTCTTAAGGGCGGGATTTCGCGCCAAATATATTATTGATGCGGCAAAAAAGGTTGCTAGCGGAGAGATTGATTTAGAAAGCCTTAAATCCACCGATTTCGAAACTGCTCGCAACACCCTTATGAAGATAAAGGGCGTGGGCCCCAAGGTTGCCGATTGCGCCTTGCTTTTCGGTCTTGGTCACATAGAGGCATTCCCCCGCGATGTATGGATAAAAAGGGCCATGGAGGAGCTTTTCGGCGGAGAGCTACCCGAATGCGCTACCGCTTATGCGGGAATTGTTCAGCAATATATCTTCTTTTACGCGAGAAATAACCTGAATAATAAGTAAAAAAAGGCTCCCTCGTCAGAGGGAGCCTTTTTTGTAACTCATAACGTTCGGCGAAGCCGAATTCATAACTCTAAACTCATAACTTATAATTTCCCCGCCGCAGCGGTAGGCTCCACTTGTCAGGGGAGCTGACGCCGCAGGCGGCTGAGGGGTAGTATTTCTCTCCCTCAGTCAAAACCTACGGTTTTGCCAGCTCCCTCGTCAGAGGGAGCCTTTTTTGTAACTCATAACGTTCGGCGAAGCCGAATTCATAACTCTAAACTCATAACTCTTTTTATATTCTCGCAACGCCCGATTCCCTTGCGGCTTTGGCCACCGCTTCGGCTACGGTGGGAGCTATACGCTTATCAAAGGCTTTGGGAAGAATATATTCTTCATTTAGCTCTTCATCGGATACTAAGGAGGCAATCGCCAAGGAGGCCGCCATCTTCATTTGGTTGTTAATATCACTTGCTCTCACATCAAGGGCGCCGCGGAAAATACCAGGAAAGGCTAAAACATTATTTATCTGATTCGGGAAATCAGACCTGCCTGTACCCACAATTCTTGCTCCCGCGGCCTTTGCAAGCTGTGGCTTAATTTCGGGGTTGGGATTTGCCATTGGAAAAACGATGGCATCCTTATTCATAGAGGCCACCATATCCTCGGTAACGATATCGGGGGCGGAAACGCCAATAAACACATCAGCGCCCCTTAAAACATCGGCAAGGGCTCCCCTCTCACAATTGGGGTTGGTAATAAGGCTAAGGCGCTTGTGGGCGTCGCTTAAGCTATTATCACCCTTTGCAATGGCGCCGAACTTATCGCACATAACAAGGTTTTTAACGCCGATTTTGAGCAGATGCTCACCAATGGCGGTGCCTGCGGCGCCTGCGCCGTTTATAACGCACTTTATCTCCCCTATCTCCTTTTTAACAAGCTTGAGGGCGTTAATCAGCGCGGCGGCAACAACTATGGCGGTGCCGTGCTGATCATCGTGGAAAACGGGAATATCGCATATCTCTTTAAGCCTTTTTTCAATCTCAAAGCAACGGGGGGCGGAAATATCCTCAAGGTTTATACCGCCAAAGCTACCCGACATCAGATATATCGTTCTTACAATCTCATCAACATCGTTGGTTTTAAGGCATATGGGGAAAGCATCCACCCCTGCAAACTCCTTAAACAAAACGCACTTGCCCTCCATAACGGGCATACCCGCCTCGGCGCCGATATCACCAAGGCCCAGTACGGCGGAGCCATCGGTTATAACGGCTATTAGGTTGCTTCGCCTTGTTAATTCGTAGGAATTATTTATATCATCCGCAATCTGACGGCAGGGCTCGGCAACACCTGGGGTGTAGGCCAAGGAGAGCGCCTCGCTGCTATCCACCGTGACACGTGAGATAACCTCGATTTTGCCCTTTAATTCGTTATGTAATTCAAGTGATTTTTCGTAAATGCTCATATATTTTCCTGCCTTTTGTTTTTTTACGGAACGGTGCGGACACCGTTGCGAATGAATAATGAATATTGAATAATGAATAATTTCGGTGTTCGCGCGGCGAACGGATGTAAATCACGGAACGGCACATAGGCCGTTCCCTACATATTATGTGTGGTTAGCCATTTTTGAGGGTTGTTTTCGATATATTCAAAGGCCTCGTTATAATCCATCTGGTTGCGGATTATGTGGTCGTAATATCTCGGTTGCCAAATATTTTCTCCATACTCCTTGTTGCAAAATCTTTTGAACGTGCCAACAAATTTTGCAATGGTGGAATTTTTATTATTTAATTTTACCGTAGGGACAGGCGTCCCCGACTGTCCGTTGCGGATTGTAATCAATAAATGAATATGGTCAGGCATTATAGCATATTTATCAACCGAAATATCATCATAAAAATCATTTAATTGATTTATATATTTCTCGGCAATTTTCCCGTGATATAATAATTCCGTTTGCGGACAGTCGAGGTTACGGCTTCGCCATTACCTCTCTGTCGCTTTGCGACATCTCTCCTAATAGGAGAGTTTCGCCTGTCCCTACGTTGATTTTTGATAAAAGCTTTTTTCTATCCTTAGAACATATTGTAATAAAATACGCACCTTTTTTACTATAATCAAAATTTTCTAATCTGTTATGATTTCTATTGGGTAACACCATCTCATCACCGAATATATTCTACCACAATATGCTTTTTATGGCAACAAAAAAACCACCGAGGGACTCGGTGGTTTTTGTTTTGTTTTAAGGATTTAATTATCCCAAGAGATATACGCGGAGGGCAACTACATCATCATCGTTGATTAGGCCATCTTCGTTAATATCTGCACCGTCAAGAGCTATGAAGTTGTTCGCAAGGAAATCAGCTTCGGTACCAGCCGCAACGGCATCTACATAACGGGAAAGTAAGCTTAAGTCAACGAGGGAAACCGCGCCGCCATAGTTACCAGCAATGAACTTGCCGCTAATGATTTCGGTATTAGTAGCATCAGCGAGTTCCTTAACTAAGGTCTTGAACTCATCAGCTACTGACTTCTTAACGCCTGTAAGGTCAAGGTTAAGAGCCTGATCCAATACTTCAGCGGGTTCCTCTGCGGTTGCGGTGATGGTGAAATCGCCACCTGCGCGCTCAACAAACATTGAACCTAAGGTTATATCGGCATAATCGCCATCGATGCCTGCGCCGTTAAAGCCAAGAGCCATCTTGGAGATGGTGGTGTTTTCCTCGGTATAGGTTATGCCTACAGTGTTCGCATTGAGATATTCTAAATATACGGTCTTCCAATCATCGCCGAAGATAGTTGCAAGGGAGGTTTCTTCCCAACCTGCCGTATCACCTGTAATGGGTAACCATCTGGTAGTTCCATAAGCTTCCATACCGCAATGCCACTCATCATACGTCTTGGTAACAATCTTATTGTTTTCCTCATCAAGAACATAATCGCCTGTTTCAGAATCGGTCTTATAGTCTTCTCTATAGAAGTCCTCATTATAGAACCAAATACGAGCGCCGCTATTTGTTAATATCGGTTCATTATTTTCATTAAGCTTAGTACCGATAACGGTATTTTCAAACTTATATGAGAAATAAATATCATCGATCTCGGCTAAGGTGAGAGGAGCATTGGTTTCGTAAACAACCGCGCCACCGTAAGGTGAACAGGACTCACTACCAAAATCAACTGTATTGATTTTAGCGGTGTAGTCACCATTATCAGAAGCACCGTAAAGATTGGTCTTAATCTCGCTGGTAGCGGGATCATCAGTATACTTAGTGATGGTGGTAACGGGCTTTAAGTAGAGATACTTATTAAGGTTAGCCGCGCTATCAATAACATCCTGAGCTAAAAGGTTACTAGCATAGTAAGCGTTAAGTATCTCAGAGCAGGTTGTGATGGTGTTTACAAGATCTGCATTTTCCTCATATACTGAGAAATCAATATTAGCGGATTTTTCTGCAAGCTCAATATCAGACCAGGTATCAATACCATCAATCTGCTCATCCTTACCATAAACTACCAAATCGCCAAAATAAAGCTCGGTAGATCTTGCGGTGGAGTTGGTAAACATAAGTCTGAAATCGGAAATATCGGTTAAATTAGCATTAGCGAGGAAATTATTCCAAACAGTTGTACCCGCAAGCTCTTCAAGAGTAATGAATTTCCATTCACCGCCAGTTGCAGGCAGAACACCGCCATTAGTAGTAAGATAGGTGCTTGCCTGAGCAATAACACGTATACTGGTAATCTGAGCCTCAGACTTATACCAGAAACCGAAGGATGACATTTTATCCTTGATAAAGATATTAGAGCCAACATTGCCCCAAACGAACCACTCATATGGGGTGGAAACGCCATTCAAATCCTTATAATCGGCTACGGGGAACTTATATGCAGTGCCAACGTCTGTTGAAGTATCAGGGTCAAGGTATCCCTTACTTGCATCATCACCATCAACAAATATGGTTTTGGATGCAGAGGAGCCACCAGTCTGATATCCTCTTAAGGGAGCGGTGTTTATCTGCTGAGGAATGTAGGTAAGGCTCTTCCAAGCCTCTTTAAGCTCCTTAGAAGCGTTAGCCGCTTCGATTGCCTCGCTAACTTCGGGATAACACTCAAGAGCTACTGCAAGAGCAGTTTCAAATTCTTCAGTATTACCAAAACCAGTTCTATCAAGGGTTGCCATTTCGGCTACGAAATCAACGCCTGTTTTATCAGAAGGCTCATAAAAAGCGGTAGTAATTGCTTCGCCAACCTCAACGGTGATATCGCATCCGCCTGCCTGCATTGCGAAGAAATCAATATAGTTTCCTGTGCCACTAGTAAGGTCAGAAAGGGCGATGCTGTTAGAAGCTAGGAGATCCTTAATATAAATCTTATATTCGCCGCCTGCAACAACGTTCGATACGGTATAAACACCTGAAGGGTCGGTCTGAGCGCTATTCTTATGATGACGAGTATAGAAATTAAGAGCGGGAGAAGCAGAAGCATTTGCTACGGATACAACCCTAACGGTGAAGTAGGTATCATTGGTTACGCCGTAATCATAAAGATACATAGCGTTAGCGCTTGCATTACCTACTGCGCCGGTCATCCAAATACCTTTCAAGGTCCTGCCCGACTGAACAGGAAGAGTATGTTCAGGGGACTTAGCAGAGCCGAAGATTGCATATTCAGCATCGCTTTCAGTGTAATAGGTTATATCTGAGAAGTTTACACGAGCACTACTATAATAACCGCCCGGGTAAGGAGCTGAACAGTTTATGCCTGTTGTCATTTTAGCAGCTGCTACTCTTAACTGATTAACAGCAAATTCTTTCTTAACCTCGGGGTACTGCACCAAAGCAGCTTCAAGAGCGGCTTCGAAAGAAGCGGTGTTACCGAATGTACTTATATCAAGACTTGCCATTGCTTTAACAAAATTTTCACCTGTTAAAGCTGCAACATCTTCGGGAATCGTATAATAAGTTTTGCTAATAACAGAGCCTACCTTAGCAGTTATATCTGCATCGACTGCGCCCATTACAAAGAGGCCGCCGTAATAGCTTCCGCCTGCTTTTGATTCGGTTTCCCAATCAGCAAAAGCTGTGCCGTTAGTAGCTTCAAGGATATCCTTAATATAAATCTTATAGGTGTTACCTGCTACAACGGTCTTTGTATAGCCAGAGGTATAGTCACCAGCGCCTGTTCCACACATTCTAAGGAAGAAACCAAGAGTTCCTTGAGTGGCAGTGCCTGTTGAAGAAACCTCAACGGTGAAATAAGGATCGGTTCCCATATCGCCGAAATAAAGCGTATCATTACCGCTAACAACTTGAGTTTGAATCCAAATACTGTTAGTGCCGATAGAAGCATTTATTGACTTACCGTAGTTTGGTAAGGTTAACTCGTAATAGTAATCACCAAACTCGCTATATGAATCGTTGGTAGCGGTCATGGTAACGCCTGTTCTTCCCTGCATGATGGGATATGCATAAGAAGGCTGGCTTGTTACCATTTCAGTTGCAGCAGTTCTTAGTTTCTCAACGGCTACAAGAGCAGCTGCCTCGGGGAATTCTTCTAAAGCTATAGTAAGGGCTGCCTCGAACTCAGCAGTATTACCAAATGTGCTTATATCAAGGGCTGCCATTTCGGCTACAAATTCAGCGCCTGTTTTGGTGGAGGTGATTTCGTAGCTGGGAGCATCAACGATAGAACCAACATCAACAGTAATCTGAGCATTTAATGCAGCCAAAATAAAGATTCTGGCAAAGAATTTATTAGAGGTGGCGCTGGCCTTAGAATTGGTCTTCCAAGCATCAAATATATCCTGATACTGAATGCCACCTTCAACATTATCCATAGCTATATTGGTAAGAACATCATTAAGATAAATCTTATATTCCTTACCTTCTTCAACATCTAAATAATATTTTGAGTAGGTGTTCGTCGTACCACTGCCGCCGAAGCTTGAGCAATCGAGGCGCATACCAAAGCCTAACTGAGCGGGTTGGCCCGCAGTTAAGTTATCAATGCTTTCAATCTTAACGGTGATATAGGGATTTTCGCCCATATCGCCGAAATAGTTAGTAGAGTCAGCGCTGCTTGTTGATGCACCTGCGGTGCCTGGAGCGAGGGTGGAGAACCAAACGCTTGAGGTAAGGTTACCAATGTTAGCCAAAGAGGTCTGAGCAGGGAGAACATAATCATTCTGATAAACATCACCATAGAGATCAACGTCATTAGCAGAGGTCTCATAAGCAATATATTTTCTGCCTGATTCAATGGGCTTAGAATATGTTGTTTCTGAGGTGAGCATTTTTTCAGCAGCAACTCTAAGCCTTGCCTCAGCAGCTTCGGCAGAGCAAGCAAGAACTGCTTCACGGGCAGAAACAAATGCCTGCCAGGTAGCGCTATCCTCAGCATCATTATACTCAGCATTTAAGGTTGCGGGGTCAACAGCAACTGCCTTATCATACCACTCATAATCGGCAAGAGAATCGGCGTTAGCGATATTTTTATCAGCAACGAAATATACATTACCAAAGGAAACGGCAGTATCGCTCGCTGCGGATACGGGCAATGCTATACGTGAAATGTAATAATAACCTGCTTCAGCTCTGGTAGAAGCAAGATCTTCCCAAGTGCAATCGGTAGATTTAAGGAAATCTACAAAATCAAACAATTTCCATTCACCATTGGTGGAGGGAAGGGTATATGTAGCTGTGTTCCAGAAACGAGATGAACCTGTGTTTGCACCAGAGTTATAATAAAGATACATTTCTGAGAGGGTAAGGTCTGCTTCAGATTTATAATAGAAATAGATACCCTCAATATCGGTCATCTTATAGTTTGACATCTTGGATCTGTTAGCATCAGATGCGGTTTCGTTAGAATAAACTATTGTTGCAGGTGTAGAAGTAACGGTGAAGGTATAGTTATCCACAGAATCTGCGGGAGCATCTGTGCCGACATATTCATAGCCTTCCTGACCGCCAAAGCCACCTCCTGCTCCATTATAATAAGATATACTGCTGGTTTCCGCATAATCTTTATACGAAAGGTTTTTCCATGCAGTTTTGAGGTTAGCGACTGCGGTTGCTAAATCTACAGTCGTTTCCTCAGCGGAGATGGGCATGATACTAAACATAGTAAATACCATTACCATCGCCAGAAGGATTGAGGTTAGTTTGAAAATTTGCTTTTTCATTCTGTTTTCTCCTTTTTTAATTAATTAAATATCGATATATGTAAAATAAAATTATGCGCGGTTTTTACTAAAAATGGATACAATACACCGATAGTAATTTTATTCTATCTTATTTTAATATGTTTTCTTATGAATGTCAAGGAAAATATAGTAAAATTTCATAAGATTTGTGAAATTTTGTGAAATTTTTGTTATTCCGCCAACGAAGGAGGAAATATATTGAGTTATGAGTTATGAGTTATGAAGTGCCTGCGGCAATGTTATGATATTCGCTTTGCGAATAGTTTTGGTGTGCTTCGCACGGATTTATATTGAGTTATGAGTTATGAGT
>JAFTWW010000046.1 GCA_017465085.1 Clostridia bacterium | reverse complement strand
GGTAAGTTTATTGATACCATCACCGAGGAGGAAAAGCTTCCCTTGACGCTTACGAGCTACTCACCCTGCTTCCGCAAGGAGAAGGGCGCTCACGGCATTGAGGAGCGCGGCATCTACCGCATCCATCAGTTCGAAAAGCAGGAAATGATAGTTATCTGCAAACCCGAAGAGAGTATGGATTGGTTTAACAAGATGTGGAGCTACTCTGTTGAATTATTCAGGAGTTTAGATATCCCCGTTCGCACCCTTGAGTGCTGCACGGGTGACCTTGCAGACCTTAAGGTTAAATCCTATGATGTTGAGGCTTGGAGCCCCAAGCAGCAGAAGTATTTTGAGGTTTGCTCCTGCTCTAATCTAGGTGATGCTCAGGCAAGAAGACTCGGTATCCGCGTTCGCGGTGAGGATGGCAAAAAATATCTTGCTCACACCCTTAACAACACCGTTGTTGCACCCCCTCGTATGCTTATTGCATTGCTCGAAAACAATCTTACCTTTGATGGCGAGTATTACTCGGTTAAAATCCCCGAGGCTTTACGTCCCTATATGGGCGGCACCGCCGAAATCAAGGCAAAGAATAAATATAATGGTTAATAGTTAGGTGATAATTACGGACCGAAAAAAACTACTTAACAGAATTCTTCTCATAGCTGCGGTTATTGTTTTCACGGTTTCACTCATTCTTCTTATTATCAACTTAATTCCCGATAATGAGGATTACAGTGATTTCAAAAACTCCTCCGATATTGAGGTGGAGCTTCCCGATAACCCCATTGATTTTGCCGCGCTGAAAGAGAGAAATCCCGATGTTATCGGTTGGATAACCGTCAAAGATACGGATATTGATTATCCCATCCTACAAAGCGGTACCGATAAGGCGGAGGATTATTATCTCAAACGGGATATTGACGAAAATTGGAAAAAGGCGGGCAGTATTTATACCCAGCGGCTTAATAACGATGCCTTTTTAGACCCCAACACCGTGCTTTACGGCCACCATCTTGCCGATAAAACAATGTTCACGCCCCTTTGGGATTTCCGCGATAAGCAAACCTTTGAAGAACACGATACCGTTTATATCTACACCCCAGGTCACATACTGACCTACAAGATTTTTTCCGCCTTTAAGTATGATGACCGCCACATTCTTAATTCCTTTGATTTTTCCACGAAGGAGGGCTACGGAGCATTCCTTGAGGATTGCCTTAACCCTAAATCTCTTGTGAAGAATGTAAGGGAGGGTGTTTCGGTCACCACCGATGACCGCATAATTACACTTAGCACCTGCACAAACTACGCATATTATTCCGATGAAAGATATTTAGTGGTAGCTGTGCTAACGGATGATACGAAGACTAAATAACAAAATCCCGACTTTTTAGTCGGGATTTTCTTTTTATTGAGGAAATTTAACGATTATTTCGGTGCCCTTGTTTTCTTCGCTTAAAAGCTCTATTTGCGCGCCGTGATAGGCTGCGGCGTGTTTAACTATGGAAAGGCCAAGGCCCGTGCCGCCCGTTTCTTTGGAGTGGCTTTTATCAACTCGGTAAAAGCGCTCAAAAATGCGGGGCTTATGCTCCTTAGGTATTCCGATACCCGTATCCTTTACCGAAAGATACGTATTTTTGTCCTGTGTTCCAAGAGTTACGGTCACGCTTCCGCCCTCTTTATTATAGCGGATGGCATTATCACAAAGGTTATATATTATTTCATACAGATATCTTCGTACACCTACTATAACGGTAGAGCCGCCGTTCACGGTAAGACTAACATTTTTCTTTGAGGCTAAGGCGCTTAAGACCTCAACAGCCTCCTTTGCCACCTCATATAAATCTACCGATTCTTTAGCGGACTCGGCTCCCTCATCAAGCTGAGAAAGACGGATAATATCATTTATAAGGGTTACAAGGCGAGTCGCTTCGTTTTTGATGTTACCTACAAATCTATCGGTATCCTCTAATCTCACAAGTCCGTTCTCTAAAAGCTCTGCGCTACCGATAATAGACTGCAAGGGGGTTTTAAGCTCATGGGAAACATTACCCGTAAACTCTCTTCTCTGCCGCTCGGCAAAGGCCGCCTCGGTAATATCAAAGCAAAGGACTACAGCACCTAATACTTTTCCATCCGATTCGGTACGGTTTATAATAAACTGATATTCCCTTTGCTCTATCTCTTCGCGAAGCTCGGTATGGCCCTTAAGAAAAGCCTCTTTTACGGCCAAATCCATTTTTTCATTTCGGCAAACGGTCGAAAAACTTGCTCCCACCGAATAACTGCTCACACCGAAAAGCTTTTTAGCGGCGACGTTTATATTAAGCACCGTGCCGTTTTTATCAAGCAGCACAAGGCCCTCCTTCATAGAGGCAATAATAAGCTCAAATTCATCGGATTTTTGCTTTAATTCCCGCATCTGCCTTTTTATCTGCTTATGCTGCATATTAAGCTTACTAAGAACGGGGGTGAGTTCCTCATAAACCACCTTATCCGTGGGGTTTTCAAGGTCTAATTCACCAAGGGGCTTTACGATACTTGCCGCCATTTTATCGGATAAGATAAGGGATACAAAGCCCGAAATAATAACAATGGCGCAAATGGTGGGGAGCATTATAAAAATAAGTGTTCCCACCGTTACCTGACTTACCGAAACTCGCAAAACGTCGCCGTTATCAAGCCTTACCGCCTCATACATAGTCTTCTCCGTAAGGGTTACGGAATAACGGGAGCTACTGCCTCTGCCCTGTCCCAGCGCTTCTTTTATCTCCTCGCGGTCAAGGTGATTTCCCATCTTAGTTATATCCGCCTGAGAATCATAAAGCACCGCGCCATCAGCATCTACCACTGTAAAACGGAAGATGGAGGACTTAAAATTATCGAAATAGGAGAGCCCTAATTCGTTTACATTATTAGAGGCAAGTGTAAGCTCATCCTTTAGCTGACTTTTTTGCTGTTTATTAAAATAATCGTATAGGAAGCTACTTGCTATTACAAGGGAAGCCACCATTACAGTAAGGGCTACGGTAATAATGGAGCGAAAAATTTTCTTTTTCATTTTTTCTCCTCCAGCTTATAGCCCACGCCGATTACTGTTTCTATGTATCTGCCAGCCTCGCCAAGCTTTTTGCGAAGGGTTTTGATATGCATATCCACCGTTCTCGATTCGCCCAGATAATCTATACCCCAAACCTCATTAAGCAGAGTATCGCGGGAGAAAACAACCCCCTTGTTGCGCAAAAAGAACTTAAGCATATCGTATTCCTTCAAAGTAAGGGTTATCCGCTCGCCCAAGACCTTAACTATATGCTCCTTATCATTTAAGACTATATCGCCGATAACAAGCTCTTCACCATCATTCGCAGGCTCGCTTCGGCGAAGCACCGCCTTTACCCGCGATACCATCTCCATCATACTAAATGGCTTTACAAGATAATCATCAGCGCCTGAATCAAGGCCACCGATTTTATCCATCTCGGTGCCCTTGGCGGTAGCCATTATAACGGGGATTTTCTTGGTTTCGGAGTTTGAACGAATCTGTCTTAAAATCTCCAAACCATCAATTTCGGGCATCATTATATCGAGTATGATAAGCTGAGGCTTTTCGCTTTTAAGGGCGCAAAGCAACGCCTTGCCATCGGCAAATCCCTTTGCCTTAAGGCCCATCTGCTCTAAGGTATAAACCTCTAAATCGCGGATTGTGCTATCATCATCAACACAAAAGATCATATTATTCTCCTTTATGAACGCCACACACGGAGAATTCTACCCACTCCGCAATATTCACGGCGTGATCACCGATGCGTTCAAAATATTTCGCTATCATAAGAAGATCCAATGCATACTCGCCATCGGTGGTATTTTTGGAGATCATCTTAATCAGTGTTTGTTTTACGCGCAGGAAGGCATCATCTACAACATCATCGTAATCCGTTACCGATTTAGCAAGGTTAATATCCCCGTTCACATAGGCATCAATGCTATCAGTAACCATTTTTATAGTGGCCTGCGCCATAAGTCGAATATCTCCGCATTCCTCTCCTGTTCTTCCGCCTAAAAATGCAATAATCTCTGCAATATCCTCTGCCTGATCACCGATTCTTTCCATATCAGTAATCATTTTAAGGGCTGCGGAAATAACGCGGAGATCCTTTGCTACGGGCTGCTGTTGGAGCAAAAGCTTTAAGCAAATCGCTTCAATTTCACGCTCCATCTGATCTATTTTGTGACCTTGTTCTTTTGCCTTAAGGGCATCTGCAGTATTGCCCTCGAGTAAAGCCTTTGCGGATAGAGCGATAATGCTTTCACATTCGGCGCCCATTTCAATCATCTTTCTGTTCAATAAACCAAGTTGTTCATCAAATCTGCTTCTCATAATCAACCAAACCTTCCTGTGATATAATCTTCGGTACGCTTGTGGGTAGGCTGGGAGAATAATTTCTCGGTTTCACCGAATTCTACCAACTCGCCAAGAAGAAAAAAAGCTGTATTATCCGAAATGCGAAGGGCTTGTTGCATATTATGTGTCACTATAATTATAGTATACTTTTTCTTCAATTGCAATGCAAGTTCTTCAATTCGCGATGTAGAAATGGGATCAAGAGCACTTGTGGGCTCATCCATAAGCAAAACCTTAGGTTCAACGGCAAGAGCGCGGGCAATGCAAAGTCGTTGTTGCTGACCGCCCGAAAGACCGAGGGCATTCTTTTTTAGTCTATCCTTGACCTCATCCCAAATAGCCGCATCACGAAGTGCCTGCTCAACGGTTTCATCGAGCTTCATCTTGCTTGTGATACCGTGAGTACGGGGGCCGTAGGCAATATTATCATAGATACTCATAGGAAATGGGTTGGGTTTTTGGAACACCATACCAACATCTCTTCTAAGTTCGTTTACATCCACATCCCTTTCAAAAATATTGCGACCGTTATAACAGACCTCACCCGTGATTTTTACAGTCGGTATAAGGTCGTTCATACGGTTAAGGGTTTTAAGAAATGTGGATTTACCGCAGCCCGAGGGACCGATAAGCGCCGTGATGCTTTTTTCGGGAATTGAAATATTTATATCCTTCAGGGCGTGTGTTTCGCCGTACCAAAGGTTTAGAGACTTTGCCATCATTATTTCACTCATACACTTCTCCTTTTTTCAAAATATTTGCCAACAAGTGTGGCAGATAGATTTATCAGTAATGTAAGTATCATCAGAATTGCGGCTATAGCGAAGGCGACGCCGAATTCACCCTCCTCCTTGGCGTATACATAAAGCGCTACGGTTAAGGTTGCGCCTGGGGAAGTTAGTCCCGTGAAAATGCCGTTTAGCGCATGGGCAAAGCCTGCGGTAAAGAGCAGAGCCGCCGATTCGCCGATAATTCGGCCTACCGAGAGAATACAACCTGTAATCACACCATCCACACATCCCGGGAGCACTACGGTGCGAATAACACGCCATTTCCCCGCGCCCAAGCCAAACGCGCCCTCACGATAGCTCTGAGGCACTGTTTTTAAGCTCTCCTGTGTGGTGCGCATTACGGTGGGAAGATTCATAATAACAAGGGTTAATGCGCCTGCAAGTAAGCTTGTTCCAAAGTTATTGGAAAAGAGCAGCATACCCACAAGGCCGTAAATAATCGAAGGGATGCCCGAAAGGGTTTCAGCGGCATACTCAATTATTGCGACCAGCCTTTTATTCTTGGCGTACTCTGTAAGATATATAGCCGCGCCTACACCGAGGGGCAATACAATAACAAGTGTGGCAAGTACTATATACACCGTATTCAGAATATCGGGCAAAATACCTATCCTATCGCTCAAATAACTTGGCTTGGTGGAAAGTAACTCCCAAGTGATGTTTGGAACGCCTCTTACCAAAACATAAGCGAGGAGAAACAGCACAAGCGCCGATGTAAGCGCAACGGAAATAACCATCAGACTACGCATTAAGACAATATATAGTTTTCTTTTTGTCATTTCTCTATTTCTCCTTATCCCGCTTCAAAAAGAAATTAAGCGTAGCGTTTATGAGCATAATAAATAGGAACAATACAAGCGCGATAGAGAACAACGCGTTTCTCTGCAAACTGCCTGGGCTTGAATATGCCATTTCACTTGCAACAGCGGTGGTAAGAAAGCGTACGCTTTGAAAGAGGGAGGGCATATTTGCCACATTTCCCGCAACCATCATAACCGCCATTGCTTCGCCGATAGCGCGGCCTACACCAAGCACAACTGCGGCGGCAATACCGCTTTTTGCAGCGGGGACCGATACCTTAAAATAGGTTTCAGCGGGTGTGGCGCCGAGGGCAAGAGATGCATCCTCGTATTCCTTTGGTACAGCATCAAGCGCCGTGATAGATACCTTTATAATATTCGGCAGTATCATAACGGCAAGTACGATGATGGCGGCGAGAAGACTCGCTCCATCAGGTATATTAAATATTTCGCGAATAGCAGGCACAAGCACAATCATACCCACAAGACCGTACACTACCGATGGGATACCTGCCAGCAGGTTAACGGCGGCCTCAATAATAGCTCTTACCTTCTTATTCGCAAACTTTGAAAGAAATACCGCTGTAAAGAAGCCAATAGGAACGCCCAAAAGTATTGCGCCTGCTGTGCCGTAAATGCTTGTGAGTATAAAGGGCAGTATTCCGTATTTAGCATCCTCAGCGGTGGATGCCCACTCTTTTCCGAAAAGGAAATTAAAAAGTCCGATTTCCCGAATTGCAGGAATACCCGAAATAATTAGGTACACCGTGATGAGCAGAACACAGCCGACGGTGATTAAACCGAGTATGAGAAATATGCCGTGTACGATATTCTCAAATAATCTGTTTTTCTTCATAATCAACCTCAATGGGAATAAGCGGCGGCACTTGTGCGCCGTCGCTTAGACTCCTTAGTTAGCAGGAACTACACCTGCGCCGCTGATTATATCGTTCGCCTCTGCGGATGTGATATAATCGAAGAATTTACTTGCGCTTTCGGAAAGTGTAGCATCCTTCTTGGTTACAAGAACGAAGGGGCGCTGTACAACATAGCTCCCATCCTTAATGGTTTCCTCGCTGGGAGTAACACCGTCAACCTTAAGAGCCTTTACGGTATCCTTTACGGAAGCAAGGGAAGCATAGCCTACTGCCGCGGGATTTCCTGCTACTGTGGTTATAACATCGCCCGTGGAGGTAAGCTCCTGACGGTATTTGCACTTATCCTCGGTATCGGTAATGGACTCAAAGCCATCCCTTGTACCGCTACCTGCTTCGCGGCCGATCAGCACGATTTCTGCATCATTTCCGCCAACCTCTTTCCAGTTGCTTATTTCTCCTGTGTAGATCTTTGCGATGGTTTCAACGTCGAGGTCAGAAACGGGGTTTTCAGGATTTACAATGATTGCGATACCGTCGAAGGCGAGGACAGTTCCTTCAAGACCGTTTGCCTTTTCCTCATCCTTTAGGTCACGGCTGGAAAGTCCGATGTCGCATCTGCCTTCCTGCACTGCCTGAATGCCTGCGCCTGAGCCTGTAGCGTTATAGGTTACGGTGATGCCGTTTTCTGCTTCAAAGGCCTCGCCCAAAGCGCCGATCACCTTATTCATTGAGGTGGAGCCATCTGTGGCGACAGTTTCCTTGCCTGCGCCGCATCCGGTAAGCGCGCATACTATAAGTGTTACTACTGTGATTAAACTAACAATTCTTTTCATTTTCTTTTTCTCCTTAGCCAAAGCATTGGGGCCCAAATCAGATTTTGGGATAAGGATTTCACGCTGTGGCATTGTTAAAATACTCGTTAATCCTAACGCCTATGTGTAACAAAGAGCCAAAAGACGTCTTAAAACCGCCCTTTCAGGCTGGTTCGGGTTCGAATGCTTTGGATATATTTTTTGCAGTTTTCTCTCTGCTACACTTAGTATTTTATTTTTTTGCAGTAAAATCCGTAAGCATACTGATGTAAAAATGAAGTAAAATACAAAAAAATAGCCGACCAAAGCTAAAGCTTTAGTCGGCCACATTATATTAAACATTAAATTATTCTGTTACTTCGGGATAAACGATGTTCTTAACCTTTAAGCGCTTAATAGCATATTTATGCTTTTCAGCTCCCAAGGCTTCTGCCTCTTTGGTTATGAACTCATCATATTCCTCATCGGACTTAAGATGACGAAGGCTATCTACAAGGAGATCATAGTAATAATCATCGCCTGCGATATCACCCTTAACGAAAAGAACGATACCCGCATTATCATCAAGGGTTTTAACCAGCACATCGCCTATCTTCATATCCTTGGTATCCGCGAAATAATCGGAGGCGTATTCGGTATCCTCATCACCTAAGATTTCGGCATTGATATCCTTAGGCTGAGGAGTTTCGGTATCGGTAACGGTATTTTCGGTTTCTTCCTCTTCATCGGGACCTACATATTCCTCGAGCACCGTTTCAAAACTCTTTCTGCCTGCTCTTAAATCATCAGCGGCCTTATTTATGAAATCGGTTTTAGCCGCAATTTCATCCTCCTCTAAGGTGGTGAAATCAACCTCTATCATATCAACGATAAGGTATTTCTCAACCAAAAGCTCCTTAAGGGTTTCGGCGGCAACCTCTTTTTCGCCGCCCTCACCGTAAAGGAAATTAAAGTATTCCTCAGAGTAGTAGGTATCGGCCATATAGGTCTTAAAGGTAGAAAGGCCAACGCCGTTGGGCTCAAGATAGGAGCTGTAGCCATAGGAGTTCCAATAATACTCGGCATAGTATTCTGCCATAGATTTGGTATCGGCGCTAAGCTCTAACTTGTTTTCCTTACAAGCGTTCTTATATGCGGCAACCTTTTTAAGATTGAGAATTGCAGTATCCTCAACCCAGGTAACAAAATCCTTGTTATCAATGCTCTGCTTATGATAATCAATACCCTCTGCCGCGGCATCAACATCGCCCGAAAGTTCCTCATCAACCTTAGTTCTTGCCTCGCCATCGGCAAAAACAAGAGCGCAGAGATAATAAGCGGCTGTAAAATCGTTGCCTTCTATTGTAACGGCAATCTCATCTTTTTGGTGACAGCCTGCAAAAGAAAGGCACATAATAAGCGCCAGAGCAAGCGCTGCTATTCTTGTTATAATTTTCATTGTTTGAATTCCTCCGTGAAAACATATAAACATATATAAAGATTATATACTATATGCCGCTAAAAGTCCACAAATTTTTTATGAACTATAATATTTTTACAAGGTCGGCAACGGTTTTTGCCGCCTTTTCTCCTGCCTTTAATTTTATAACATAGCAGGGCTTATCCTTAAAGGTTACGGTAAATCTATCGCCTAAGCCCTCGCTAAGCTTTGCTACCGCCTCTTCATTAAGAGCGTTTGTATGAAGAATAACCGTGTTGGCGCCGCCCGTAATTTCATAAATACCAAGTCCAGACGCTTTATTGCGAAGCAGAGCAATATCCATAAGCCCCATAACCGATTTAGGCGGCTCGCCGAAGCGGTCGCAAAGCTCATCTATAATATCGCTTACATCCGCATCCGTTTCAATATCGGCAATCCGTTTATAGATACCGAGCCTTGCGGGGAGCGACTCAATATAGCTTTCGGGAATATGCGCCGATATATTAAGGTCAACGGTACATTCTTTTGTTTCTTTAACCTCAACCCCGTTTTCTTCGTTGACCGCATCGGATAGAAGCTTAAGATACATATCATATCCCACCGCCTCCATATTGCCGTGCTGTTCTCCACCTAAAATACTGCCCGCTCCCCTTATTTCAAGGTCGCGCATAGCAATCTTAAAGCCCGAGCCGAACTCGGTAAACTCCCTTATGGCCTCAAGCCTTTTGGAAGCTATATCGGAAAGCTGCTTAAAGCGGCTGAAACAGAAATAGGCGTACGCTCTTCGGGGGGAGCGCCCTACTCTGCCCCTTAACTGATGAAGCTGAGATAGCCCCATCCTATCGGCGTTTTCTATTATAAGTGTGTTGGCATTTGGCACATCCACACCCGTTTCAATAATGGTGGTGCAAACAAGCACATCTATTTCGTGCTCAACCAACTGCTGCCACACGCGAGAAAGCTCATCCTCGCTCATTTTTCCGTGGGCAACGGCAAATCGGGCGTTGGGAATTTTAGCCTTAAGCTTTGCGGCGCAGGCCGAGATGCTCTCTACCCTATTGTGCAGATAATAAACCTGACCGCCGCGGCGAAGCTCCTTATTTATAGCATCTATGAGCACACCGTCATTCTGCTCTAAAACATATGTCTGAACGGGGTGGCGGTCACCCGGCGCCTCATCCAAGGAGGACATATCCCTAAGCCCCGACATTGCCATATTAAGCGTTCTCGGTATGGGAGTGGCGCTGAGAGTAAGGATATCCACAAAGGGATAAAGCTCCTTTAGTCTTTCCTTCTGAGCCACGCCGAAGCGTTGCTCCTCATCGATTATAACAAGGCCTATATCCTTAAATTCCACATCCTTTGAGATAAGACGGTGGGTGCCAACCACCATATCAACCCTACCCTTTTTAAGCCCCTCGATAGTTTTTCTCTGATTGGCGGGGGTTACGAATCGGGATAGCAGCTTTACGGTTACGGGCATATCCCCAAACCGCTTTATTATGGTATTATAGTGCTGCATAGCAAGTATGGTGGTGGGAACAAGCAGGGCGCATTGCTTACCCTCGCTTATGCACTTAAAGGCGGCTCTAAGCGCTACCTCGGTTTTACCGAAGCCCACATCTCCGCACAGAAGCCTATCCATAGGAACGGCTCTTTCCATATCAGCCTTTATCTCGTTTATGCACTGAATCTGATCATCGGTTTCTTCATACTCAAATCTTCTTTCAAAATTATTCTGAAGATCGGTATCCTCCGAAAAGGCATAGCCTTTCATAGACATCCGCTTGGCATAAAGGGCGGTTAACTGCTTTGCCATATCCTTAACGGCGGCGCGAACTCTTTGCTTCGTTTTCTGCCACTCGGCAGAGCCTAAACGGTTCAGCTTTATTGCGCCATCCTCAGCAGAGCCTATATATTTTGAAACTAAATCAAGCTGGGTTACGGGCACATAAAGCACATCGGTGCCCTTGTATTTTATCCTTATATAATCCTTGGTAACGCCCGCGGTGGTTATATGGTTGATGCCATCAAAAACACCGATACCGTGGGAGGCATGCACCACATAATCTCCCTTATGAAGCTCATCAAGGGAGCCTATTTCCTTGGCATTTTTAGGTCTTTTTACCTTGCGTTTCTTTTCGCCGCTTATATGACGATGGGTTATGAGCAGGAATTTAATGGAGGGTATTTCGAAACCGCCTGATAAACCGCCTGCCGCGATAAACAAGCCTCCATCTTTTATATCCTCATCCCCGTTTATAATAAGGGGCTTATAGCCCTTGGCTTCAAGCTCGCCTGCAAGTACCCTCGCGCCCTTTTCGCCGCCTGCTAAAATAAGAACGCTACCGCCTCTTTGCAGGTTAAAATCTATATCCTCGCACAGCACTGCCACATCTCCGCCCCAAGCGGTTGACCTTTTATACGAGAAATTTATCAGCACCTTAACGGCCGCCTCATAGGAAGAACGAGGGAAGCTATCAAGGAAAATTGCCTTTTCGCAACGGGAATAAAGCCCCTCTTTATCGAGGCTTATTTTGGCGCTTTCGGGGCAGATTACCCCACTTTCAAGAAGTATTTTTATATCCTCCGATTGCTGAATAAAAATGCTTTTAAGCCGCTCGGCTATATTACCCGATTCGCAAAGCATAATAAGACTATCAGGCACATAGTCAAACACGGTAGCGCATCCATCCTCATACAAAAAGGGAAGATACAAATCGGGAGAAACATTTACCCCCGCTCCTAAAAGGTCTATATCATTCCTTATATTCCTAAGGGTTTCACCATCAATTTTTTTATTCTTTTCAAGATATTCTTCTAATTTTTCGGATAAATATCCTGCGTTAACGGGAAGTTCGCAGGCAGGATAAATATTGACGCTTTCTTTTGTTTCTTCACGGCGTTGACTTTCTATATCAAATGTGGATATACTATCCACCTCATCGCCCCACAGCTCAATTCTCACAGGCTTTTCCGAATTTACGGGGAAAACATCTATAATTCCGCCCCTCACCGAGAACTGACCTGCTCCCTCGCAAAGCTCACTCCTCGCATAGCCCGCGCTCACAAGCCTTTCGCAAAGGGCTGTAACATCCACCTCATCGCCGCTTTTAAGCGACATAAGGTTTTCCCTTAAAATATGGGGCGGCAGGGTGTATTGCAGGGCAGAATCCACCGATAAAACGAGCATGTCAAATTGCCCGTCAAGAACTCTTGACAGGGTATCTACACGCTTATGTTCATATTCTCTTGAGTACCCTGCCATTCTTACAAGGTTAAGATCTCTTTGAGGCAACATCAGGATCCTTAAGCCTAAACTGCCAAGGTCCTCGCGCATTCCATTTGCCGCCGCCTCATCGTGACAGATAAGAAGGAGCTTTTTATTAAGCTTTGCCTTAACGCCCCCTGCTACCAGCGCCTTGTGGATTTGTGATAAACCCGTAGCGCCCAAAGGGAGCCGCCCTTTTTCGAGGGCCTTTATAAGCTCGCCGAAATCTCCGTCACGCCCTAAAACATCAAAAAGAAGCTTCATTTTTTACCTGCTGAACTTATTCATAGCCGAATCAATACCTCGGCTTAAAATCTCTTTTACCGCCTTTACACATTCATCCGTAGCGGCCTCAAAGCTTTCCATATCACCCTCGGGAATTTTGCCGAGAACGTGATTTTTAAGATCGCTCTGCCTATCCTTTCTCTCGCCCACACCGATTTTTATTCGCATAATATCCTCGGTGCCCAAGACCTCGATAATATCCTTAATTCCATTGTGGCCCCCCGCGCTTCCTTTACGGCGGATACGAATTTTGCCCACATCGAGAGATATATCATCAAACATAATTATTATCTTATCGGTGGGTATCTTATAAAAAGAGGATAAAGCGCCCACGGCGGCGCCCGAATTATTCATATAGGTCTGGGGCTTTACGAGAAGCACCCTATTACCGCCTATATTGCCCTCGCCGAAGAGAGCGTTATGCTTATTCTTCTTAAATTCACAGCCTATATCCTTTGCAAGCTTATCTATGGCAATAAAGCCTGCGTTATGGCGGGTTTTAGCATACTCAATCCCCGGATTGCCAAGACCTGCCACCAGATAATCAAAGGCGCTCTTCTTTGATTTGAAAAACATTTATATCACCTAACGAAAATAATAACACAAACCATTCCACTTTACAAGAAAAAACGTATAAACCGCGTTTATTTCTATTGAAATAAGGCAATATTTATGCTAAAATTAGTTGATTATATTTTTAGGAGAATTTTCACGTGACATTAAAAGAAGAAATCAACCGCAGAAGGACCTTTGCCATAATCTCCCATCCCGATGCGGGTAAAACCACACTTACAGAAAAATTACTTTTATACGGAGGCGCTATCCAGACCGCAGGTTCGGTTAAGGGTAAGGCCACGGCCAAGCACGCCGTTTCCGACTGGATGGACCTTGAAAAGCAGAGGGGTATTTCCATAACCTCCTCTGTTATGCAGTTTGAATATGAAGGCTACTGCATCAATATTCTTGACACTCCTGGACATCAGGATTTCTCGGAGGATACCTACCGCACACTTATGGCGGCAGATAGCGTTGTTATGGTAATTGATGCGGCCAAGGGTATTGAGCCTCAGACAAGGAAGCTCTTTAAGGTTACGGCTATGCGCCATATCCCCATCTTTACCTTTATAAATAAGCTTGACCGTGAGGCAAGAGATCCCTTTGAGCTACTCGATGAGCTCGAAAAGGAGTTTGGCATAGGCACCTATCCTATTAACTGGCCCATCGGTTGCGGCGTTAATTTCAAGGGCGTTTTTGATAGAGAAAAGCGTCAGATAATGAGCTTTAACGAGCGGCACAGAGGTCAGGAAAAGCTAAACGCCATAGAGTGCGATATAACCGATACCGCAAAGCTTGATGAGTTAATAGGCGAATATCAGAGAGCCGAGCTTGTTGACCAAATAGAGCTGCTTGATGGTGCAAGCTTCGATTTTGATTTAGAAAAGGTGCGAAACGGAACCCTTACCCCCGTTTTCTTTGGCTCTGCTCTTACTAATTTCGGTGTTGAGCCTTTCCTTGAAAATTTCCTTAAGATGACCACCGCCCCCTTAGCCCGCAACACAAAATCGGGTGAGGTCCAACCTGATAGCGAGGATTTTTCTGCCTTTGTGTTCAAAATTCAGGCTAATATGAACAAGGCTCACCGAGATAGAATGACCTTTATGAGAATCTGCTCGGGTAAGTTTGAGCGTGATAAGGAATATTTCCATATTCAAGGCGCAAAATCCCTCAGGCTTTCTCAGCCCCAACAGCTTATGGCTCAGGATAGGCAGATAGTTAACGAAGCCTATGCAGGTGATATTATCGGCGTTTTTGACCCCGGCATTTTCTTCATAGGCGATACGGTTTGCGATACCAAGCACAAGGTAGAATTTGAGGGTATTCCCACCTTTGCTCCCGAGCATTTTGCTATGGTGGAGCAAATAGATAGCCTTAAACGAAAGCAGTTCGTTAAGGGAGTTGAGCAGATAGCGCAGGAGGGCGCTATACAGATTTTCCACGAGCCCAATTCAGGTATGGAAAGGGTTATTGTGGGAGTTGTTGGCGTGCTTCAGTTCGAGGTGCTCGAATACCGCCTTAAAAACGAATATAATGTGGATGTTGTAAGAAACAACCTGCCTTTCCAATATATCCGTTGGATTGGAAACAAAGGCATTGATGTTGCTTCACTTAACCTTACCTCCGATACCAAGTGGGTGCAGGATTTTAAGGGCAACGATCTGCTTATCTTCACAAGCGAGTGGAATATTAACTGGGCGCTTGAAAAGAACGAGGGACTTATTTTAGAGGAATTCAGCAAGGAATAAATCGGATTTTGAAGTCCTTTAATGTAAAAAGGTTATTGTAAAACAAAAAATGGAATGAGAAGTCCTCATTCCGTTTTTTGTTTAATGAAATATTGTCTGTACGCCATCCACAAACTCGCCTACTGCCTTAACAAGTTTAGCGGAGCCCTTGGAAACATTGTGCTTTTCCTGCATCATAACCTTACCGACTGCAAGGGCGGCGGCGCCTGCCACCATACCTGCTCCAAGCCCTTTAATAAAGGTCATTGTTTTTCCGTTTTGCATAATAAAAACCTCCCTTTCGTAAATTATCTTTACCGAAACGGGAGGTTTTATTTATTGCTTTATAATTATTTTTTTGGAATTATTTTTTGAAATCCTTAAAGGATGGATGAACCTTATCCTTATCCGAAAGCTTTATCTCCATACCCTCAGGTATCGGCCATTCGATAGCTATATCGGGGTCGTTCCACATAAGGCCGCCCTCATCATTCGGATGATAATAATCATCAACCTTGTAGCAGAACTCCGCCTCATCGGAAAGCACCACGAAGCCGTGGGCAAAGCCCTTGGGCACCAGAAACTGACGCTTATTTTCGGCAGAAAGAATAACGCCCTCCCACTTGCCGTAGGTCTTAGAGCCCTCACGCAAATCCACACAAACATCGAAAACCTCGCCTCTTACACAGCGAACAAGCTTGGTCTGAGGATAGTTTATCTGAAAATGAAGGCCGCGAAGCACTCCTTTTGTGGACATAGACTGATTATCCTGAACGAAATCAACATCTATTCCGCCCGCCTTAAAATCCTCTTTCTGATAGGTTTCCATAAAATAGCCGCGGCTATCACCGAAGGCGGTGGGCTCAATAATAACAACGCCATCAATAGAGGTTTTTATAAAGTTAAACTTACCCATTATAGCTCCTCTTTTCCGCTATACATTGTATCATAATACTTCTGATAAGCTCCGCTTGTAACGTTATCAAACCATTCTTTGTTATCAAGATACCACTTAAGAGTCTTTTTGATACCAACCTCAAAGCAGGTTTCGGGATACCAGCCAAGCTCATCCTTAATCTTCTGAGGATCGATACCGTAGCGGCGGTCGTGGCCCTTACGGTCGGTAACATGCTTAATCATATGCTCACCAACGGTGGAATCAACATTTTCCTTGATATATTCGATAATAGACTTAACGATGAAGATATTGGGTTTCTCGTTATGGCCGCCAACATTATAAACCTCACCGAGCCTGCCTCCGCGGATAACCATATCAATAGCCTTACAATGATCCTCAACATAGAGCCAATCGCGGATCTGCATACCGTCACCGTAAACGGGAAGGTCCTTATGCTGTAAAGTATTATTCATAATAAGGGGAATAAGCTTCTCGGGGAACTGGAAGGGGCCGTAGTTATTGGAGCAACGGGTTATGTTGATGGGGAATTTATAGGTATCGCCGAAGGCCTTAACAAAGAAATCGGCAGATGCTTTAGAGGAGGAGTAGGGAGAGTGAGGGTCGAGAGGGGTAGTTTCCATAAAGAAGCCCTCATCCCCTAAGGAGCCGTAAACCTCATCGGTGGAAACCTGCAGGTATTTTACGCCCTCTTTATATTTATCATCCCCAATAGTCCAGGCAACCTTAGCGCACTGAAGCATATTAACGGTGCCCTCAACATTGGTTTTAACAAAGATTTCGGGATTGGTGATGGAGCGGTCAACATGGCTTTCTGCCGCAAAGTTAACAACATAATCAATATCGTTTTCGGCAAAAATTTTGGAAATAGCCTCTCTATCGCAGATATCAGCCTGAACAAAGCTATAACGGGGATTATTTTCAACGCTCTTCAAATTTTCAAGGTTACCCGCATAGGTAAGCTTATCCACATTGATAATCCTAACATCATCATACTTGTTAAGCATATAGATAACAAAGTTAGATCCGATAAAGCCGGCGCCGCCCGTAACAAGATAAGTTTTCATAATTTTAATCCTCTACTTTCTTAATATACTCTTCTATCGCATCTTCCCAATTACGCATTTCATTGCCCACGGTACACCGAAGCGCTAAATTGCTAAGGGAGGAATATGCAGGTCTTTTAGTAGGAGTAGGAAACTCCACAGAGGTGCAGGGCTTAACAACATCGCCAAAGCCTGAAAGCTCGGCTATCTTCTTAGCAAAATCATACCAGGTACATTCGCCCTCGCCTGTGCAATGGTAGATGCCGTATTCCTCAGTAAGAGCAAGCTTTAAAAGATGGTGAGCAAGGTCATTAGCGTGAGTTGGGTTGCCCCGTTGGTCGTTTACAACGGTAATGCCGCCTTTCTCGCGGATAACTCGGCGAACGGTTTTAACAAAGTTTTTACCGATATAGCCGTATAGCCATGAGGTGCGGACAACAAAGGTCTTATCATTAAAGGCAAGGGCATATTTTTCACCCAATGCCTTTGAAGCGCCGTAGGCGCTTTGCGGGTTCACCTGATCCCACTCCACATAGGGCCTTGTTCCATCCCCTGCAAAAACGTAATCGGTGGAAACGTGGATAAGCTTAGCGCCCACGCTTTTTGCCGCAAGGCTCAGATTACGAACCCCCATAGCGTTTACCTTAAAGGCGGTTTCAAAATCACTTTCGCAACCGTCAACGTTAGTATATGCGGCGCAGTTGATGATAACAGCGGGGCGATTTTCCGCCACAAAGGCCGCAACTGCCGCGTTATCGGAAATATCAAGGGTATCAACATCAACGGGCAAAAGCTCACTGCCTGCAAGCTCGCAAGGCATAGCGCCTATCTCGCTTTTTCCGCTTTTAAGAATAGAAATGAGCTCGTTGCCAAGCTGACCGTTACAGCCCGTAATCATTATCTTCATAGCTTTCCACTCCTTCGCTTAGCTAGAAATTTTAAGGCAGAGCATATATGGATTATTAAATATTTGATTTTTTTAGAGCTCTCCCGCTCCCAACGGTGAAATACCGAAACACCCGTGTTTATTACCACTCTGCCGTATTTTTTGGCTCTGAGGGTTAAATCCGCATCCTCAAGATACATAAAATATCTTTCATCAAAGCCGTTAAGCTCTCTGAAAACATCGGTTTTTATGCACATAAAACAGCCGCTGCAAAAATCAATATCGGTTACGCCCTCAAAGGCCTTATCCGCCCACACATATTTTTTTCTTATTTCATCCGAAAATCTGCCAAGGAAAAGGCTTTTTGCGGTGGGTATCTCTTTGGGAAGATACTGCCTTGTGCCATCGCTGTTAAGAATATCGGGCATAGCAAGACATATATCCCCGTTTTTCTCCATAAAATCCACCATATCGGATAACACATCGCTCTTTATCTCAATATCGGGATTTACGATAAAATGATACTTGCCAAGGGATAGCCCAAGCGCCTTATTATGCGCGGCGCCAAAGCCTAAGTTTTTGCCGTTTTCTATTACGGTAACATCAAAATCCTTAAAGAAATCAACAAGGTTATCTTCAGAGCCGTTATCAATTATATAAAGCTTCAAAGGATAACGCTTGGTGTTTTCTTTTATGGAGTAATACGCATCCTTAACCTTATCTAAATCGTTATAGGTAACGATTGCCGCAGAAATAAAACTTTCCACCTTACGTTATCACCTCTTTATTCTTCCGTGTATGAGCTGTATAGCTCGCTGTATAATCCGCCTTTCGCCAAAAGCTCAGCGTGGGACCCGCTTTCAGCAATACCATCGGCGGTTAAAACTATTATCTTATCCGCATTCTTAACGGTGGTAAGCCTGTGGGCTATTGTAAGGGTTGTTCTGCCCTTCTGGAGCCTTTCAAGAGAGGCCTGAACTAACTTTTCAGATTCGTTATCAAGGGCGCTTGTTGCCTCATCAAGAATAAGTACGGGTGGGTTTTTAAGGAATACTCGGGCAATGGAGATTCTCTGCTTCTGACCGCCCGAAAGCTTAACTCCACGCTCACCCACATAGGTATCATACTTATCGGGGAGCTCGTTTATAAAGCCATCTGCCCCTGCAAGACGGGCGGCTTCATAAATTTCCTCCTTAGTAGCATCGGGCTTACCGTAGGAAATATTCTCATAGACACTTCCCGAAAACAGATAAACATCCTGCTGAACGATGCCGATATTTTCCCTAAGGGATTTAATGGTAACATCCCTTATATCCTTACCATCAAGGGTGATGCTACCGCCATCGATATCGTAAAATCGTGGGATAAGTGAACATATAGTGGTCTTTCCGCCGCCCGAGGGGCCTACGAGGGCAACATTCTCGCCCACGCCGATATTAAGGCTTATGTGGGCCAGAACCTCCTTTGTATCCTCGGAATAGCGGAAGGTTACATCATCGAATTTAATTTCACCCTTAACGCCTTTAAGCTCGGTGGCTTCAGGGGAATCCTCAATATCGGGCTGACAGTCCATAATCTCGGCAAAGCGCTCGATACCTGTCATACCCCGTTGGAACTGTTCGGCAAACTCAACTATCCTACGGATAGAGGTAAGAAGGGTTGAAACATAGAGAAGGTAGGCAACGAAATCCGCCGCATCAATAGAGCCGCCTATCATAAAGATAGCGCCCGCAACCACAACGGTTATATACATAATACCGTCAAAAAGTCTTGTGCAGGAATGGAAGCCGCCCATATATTTATAAACCTTGGATTTGATTTTAAGGAAGCCTACATTGCCCTCCTCAAACTTTTCCTCCTCGATAGGCTCGTTTGCAAAGGATTTTACAACCCTTATTCCGAGCAGACTTTCCTCCACGCAGGAATTAAGCTCGGCAACACTCTTACGGGATTCGCGAAAGCCTGCCTTCATCTTGCGGTTAAAGTGTGAAAGCACTATTAGCATCGGGGGAATAATTGAGAAGATTATAAGGGTTAAAGGCACATTCACATTGCAAAGAATTACAAAGGAAGCAATAATCTTTATACCCGCGATTAAAAACTCCTCGGGGCAGTGGTGGGCAAATTCCGTAACATCGAAAAGGTCACTGGTTATGCGTGACATAATGCTTCCCACCTTGGTGTTATCGTAAAAGGAGAAGGAAAGCTTCTGCAGGTGGGAAAACATATCTCTTCTCATATCGGTTTCTATCTTGGTGCCCATAATATGACCTATCGTTGCCATATAGTAGTTGGCAAGGGTATCGATTATCCTGAGCGCAATATAGAATACACCCGTTTTTACCACAAAGGCTACTGTAAGCGAGGCGAGATTATCGGTGGCTCTGCCCGTTATTTCCCTTACTATCATAGGAAGCACAAGCTCACAAACGGTGGTAAGCATAGCGCAGAAAAGGTCAAAGGCAAGGGTGCCTGTGTGCTTTTTATAGTAGGGCAAAAATCTCTTGATTAACTTAAATGTTTTCATTATTTTAAGAATCCGTTTACTATCTCTTCCTCTGCCTCTTTCTCGGTAAGGCCTAAGGTCATAAGCTTTATAAGCTGTTCGCCTGCGATTTTACCAATGGCGGCTTCATGGATAAGAGAAGCATCAATATGATTTGCATTTATTTCGGGAACGGCCTTGACCTTAGCGTTATCCATAATAATAGCGTCACACTCGGTGTGGCCTGAGCAGAGGGCATTACCGTTTATATTCGATTTGAAAATCTGGAAGGATTCATCCTTGGCAACCGAACGGGAGATAACGTTAGCCCCCGAGTTTTCACCGTTTAAGTTCACGGTAAAATCGGTATCGGCTCTTTGTACTCCATGAGTCATAAGCTTTTCCTTGATAACCAAGGTTCCATCCTTTTCCACATTGGCAATGGTATTGCGGCTGGTGGAATCTATACCTTTAATCTGGGTGGTTTCCATCTCCATATATCCACCCTCGGCAATATTTATAACGGTGGTGGGATTCATAACGTTTTTACCGTTTCCATCCCCCTCGCCGTAGTGGCGTTCAATATACTTAACCTTGGCATTCTTACCCACAAAGAAGGTGTGGATACCATCGTGGCCCGATTCACCCTCACCGCAGTTGTGGATTCCACAGCCTGCCATAATGGTAACATCCGCATCCTCGCCGATAATGAAATCGTTATATACCAAATCATTAAAATCGGTGGCGTTGATAATAACGGGAATGTGCACAGTCTCCCCTTTAGTGCCGGGACGGATGATAATATCAATACCCTGTCTATCAGTTTTGGTTTTAATATCAATATTTTCGGTTACACGGCGTTCTGCCAAAGCGCCGTTTGCGCGGATATTAAAGGCTCCCTCGGGGGTGCCCTCCATATCGGCAATTATTTTAAGCAGTTCTTTTTCGGTATTGGAGATATTCATCAGTCTGCCTCCTTTATGGTTTCGGTGAGTACGCTGCAAGCAGACTTGGTAACACCTAAAAGCTCGGGCAGGATATCATCCTTGGCGCCGTATGCCTTGAGCTTTCCTGCCGAGATTACGGCAACCTTATCGGCAATATTAAGGATCCTCTCCTGATGGGAGATTATGATTATAGAGCCGCCCTTGGTTTCGTGAAGCTTTTCAAAAACGTTTATAAGGTTACCGAAGCTCCAAAGGTCGATACCTGCCTCGGGCTCATCAAACAAGGATACCTTACTGCCGCGGGCGAGTACGGTGGCAATCTCAATTCTTTTAAGCTCGCCGCCCGAAAGGGAGGCGTTAACCTCGCGGTTTATATAATCTCTGGCGCATAGGCCTACCTGAGATAAATAATCGCAGGCCTCGCCTATATCCATCTCCTTACCTGCGGCAAGGCGGATAAGATCGTTTACGGTAATTCCCTTAAAGCGAACGGGCTGCTGAAAAGCAAAGGCTATTCCCTTTTGTGCCCTTTCCGTAATAGAAAGGTTGGTTATATCCTCCCCATCAAGCAGAATTTTACCGCTGGTTGGGTTAACAATGCCTGCGATAATCTTAGCAAGTGTGGATTTACCGCCGCCGTTGGGACCCGTAATTGCCACAAAGCCATCATCTATTTTAAGTGAAACATCCTTAAGAATTTCTTTAACGCCATCCTGCGCTTCGGCATTAAAGGAAACATTTTTTAATTCTAACACATTAAACCTCCGTGTGAAACAAATAGGCATAAGTACCTAAAGTAGATTATAACCCAAAAAATAGCAAAAATCAATATAATAATATATATTCTTATTTACTGAACGGGAAATTTGTGGTATAATCTTTCCATAATTATTTTCGGAGCGTGAATTATGACCGTTATTGAAAAATTAACACAAGAATTTTCCTTAAAGCCCTGGCAGGTGGAGAATACCGTTAAGCTTATCGATGAGGATAACACCATACCCTTTATTGCCCGTTACCGCAAGGAGATGACGGGTTCTCTCGATGACCAGATACTGCGAGAGCTTTATGATAGACTCAACTATCTTCGCAATATGGATGAAACAAGGGAAAAGATAAAGGCCGCCATAGCCGAGCAGGATGCTCTTACCGAAGAATTAGAGGCGGCTATTGATGCGGCGCTTACCCTTACCGAGCTTGATGACCTCTATAGGCCTTACAAGAAAAAGCGTAAAACAAGGGCATCTGTTGCTAAGGAGAAGGGACTTGCCCCCTTGGCCGAGCTCATCTATGCGCAAGAGCCCGATTGCCCCGATATTGAGGAAGAGGCGAAGAAATATATCAACGAAGAATTGGGCGTAGGCTCCGCAGAGGATGCCATAAACGGCGCTAAGGATATAATTGCAGAGCTTATTTCGGATGATGCGGATATACGTAAGCGTATGCGCTTTGTTTGTATGGCCCACGGAAGTCTTGTGGTTAAGGGCGAAGGCGAGGATTTAGGCGTATATGATATGTATGCCGATTACACCGAGCCCCTCTCAAAAATCCCCTCCCACAGAATCCTAGCCGTAAACCGCGGAGAAAAAGAGAAATTCCTTAAGGTGAGCGTTGATTTTGATAAAGATAAGGCTATGTTTATCATATCCAAAAACCATATAAAAGAAGGCTCTATAGCCACCGAATATGTAAGGCAAGCGGCAGAGGATGCCTACAGCCGCCTTATTTTCCCCTCCATCGAGAGAGAAATGAGAAACGAGCTTACCGATAAGGCGAGCGACTCTGCCATTAAGGTATTTTCCACTAATCTGCGGCAGTTGCTTATGCAACCTCCCGTTAAAAACAGTGTTACCATTGGTCTTGACCCAGGCTACAGAACGGGCTGTAAGGTTGCCGTTGTGGATGGAACGGGCAAGGTGCTCGATACCTCGGTTATCTATCCCGCTCCCCCACACAGCAAGTTAGAGGAAGCCAAAAAGATTATCACAAATCTTGTTAAGAAGCATAAGGTACGCACCTTTGCCATTGGCAACGGTACAGCGAGTCACGAAACCGAGGTATTTGCCGCCGATGTTATCAAGGAGCTTAATGATGGAATCTCCTATATGGTGGTAAGTGAGGCGGGCGCCAGCGTTTATTCTGCCTCCAAATTGGCCGCCGAGGAGTTCCCTGAATATGATGTTTCCCTTCGTAGCGCAGTATCTATTGCAAGGCGTATGCAGGATCCATTAGCAGAGCTTGTTAAGATAGACCCCAAGGCAATAGGCGTTGGTCAGTATCAGCACGATATGCCCCAAAACGCTCTGGCAGGCGCCCTTGACGGCGTTGTAGAGGATTGCGTAAACTCGGTCGGCGTTGACCTTAACACCGCCTCGGTTCAGCTCCTCTCCCGCGTGGCAGGTATCAGCAGCGCTGTGGCTAAAAACATAGTTGCTTTTCGTGAGGAAAACGGAGCCTTTACCGAATCAGGTCAGCTTAAAAAGGTATCGAAGCTAGGCCCCAAGGCATTCGAGCAATGCGCAGGCTTCCTGAGGATTTTAGATGGCAAAAACGTGCTTGATAACACGGCTGTTCACCCCGAAAGCTATAAGGCGGCATCCGCCCTTCTTAAGCTTTGCGGCTACAGTGATGAGGATGTTAAAAAGGGCAATGTATCAGAGCTTCACACAAGAGTTGAAGAGAAGGGCGAGGATAATGTTGCCGAGGAATTAGGCATCGGTATTCCCACCCTTAAGGATATAATTTCCGAGCTTCAAAAGCCAGGCCGTGACCCCCGTGATGAGCTGCCTCCTCCCCTTTTGCGCCACGATGTTATGTCCATAGAGGACCTGAAGCGCGGTATGGAGCTTACGGGCACCGTACGGAATGTTATAGATTTCGGCGCATTTATTGATATCGGCGTTCATCAGGATGGACTCGTTCACATTTCACAGATAACCAACAAATTTATAAAGCATCCAAGCGAGGTATTAAAGGTTGGCGATATAGTAACCGTTTGGGTACTTGATACCGATGTTGCAAAGAACAGAATTTCACTTACCATGAGAAAAGAGAAACTGAATAATGAAAAGAAATAACTTAAAGGGCAGTATTATACTTGGCGCCGCGGCACTTATATGGGGACTTGCCTTCGTGGCGCAGAATAAGGCGGCAGATTTTGTTCCACCATTCCTCTTTAACAGTCTGCGCTCATTTATCGGCGCTGCATTCCTTTTAGGCTTTTTAGCAATTAAAAAACTTCGCACCAAGGAGCCTATATTCCCTAAAACCCCTGAGCACAAGCGCGCAACCCTTATAGGCGGTCTGCTATGCGGAATCACCCTTGCCCTTTCGGTAAACTTTCAGCAGGCAGGCATCACCGTTTATCCCGATAATGTTGCCAACGAAGCCCGTTCGGGCTTTATCACCGCCCTTTATGTGATAATCGTGCCCATTGCCTCGGTGCTGATAGGCAAAAAAATACCCAAAATCGTTTGGGGAGCCGCCGCAGTAGCAATTGGCGGTATCTATCTGCTCTGCGGCGGAGGCGCTATCTCGGGCATACATTTAGGCGATATCCTTATGTTCGGTTGCGCCATAACCTTTACCCTGCAGATTCTGTGTATCGACCGCTACGGCGAGGCCGTGGGCGGCGCAAGACTCTCAATGATTCAGTTCTTTATCTGCGGAATTATTTCGGGTGTAATTTCCCTGTTTACTGAATGGGGCACCGTAACCTACGCCGATATTTTAGCGGCGGCGCCTCAGATACTTTATCTCGGTATAATGTCAAGCGGTGTGGCCTATACCCTACAAATAGTTGGCCAACGCTTTGCCGAGCCCGCAGTAGCATCAATCACCATGAGCCTTGAAAGCGTTTTCGCCGCCCTCGGCGGTTGGCTTATTTCGGGCAATACCCTAACATTTCGCGAGATTATGGGCTGTGCTCTGGTTTTCATAGCCATAATTCTGGCCCAGCTTCCCGAAATAATCGGTTCAAAACAAATCGCAAAATCATAGAGTATATCGAAGCTTAAAACCGCATATACTTGTCAGGGTGATGTTTTATGAGCGCTCTTTCAAGATGGCAAATATGCGGTTTTATTTTTACAGGTATTTTTGGCTCATTTTTGCACTTTTTATATGATTTAAGCGGTAATAGTATAATTTTAGCCCCATTTTCCGCGGTTAACGAATCAGTCTGGGAGCATATGAAAATCTTGTTTTTCCCTATGTTTATCTTTGCCCTTGTTGAAAGCAAATTTATAAAAGAAAGCTTTAGCAGTTTTTGGTCGGCAAAGCTTTCAGGTCTTCTGATAGGTCTTATTTTAATACCCGTTCTTTTCTATACCTATACGGGTATCCTTGGCAAAAGCATCGACCTTATAAATATAGCCATCTTCTTTTTATCCGCCGCCGTGGCATTCAGATTGGAAACGCTTCTGCTAAAAAACAAAGCCGCCCTGGGTATTTCCGAGGCGGTAGCCTTAATAACAATCTGTTTAATAGGACTTATCTTTGCAGTTACCACATTTATTCAACCGAATATTCCTTTGTTTATAGATTCCGCCACGGGTAAAAGCGGAATTAAACAATAAAGCCGAGCAATCAGCTCGGCTTTTTATTTTACTTTACTTTTATATAAATATCTCCCGTATGGGTTTTGGCTTCGCATACGCCGCCCTCGGCGGAGGCAGGGGCGGTAACGTCACCCGTGTTTGATTCTGCCTTAAAAGTTTTGCCCGAAAGCAGAGTTGCCGAAATATCTCCCGTATCGGCAGTAAGATATAGGCTTTCGGCATCGCAATCCTCAAGCTCAATATCTCCCGTATCAGCATCAATCTTAATATTCTCAAGGGCAACCGTTTCCTTTAGAACGATATCACCTGTATCACTTTGGAGAGTGATATTTTTCGGCGTGAGTCCGCAAAGGGCTATATCACCCGTATTTGTGGTTGCATTCAGATCTCCGTTTACCTTACCGTAAATAAATATATCCCCTGTGCTTAAGCTAATCCGGGCCTGCCCAAAGGTGAACTGCTCAGGTATAGTCACATCGCAGGTAGAGCCGCTTATTTTTATACTTTCGTACTGAGTTTTCGGCAGATAAAGGGTAATTTCAAGATTTTCAAAGGTATATATACCAATAAAATCATACCATTTTCTGTTATCCACCTTGCTTATATTAAGCGCGCCGTTTTCTACCTCAACGCCAATGGATAAGCGTTCGGGCTGACGGCAGAGGACCTTACACTCACCATCCTGCGAAAGCTCTAAATTAACATCAAGTTCCATACCGTTCATATTTATACTGTTAAAATCATCTTTTATCTCATATGTTTTTTCGGTTACATTTCGGGTATCGAGCTTACTTAAATCAAAATCTATGGAAACGAGAGAAACCGCCACTATAAAAACGCCTATGAAAACCGAGCAAAGCGCCACTATAATTGCAATAATGTTTTTACTCTTCATTGTACTGCCTCCTTTTAATGAAACAGGATTTAATAAGCAAAAAGCTCTTTTTTGTTAAAAATACTATGGCCTTGGCAGTAAGAAATGCGGCATAGTAAATAAGTATGGAAACGCCAACACAGATAAGCGCTCCTCCCACACTTACGCCTGCCGCCGCCAAATTGCCGAGAACGGCAAAAATCACTGCGGCGAAAATGAGAGCCAACACACTTGCGGAAACAGCTAAAAACGCTGCGAAAACGCTTATAACAACCGCCCAGAATACCGCGTAAACCGATATAATTACGCTAAACAATGCGATAAGCAGAGATATCCATATGGGAGAGCCCAAAATAATGAGGATTATTTCAAATGCCCCTAAGCTTTTCTTTTGCTTTAATTTGTTTTTAACTAATTTTGAAAGGGGTGTTTCTGCCAATATATCAGCAACTATTTCCTTAACATCCCCTATTTGTTTCACCGCTTCCTCCTCGGTAAAGCCCTCCTCCATCCTATCCTCTATCATTTCGCTGTAATATTGAGTAGAGCTCCAAATATCCTCTTCGGGAAGCCCCTCAAGGCCATTTTTGAGAGCCTCTAAAAACTCAAGCTTTTTCATCACATTCATCCTCCTTTGCAACAAATCGGTATATGGAAAGAATTTCCTTCCACTCCTCCTTAAAGGCTTCTATTCTGCTAAGCCCTGCCTTTGTTATATGATAGTATTTTCTTAGTCTTCCGTTATGCTCGGCAGAGCGCACCGTTAAAAGCTCGGCAGATTCCAATCGCCTTAAAATCGGATAGAGCGTGGATTCGCTTACCTCTACAAAGGGCTTCATATCCTTGATTATCTGATAACCGTAGGAATCCTTATCCTTTATGGCGGCAAGAACGCAAATATCTAAAAGGCCTCTTTTAAGCTGAACATCCATACAATACCTCCCTTTGTGTAATACTATACCACACATAGTATTGTTTTGTCAATATAAACCGAACAGAATTTTCTGCTCGGCTTTTATATTATTCTATTATTATCTCGCACTTATATTCTTCCCTATCGCGAATTATCTCTTTGGCGGCAGGAAGGCGTATAAAGCCCGAAATGACATTCTTTATGCTGATTACGGGGGCGGTAAGCGTTGCCTCAACCTCCGATTTTTCGAAGCTTAAATCGGCATCTATCAGCTCGCAGTTTATAAGCTTAAGGCCTTTGCAATAGCAAAGGGGCTGGGTACCTATAATCTTACAGTTTATAAAGGTTATATCCTCGGCATACCAAGCGAGGTATTCACCCTTTATAACGCTATCCTTAACCGTAACTCCCTTGGCGTGCCAGAAGGCATCCTTGGTATCGAAATTGCAGTTTTCAAAGCGGGCGTTTTCTATGTACTGAAAAGAGTATTTACCTTGTAGCGTAACATTATCAAAGCTTATATTTTTAGACCTCATCATAAAATATTCGCTCTTGGCGCTACTGTTTTTAATATCAACGCCGCTGGTCGACCATCCAAACTCGGATGAAATAATATCACAGTTTTCTATTTTTACAGCTTCACATTCCCTTAGCGCCTTAATACCGTGGAGGCGGGAATTTTCTATTTTTATACCCTTGGAATACCAAAGGGCCGCGCGGCAGTTTTCGGTAAGATGGGTGCCGCTTATAAAAAGCTCTTCATCGTGCCAGAAAGGATATCGCAAATCCCAGTAGCAATCGAAAACGCAAATATTTTTACTCTCCTTAAATGCGCTTTCCCCATCGCGAACACCCTCGAAGCGACAGTTTCTTACGGTTACATCTTCACTCTCGTAAAACTCCCGCTCCTTATCATAAACCTTGTTTTCAAATACCTTCATTTTGATCTCCCGATATATACATCAAGTGCAAATGTAAATTAGTGTGTAAGCAACAGCATTGCGATAAACAGCGCCGCGATAACCCAAGAGCTTGCCTTTATCTTTTTAATATCGCCGCAGAAAACGCTGATAACAATATATGATAAAAGGCCAAAGGCTATGCCGTAAGAAATATTATATGTAAAGGGCATTATTATAAGGGTTAAAAAGGCGGGAACCGAAACCTTATAATCGCTCCAATCGATATTCTTAACTCCGCCCATCATCAATAATCCCACGTAAATAAGGGCGGCGGCGGTGGCGCAACCCGGGATTAGCTGAGCAATTGGGCTTAGGAACATTGCAATAAAGAAGAATATTCCGCAGAATATTGATGTAAGTCCCGTTCTGCCTCCTGCCGCAACACCTGCATTAACCTCGCTGAAGGTTGTTACGGTAGAGGTGCCGCAAAGAGCTCCCGTGGTGGTGGCTATGGCATCGGAGAGCATACCCTCATTCATATTAAGAGGCTCACCCTTTTCATCCATAAGACCTGCTCTCTCGCAGGCGGCATAAAGGGTGCCTAAGGTATCAAACATATCCACCATACAAAATGCAAGTGCGGTGGTAAGAATGGTAACGATAAGATTTGCATTACCGTGCTTGGCCGCATAATCCGAAAAATCGAAGCCCTCTTTAATTACGGTTAAGAAAGATTGATCGAAAAACTCGCCAAAGGCCTTAAAGGGACTAACAAACTGAATATTAAGGGAGGAATAAAATCCATCAACCGTAAGGCCTAACAGATAGTAAAGCCCCATACCGCCTAATATACCTATAAATACCGAGCCGCGCACATTCTTATGGCTCATAATTACTATAGCAAGGAAGGTGCAAAGTGTTACCACCATGGGCATAATATCTCCCCAACTCTGAGTTCGCAGATTAAAGGAAGCAAGGTCCACGCAAGTAGAGGTGCTAGGCACAACTATCCCCGCATTCTGAAGACCTAAAAGGGCTATAAAAAGGCCTATTCCCGCAGGGATTGCCATCCTTACAGCCTGCGGAAGCGAATCGAAAATCTTTTTGCGAAGACCTGTAACCGTTAAAAGAATAAAGGCAACGCCCTCAATTAGAATAAGCACAAGGGCATTGGCATAGGAAAGGCCAAAGCCTATACAAACAGTATAAACAAAGAAGGCGTTAAGCCCCATACCGCTGGCCTGAGCCAAAGGGAGATTCGCAAGAAGCCCCGCAAGGATTGTGCCCACCACAGCCGAAATTGCCGTTGCAATATATATGGCGCCGTAGGAAACTCCAAGAGGGTTACTGCCATCTCCAAAGGGATTAGCAAACATATTCGCATTTACCATAAGAATATAAACCATAGCAAAAAAGGTGGTCATACCCGCGATAAATTCGGTTTTAACCGATGTGTTCCGTTCTTTTAGCTTGAAAAAGTTATCCATTTCGCATCTCCTAAACCATTTGGGGTAATTATAACACATCTTTCGCGGTTTTTCTACAACTTTCAGAGAAATATAAAAAATGAGCCAAAATATTCGGCTCATTTTTTTCGTTATTAAATACAACATATTTAGTTATGAGTTTAGAGTTATGAACAAGGCTTCGCCTTGCGTTATGATATGATTGCCCCGAAACCGCGTTGCCGCAAGGCAACTCATAACGATGCGAAGCATCTTATAACTCATAGTTTGCCGTAAGGCAATCATAACTCATAGAATTTAATCTTATTCAAATTCTATTCAAAATGGCAGAGGTATTGAATGTAACCCCCGCAAAGCTATTAGAGGAAGATTAAAAGAGCTATTAGATTTTTTGAAAATCTAATAGCTCTTTTTGTGCAAAGAATACTATTCTGACCAATTCCAATATTTGATTTCTATTTTAGGTAGTGAAATTTTTGAGCCTAGTACGCTTGTATATGAATACAATCCCTTACATTCACCATAAAAAGTAATAATATCATCTTCAAGAATACGATCCTCACCATCGGGCAACTCAACAGTTGCGTATATTGTATCGGTCCAGGTTACAGAATCAATATATTCATAGGTTTGTTTTGTTACATTTATTCTTAATTCAACGATATCCCCAAAAGAAGCTTCTAGCACCTGAATGACCTCGCCCGTGAACTTGAATTTTTCGCCCTTATATTTATCGGGATTTCTTGAAAGAGTTTCAAAATCAATTTCACCATAGGTTGCAATTTCTTCTTCATAGGTAAGTTCGGGCTGGGAATTTTGTTCTATCTTTTCGCTGCTCTCAATCTTTGAATTTGTATCGCTATTTGTGGATGTGGAATCATCCTCACCCATAGAACCGATTAACACAATTACAGCAAAACCTATAAGTACCCAAAACCACCATTTTTTTGTAACAGGCTTTTTTACCGCAGATGGTGTTCCGCAATTTGCGCACAGAACAGCCTTATCCTCCATTGCGCTTCCGCATTTGAAACAATTTTTCATTTTATTTCCTCCTCACATATATACCAAATCGGGATATTTTTATTATACCAATATGGGATAATAATGTCAAGAGGTGGTTTTTTTGAGACTTAGAGAAATCAGAAAATCCAGAGGCATTTCCCAATTAAAATTGGCTATGGATTTAAGCACAAATCAAAACACTATAAGCCGTTACGAAACAGGTGAAAGAGAGCCAGGAATTGTAGAACTTATAAAAATTGCTGATTATTTTAATATATCGGTCGATTACTTGCTCGAAAGAACAGACAATCCAAATATGCAAAAATGAGCCGAAAATTTCGGCTCATTTTTTCGTTATTAAATACAACATATTTAGTTATGAGTTTAGAGTTATGAACAAGGCTTCGCCTTGCGTTATGATATGATTGCCCCGAAACCGCGTTGCCGCAAGGCAACTCATAACGATGCGGAGCATCTTATAGCTCATAGTTTGCCGTAAGGCAATCATAACTCATAGAATTTGAATTTTATTCAAATTCTATGGTTCCAACAGGCTTGGGAGTGAGATCCATAAGCACGCGGCTAATACCCTTAACCTCACTTGTGATGCGGTTTGTTATATGGTGGAGGAGGGCGTAGGGGATTTCTTCGACGGTAGCGGTCATAGCATCGGTAGTGTTAACGGCGCGGATAACTGCGCACCAGCCATCAAGGCGCTTGCCATCTATTACGCCTACGGCGGTCATATCGGGAACGGCTATAAAATACTGCCATACCTTACCTGCAAGGCCGTTCTTCTCAAATTCTTCACGGAGGATTGCATCGGCTTCGCGAAGAGCGTGCAATCTATCCCTTGTGATAGCGCCAAGGCATCTGACGCCAAGGCCGGGGCCCGGGAAGGGCTGACGGTAAACCATATTATGAGGAAGGCCTAAAGCATCGCCAACAACCCTTACCTCATCCTTATAAAGCAGTTTAACGGGCTCAACGAGCTCCATCTCCATATCCTCGGGAAGACCTCCTACATTATGGTGGGCCTTAACGCCATCGCTCTCAAGGATATCGGGATAAATGGTGCCCTGCGCCAAGAAGGAAATGCCCTCAAGCTTTGCAGATTCCTCATCGAACACCTTAATAAACTCTCCGCCGATTATTTTACGCTTTTTCTCGGGATCGCTTACACCCTCCAAAAGAGAAAGGAAGCGATCGGATGCATCAACATAGATAAGGTTTGCATCAAGCTCCTTACCGAAAACCTCGATAACCTGCTCACTCTCGCCCTTGCGCATAAGGCCGTGGTTAACGTGAACGCATACAAGCTGTTTGCCTATAGCCTTGATTAAAAGGGCGGCAACAACCGAAGAATCAACGCCGCCTGAGAGGGCAAGTAAAACCTTTTTATCCCCAACCTGCTCTCTTACAAGCGCCACCTGCTCCTCGATGAATTTATCGGCTAAAGCCTTGGTGGTAATTCTTTCCATTGTTTCAGGTCTTTTGTTTGAATCCATATTTTTTACCTCCAAGAAAAGATTAAACAACAAGAATATTATATATCAATTTTTTTATACTTGCAATAATATCGAAAAATTTTTTTGAGTTTCTCCGAATTACACAATCGGAAAAGATAAAATTAAATAACTGCCGTTAAAAATTACTCTTTATTCTGCGCTTTGTTTCCGTAGCTGTTTCGGTATTCCGAGGGCGAACAGCCGTGGGTTTGAAAAATTCTGAAAAAGTTAGACATCGAACCAAAGCCGCTTTTCTGACAGACCTCGGTTATAGAAAGCTCGGTGTTGGCAAGTAATATCTTAGCGTAGTTAACGCGAAGGTCGGCTATGAAATCCGTAAGGCTTCTGCCCGTTTCCTTGCGGAACAAGGAGCTGAAATATGCGGGAGCATAGCCGCACTTATCGGCTATTTCTTTAAGGGATATCTCATCGCGGAAATGCTGGAATATGTGCTGCATTCCCTTTTGGATACCCTTAGAGGCCTCGCTTTTATCGGCTATCATATATCGCGCCACGTAAGCAAAAATCATTTCGAGAAGATTTTTCTGCATAGCCTCCGAAAACAAATCGGAGGAGGAGTGCTCCCTCTGAAACATAGAAAGAAGAGCCTCCATATCGGATTTTTCCTGACCCGAAAGATTACAAACAAGATTGTGGCGGCGGCTTATAAACTGCATCTGCCACTCGGGAGAGAGCGCGCCCGCCTCAAAAGAAACGTTTATAACCCTCATACTTCCATCGATCTTAAAGGAATGGAAATCTATGGGAGTAAGCATAAAAAGACTGCCAGGGCCTATTTTATAAACGGTACCGTTAAGATTATGCTCGCCCGTGCCCTCAAGCACGTATTCTATTTCATAAAATTCGTGCATATGAACGTTTCCCTCAACCGCTAAGGTATGTTCGGAAACGGAAATGCTCTTTTCGGGATTAAGAAATTCATCCTCAACGAGCATATGCGTTATCATATCAATCTTCATATAACCACCCGATTATGATATTTTGGATTTGAGAATCATTCCTTCTCTTTCTTACTGCTTTTTCGGTACTGAGTGGGAGTCTGCCCCGAATCCTTGAAAAGCCTTAAAAAGTTAGAAATTGAGCCAAAACCGCTCTTTTCGCAGACCTCGGTTATTGAAAGATCGGTGTTGGCAAGTAAAACCTTTGCGTAATGGATGCGCAGATCGTTTACAAAATCGGAAAAGCGCTTGCCCGTTCTTTCGTGAAAAAGCGAGCTGAAATAGGTGGGAGTATAGCCGCCAAGGGTTGCTATCTGCTCTAATTTAATATCCTCCCTGAAGTGCTCGAATATATATTGAAGAGATTTTTGAAGTCCCTCGGCCGCTCCCGCTTTTTCCGCCTTCATATTTCTTGCTACAAAGGCGAAAATTATCTCTAAAAGATTTTTCTGCATATTGGCAGCAAGAGTATCGGTTTCGGAAAATTCCTTTCTGAACATACTGAGCACCGCCTCAAAATGCATCTTCTCCTGACCTTCAAGGTTGCAGAAAAGGTTGTGGCGGCGGCCTGTAAACTGCATCTGCCACTCGGGAGAAAGGGCTGACATATCAAAGGAAATATTCGCGATGAGCAGATAATCATCGGTGGATAAGCTATGAAAATCAATAGGGGTTAAAAGATAAAAGCTTCCGGGCCTTAGCTTATACATAGAGCCGTTAAGATTCTGCTCACCCTCGCCTTCTAAAATATACTCAAGCTCATAAAATTCATGAACGTGAGCGCCGCCCATACCCACTCCTATCCTTCGTTCCACAAAGGATACATTTTTTTGAGGATCGGCAAACTCATTTATGACAAGTTTTCTGTTAAGTTTTGGCTCATTCATAAAATCACCATAAAATATTGGAATTTTATATTAAAATATTAGAAGAACTTATTTCTTTTTTATTATACAATATACCCGAGGTGATTGCAATGGAAAATAAAAAGTTTTATTGCGTAGGCAACGCCCATTTAGACCCTTTGTGGCTGTGGCGTTGGCAGGAGGGTAGCTGTGAAGCCAAGGCTACCATCCGAAGCGCTCTTGATAGAATGAAGGAATACCCCGAATTCAAATTCGTTTGCGCCGCATCACAGGTGTTCGAATGGATAGAGGAATTCGATAAAGATATGTTCGGTGAAATTAAGGATAGAATTGCCGAGGGCAGATTTGTGATTGTTGGCGGTTGGTTTGTTCAGCCCGATTGCAACTCCCCTTCGGGCGAAAGCTTTGCGCGCCACGGTCTTTATGCTCAGCGTTACTTTAAGGAAAAGTTTGGCGTTACCGCCCACACGGGTTATAATGTGGATTCCTTCGGCCACAACGCTATGCTTCCCCAGATACTTAAAAAGCAGGGTATGGATAATTATATCTTTATGCGCCCCGCGCCTCACGAAAAGGAGATTCCCGAGGAGCTGTTCAATTGGGTTTCGCCCGATGGCTCTAAGGTTTTAACCTCACGAATACCTGATCCATATTGCCGAAATATGCGGGATGAGGAGCAGATGGAAAAGGAAATAGAAAAGGCTATAAACCACGATAAAACCAATGATAATCTCACCTTTTTCTATGGCGTAGGCAATCACGGCGGAGGACCTACCAAGCAGAATATTAACCTTATTCTGAAGGCAAGAGAAAAGCACCCCGATAAAGAGTTTATATTCTCAACCCTTGAAGATTATTTTGAGGCCGTTTCAGGTAAGCAGGATGCTGTGCCCGAGCTCCGCGATGATTTACAGTTCCACGCCACAGGCTGCTACGCGGCCCTTGCTTCTATGAAAAACGATATCCGTCGTGCCGAGTGCGAGCTTACTGCGGCAGAGAATTTCGGTATGATGGCGCATACCCTTTGCGGCAAGGAATTGCCCGATAACAAAGTGATTAAAGACGCTTGGAAAAATGTGCTATTTTCGCATTTTCACGATAGTATGGGCGGTTGTAGTATAAAAACGGCTCACGATGATATACATCTCACCTTAGGTGAGAGCCGCAGTATTGCCGCAAGAATTACCAATAATTCTTTGCAGACTCTCTCCTGGCAGATAGATTCCCGCGATGCTTCAAAGGGCTTCCCCTGGGTTGTATTTAACCCCCATCCCTTTGAGGTTAAAGCTGTAATCGCTCAGCGTTGCAGAGGTAAATCCACCCTGCATAGCGAGGATGGTAATCTTCTCCCATTTCAGCCCGTGCACCTTGATTCCCATCTTACTGACGGTGGATGGAATCAGAAATTAGCCGTCGAGGTTACTGTAGCGCCTATGGGCTACGCCACCGTTTTCCAGAAATATCCCGATGAGCAAAATCCTCTGAGCTGGAACGAGGAAAGCAAGGTTAAGGCCGAAGGCAATATTCTTGAAAACACCCGATACCGTGTAACCTTTGAAAAGCATACGGGCTATATTACCTCCCTATTTGATAAAGAGAAAGAAAAGGAGCTAATTCGTGGCTACGGAGCCGTGCCCGTAGTTATTGATGAGGTGGGCATTGATACCTGGGCTCATAACATAACTCATTTTGACCGTGAGATTGCAAAATTTTACGATGCTAAGCTAACGGTTGTTGAGAAAGGACCTGTAAGAGCCACCATCAAGGTGGAAAGCCGTTACAACGATTCCCGCCTTACCCAATATTTCTCCCTTACCGAATCGGGTGATTTACAGGTAAGAGCCATAGTAAATTGGCACGAAAAGCGCAAGATGTTAAAGCTTCGTTTCAACACCGTTTTTGATAACGCTAAGGCCTATTACGAAATCCCCTTCGGTGTTATGGAAAGGGATTTGGATGGCAAGGAATACCCAGGTCTTAAGTGGCAGGCAATTAAGAACAGCGAAGGCGGACTTGCTATTATAAATAATAATAAGTATAGTTTCTCCGGCCTTGACAGCGCTATGGATTTAACCGTAATCCGCTCTCCTTACTATAACGACCATTCGGGACTTATGGAGGACGCCGAAGGAACATTCACCGATCAGGGTGAGCACGAATTCTCTTATGGACTTATCCCCGTTTATGAGGATGGCTGGAGCAGGGTTATCAAGGAGGCAATTCTCCTTAACAACCCCGTAACCCTTGTGGTTGAAAACAATCACGAAGGCTCCCTGCCCTTTACCGATAGCGCCGTGAATGTTGATAAGGAGAATATCATAATCTCAGCTATCAAGCGCTCCGAGGACCAAAAGGGCACCGTTATCCGCGCCTACGAAACCGATGGCAAGGAAACTATTGTTACAATAAGCGGCAAGGTATTGCCCGCCCCATTAACCGCTACATTTACACCCTATTCGGTCAATACCTACTATCTTGCAGACGGTGAAAGCCAATGGAGAGAGGTTTTAATGACCGAATATGATATGCAATAATTTGCCTTTAGGCAGTAAAAATCCCTCGATGAATATCATCGAGGGATTTTATTTTTACTCATCAAGAATATTGTAGTAATAAACGGGGAGGGCTGCCCAGCCGTGAGAGCGACTGTTACCAGGCTTTTGGTCGGCATCCTCAACCTCCCAGAAGGTTGTGGCGCCAAGGTCTAACATTCTCTTGAAGCGTTTATCTATATCAGAGAGGATATATTCCTTATATTTCTCCTTATCAACACTAAGCAGAGCATCGTATCTGAAGGTCTGCATACTAAGGGTAATCTTGGTAAGGTCGGTTTCCTCGGTGGAGATAACCTCCGCGATAAAGGGGGCATCCTCACCTGCAACGCCGCTGAGTATTGCCATAGCGTTGCCAAGCTCACTGAAATCATCGCAGGTTGTGGAGTTTTTGAAGAGCCTTCTATCCTTTACAAAGAACAATTCCCTTGTTCTTCTTGATACTCTTGCTATCAGCTCGCCAAAATCTGCCTCCTCGCCTATAGCCTTGCAGATTTCCTCTAAATTCTTAAGGGCGATTATAAACAGGCAGTTGAGGATAAGGTCAAATCTTTTTTCCTCCTCTACGCCTACAACACCGTTAAGGTTTTTGGACCACTCATAGAAATTCCAATGCTGAGGCTCGGTGAAGATGGCAAGGGCATCATCTTCAATACGGTCCATAAATACCTTTATAACCGATTTAAGCTTGGGTAAATACTGCTTTGCAAGAGAGGTATCGCCCGTATATTTAATATACTCATTCATAGAGATATACCAATATAGCGAGAAGGTGGGTATGGTCTGGTCACGCTTAATGGGGAAGCAGATGGAAAGAAGACCATCCTCACGGTTATCAAGGGCGATAAGCTCATGGTTAGAGCGGGGGAACTCGGGGTTATCAAAGGCATAATATCCGCAAAGCATCTGATTGCGGCTATCCATAGTATATAAAGCCTGCTCCCTCCAAGGAGTATCCTCATAATGCTCATGCATACAAACTTCCAAAGTTCTTACTGATACATCATAAATCCTTTGTCTTAAGGAATTAGTGGCCTTATATTCCTTTTTAACGGTGGGATAATCGGTGGGGAGAATGGTTACATAATTAAGCTTTATCGGCTTTTCGGCATAGACCTCCATATAACGAAGACCTAAGCGGCGGAAATAGTTTTCATAAACATTTCTGCCCTTTTTAAGAACTATCTCAACACTGTAATCCTGCTTACCGTTATAACGCATTACATGGTTTTCTTTATTCAGATGCTCACCGAAGGCAACGGTTAAGGTCTGCTCACAGTCGCTCTCCACATCAACGGCAATATAGCCTACGGTTTCGGCCTCTAAATCCAAAAGCCAATAGGTGCCGTTTTCGCTTGAAAGCTCCTTAGTGGCGAGCCTATCACCGATAAGATACTTTTTATTCGGGCGGGGGAACAGGGGTAATTCCTGCTCTACAACAACGCTCTTACCGAAACCGACAAGCTCACCTGCCATCCAGTTATCTTCCTTATTCATATCATAAAGGAAGCTACAGCCGATGGAGCCCGTAAGCATCTTATTATATCCGCTCTTATATGCCTTACTTACGCGGGAAAGGGTATTTTCATCGGAAACTGCCGCAAGAGAGCCGTTAACACAAAGCTCATATTTAAGGGCGGCTTCACCCGAATAGTAAACCATCCAGGGCACATCCTTGCCGTAATACCAAACAACAACCGAAAGATTGTTCTCCCCCTTAACGCAAAGCTCGGTTATATCAAGCTCATCATACACCTTGTGATAGGGATAATCGGCATACTGGCCCGAATCGGCAATTTTGCCGTTTACATATACAGCGTAGTTAGAATCGGCGGAAATTTTAAGGGTAGCCTTACCGCCCTCATAGGAAAACTTATCGGCAAACTCGCCGTACATATCCTTATAAGCCTCTTCCTTTAACCAGATCCATTTTGAATTTTTCATACAAACACCTGCTTTTATAAAAATGCCTTTCTAAGAAGGGTGTTACCCTTCACTTTCTAACCGATAATGTGTTTATATTTATTAAATTAAAAGCTTTTTAAGCTCTTCTGCCTTATCCGTTTCTTCCCACTTAAAGCCCATATCCTCGCGGCCTAAGTGACCGTAGTTAGAGGTTTTACGGTAGATGGGATTTCTAAGTCCCAAGGAATCGATTATAGCAAGGGGACGAAGGTCGAACACCTTGCCTACTGCCTCGGCTATTTTTTCATCGCTCACAACACCTGTGCCGAAGGTATCAACCATTACGGAAACGGGTTTTGCAACGCCGATTGCATAGGCTATCTGCACCTCGCACTTTTCGGCAAGAGAAGCGGCAACAATGTTCTTTGCCACATATCTTGCGGCGTAGGCTGCTGAACGGTCAACCTTCGTGGGATCCTTACCCGAAAATGCGCCGCCGCCGTGACGCGCCATACCGCCGTAGGTATCAACGATTATCTTTCTACCCGTAAGACCTGTATCACCCTGAGGGCCGCCTATAACAAATCTGCCCGTTGGGTTTATGTAAACCTTGGTATCATTATCCATAAGTCCCTTAGGAATAATGGGCTTAATAACCTTTTCGAGTATATCGGCTCTTAAGGTTTCAAGAGTTACGGCCTCGCTGTGCTGTGTTGAGAGAACAACCGCCTCTATTCTCTTAGGCTTACCATCTTCATACTCAACCGTTACCTGAGTTTTACCATCGGGCCTGAGATACTTAAGCTCACCCGATTTTCTCACGCAGGTTAATTTATATGAAAGCTTATGAGCCAAGGATATAGGCAGGGGCATAAGCTCCTTGGTTTCATTACAGGCGTAGCCGAACATCATACCCTGATCTCCCGCTCCGTTAAGGTTATACTTATCCTCCTCGCCATCCTTGAATTCTAAGGAGTTATCAACGCCCATAGCAATATCGGGGGATTGCTTATCGATAGAGGCCATAACCGCACAGGTGTTACCATCAAATCCGCTCTCGGCGCTATCATAGCCAATATCGTTAAGAACGCCTCTTACTACTGCGGGGATATCAACCTGATTTTTTGCGGTAATCTCACCCATAACCGTAACAACACCCGTGGTGCAGAAGGTTTCGCAGGCCACGCGGGCAAAGCTATCACACTTAAGATACTCATCGAGAATGGCATCGGAAATCTGATCGCAGACCTTATCGGGATGGCCCTCGGTTACCGACTCTGATGTGAAAAGAAATTTATTCATTTTTACCTCCGTTTAGGTCCTTACAATCTTGTTTATACATATAAAAAACCGCCCCAGAAAGAGCGGTTTACATAAAACCTCATCTTTCGGATAATCCGCAGGAATTAGCACCTTGTTGAAAACAGGTTGCCGGGCTTCGCAGGGCCTGTACCCTCCGCCTCTCTTGATAAGGACCGATATTTAATTTATTTTCAATGATATTTTACCATAATAACGGCATTTGTCAACAGTTAATTTCGACCAAAGGAGAAATTTCCGCCCAGAACGAAAATTATAACAAAAACTACTGCCACAAGGGCTATAAGAGATATAACCGATATGGCGGCAAATTTTTTCTTATCGGTTGTAGCCGCCGAGGATTTAACAAGACCTGCTTTTCTCAGGGCCGAGGTAACGGGCTTATAGATAATCATAGTAATCGCCGCATTAACGATACCCTTTGAAAGATTAAAAGGTAAAAGAAGGGTGGGTATCATAGCCACCACATCGCTTCTTGCGGCGCCCATATAATAGGGGGTTATGAATATATTGGCAACCATCATAACCGCCACCATAGATATTACCGCTAAAACGCTACCCAAAACAGCGCCCGAAAGGGTGCGTTTATATTTATAGATAATGCCGCAAACACCCGCAAAAACAGTGCTTGAAAGGGCATTCATAATAAGGCCGTAAACCCCTGTATCACTAACCGATATAAACTCTATAAGCGCCACAGTTACCGCGCAGGCGGCGGCATATAAAGGGCCGCACAAAAAAGCCGAAACTGCAAGAATTGCATCCTTAAAATCAAAAGTTAAAAAGCTTACCTTAAATCTGAACAAAAACATACAAAGGTATGCCACGGCGCAAAAAAGAGCGGCAAGGGTTATTTTTTTAAGATTGGTTTTATTTTCCATAATACACCTCAGCAGGTTAAATAGCTAAAAAAAGCCCCGTTTTAGAATATAAAACGGGGCTTAGATACAATATAAATACTATCTTCTTTCATCCAGACTATACTGTCGGCTTTGGAATTTCACCAAATCAACCATAACGGCTCGCAGGCTTTACTGCCGGTGGGGAATCACACCCCGCCCCGAAGATAACTCAATTTTACCACTATATAATATTTTTGTCAACCAGCAGATAGAACAATGTTATCTGCAAGGCTATAATTATGGGCAAACCTATCATAAACCGCTTGTGCAGGGTTTTATGGCGAATCAGGCGCATTGTAATATACATTGCCGCCGCTCCGCCTAAAAAGGAGAGGGTAAAAAGACACCTTTCGCTTATTCTCCTCCTGCCCTTAATGGCGGCAAGCTTATCTGCGGCGCAAAACAAAACCGATATAAGACTTATGACGCCCATATAAATCAAAACATAACCGTACACACTATCACCGATTATATTTTACTATTTCTACACCGCTTTTTCAATCTGTTTTTTAAGCTTATCTATAATCCTTTTTTCAAGGCGTGATATATAAGATTGTGAAATGCCCAGAGTATCGGCAACCTGCTTTTGAGTATATTCGTTATAGCCGTTCATCCCAAAACGCATCTCCATTATCTGTTTTTCTCTTGGGGGTAGCTCATTCACAAAGGAGGAAAGCTGTTTTCTTTCATCCTCCTGCTCTAAATTCTTACCCACCTCATCATTGTCGGTGCCTAAAACATCGGAAAGCAGAAGCTCATTACCATCCCAATCGGTATTAAGGGGCTCATCAATGGATATCTCGTTTCGCTTGGAGGCGCATTTTCTAAGATACATAAGTATCTCGTTTTCTATGCACCGCGAGGCATAGGTGGCAAGCTTTATATTGCGGTCGGGGCAGAAGGTATTAACCGCCTTAATAAGCCCTATTGTGCCTATGGATATTAAATCCTCCACATTGTTGGTTGTGTTATCGAACTTTCGCGCAATATATACCACAAGCCGCAAATTATGCACAATGAGGGTTTCCCTCGATTTGTTATCGTTTTTGATAAGAAGCTCCCTTTCCTCCTCCGCCGTTAAGGGCGCAGGCAGGGTTTCGGGGCCGTTTATATAATAGGTTGGCTTTATAATACCTATTCTTATCAGAAATCTTAAAATCAGGTTTTTCATAAATCTTCTCCTCTTTTATAGGCCTATACTCTGGGGGTTGATGATGGCCTTGAAATCCCCTTTGAGCGCTGTGTTCGAAATTGCAATAATGGGCTTTATAAGGGCATAATTTTCTTTATCTATCGTAATTTCTGCCCTATCGCACCTATAACCCTCAAGCAGAACCGTACCCGATACGGTAACGCAAGGAATAGCCCGATATCTTTTATCTTTCTCCTCCCCTGCCAGAAGGCCCCTCGCCACGCTTTCATCGGTTATTATAATCTCACCGTCCCCAAAGGGATCGGTTAAGGAATTACCCGTATCAACAAGGGCAAAGAGCTCAATATCATTTTTCCCTAAGCCGATTTTTACCCTGCAGGTCTGTTCCGTTTGGCTTTTAGAGAAAATTCTTCTCAAAAGGGCGGATATAAAATACCCTGCCACCGAAAACACGATTAAAAACACAGGTGATATATTAAAATACACCACCGAATTATTTATAACCATACCCGAGGGCTTAAAGGCATACCAAACCCCTATCATAGCCCCTGCAAAGCCAAAGGTTACGGCAAAGAGGGTAACAACACGCCTTATAAACATCTTAATGTTTATAAATCCAAAGGCGGCAAAAGCCATAAGAGCGCTTATGAATATTTTTATAAGTATTTCGAAAACAAGGCTTAACGGGGGCAAAAATATGTAAAGGGAAGATAATCCGCCCAGAACAGATGCCAACAGAAGCCTTTTAATATCGGCGCCGCCCCTTGTAATCAGAGCGGTAAGCTTCAGCAGAAAATAATCTACTATTATGTTAAGGATTATAAGAACATCCGCATAGACCACCATCTCTACCACTCCCGAAGAATATTATATATCCTTGAGATTGAAAAAACTGTCGCATTAAGACTAATGAAAAATATTATTTTGCAAGATTACATAGATATATATAAAGGAGTTGATTTTATGGATAAGGACTTAATTGAAAAGTACAAAAGAGAGATGCTTGAATTTAAGCAAAAGGCGGTTGCCGCAGGAGCTTCCGCCCCTGCCCCGCCAAGCGAGGATTCCTCCTTGGGAGGACTGATAGTAAGCGTTACGACTCTGCGAGAGCTTTTCCCCGTAAAAAATGCTGTTGTTACGGTTTTTACGGGTAGCGGAGATAATATTACAGAGCTTGACCGCGACCTTACAGATGAAAGCGGAAGAACAAAAAAATTCATACTCTCCACCCCACTGAAAAGCCTTTCCCAAACGGCAGGCAGCAGCGAAATACCCTATGCTCTTTATAACATTACAGTAAGGTCTGATGGGTTTGTAGATTATATTGAAACCGATATACCCGTTTTTCCCGATACCGTTTCTCTGCAAACCGCCGACCTTACGCCTATGAATGCGGCGGGAAAAAATCCACAGCCACGGCCCTTTTCGGATTTTCCGAAATTTGATTTATAAGGCGGTGATAATATGCCCGAAATAAACGCTCCCGTTATCCCTCAGAACATCACCGTTCATTTAGGGGCTCCCGATTCTCCTGCCGAGAATGTTACCGTGCCCTTCGATTACTATATAAAAAATGTGGCATCCAATGAAATTTACCCCACATGGCCCGAGAACGCCCTCAGAGCCAATATTTATGCCATAATATCCTACGCGCTTAACCGAATTTACACCGAGTGGTACCGCTCCCGCGGCTATGATTTTGATATAACCAACACCACCGCCTTTGATCAGGCGTTTAATAAGGACGGTGAGGTTTTTGATAACATAAGCCTTATAGTTGATGAGATCTTTAACGATTATATTGCGCGGCAGGGGAACATTGAGCCCCTTTTTGCCCAATTCTGCAACGGCACCACCTCCACTTGCGCGGGGCTCTCTCAATGGGGCACCGTTTCCCTTGCTAATGAGGGACTTATCCCCTACGCCATTTTACAGCGATATTACGGCGAGGATATAAACATCGTAAATGATGCTCCCGTAAGCGAGGTGGATGAATCCTATCCCGGCGCTCCCCTTGTGCTCGGAGATTCGGGAAACAATGTAAAAACCATTCAGGTGCAGCTTAACCGAATAGGGCAAAACTACCCTGCTATCCCACGAATTGCCCGTACCGATGGAGTTTTCGGCATAGATACGCAAGAGGCTGTGCGAAAATTTCAGGAGATATTCAATCTATCCCAAACGGGTAGTGTGGATAAATCCACCTGGTATAAGATAAAGCAATACTATGTGGGGGTTAAAAGTCTTTCTGATTTAGTTTCGGAGGGCGTTTCATTAGAGGAGGCTACCCTTCCCTTTTCAACCCGCCTCAGCCAAGGTATGCAGGGTATTGCGGTAAGGACCTTACAGTATTATCTCAATATTTTGGCCTACTTTAATCCAAACCTTAATCCTCTGCCGTTAGATGGAGTTTTCGGCCCCGAAACCACTCAGGCAGTAAGGGATTTTCAGGGGCTTTACGGTCTTACCCAAACGGGAGTTGTAACCTCTCCCACCTGGATAAACCTCCAAAACGCTTACCGAGAAACCGTTTCTGCCCTGCCCGCAGGATATGAGGGCACAAGGGCTAAGCTGTATCCCGGATATTTTTTAAGCGAGGGGATGTCTGGCAGCGATGTCACAAATCTTCAAACCTATTTAGCCCGAATCGGCAGAAGCTACGCCCAGGTGCCCGAAATTCCAGTAACGGGATATTTCGGCTCACAAACAAGGGCGGCGGTGGAAGCCTTTCAATCCCTTTTCGGTCTTCCCGTAAACGGAGCTGTGGGGCCTGTTACCTGGAACACCATTGCAAATCAATATAATTTCCTTGTGGAAACAGAAGGCGTTTAGAATTTTTAAGAGCCTCTCGGTCATACTAAATCGGGAGGTTTTTTATTATGCACACGGGAATTGAAGATTATATTGGGCTCACCCTTTCGGGCGACTTTGATAAGGATACAAAAAGAATCGAGGATATACTAAAAAACGATTCTATTTTGTTCAAGCGCCTTATAAAAATAGGACATACAGGGGTAAGGTGCAAGCTTTACTATATTGACGGTATGGTAAACGCCTCTTTAATAGATGATTCGGTAATACGCCCCTTGGTATCTACGGATATTAACGATAAAAAGCTTGCCAACGCCGATTTTTTACTCTCAAATATACTCTTTACAAGCGATGCCAAAACACAGACAGACTTAGGCGAACTTCTCCGCTCACTTTTATACGGCGATACGGTTATAATACTGGAAAACAGCAAAATCGCCATTCTTATCGATTCAAAGGGTTGGAGAACGCGAGGTGTTTCGGAGCCCGTTGATGAAAGGGTTTTACAGGGTCCCCGCGAGGGCTTTGATGAAGCCGCTATGCTCAATATGGCGCTTATCCGCCGTAAGCTTGTTACTCCCGACCTTTGCACCGAAATGCTCCATGTGGGAAGGCGTAGCGGCACCCTTGTTTTTCTATGCTATTTAGGCTCCCTTGCAAACAAGAAAACGGTGGATTTTGTAAGGAAAAAAATAAAAGAGATTTCCATTGACGGCATACTGGACAGCAACTATATATCTGAAATTATAAAACAGCCTAAATACTGTCTTTTTAAGACCATCGGCACCACCGAACGCCCCGATATCGTTGCCGCAAGACTTCTTGAGGGCAGAATAGCCGTTGTGGTGGATGGCACCCCCGTGGTGCTTACCATCCCCTATCTTTTCTGCGAAAACTTTCAATCTGATGAGGATTACTATCTTAATTTTCTCGTATCCTCTGTGGGAAGAATACTTCGGTACATCTGCTTCTTTTTGGCAGTTAGCGTACCCGCCGTGTTTGTAGCTTTATGTGTTCATCATTTTGATTTGCTCCCCACCTCCTTTGCCGTAACTTTAATAAGACTGAGAGGCGGCGTGCCCTTTCCCTCGGTTATCGAGTGCTTGTTGCTCATCTTCGTGTTTGAGATATTAAAGGAAACGGGGGTGCGAATGCCCCAGAGCCTTGGCCACGCGCTGAGTATTGTAGGCGGTCTTGTGGTGGGGCAAGCCTCGGTGGAAGCAGGTATCATCAGCGCCCCTATGCTTATAGCGGTGGCCTTAAGCGGTATTGCAGGGCTTATGATACCTCGACTTAAAGGCGCGGTGATTTATATTAAGGTAGGCCTTGTTTTAGCCGCATCGTTTTTCGGTCTTTACGGGGTTTTCGCTCTATCCCTTATCCTGATTTTAAGGGTGCTATCCCTTAATTCCTTCGGCACCGACTATACCCTGCCTTTACTGAATCCCACCCCGCAAGGACTTAAGGATACCTTTATAAGAGCTCCTTGGGGAAATATGCTTACACGGCCCACCTTTAACCTGAACAGAATAAGGAAGGAAAGAAAAAATGATTAAAAAGCGGCTTTTACCCTGCCTGTTAATTATCCTTATATTCCTCACGGGATGTACGGGCTATACCGAAAGTGATAGCCGCTATATAGTATCTGCCTTAGGATTTGAGAGAACGGGCGATGGCTTTGTAATTTATGCTCAGACCGTTACTGCAAACGAGGGCAAGGGGGAAATTGCGCAGAACAGCTACCGCGCTTTTGGCGAAAGCTTATGGGGAACTCTCTCCGAGCTTAAAGCGCGCCTTTCGAAGCCCATTTCCTTTGAGCATTGCAGTATTATTGCCATATCCCCCGAAATTCCCAAAGAGGATTTAGTTAAAATATGTGATTTTTGTAAAGATTTAGAGCGGCTTAATACCTCGGTTTATTTTGCGGTATGCGAGGATATCGAGGGGCTTTTAGGAAGCGATGCAATTTCCGAAAGCGCAGGCGGATACGATATATCCTCCCTTATTGAAAGCAGGGCGGAACAAACGGGTATTAACTACAAAAACCGCCTTTACGAAATTCTTTCTGCTCGCGAGAATTTTCTGCCCACCTTTAATCTGCCTATAGTTTCCTCCTCTACGGATGAATTTTATATAGAAGGCGAATATATTTATACCGATTTCACCCCCGTAAAAAAGCTTGATAACGAGCAATCGGTTATATACTCGCTTATAACCAACCAAAACAGCGGCGGTTATATCACGGTAGATGATAATGAAGCCCTTATGAACTCCTCCCACACCTATCTTTCGGCAGATTTTAAGGATGAGCGGCTTTATATCACCCTTGAAATGCAAACGGATTTGAAGCAAGAAAACGCTGAATTTTGCGAAAATTTGTATCTTATTGCCCAAAAGCTCCTATCGGAGAAGACCGATATCTTCGGTTTTGCAAATGTTTTAGAGCAAAAGCACAGTAGGGTGTTTGAGCAGATTAAGGGAGATTATGGCAAAGCCTTCGAAAACTGCGTTATAGAACTAGCCAATGCATTGGCTAAAGGAAAAAGGGGTTAAAAATGCAAACGAAAAACTATTCCTTCCATATAATAGCCGCTCTTTGCCTTTCGGTTTTGGGCGCCGCCCCCATAACCGCGCTTTTCTATAATGCCACACCCTACTCCTTTTTAAGCTTTGCCTTAGCGGCGGCGGTGGCTATTTCCGTTGCGCTTATATTCTCCTTTTGCTTCCCACGGGATTTTTCTGCCTGCCATAAGGGAATAAACAAAATCTTTTTAATGGTTTTTGTAGTATCGGGATTTTTACTCTGTCTTTTAAGCGCGCTTATAACACTTAAGGATTTCTGGCGGCTTTCAGCCAAGGTTTTACTGCCCAGAGCCCCCGAATTTATATCCCTTGCCTTGATTCTTGCCCTTTTAATATATTTCGGCTTTGCTAAAAGGGAAGCCTTTCTTAAATTCTGTCTCATTATGCTTTTGCCCGTTTCGGTTACGGTAGTCCTTCTTTTCTGTCTATCGATGCCATCAATGAAGCTTATGAATATTTCGGTTTATTCTCTGCCACCCGTAAATAAACTTTCATCACACTCCCTTTCCTATCTGCTTAATATTTTTGTTACGGCTACGCCCTCCCTGATTCTAGCCCACGCCGTTTTGCCGCAGATAAAGAAAAGAACACTGCTATCAGGCTTGCTTTCGGGCTCTCTCCTCCTTGGTATAATTCTTCTTCAAGCTCTGCTGGTTTTAGGAAGCGGAATAAACTATTTTGAGTTCCCCTATCTATCCGCCGTGGGTACCCTTACCTTCGGCAATCTTTTCACCCGACTTGACGGTTTTGTTTATTTTATGTTCCTTATCTGCGCGGCGGCCAAGATAACCGTTTGCATAAACGCCGCAAAATATCTTTTATCCCTTATAAAAAATAAAAATTCCCCTTGACCGAAGGGGAATTTAGCCTTATAATTTTTCGTATATTCTAATGTGTATTCTAAAGGAGATTCCTATGCGCGCAAGTGGTATTTTAATGCCTGTTTTCTCCCTGCCCTCGCCCTACGGCATCGGCACTCTCGGAGAAAAGGCTTATAATTTTGTTGATTTCCTTAAAAAATCGGGGCAGAGCTATTGGCAGATTCTCCCCCTTAATCCTACAAACTACGGGGATTCCCCCTATCAATCCTTCTCCTCTGCGGCGGGCAACCCATATTTTATCGACCTTGATATGCTTTCCCGCGAAGGCCTCCTTCTTAAAGAGGAATACGAAGAGGTTGATTTCGGCTCGGACCCATTCAGTATTGATTACGCCAAGCTTTATGAAAACAGATATCCTGTTTTAAGGAAGGCCTTTGCCCGTTTCAAGAAAAACGATGCCTTCAAGGATTTTTGTAAAGCAGAGGGCTATTGGCTTAATGAATATGCGCTCTTTATGGCTCTTAAAGATTCCTTTGGCGGTAAGGCGTGGTATGAGTGGGATGATGCCTTAAAGCTAAGGGAGGAAGCCTCCTTAAAAGCGGTTGAGGAAAATTTAAGCGAAGAGATAGATTTTCACAAATTCGTTCAGTTTAAGTTTTTCTCACAATGGCAGGCCCTAAAGAAATACGCCAACGAAAACGGCATTAAAATAATCGGAGATATGCCCATATATGTTGCTCTTGATAGCGCAGATGTGTGGAGCAACACAAAGCAGTTTGACCTTGATGAAAACCTTACGCCTAACTGTGTTGCGGGAACTCCGCCCGATGCTTTTTCTGAGGATGGTCAGCTATGGGGTAGCCCCCTTTACGATTGGGATTATATGGAAAAGGAAGCCAAGCCTTATTCCTGGTGGTGCAACAGGCTTAAATCTGCATTCAGCATTTATGACGTGGTGCGAATAGACCATTTCAGAGGCTTTGAGGCCTACTATGCCATAAAATACGGCGCTAAGACCGCCAAGGATGGCGTTTGGAAAAAGGGCCCTGATATGAAGCTTTTTGAGGCTCTTAAAAAAGAGTTCGGCGAAAAGCTCCCCATTATTGCCGAGGATTTAGGCTTTTTAACTCCGGAGGTTAAAAAGCTATTAAAGGATTCGGGATTCCCGGGTATGAAGGTACTCCAATTTGCCTTTGATAGCCGTGAGGATAGTGATTATCTTCCTCATAACTATCCTAAGAACTGCATAGTTTATACGGGTACCCACGATAACGATACCGTAATCGGATGGACTAAATCTGCTAAGGCAGATGATGTTAAAATGGCGGAGGAGTATCTGAACACCAAAGCAGATGCAGGCTTTAACTGGGCTTTTATAAGGGCAGCAATGATGAGTGTGGCAGATACCGCCATATTTATGATGCCCGATTTTATAGGGCTTGGCTCTGAGGGCCGCATAAACACCCCCTCAACCCTTGGGGATAACTGGAAATGGCGCATTGAAGAGGGTTGCACAAACGATTGGCTCGCTAAAATAATTTATGATATGACCTGTCTTTACGGCAGAGCCCCGAAAAAAACAAAAAAAGAGGTTGGCAATTAGCCAACCTCTTATATTTTTTACCGATTATTCGGCATCTTCAGCCTTTTCTTTGGAAAGAACAAGGTTAACGATAATGCCAAGGATAAGAGCGCAAGCAATGGAGGTGATAGTAACCTTACCGATTGCCATAGCCATACCGCCGATACCTGCAATAAGAATTACAGATGCAGTGAAGAGATTCTTGTTCTCCTCAAGGTTAACCTTCTGAATCATCTTAAGACCGCTTACTGCGATGAAGCCGTAAAGGGTAATGCAAACGCCGCCCATTACACAGCCTGGGATGGAATCAAGGAAAGCAACAAAGGGAGAAACAAAGGAAATAAGAACTGACATTATAGCGGTTGTGGTAATAGTTGCAACAGAGGCATTCTTGGTAATAGCTACACAACCAACAGATTCACCGTAGGTGGTGTTGGGGCAGCCGCCAAAGAAAGCGCCAACCATTGAGCCAATGCCATCGCCGAGGAGTGTTCTGTGAAGACCGGGTTCCTCGAGAAGATCTCTTTCAATGATGGAGGAAAGGTTTTTGTGGTCAGCAATGTGCTCTGCAAATACAACGAAAGCAACGGGAGCGTAAGCAACAGCGATGGTTGCAACATAGCTCCAGTTAAACTCTGCTAGGCCATTAGCAGCAGTAAGGAAGGTGAACTCGGGAACTGATAAGAAGGTCTTAAGAGTTACGCCATCAGCTACAAGAGCCTTGAAGGGAGCAAAATCGATTATCATAAGAGCCGCATTTTCAGTAGCAGCACCGATTAAGGTGAAGATTAGAGCTACTACATAGCCTGCCATAATACCGATGATGAAAGGAATGAGTCTTGCCATCTTCTTGCCGTAGGTTGAGCAAAGAACAACGACAAGGAGTGTTACCATTGCGCAAATAAAGGATACCCAAACGTTACCTGTCATAATAAAAGAGCCGTTGGCATCCTGAGCGGTGTAGGAGAAAACATCCTTAATAGCGGCTCCCGCAAGGGAAAGTCCGATGATAGCAACTGTGGGACCGATAACAACAGGGGGCATAAGCTTATTTATCCAGTTAACGCCTGCAATCTTAATAACGATAGCGATAACAACATAAACAAGGCCTGCGATAACTGCGCCGATGATTAAGCCGAGATAACCAAGGGACATAGATACGCCGCCTGCAAAAGCTGCAAGCATGGAGCCTATGAATGCAAAGGAAGAGCCTAAGAAAACGGGGCTTCTGAACTTGGTGAAGAGCTGGTAAACAAGGGTGCCGACACCTGCGCCAAAGAGTGCTGCGGAAGCGCTCATACCGTTTCCTACGATTGCGGGAACTGCGATGGTAGCTGCCATAATAGCAAGTAACTGCTGTATGGCGAAGACAATTAACTGCCCGAATTTAGGCTTGTCTTCTACATTGTAGATCATTTTCATTTTTTCATCCTCCGTATTTTACGCCTTTCGGCATTTTAATATTAACTCGGATTTTTCAAAATCCGTATTAACCGTAAAGCTCCACCGCCGTTATATCATCAACGGGTGGGATTTTAACATTTATTCTCTCGCTTTTAGAGGTGGGAATATTTTTGCCCACATAATCTCCTCTTATGGGCAACTCTCTGTGCCCTCTATCCACCAGAACTGCCAACTGAACTGCGGCAGGCCTGCCATGGCTCATAACTGCATCTAAAGCGGCGCGGGCCGTTCTGCCCGTATAAAGCACATCATCCACAAGCACCACGGTTTTGCCCGAAATATCAAAGGATATCTGAGAAGCTCTTATAACGGGCTCCGCCTCGGCTTTTTCGAGATCATCACGGTAAAAGGTTATATCAAGCACGCCCGTGGGCACCGCAACGTTTTCTATCCTGCTTATATTATCTGCAATAATTTTTGCAAGAGGCACGCCTCTGCGCTTGATTCCGATAATGCAAAGGTTATCGCATCCGCTGTTTTTTTCAACGATTTCGTGAGAGATTCGTTTAAGGGCTCGGCCTACCGCCGATTCATCCATAAGCGTTGTTTTGAATTCGGACATAAGTAAACCTCCCACACTTATATAAATATACAAAATAAAAAGCCGCGCAAATGCACGGCAGGTTTTAACTCTCATATACGCTATACACATATATAATATATATGCCCTTGCCGGCATCACTGTACCGAAATTAAAGGAACTTTTGCTGGAATTATTCTATCACACATTACACCCAATGTAAAGTATTTTCTGTATATTTTTTCATATTGGCGCATACTATATATAGAGTTTTACCTTCTTTTCCCTCTCTGCCCTGCCCATGCTTTCCACAGGGGAGAGTAAAAATTGTGAGTTTTCACAACTTTTCTGACATTTAATGTCAACAAATTGCGCAATTTCAAAGGTTACAAAGTTGTAACTTTTTGTTTTTTCGTAATTTGTTGTGCAAACTGCACAAATTTTGAACATTTTTCTGCCTTGACATTGTGACTTTAATTGCATATAATAACAAGGCTCTCGAAAAAGGTCACTTTTACTCGGAGTTAAATTAAAGGAGAAGATTATGTTTACAGTTATAAAATCCGCCCTCGGCAAGCTTATAAGCTTACCTGTAAGGCGAGTTTTGGTTGCCGTAGTTTGCATTATCTCCACCGTAGCCTCCATTATGTTAGGCTTCAGCGTGAGAACCTACAGCATATCTGACGGCGAAAACACCTTCACTATCCGCTCACTTACAAGTGATGTAAGATCTGCTCTTAATCTTGCAGAACTAAAATCACCCGATTTCAAGATCCTTAACACCAGCGTAAGCGGTAGTGTTACCGATATTAAAATTGCTTACACCTTCCCCGTATTCGTTACTGTGGGAGATAAAACCACCGAGGTTTCGGCTACCGAATCCACCGTTGCCGAAATACTTAAGGAGATGGGACTAAACGTTGACAGCACCGATATGGTTGAGCCTGCCGCTGATACGCTCATCACCGAAACCGCTTATATCGATTTTGCCGATATAGAATATGTATCGGGAAGCTATACCAAAACCGTTCCTTGCAAAACCGAGGTTATTTATTCAAGAGAAAAGGCAGAAGGCACCACCACCATAAATCAGGGTACCGATGGCGAGGAGCTTATCGAATATACCGCCAAGGTGGTAAACGGCGTTACCGTTGAAACCGTTGTTGATAAGGTAACAGTTCTATCCAAGGCAGTAAACACACAGAAGATTATCGGCACCAAAAAGCAGGCTGTTATGACAAGCAACGATGTTAAGTGCATTTCCAAAATCACTCCCCCCACCCCCATCGAGCTTGATAAAAACGGCCGTCCCGTAAACTACAAGGCTCACAAAACCGTTCAAGCCACCGCATATTCAACGGGCACCAAGTGTTCAACGGGTGTTCCCACCGGCCCCGGATATATTGCCGTTAACCCCGATATAATTCCTTACGGAACTAAGATGTATATCGTTTCGAGTGACGGAAAATATACCTACGGCTACTGTATTGCCGCCGATACGGGTGGATTTATCAAAACAAGGCCCACTAATGTTGACCTGTTTATGTCCTCCGCAAGCGCTTGCAGCGCATTCGGCAGAAGAAACGTTGAAATTTATATTCTTGAATAATTAAAACCGCTAAGCAAAACGGTAATGTCGTTAGCGAAGTTTTTGTTTTAGTATAGAATAATATATCGGGTTAGAATCAGCATCGCATTTGTATGTACAAATTCACTTGGGCAGTAGCCCAAACCCACTAACAACAGAAAAGGGAAGATTCGTATGTTTGCAACGAGTCTTCTCTTTCTTTTTTCTGTTAAGCGATATGCTGACTATCGTCAGCGTGATATTTTATTTTGAAAATTCCTCGCAATAAGCGAGATATTTCAAAATAAAGTGATATGAAACCTATCGGTTTCGTGATATTCTATTCGCCATAAACTGTCCGCAGGACAATATCACTATGCGTAGCATAATATCACTGCGAAGCAATATAACTTGCCGTAGGCGAATAGAACTGTAGAAATGTTCACTAAGAACATTTCTACAAACGCTTGGCGGTTTAATATTTATTGAAAAACTTTATAATTTATGCTATCATATACTCAGAAAGAAGGTATTTTATGGCAAATATATGGCATGATATTGCTCCCGATAGAATAACACCCGAGGATTTTATCTGTGTTATAGAAATCTCCAAGGGAAGCAAAAAGAAATACGAGCTTGATAAACAAACAGGATTTATTATTCTTGACCGTATTCTGCACACCTCCACCCACTATCCCGCAAACTACGGCTTTATCCCCCGCACTTACGGTGATGATAACGACCCGCTTGATGTGCTGTTGCTCTGCTCCGAGGTTTTAGAGCCGCTGACGCTGGTGCGCGCATATCCCATTGGCGTTATCAAGATGATAGATAATGGCAGAAGCGATGAAAAGATTATCGCAATCCCCTTTAATGACCCTACCTATAACGGTTATAAATCCATTGACGAGCTACCCCGCCATATTTTTGATGAGATGCGCCATTTCTTTGAGGTTTATAAGAATCTTGAGCACAAGACCACCGCTGTTGATGAGGTTACAGGCAGAGAGGATTCCCTTAAAATAATCCAATCCGCAATAGATAATTACAATAGAAATTTTTAAGAACAAAAATGCCGCAGATACCATCAATATCTGCGGCATTTTTTATTTTTTCATCATAAACCAAAGGATTGCCATAACCTGTAAAACACCGCTTATGGAGAATATAAGAGGTAGCTTGGCAACTGTAACAAAGGTGCTCACAACGATAAATACCGTGGCGGGAACTGCCCATACGAGCAAGGAAACCGAAAGGAATCGGTAAAGCTTACTCCACCAACAGCACGCAAAAACAAGATTTACTATGGCGCAAGCAGGCAGGGCATAAACGAACATATGCCAAGTGGGATAGGATTCCAACGCCAGCTCGAAAATAAAGAAGAGTATGGCGGCAACAAGCAACACAAGTCCCACCGAAAGTATGGTAATGATAATCTTATTTCGGTGCAAAAGCGGTTTTTTTACCTCCTTATCGCCTATCATATCATTAACCGTCATCCCGAAAAGGTCGGCTATTGTGGCAACCACGAATAAATCGGGGAGCCCCTCGCCCCTTTCCCACTTGGAAACCGATTTATCGGAATAATTAAGCTTTTCGGCAAGTTCAAGCTGGGTAAGACCCGCTCTTCTTCTGTAACACGCTAAATTATGGGCGAAATTTTCTTTAATTTTTTCTTCAGTTATACTCATCATTTTTACCTTTTTCTTAAAATTTAACTCTACCACGGGTAGAATTTGCGTTTTATTAGGACAGTGTTCTATTTTCCCTGAGAACAATCAACGAAATAAACGGTATCCTCAAATAAGGAAAGCTGCTCATTCTCAAGATATTTAAGATTAACAACCCGTTTATTGCATTTAAGCGCATAGGTTACGGTGTTCCTCGTACCCCCTGCCGTTCCATCAAACCAAGTGAGGACATAATCGCTGTTATCAACCATATATTTATTTCTTTTTCCGTAGCAGCCCTTATAGTAATTCTCTGAAGTGTAAATAATTTGGTCCGCCGCGGATAAAACCGCATCGTAGCGGGCTTTCCAGCCATCTGTATATGCGCTTGCCTGCTCTTTAAACGGCAAAACACAGATAAGCTTTACGGGGCGCTTGCTTGCTGCTCTCAGCTCCAAAACCGCCTCAGCGGCTATAATATCAAACCCCATTGCGCCGCCGCTTAAAAAGGTATCACACCCATCCTCAAAAAGAGAAATCAGGGTGGTTGTGAGACTGTTTTCCATCTCTATATATTCCCCATTCGCCTTACTAAGCGGAAAGGGGAATTTTGAAGGGCGGTAGCCTGTGAAGCAACACGACTTAAACTGACTTTCCATAACTCTACTCACCTTAGAATTGCTACTTTTTTATTATGATATCATATTTCCGAGGTCTTGGCAACTTTATTTTGAAAAAGTTTAATTTTCACCATTTGTTTTCTTGACTTTATAGCCTTTTAGGGTTATCATAGTGAGGAAGAAAGGCTTACAAAGAGTCAAACCGAACGAGAAAGACGGTGTGCCTTATGGATGCTATCGACCTTAAACTTATAACCCTTTTGCAAAAGAACGCGAGGATGCCCCTTAAAGAGATTGCAAAGGAGATTTATCTATCCTCCCCTGCTACTGCGGCGAGGATTGAGCGTCTCGAAAAAGAGGGTATCATTTCGGGCTATGAAGCGCGGCTTGATCTTAAAAAGGTTGGTCTTCCCATTACGGCATTTATCAATCTTGATTTGGACCCTAAACTTAAGCCCACCTTCTATCCCTTTATCTGCTCCCATCCCAATGTGCTTGAATGCAGTTGTGTTACGGGCAGATACTCACAGCTTATCAAGGTGGCATTTGAGAGCACCGAGGCCCTTGATACCTTTATAGGCGAGCTTAACTCCTTTGGTCCTACCGAAACCCAGATTGCATTTTCTGCCCCGCAACCGCCGAGAGAGGTTAAGCTTGAAGAGATTTTCTGTGAAGCAGAAGAAGAATAATCGGTACATTTCGGTTAAAAATAATTAAGGGGCAAAACCTTCGCGGTTTTGCCCCGTTTTTACTATGGAAGGATAAAATATGAGGAAAACAAAAATCGTTTGCACAATAGGCCCTGCCTGCAATAATGAAGAAACGCTAAAGGCAATGTGCCTTGCAGGTATGAATGTAGCCCGTATCAACTTTTCCCACGGGGATAAGCAGAGCCATCTTGAAACAATATCCCTTATAAAGCGGGTGCGAGAAGAATTGAACGTCCCTCTTGCCATTATGCTCGATACCAAAGGCCCCGAATACCGCATTAAAACCTTCCAAAACGGCAAGGTATTCTTAAATGACGGTGATACCTTCTGTTTTACTCCTGAGGAAATCGTGGGAGATGGAAAGAGGGTTTCGGTATCCTATAAAAATCTTGCAGAAGAGCTTTTTGTCGGCGATAAAATTCTTCTTAATAACGGTCTTTTAATATTTGAGGTTACCGAGATTGCCGAGAGAGATGTTATCTGCAAGGTGCTTTCAGGCGGTGAGCTTTCCGATAGAAAGAGTATGAGCTTTCCAGGTAAAGTATTAAAGCAGGTATATTTAAGCGAGCAGGATAAGGAGGATATCCTCCTTGGCATCGAAAACGATGTGGATTTTATTGCCTGTTCTTTTGTTTCCTGCAAGCAGGATTTGCTTGATGTTAAGGAATTTATAGGTCAGCATACAGATAACTATATTGATATAATAGCCAAAATCGAAAACCGCTCGGGCGTTGATAACATTGAGGATATCTGTTCCGAATGCGATGGCATTATGGTTGCCCGCGGTGATATGGGTGTTGAGATTCCCTTTGAGGAGCTCCCCGCAATACAAAAGCAACTCATTACCAAGTGCCGCCTTTTAGGTAAGCGCATAATAACCGCTACCGAAATGCTTGAATCTATGATTCACAACCCCCGCCCCACCCGCGCCGAGATAAGCGATGTTGCCAATGCGGTTTACGATGGTACAAGCGCCATTATGCTTTCGGGCGAAACAGCGGCAGGTAAATACCCCGTGCTCACGGTTGAAACGATGTCCAAAATAGCGGAACAGACCGAGGAGAGTATTAACTATAAAAAGCGTTTTTACGGCACCGAGTTTAAGATTAAGAATGTTGTAGATGCCCTTTCCCACTCGGCCTGCGCCATGTCCATAGATATTGACGCTAAGGCCATTGTGGTTTGCTCCCTTTCGGGCATAACCGCGCGAATGGTTTCCCGTTTCCGCTCTCCCGTTGATATAATAGGTCTTACCGTTAACGAAAAGACCTGGAGAAAGCTTAGTCTTTCCTGGGGCGTTACTCCCGTTATGAGTGAGATTTACAAATCCACCGATGTGCTTTTCTACACAGCAGAAAATGTTGCCAAAGAGAAGTTAGGGCTTAATAAGGGTGATAAAATCGTAATCACGGGCGGCACCACCAACGGCATCACGGGCGATACCAATATGATTAAAATTGAAACGATATAATAAGCGCAAAGCACGGGTGACCGATCGGTCACCCGTGCTTTTTTCTACAAGTTATAAATTAGAAGTTCTGACTTGCGCTGTTAACGGACATAATCTGAATTTCTTCCTTAATAACCTCGGGGGCTATATCCTCTTCAACAATAATTTTTACGGGCTCCTTGCCTGTGATTGAGAAGAAGTTATCCGAAAGAACGCTATCAACATTCTTAAAGGAAATCTCAATGTTGTGAACAAAGGCATCAGCCCAAAGGTAGATAACAGTCTTGCCGTTTTCTGCCTTAACATCCACCTTAACCTCGGGGTTTTTATATTCGAAGTGCTTAGGCTTGCAAATGAGAATCACCTGATTTGAAACAAACACTCCGTTTTCATCATAAAGCTCAGCTACGAAGAAACGTGAATATCTATCCTCACCTGAAACAAATTCTGCTATATCGATAGTGCTGATATAGTTTGCAGTTAAGTGTTTTGAATTAACTGCAACATCACCCGAAGCTATAACGTTAAGCTCATTATCCTTAACAAACCATTTAACAGTTCCTTTGAAATCCTTCATTGTTTCGTTAGAGATATTTATTCTCATATTTGTTCTCGGAACATCGGGATTATTGAAATTGTTTGCGGTAACATCGGTAATTTTTGGATACGCATTTCCCTGAGCATCCTCAACAGACATAAGAACAGGAGCGAAGAATTTCTTAGCATAGTAATGGGTTGCTTTCCAACGGCCGAAATAGTCGATAGATGACCAGGAGGCAACGGGCCAGCAGTCATTTATCTGCCAATAAAGCGCTCCCATACATCTGCCGCGGTTTCTTCTAAGATGTTCAACACCGTATTTCATAGCATCGGCTTGATTAACCTGAGAAACAAAGCAAAGCTCGGGAAGGCCGCTTACATAACGGTAATTTCTTGCCATATAGTCAAGAATTTTGCTATTAGCGGCGCCGTTTTTCTGGTGGGATTCCATAACACGAGTAAAGATATTTCTATCTTCGGGGAGTGTAAATGACTCAATGGTCTTCATTGAGGGGAAGGACTGGAAACCAAACTCTGAAAGGAATCGGAAATAGTAGTTTCTATACTCGGTAAAATCCTTAAGACCGTGCCATACACCCCAATAATGAGAGTCGCCCCAATTAGTGTCGTTAGGGTCCTTATCGTTCCAGCTGGATGTGGGAGAAGAAGGAATATAGAATACATCGGGAGCTTCTTCCTCGCAGATATCGGGCATCAGCTTATGGAAAATTTCCATATAAGCCATTTTGAAATCGTTCCATGTACCGCCATCTTTTCTATAAGAAATTGATTGCTCAATTTCATTGTTGCCTGCAAAGAGGGTTAATGAGGCGTGATTTCTGATGCGCTTTACAACATCGCGAATTTCGGCGGAAAGATCTTCGCCGATTTTTTTGGTGTAGCGAACACATCCGCAGGCATACATAAAGTCCTGCCAAACGAGGATACCCTTTTCGTCGCAAAGGTCATAGAAATAATCAGAGGGGTAGTATCCGCCGCCCCAGATTCTTAACATATTATAGTTCGCCTTAACGCTATCGTTAACAAGACGGTCAAGCACTTCCTTTGTAATACGGGGGAATATGCTATCTTCGGGGATATAGTCGGCGCCCATACAGAAGATGCCAACACCGTTTACCTGAACGGTGAAATCTTTACCGTATTGGTCTTTAAGTGAATGAACATAAAGGGTGCGAAGACCTATTCTTTGGCTGTTGGTATCAACTGCTTCGCCATTTTTAATCAGCTTGGTTTCTACGGTATAAAGCACCTGCTCGCCGTAACCGTTGGGCCACCAGAGCTCAGGGTCCTCAATAACAACCGTGCCAACGCCATCATCATATTCTGCGGTGTAAACCTTATCACCGAGAGTAACGGTGGTTTCGAATGTGTCGGCTTCGCCTGTGATTTCGGGGGTGACGGTTAAAACAACACTACCGTCTGCCCTGTGCTTCTGGCGGATTTCTACTTCCTCAATTTTACTATTGAAGCACAAGAATTCGCATTTGCCGTAGATACCCATATCGGGAAGCATCGGACCCCAATCCCAGCCCGACATACAGTAGGTTTTGCGAAGCTGATTTGTACCGTGGATAGAATCGCCGAGGCCAAACATTTCGTGCTGAAGCTGTTGGCGCTCCATCTCTAAAATGGGTGAATTTATGTAGATAAGAAGGGTGTTATCTCCCTCTTTCACCTTGCCCTTAACATCGAAAACAAATCTTCTGTGCATATTCTCTGTGTGAGCAATTTTCTTGCCGTTAAGATAAATATCGCAGATGGTATCGATATTCGCAAGGCGAATTGTCTGATACTCTTTTGAAAGGTCCTCGGCAGTTGCAGTAAACACAGTTTCGAAAGAACAGTCAGCTCTGCACATATCCTTGGCCGCGTATTCGTTATCGCGCCAGAAGGGGTCCTCCATCTTGCCGTTCTCAAGGAGAACAGAATAGAAGGAGCAGGGAGATTTAACATCGTTTATAGCGATATCCCCTGTCTTAAAATTCCATTTTTCAAAAATCATAAAAATCCCTCACTTTTAGAATTTTTTAGGATATTTCGATTATATCATCATTTTTATGAGATTTCTTTAGCAAAAGTATATATTTTATGTGTTTTGTTAATGATTTACGATTTTAATCTACTTTCACAGATTTAAGATAATTTTCCCTATAAGTAAGCGGGGCTGTTCCCTTGTGCTTTTTGAAGCTATGGCTGAAGTGGGAATGGGAATGAAAGCCTGAATCAAAGGCAACCTGAGTCACATTAAGCTCGGTATGCTTAAGAAGGGTACATGCCCATTTAATTCTTTTTTTAATAAGATATTCCTGAAAGGTGCAACCCATTTTTTTATGAAATTCAGCCGAAAAGGCGCCCCTTGAGAGCCCTGCGATACCTGACGCCTTTTCCAGCGATATATTTTCCCTGAAATTACTATCGATAAAGCCTACCGCCTCCATAACGCCGCTGAGCTTTGCCTTTTCGCCCGCATCCGCCTCAACACAATAAAGAAGGATGGTTTCTATTCGGTTTTTGATGTTTTCCTTTTTGTTTGAGAATTTATTTGCCTGTATATCAGATAAAACATCAAAAATATCATCAAGTGTTCTGACGGTTTTCTCATCAAAAGAAAATTCGCGGTTTTTAAGGGAGCTGATGGCCTTTTTTGATGTATCCGTTAGATAGCTTTCATCGAAGTGGACCGTTATAAGCTCAACCTCGCCCCTATCTACTATCAGCGAATGTATATCAGAGGTGGTGCACAGCACCAGATTCCCTGTTTTCAAAAGGGTTTCGTTATCATTCATACAATGAACAAAAGCGCCTTTTCTTACCCATTCAAATTCATAAAAATCGTGCCAATGACTCGGATAGCTATCGCTTCTTCTATCAGCATCTATCCTAAACCATTCAAAGCCGCCGACTAATCTTTCGGGGCCCCGTTTATGTGACATATTCACCGCCTCCTTCTCTTGATTTCATTATAATAACTAAAAACCGCTATATCAAGTGGATTTTTATTTTTTCTGAAATTCCCGAAAATACCGTTGATTTTCCCATTTTTCTTTGTTGACTTTCGGTAAAGCCCTCTTATAATAAAAGCAGAAAGGGTGTGCTTTTATGGAAAAATACATAACAAAGCTTTGTCTTAACGGCAACTGGCAGCTTTATATTGAAGAGAATAAAAACTGCAAGGCCTACGCTACCGATATTGTGAGCGAGGCTCAGCTTAAGGAAAAGGGCTTAAAGGCTATTACGGGTACTGTTCCCGGTAACTTTGAAATAGATATGATGAGGGAGGGACTTCTCCCCGATTTATTCTGCGACCTTAACCCCCTTATTGCTCAGGAGCTTGAAAACCGCCATCTGTGGTATGCCACCGCCTTTAATTTCGATGGCGAGGCAGAGGATGGGCCCTGCCTTATCTTCGAGGGCGTTGATACCTTCGCCGATTATTATTTGAACGGTGAGTACATAGGCTCCTCGGATAATATGCTAGTTGAACACGAATTCGCCGCTAATGGAATTATCAAGGGCGAAAATCAGCTTCTCGTTCATATATACCCCACCGAGATAAAGGCAAGGGAAAAGCACTTTGAGGCAGGTATAATTTCGGTTCAGCACTGCACCAACTCTTCGATAGCTGTGAGAAAAGCTCCCCATATGTACGGCTGGGATATTATGCCCCGTATGATTTCGGGCGGTATATGGAAGCCCGTTTATGTTGTAACCAAAAAGAAAGAGCGAATTGAAGAAACATATATGTATCTTCGCAATCACTCAAGGGGAACAAGCTTTGAAAACCACGCTATGTATTTCCGCACCACTATCGACGGCGATTTTGCAAGGGAATATTCCTTACATATAAAGGGTGTTTGCGGTGATAGCGTTTTTGAGCAGACCCATGAGCTTTGGCATAGTGAGGGTATGGTGTTACCCGTAAAAATTACTAATCCTAAGCTTTGGTGGCCTAAAAATATGGGCGAACAAAATCTCTATGAGGTTACGGTAACACTTAAGCACGGTGAAGAAGTTCTTGATACCAAGGCCTTTAACTACGGTGTTAGAAAGGTATGGCTCAACCGCACCGATTATATTGATAAGGATGGTAACGGTGAGTTCGGCTTCCTTATAAACGAAAAGCCCTTCTTTGCTATGGGTACCAACTGGGTGCCTCTTGATGCTCTCCACTCCCGCGATAAAGAACGTTTACCTAAAGCCTTAGAGCTTTTAGGCGAATCGGGAAGCAATATCGTTCGCTGCTGGGGCGGTAATGTTTACGAGCAGGATGAATTCTATGATTACTGCGATAAAAACGGTATCGTTGTATGGCAGGATTTTGCTATGGGCTGCTCGGTTTACCCACAGAACGAAGCCTTCTTTGAGGAAATGCGCAAAGAGGTAACAAAGGCAGTTAAACGTCTTCGTCAGCACCCATCAATTATTATGTGGGCAGGCGATAACGAGGTTGACTCCGCCATAATGCAGCATTTCCACGACCCCAACAAAAACAGGGTAACGAGAGAGGTTATCCCTAATGTTCTTGAGGAGCTTGACCCCTGCAGACTCTATCTGCCCTCCTCCCCCTATTGCTCACCCAAGGCATTTGCCGATAATATGAAGCGTCGTATCCCCGAAAATCACCTTTGGGGACCGAGAAGATATTACAAAGAAGATTTCTATAAAAACAGCATCGCCCGCTTTGCAAGTGAAACAGGCTACCACGGAAGCGTTTCACCCGAAAGCGCAAAGAAATTCTTAACAGGCGAAAATCTTTGGCCCTTTAAGGATATGGTTAAAACCCTATCCTCAGCGCCTGATATGAATCAGGTGGATTATAACAAGGCTTGGCAGCTTCACGCCTCCTGCACCAATATTAAGGTGGGCGCCGATTTCTCCTACCGAATACCCCTTATGGCAGTGCAGATAGATAATGTCTTCGGTGATACCGTTCCCGATACCTTAGAGGATTTCTGCTTAGCCTCTCAGATTTCTCAATCCGAGGCATTTAAGTATTTTATCGAGCTCTTCCGCGCCAACAAGCCTAACAGAACGGGTATTATCTGGTGGAATCTGCTCGACGGTTGGCCACAGTTCTCCGATGCCATAGTAGATTACTATTACGGCAAAAAGATGGCGTACTTTACCGTGCGCCGAATTCAAAAGCCAGTAATGTTTATGTTCCGTGACCCTGCAAAGCAGGAGGATAAATTAGAGCTCGTAGCGGCCAACGAAACACAGAACGAGGTTACTGCATCATATAAGGTTACCGATATCGAATCGGGTGAGATTATCCTCTCGGGCAGCTGCAATATTCCCGCCCTTTCAAGCTACGATGCGGCGGCGCTTCCCAGGATAGAAAAGCGGGGACTTCTTCTTATCGAATTTACCGTAAACGGTAAAACCTATAAAAACCACTATCTTACGGGCGAGCCTAAATATGACTACAAAAAACTTGTAGAATGGTTTAAGAAGGCAGAGCTTTTAGAGATTGAGGGATTTTAATTAATCAGAAGTAGGGAACGCCCTATGTGGCGTTCCGTGAAGTAATACGTTCGCAAAGCGAACGGATATAATGTAAAACGTGCCTCCCTCTAATGAGGGAGGCTTTTTGTTTCTGAAATTTCGGTTTTTCCCGAAAAAAACCGTTAAAAATATGCTTTTTACCCATTGCCAAATAATAGTATTATAGTTATAATAAGAGTAATAAATAAACCCGAGAGGTGTGTTTTTATGGAAAGATACAAATCAAAGCTTACTCTTGACGGCAATTGGAAGCTTTACATTGCCGAGAACAAGGATTGCGAGAGCTTTGCTCCCGAAATGACCTGTAAAAGTGACCTTGATAATAAAGGTGTTTCTGCAATTACAGGCACCGTGCCCGGCAACTTTGAGCTTGATATGATGAGAGAGGGCCTTATACCCGACCTTTTCTACGATGTTGATACCCTTTTAGCTCAAAAGCTTGAAAACCGTCATTTATGGTATTCCACCACATTTGATTTTGACGGTGACCTTGCCGATAACCCCCAATTTATTTTTGAGGGTGTTGATACCTTCGCTGATTACTATTTAAACGGCGAATACATAGGCTCCTCCGATAATATGTTGGTTGAGCATGAGTTTTCCGCCTGGAGTATTAAAAAGGGTGAAAATGAGCTTCTCGTTCACATCACCCCCACAATGATTGCCGCCCGCGATGTTAAATACGAAGCAGGTATTTTCGCCTGTCAGACCATAACAACAGGCTCGGTTACAGTAAGAAAGGCCGCTCATATGTATGGCTGGGATATTATGCCCCGTATCATTTCAGGCGGTATCTGGAAATCTGTTCATCTTGTTACCGATAAAAAGGATGCCATTGAGGAGCTTTATATCTATAACCGCAACCAGACTGACGGCGCAGACCCCGCCAATCAGTATATGTACATCAGCACCAAATTATCGGGCGATTTCTGCCACGATTATCAGGTGCATTTAAAGGGCGTTTGCGGCGATAGCGTGGTTGAGTTTACCCGCAAGCTGTGGCACAGTCAGGACCTTATCCCCTTCCATATTCCCAATGTTAAGCTTTGGTGGCCTAAGCATATGGGCGAGCCCAACCTTTATGAGATTACGGTTGAGCTTATGAAGGATGGCGAGGTTTTAGATTCCAGAACCTTTAACCACGGTGTTCGTAAGGTTAAGCTTGTTCGCACCGATTATATCGATAATGACGGTAACGGCGAATTTAAGTTTGTTATTAACGGCAAGGATATGTTCGCTATGGGTACCAACTGGGTACCAATGGATGCCTTCCACTCCCGTGATAAAGAGCGTTTACCTAAGGCGTTAGAGCTTTTAGGCGAATCGGGAAGCAATATCGTTCGCTGCTGGGGCGGCAATGTATATGAGCATAACGAATTCTTTGATTACTGCGATAAAAACGGTATCGTTGTATGGCAGGATTTCGCTATGGGTTGCTCATGGTATCCTCAGGATGCGGATTTCCACGATAAGATAAGAGTAGAGGCTACTAAGGTTATTAAGCGCCTTCGTCAGCATCCCTCCATCATCCTTTGGGCAGGTGATAACGAGGTTGATTCAAGCATTTCTCACGCTTATGATCCCAAAACCAACTATATAACCAGAGAGGTTCTCCCCCGTATAGTTGAGCTTCTTGATCCCAGAAGAGAATATCTCCCCTCCTCGCCCTATACCTCAACCAAGGCTTTCGAGGATGGTATGAACCATCGCATCCCCGAAAATCATCTCTGGGGACCCAGACACTACTATAAGCAGGATTTCTATAAGAAGAGCGTTGCCCGATTTGCAAGTGAAACAGGCTTCCACGGCTGCAACTCACCCGAGGGCATTAAGAAATTTATTGCTCCCGAAAACCTTTGGGCTAACAGGGATTTCGTTAAGCTTTGCGCTACCGCGCCTTCGCTTCATCACATTGATTACAACAAGGCTTGGCAGATCCACGCCGCTTGTATGGAGGATAGAGTGGGCGCAGATTTCTCCTACCGCGTTCCCCTTATGGCTTTCCAGATAGACAAAATGTTTGGCGATAGCGTTCCCGATACCTTGGAGGATTTCGCCCTTGCTTCTCAGATTTTCCAATCCGAAGGCTTTAAATATATGATAGAGCTTTTCCGCGCCAACAAGGGCGAGAGAAGCGGTATTATCTGGTGGAACATGCTTGACGGTTGGCCCCAGTTCTCTGACGCTATAATTGATTATAACTATGTTAAGAAAATGGCCTACTTCACCATCTGCCGCATCCAGAAATCAGTTATGTTTATGTTCCGCGATCCTACCAAGACCGCAGGTAAGTTAGAGCTTATTGCCGCTAATGATACTCAGGTGGAGAAATACGCCTCATATAAGGTAACTGATGTGGAAACTGGTGATGTTATTCTCTCGGGCGAGGGTCAGATTCCTCCCCTTTCAAGCTTTAAGATTGCTCAGATCCCCGCAATAGAAAAGCAGGGACTTCTCGTTATCGAGTTCACCGTTGATGGCAAGACCTATAAGAACCACTACTTAACGGGTGAAATTAAGTATGACTACAAGCAGGTTGTAGAATGGTTCAAGAAGGCAGACCTTCTTGAAATTGAAGGATTTTAGATGATTGATGAATATTTTGAAATAAAAACCGATAAAAATCCTCTCACCTACTCCTGTGGGGAAACAGCGGTTTTCACCATTCGCTGCGCTAAAAACCACGAGCCCCGCCACTGCGGAAAATATAAGTGGGTTTTAAGGGGTGATGACGGCAGCGTAAAAGAAGGCTTCGGCAAAAGTATTCGAGGCAGAAGCTTTAAGATAGAGGGAACCTGCAAAACTGCAGGTTTCCTTCACCTTACCGTGACTGCCTTAAAAGAAAACGGTGAGGTAGATGCATCCTACTCGGCCATTGATGCAGGCGCAGGCTTTGATATCGATAAAATCAAATTTCACGGTAATATTCCCGAGGATTACGATGAATTCTGGGGTGAAATTGAAAAGGAAATAAAAGGCTTTACACCCACTATCCTATATAAAAAGCCGATTACCAATATGGTTGATGATGGCTTTGAAGCTTACGATATCCGCATCTCTACCCCACTTGATATGCCAGCCTCGGGGATTCTCACATTCCCTAAAGGCACGGGTAAATTACCCGCCACCGTTGAGTTTTTAGGCTACGGAATAGATCCTGTTCCTCCCGAGTGTGTTGATGGGAGAATAAACTTTTTCCTTAACGCTCACGGCTTTGAAAACAATCTTAATGCCGAAGGGTTGAAGAAAAAATATCCTCATTTATCAAACTACGGTTATATAAAAGAAGAAAACGAAAGCCCACACACAACCTATTGGAAGAGCGTTATAATCCGCGACCTTGTTGCCGCCAAGTTTATAAGAACTCTTGATAATTGGGATGGGATAAATCTTACCGCTAAGGGCGGCAGTCAAGGAGGTTTTCGCGCTACTAATGTTGCGGCTCACGATGGCGCGGTTAATTTCCTTGATATCAATGTTCCGTGGTTTTGCGACCTTACCGCCGAAAATCACGGATTTATGAAGGGCTCAAGACCCGAGTATCAAGAAGGTCTTGCCTACTATGATACAGCCGCCGCAATTACAAGGGTTAAATGCCCAGTAAGAATTGGCGCAAGGCTTGGGGATTATGTGTGCCCGCCATCCACGGTTATGGCTCTTTACAACAACTGTACAACCCTAAAATCTCTTGATTTCATTCAGTGCTGGACTCACAGCTATTTTTCTCCCCAGCTTGATTCCTTCCGTATATACTCTGACCCTGAAAATCCCGATGATATATTAAAGGGTAAGCAGTGGCAGGATACCGCTGGGAACAAATTTGAGGTTTTAGGTGAATTCAAGGATATTGAAGGTAAGTTTCAAGCCCTTTGTAAATTCGAAAGCGGCGAGGGAATGCTCTTCCCCAAAGAGATTTGGAGCGATATCCTTTATATTAACGGCTCCACCACAAGAAGATTTACTGAAATCAGATAAAACAAAAAGTTCGTATGCAGTAGCATACGAACTTTTTTATTAAATAATAAAGAAAAAAGAATAAATGATAAAAACGGTTTCGCCGCGACGACTTATTCTTTCTTATTCAAGCCTTTGCTTAAAGGTATAAAGCTTTATAATAATAAAGGTAATAGGGCCGCCTGTAACCGCCGCAAGCACCGTTCCCCAGAACTGAGGAAGGCCTAAGGTGTTCAGGGTTATAAAGGTTACAATAAAGTATATAATAAAGTTTGGCACATAGGAAAGAGCAAATCTCAGATATCTTCTAATGGTCGGTTTCTTTTTGAAAATCAGCAAACAGTTAAGCACAAAAGCAATGGTAATGGAACACAGATAACCGAACACCGCCGCCAAGTTCTCCTGCAAAATAAGGCTACCAATAGAGGAAAACAGCGCTGAATTAAAGGTGTTTAAGAAACCTATAGCGCAATATTCAAGAAATCCGAGAGAAAAAAAGGTCCGTTTAAGCTTCATAAGAAACGCCTTCACCCTATCCCTCCTTTTTGACTTTATACTAATATTATACCAAAAAACACGGCATATTACAAGAAGCAGTTGCAAAGGGAGAAAAATATGCCTAAACCTTGTAAAAAATCTGAAAATATTGCTTGACTTTGCCCTACAAATATGTTATACTCATTTGGCACTAAAAAATTTGCTGGTGTAGCTCAGTTGGTAGAGCAGCTGATTTGTAATCAGCAGGTCGGGGGTTCGAGTCCGTCCACCAGCTCCAGATTAGCTGAGACGAAATCGGACTCGAAGCCTGAGAGGGTGAGCAACGTTAAGAAAATATCACGGTGTGATGTTTTTAGTTGCGAAGTGTGAAGCGGCTATGCCGCAAGCACGGCAGACTTTTCAAGGAAAAGGCTGCGTCCGTCCACCAGCTCCACCAAATAGCTTAATTTAATATGGGAGAGTTCCCGAGCGGTCAAAGGGGGCAGACTGTAAATCTGTTGCTTTCAGCTTCGATGGTTCGAATCCGTCCTCTCCCACCAAAAATCCTCGTAACGTATGTTACGGGGATTTTTACTTATTACCTCTTACTTCTTCACTCTTACCTCAAATAAATTACTACGAGGATTTTTGGGAAGTAATAAGTAAAAGGGAATAGGTAAGAAGTTCAGTGTCTGCTTCTCCGACGGATATAGAAATCTCCGCCAAGATAGTTTCAAACATCCAAACCCGATAGATGTTGTTTTGTTCACATTTTTATGCTATACTTAGCTTGAAAGAAGGGATTATCGTGCTAACATTCAACTTAAGCGGCCAAGAAAGCACTTGGCGTTCTATTTGTAAACGATTGAAGTGTTCAAAATCACGGCTTATCCTTTGGGGTTTATCTATATCTCTTTTTATATTATCGCACCTGTTTAACTTTGGCTTTTGGCGATTCGGTAACAGAGGCGGGGTTTTTCTTTCGATCCTTATGGCAATCGTGAATATAGTGTTACAAATTGTTTTAATAGTTCTTATGTGCCGTATTAAGAAAAAGTTTAATAACAGCGAAATTCAAGTAACGGCAAAACAAATATAAATAAAAGCACCTGATTCGAAACACAATCAGGTGCTTATTCTTTTATAAATTCGATTATATCGCCAACCTCACAATCGAGGGCGTAGCAAAGGGCATCTAGGGTTTTGGTGTTTATGGCTTCGCCCTTTTTCATTCGGTGTAGAGTATTGGACGAAAAACCTTGCTTAAATATTAAATTATATTCCGTAATTCCTCTTTTGAAAAGCGTTTCATAAAAAGGCTTATATGAAATCATTTTTATCACCGATTTAATATTATCATACTTAACCTCTTGACTATACTCAAAATATTGAGTATAATTGTAAAAAAGGAGGGTGTGGATATGTCCGATTTATATATTGATAAGGCTTATGTAACCGTTTTAACAAGTGAAAATTATCTTTTAGGATGTGTCGTGCTTGATAGATCATTGAAAAGGGTAAATAGCCAATATCCGTTAATAGTAGTATGCCCCAATACGATTGATAGTAATGTATTGAATGATTTGAACGAATATGGAATCAAATATATTACAATGGATAATTTACCTGAAAACATTATTTCGCGCGATAACAATGTGGGTTATTGGAACAATACCCTTTTTAAGATTAAGGTATTTGATATGGTTTGCTATAAAAAAATAATTTTTCTTGACACGGATATGATTATTCTGAAAAATGTTGATCATATGTTTGAATGTGAGCATATGTCTGCCGTGCCAGCCGGAGCAGTATTATTCCCCGAGTGGAGCACGGGGCTAAACTCGGGCTTTATGGTTATTGAACCTAATCACGAGGTCTATCTCAATTTAATTGATTGCATAGAGCCTGCCTATGCATATAGGCAGAGCCTTAATTTAGGATTTGGCGACCAGGATATTATAAAAATGCTTTATAAAAACTGGGGCGAAAACGAGCAGTTGCATCTTCACGAGCAATACAATACAATGCTCGGTTACGGCGGTTGCCTTAAAAGAGCGGGGGAAATCGAGTCGTATGATGATATATATGTATATCATTTTACGGGCAAAGAAAAGCCGTGGAACAAGGGTATAAAAAACCGTTTAATAATTCTTGCTAAAATTTTTAAGAGAGCAAGATTTAACAGCTATATCGATATCAAAGCGTATAAAGAATTCAAAAAGATATTATCAAGTGTGTGAAACTGATCGAAAAACCCGCCCTTTTGGGCGGGTTTTTGTTATTGATTTTATCCCCATTTAATGCTATTATAATATTAGCAATTTCTCAGGAGGTAATGTTATGATTCTTAAAAACGGAAATGTGCTTTGCGGGGATTTTGTTTTCCGCAAATGCGATGTTAAGATAGAAAACGGGCTTATTTGTGAGATAGGCGAAAACCTATCGGGCGGCGAGGTTTTGGACCTTGGAGGCGATTATCTTCTCCCTGGCCTTATTGATGAGCATTTTCACGGCGCTAACAACTGCTCGGTTTATAATGGAAACACCGATGAGATAATAAAACTTGCCGAATATGAGGCAAGTCAGGGCGTTACCGCTATAACCCCTACCCTTTCCTCCTATCCCGACGATATTATGTTTGGCGCTATAGATGCGGTAAGCGAGGCTATGGGCAAGGAGCATAACGGCTCCGAAATTTTAGGTATTCACCTTGAAGGGCCCTTCTTAAGCCACGAATACAGGGGCGCTCATATACCCGAAAATCTTCGCATCCCCACCGCAGAGAAAATGAAGGAATATATTGACCGTTCTCCTAAAGCGGTTAAGCTTTTAACCTTAGCCCCTGAGCTTGATGAGGATTTTGCCACCATTAAATATGCCACAAGCCGCGGTGTTACGGTATCTATCGGTCATAGCAAAGCTACCTATGAGATAGCCACCGCCGCCATTGATGCAGGCGCCACCGTTTCTACCCATACCTTTAACGCCATGGTACCCTTAAATCACAGAAACCCAGGCATCTTGGGCGCAGTACTTACCGATGACCGCCTTTCTTGCGAGGTTATGGGTGATTTCGGCCATGTTGCCCCTGCCATTGTTAAGCTCATCTACAAGGCAAAGGGACCTGATAGGGTTAACTTTGTAAGCGATTCTTCTTTAATAGCAGGTCTTCCCGAGGGTGAGTATATTATAGATGGCGTTAAGAGCTATCTTAAGGGTGTTCTTTCCTATGTGGCAGATGGCACCATCTCGGGTAGCGCTACCACCGTGCTCACAGGCGTTAAAAATGCAGTTAAGATAGATATTCCCCTTGAGGATGCAGTTAAAATGGCATCTCTAAACCCTGCTCGTAGCCTTAAGGTTGATAACATTTTAGGAAGCATTGAGGTTGGCAAGCACGCCAGTATGTTTGTAGCGGGTGATGACCTTAATCCTAAGGCTGTGTTTGTTAAGGGAAAAAGAGTGTTATAAAGAATAAATAAGAAATAATAAAGAATAAAAAATGTGTTTGCAATGCAAACGAAAAGCAGGACAGAGTTTAATCTGTCCTGCTTTTATTTATATTTGTCGGCTATGCCGACACAATTTTTCTTCTTTCTTCTTTCTTCTTTATTATTTCTTTTCAAGCGTCTTTATTATCTTACCGATTATCATATAGTGGTAATCTTCGTTTGGGTACCATTTTAACGGCTCAGTATCTGTAAACTTATCGGGGGTAAGGCGGGAAACATACTGCTTTTTGCAGATAATTACCTTATTTGCCTCACCGAAATAAACGGTATTTTCATCGAAAACGGGGGTTAAGCCTGTTTCCTTAACCTTATCTACATCTCTGCCCGATTTTGAGCCGCAGACCTTATGGATTTCCTTATTATCCCCGTAAAAGCTTAAAGCAAAGGTATCGTGTTTATCGAGGAACTCCATTGTGTATCTTTGAGGGCGAACGGCGATGACCACCGAATCCGCTCCCCACATTTCACCCATAAAGCCCCAGGAAGCAGTCATCATATTAAAGCCCTGCTCGTTTCCTGCGGAGATGAGCATCCACTCATCCGCAATGGCGCTTATAAGGTTATCCTTTATATCCTTCGCTGAAATTTCCTTAAACATAGCATTACTCTCCCTTATTTGATTTTCGGTTATTGATATTTTCAAGCATCTCGGCATGGATTTTATCGCCTAACTCATTTGTGTTGGTATTATCCGCCGTATCAATAACATCTATTATATCAAGATATATGTGGGACCTATGCAGAATTATGTTTTTAATTGCCTCTTTTGTGCCGACAAGCGAACAAACAACTATCTTACTACCTGTTTTTGTGGCAATTTTAAGAGCGCCGTTTCTGAAGGGCTGAAGATTGCCATCGAGACTGGTATACCCTTCGGGGAAGATGCCGATAGATGAAACATCCTCTTTTATAAGGCGGCAGGCCTCGATAATTGCCTTGGCGCCCTCGCGGTTATTCTCCCTATCAATAAGTATGCAGTTAAGCCCCTTAAACGCCTTATAAACAAAGGGCATAGTTACCTCTATTTCCTTTTTGCCCACAAAGGAAAGCTCGGCATCGGGCAGGGCATAAATTATGATGGCGGGATCTATATTATGGATATGATTGCAAACAAGCAAAAATCTCTCGCCCTCGGGCACCTTTTCAAGCCCCGTAATATGCACCGTTACCCTTGCAAGAGTAAGGGCGGCGGGAAGGGTATATTTTATAACTGCTCTAAGAAACTTGGTTTGGGCTTTCGGCACCTTTTTCTTGGGGTTTACCGCAAGTATGGCGAGGAAGAACACCGCCGCGTGAACGATCACGAAGCCCACGAAGCAGCCTATAAGCATCAGGGGAGTTTTCCATATGGAGCCCGAGGCGGTTGTTACGCCTGAAAAAAGGGTGATTGCCGCAGATGCCACGATATAAGCATAAAGCATATTAAAACCGCCTTTCAGTTTTGTTTGCGAACGATTTTATATTCATCATAAAAATCGAAATAGGGACAATTATATCCGCTCTTACCCACCGAGCCACCGATAAATCTTGCCATTTCATCCTCATCAAGCGGCATATTGCAGATATAGCACTCACTCTCATCATCATAGATATAATTCGAGCAGTTTTCACAGCAATTACTCATCTGCTTCACCGTTATCAGCAGGAGTTTCGTTTTCGGTGATATCATTGCCGCTTTCAACGGGAGTTTCGCTACTTACATCTCCGCCGCTCGCATCTGAGCTACTATCGGTGCTTAAGGTTTCGTCCGATGAGGTTATATTGGTACTTGTATCATCATCAGAAGAGGTGAGTGATGAGGTATCAGAAGAAACGGTATTATCGGGCTGTGTGGTTTCGGGCGCCGATGAAACGGAGCTTGAAGAGCCCACAGTCTGATAAGAGCCCACAGCCTTTCTATACCAATCGTTCTTCTTAATTCCGTTTTGAGCCACATAATCCTCGATGGTCATATCATCGTAGATTACGGCGTGTATAACCTCTGATGCGTAATCAAGGTCATAATAAACCACCGCGCCAAAGCTTCCCTGAGGCGAGGTCATAGCGAACTCGGGCTGAGGAACGCGGGTTTGCTCGAAGGTAGGCTCCTTAAGAAGAATATCCACAGCAAGTGAGAATATTTCCGACATAGAAAGCGAGGTTTCCGTGCAGGGAATAAGAGCCTTAATCATCTTGGTATATTGAGATTTCTTCATCTGCGTAGCCTTATTGAAAAGCTGTTCCATAACGTAACGCTGACGGTCTGTTCTGCCGTAATCGTTATTTGTTCCCCAGATGTTTGCAACATGGCGGATACGGGCATAGGCAACCGCCTGAACGCCGTTCAGGTGCTGCTCACCCGCCTTTTTAACATAGTATTTTTCGGGGTTGTAGCCGAGATACACACAAAGCTCCTGTATCATATCGTTTATGCCGTGAACCGAGCCTCTGGCTGTTACCTCCCTTTCGGTAAGGGTAACATCAATACCGCCCACAGCATCTATAATATCTGCCATACCGTAGAAATTAACGGTGGCGTACTCCGAAATATCAAGGCCGAAATTCTGATTTAAGGTTTTAATTGCAAGCTCGGGACCGCCCTTTGAATAGGCGGTGGTTATCTTGCCATAGGTGGTTTTGCCTTTATAGTTCATAGGTACAAGGGAATCGCGCATAACCGAAATAATCTTAACCTTTTTAGTTTCGGTATTAAGGCTTAAAATCATAATACTATCCGATAAGCCCTTAAAGGATTTGGTGGAACGCGCATCAATACCGAAGAGGGCTATATTTACAACCTCTTCATCGATGATATCGGTAAAGCCCAGCTCCTCATTATCGCCTGTAAGATATCTGTAATTGTATATCATATGAGGTATGGTAATAATAAGAACGGCGGCAAGGACTACTGCGGTTACCGAAATGATTGCCGCTTTCTGACCCTTTTTAAGCTTTTTCCACCGCTTTTTGAGTTTTCGGAACATACCTGCTATTCCCTTCTTTTCCTCTTCGAATTCCAAGTCCTCCAAAACTACGAAGCCTTTACCCTCGAAGCTTGAATCAGATACAATATCCTCAAACTCAAGGTTGCTTTCCTCACTACTTGAGGAAATATCCTCAAAATCGCCTATAAATTCAAAGCCGAACTCATTTTGATTATCCTTCATATTCTAATCCCTCACACTTTCTACCATCTTGCGATAAATATCGCCCTTTTTAATTCCCGTTACGGATGCCGCCTCCTTAGCGGCCTCCGAGGCGGAGAGGCCCTTTTCCATAAGCCCCTTGGCAATACTTAATGCCTCATCGATTGTGTATTCCTTTTTCTCCATAGGACCTGCCCCCTCAATTATAAGGACATACTCGCCCTTTGGCGCATTTGCATTAAAATATTTAAGGGCTGACCAAAGGTCAGTCTTTAATACATTTTCGTGAATCTTAGTAAGCTCCTTAACAACGGCAATTTTGCGGTTGCCGAAAACTGCCATCATATCCGAAAGAGCCGAAATCAGCTTATGCGGAGCCTCATAGAAGATTATAGTTCTTTCCTCATTCTTGATAGCCTCAAGCTGTTCCTTTCTCTCCTTTTTATCGGCTGATAAAAAGCCCTCAAAACAAAATCTTGCCGATGGCATACCCGATATAGCAAGGGCGGTGGCAAAGGCGGTGGGGCCCGGTACCGATTCAACGGCTATACCCTCATTATGAGCCTCACGCACCAAATCTTCACCCGGATCGGATATGGCGGGCATACCCGCATCTGTAACAAGAGCGCAAACCTCGCCCCTTAACATACGGGCTATAAGCTCAGGGCCCTTCTCCTTTTTATTATGCTCAAAATATGAAACAAGCTCTTTTTTTATTTCAAAATGATTAAGAAGCTTAAGTGTTACCCGCGTATCCTCGGCGGCGATAAAATCGACTTCTGATAAAATTCTTTTTGCTCTCGGTGAGAAATCCTCCAAATTGCCTATGGGGGTGCCCACAACATAAAGCTTACCGCTCATTAAAGATACGCCTCCTTATAAGGACCGTAAATCCTTATCATTTCATCACTGAGTGCTCCGTTTTCTTCTACATAAAGGTCGGGCTCAATTCTAAGCCCCGTTTTGCCGCAACGCCTGCCCTCTACCAGAACAAGCCAAGGCTCCTCGCCTTTCCTCTGACATACAAGACGAAGCCTTTTAGGCTCGATCTTATACTGCCGCATAAGGCTCATAAGCTCGGCAAGACGCTCGGGCCTGTGACACATACAAAGCCTGCCCGTAGTTCTAAGCAGCTTTGCTGAAACGGCAATAATATCCTCAAGACTGCACGCCACTTCGTGACGGGCGGTACTAAGCACACTATCGGGGTTTTTAATACCCGCTCCCGCCGCCTTATAGGGAGGGTTGCAGGTAACAAGGGTATGACAGCCGAAATCCACCCTGCCCTTTAACTCCTTAAGATCGGAGAGGACAGCGGTGAATTTTTGAAGACCGTATTTTTCCTTTGTAAGCTCGGCAAGCTCTATCGCCTCGGCCGAAATATCCACGCCCACAGCCCCTTGACAGTTACCATCGCGGAGCATCAAAAAGGGTATTATTCCACAGCCTGTGCCTAAATCCACAAGGCTATCCTTTTTGGTGGCTCTTGCGAAATCGCTGAGCAGTACCGCATCGGTACCGAAGGTGTGGTGAGGGGATACGAATATTTCTATACCATCTCCTATGGGAGATAACTTTACGCTCTGGTCCATTTTACGCCCTGAGGGGTATCCTCAAGAATGATGCCCATTTCCTTGAGCTTATCACGGATTTGGTCGGCAGTCTTAAAATCCTTTGCCTTTCGGGCGGCGGTACGCTGTTCGATAAGCTCTTCGATTTCACTATCGAGAGCCTCGGTCTTACGGTTATAGACAAGACCTAAAACCTCGGTTAACTCATCGAAGGCCTTTGCAAAGGCTTCGAGTGTTGCCTTTTTAGCGCCATCGGCAACAGCGGTGTTAATATCTCTTACAAGGCCGAAGAGAGCCGCTAAGGCATCGGCGGTGTTAAGGTCATCCTCCATAGCGGTGATGAACTCATTCTTTCTGCTCTCGATAAATGCAGGTATATCTCCGCCCTCTTGGGCGTTTTTAAGGGCGAAATCAATATTATCGCGGCAGGTATAAAGGCGGTCAAGGGCATTTTTGCCCTGCTCTAATATATCAACAGAATAGTTTATGGGGCCTCTGTACTGTGAAGAAATCATAAGATAACGGATGGGCTCATAGCCGTAAACATTTGCCACATCCCTTACCGTAAAGAAATTGTTAAGGGATTTGGACATCTTATGATTATCCACATTTATGAAGCCGTTGTGCATCCAATAGTGCGCAAAATCGCAACCGTTGGCGCATTCACTCTGAGCAATTTCGTTTTCGTGATGGGGGAAAATAAGGTCAAGGCCGCCGCAGTGGATATCAATGGTTTTACCAAGGTATCTTCCTGCCATAGCCGAGCACTCAATATGCCAACCCGGTCTGCCGTTGCCCCAGGGCGATTCCCAATAGGGCTCACCCTCTTTAGCGCCCTTCCAAAGACAGAAATCCATAGGGTCTTCCTTAATATCACCCGTTTCTATTCGGGCGCCCGCCTCTAAATCCTCAAGGGGCTGATGGGATAATTTTCCGTAATCAGAAAAATTCTTGGCGCGGAAATATACATCTCCCCCTGCCTTATAGGCATAGCCCTTTTCATAGAGCTCGGATATGATGCGGATAATCTCATCGATATTTTCGGTGGCCTTAGGATGAACGGAAGCCTCGCGGACATTGAGCCCTTTGGCATCCACCCAGAACTCCTTAATATAACGCTCGGCAACCTCTTTTACGGTTATACCCTCTTCATTGGCTTTGCGGATAAGCTTATCATCAATATCGGTAAAGTTCTGAACGAAGGTTACCTTATAGCCGCGCCATTCGAGATAACGGCGTAAAACATCAAAAACGCAAAGGGGTCTTGCGTTGCCGATGTGGATATAGTTATAAACGGTGGGGCCGCAGGCATAGATTTTCGCCTCGCCCTCTTTGATGGGGATAAATTCATCCTTCTGTCTTGTAAGTGTGTTAAAGATTTTCATTTTATTGCCTCTTATTCTGCGAGAGATTTTACTAAGTTTGATAAATCCTTGACCTCTTTATTAAGACGGTCGATTTCCGCTTTAACGGGGTCGGGAATATGAATCTGATCAAGAGGAGCCCTCTCCTCTATCTTTTTGCCGTTCTGCTTTACAACACGGGCGGGAACACCCACAACGGTTGAGTTGGGGGGCACCTCGTGGAGCACCACGGCGCCTGCGGCTATGCGGGAGTTATCCCCTATTTTAAGGGGGCCTAACACCTTGGCGCCCGCGCTTATCATAACATTGTTGCCAACGGTGGGGTGGCGTTTGCCCACATCCTTACCTGTACCGCCCAGAGTTACACCCTGATAGATAAGCACATCATCGCCTATTTCGGTGGTTTCGCCTATAACGATACCTGTTCCGTGGTCAATAACAAGTCTTCTACCCAAGGTAGCGCCAGGGTGAATCTCTATGCCCGTTTTTCTGAGAGTTCTCTGGGAGATAAGACGGGCTAAAAAATGCATATTGTGTTTATAAAAGAAATGGGCTCTGCGGTGGCGGCGGATAGCCTTAACACCTGGGTATAACAGCCACACCTCTAAAAAGCTTGTTGCGGCGGGGTCGCGGTCCATAACCGCCTTTACATCCTCTATAAGTCTTTTGAACAAAGCAATCACTTTCCTTCTGGATAGCCTAAAATTTATTTTGAAGAATTGATATAGCTTTTACACTCATTAAGGTATATAAGGCCCGAAATAACGCAAAGAACTGCAGAAATCCAAAACAGTACCATTATTATAACATCTATGACATAGCAAGCCTGCGCACTCTGAATCAGACCAAAATCCTTTATAATAGTACAGAAGAATAATGCAGTTACCAAGCCTACCATCTGAGATACGGTTTTTAACTTGCCCCAGATATTAGCGGCAACAACCAATCCTGACTTTGCGGTTACAAGCCTTAAGGATGATACCATAAACTCACGGAAGAGAACTATAAATACTATAGCGGTCATCTGCTTGCCTAGGTTTCCTGAATATAAATACATAAAGCCTAAATAGGCAGAGGTTGTTAACATCTTATCGGCAAGGGGATCTAAAAACTTACCGAAATCTGTAACGAGGTTATACTTTCTCGCCATTTTGCCATCTATCATATCGGTAAGAGATGCAGCGGCAAAAAGTATTAAAGAAACCAGATAATGATAGGGGAACTCTATAAGCATTGTTGCCATAAATATGGGGGTTGCTATCATTCTTGCAAGGGTTAGCTTATTTGGGGTATTCATACTAAATCAACTCTCCTAATAAATCATATTCAAGTGTATCGTTAATTCTTACTTTAACGAAATCACCTATTTTAAGTCGCCTTGCTGACACAAAGAAGATTTTTCCATCAATCTCTGGAGCATCGGCGGCTGTTCTGCCAAAATAACATTTTATATAATCATCGTAGCCCTCTATGAGAACCTCGGCCACGTTTCCGATTTTTTCCTGCATTTTTTCGGCGGATATATCCATCTGAAGCTCCATTATATGCTCCATTCTATCCACCTTGGTTTGCTCTTCTATCTGCCCTGCCATGTTGGCGGCGATAGTATCCTCCTCGGCAGAGTAGGTAAAACAGCCGAGGCGGTCAAACCGAGCTTCCTTTACAAACTGAGCCATCTCGCAAAACTGCTCATTAGTTTCGGTGGGGAAGCCTGTTATAAGGGTAGTTCTTAGGGTTATACCCTTAACCTTATCCCTTATTCTTTCAAGCAACGCGGTAATACTCTCACGGTTGCCCCTTCGATTCATCTTTTTAAGAATATCTCCGTTTATATGCTGCAAGGGTATATCAAGATATTTTACCAATTTCTTTTCCTTTGCAATTACCTCTAAAAGCTCATCGCTTATCCGCTCGGGATAGGTATAAAGAGTTCTTATCCAGTGAAGTCCCTCGATTTTGCAAAGCTCGCTTAAAAGCTCGGGCAATTTAGAACAGCCGTAAATATCCTCGCCGTAGGCGGTGGTATCCTGAGCCACAACGATAAGCTCCTTAACTCCTCTTTCGGCTAACCTTTTAGCCTCGCTTACGCAATCTTCTATTGTTCTGCTTCTCATTCTGCCGCGGATAAGGGGGATTGCGCAATAGGTACAGCAGTTATCACAGCCATCGGCAATTTTAAGATATGCGGTAAAGGGGTAGCCCCCTAAAATTCTTTCGCCGCTGAGCTCCAAATCGTATTTACTGCCGAAGGAGTTTTCTCTTCTGCCCTCAATGGCAGCTTTAACAATCTGCGCGATTTTACCGTTGGAGCCTATACCCACGCAAACATCTACCTCGGGTATCTCCTCGGTAACATCATACTTATATCGTTCGGCAAGGCAGCCTGTAACTATAAGCGCCTTGCAGTTGCCTTCAGCTTTATATCGGGAGGCTTCGAGGATATTTTCAATAGCCTCTTCCTTAGCCGCCTCTATAAAGCCGCAGGTATTAATAATGATGGCATCTGCCTCGGCCTCTTCCACACCTATCTGAAAACCGCCATCTTTAAGAAGGCTTAACATCATTTCGGCATCCACCTGATTTTTGGGACAGCCGAGACTTACCATACTGACCTTGTACATTTTCTATTCCCCGTCAATATATTCTAATTCTTCTCCATAGGCTCTTAAAGCCTCTTTGACGGCAGGATAGCTAAAGCCCTTTCGCATAAGGGCGGCTACAACCTTTGCCGTGTTTTCCCTGGAATCCAATTTATTTGCATATTTCTTTTTTATAAGGGCTGTTATCTGAGAAACCTCATCAACCTGAGTTTCCTCTAAAACCTCCCTTATAATATCCTTGGGCACACCCTTTTGCATCAATTTCCCATAGGTTTCCCTTTTGGATATATTACTTTCTATACACCTTTCGGCATAGTTTTTTGCATAGCGGCGGTCATCTATAAGGCCTAACTCCTTAAGCCTTGCAATTGCCCTTGCGCATTGCTCAGGCGATATTTTTGCCGCAACTAATTTTTCGTATAAACTCTTCTCGGTGCGGTCACCCCTATCAAGAAACCAAAGGGCTCTTGATTTGGCCCGCTCGTAATCCGAGGTTTTGAGTATATCGGTTATTTCCTCTTTGGATAGCTCCTTACCCGTTACTATAGGTATGGCTTCGCATACATCGCAATCCACCAAAAAAGAGGAATTATCAGAAAGGGTAATCTTATAAAGATGCCCTTTCTGCCTTTTTATTTCCTCTACAGTCATTATTCATCAACCGCGATATCGATATCAACCTTTTTGCGAGGTCTTACGGGCTCTAAATCTGCCGCATCAACGGGTGTGATGGTAGGCTCATTCTCGGCCTCCTGCGTTTCGCCCTTACCCTCAATGGCTTCGCGGTATTTGGCAAGGATTTTTTCCTCAATCTCCAGAGCCAATTCCTTATTATCAATAAAGAGCTGCTTAACATTATCACGGCCTTGCGCCAAACGGTCCTCACCGTAATAAAACCAAGCGCCCGAACGCTTGATGATTTCAAAGTTGAGTCCCATATCAACAAGCTCGCCCTCACGGGAGATACCCTTGCCGTACATAACATCAAACTCTGCCTCTCTGAAGGGAGGAGCAACCTTATTCTTAACCACTCTTGCTCTTGTTCTCGAGCCTATCATTTCGCTGCCGTTCTTAATGGCCTCAACCTTACGGATATCAATACGAACGCTTGAATAGAACTTAAGCGCTCTGCCGCCCGTGGTAGTTTCGGGGTTGCCGTAGAGCACACCTATCTTCTCACGAAGCTGATTGATGAAAATGGCCGAGCAGTTGGATTTTGAAAGGGCGCCTGTAAGCTTTCTTAGAGCCTGTGACATAAGACGGGCCAACTGACCTACGTGAGATTCACCCATTTCACCTTCGATTTCTGCGCGGGTAACGAGGGCCGCTACCGAGTCAATTACAACGATATCAATAGCGCCTGAACGAACAAGCGCCTCGGTGATTTCCAGCGCCTGCTCACCCGAATCGGGCTGAGAAACCAAAAGGCTATCAATATCAACGCCTAAGGCTGCGGCATATACGGGATCAAGAGCGTGTTCAACATCGATAAACGCGGCGGTGCCGCCTGCCTTCTGAGCCTCGGCAACACAGTGGAGAGCCACCGTAGTTTTACCCGAGGATTCGGGGCCGTAAATCTCAACGATTCTTCCCTTAGGAATACCGCCGATACCAAGGGCCATATCAAGAGCTATGGAGCCCGTTCTGATATGCTCAACGTTCATAGATGCATTTTCGCCAAGGCGCATAACGGTACCCTTACCGTACTGCCTTTCAATCTGCTCTACCGCAGTAGCGAGGGCCTTTTCCTTATCCTCACTCATATTTACGGTTTTTGTGATTTTTGGTGCCTTTGCCATTACTTTTACCTCCGATAATTATAAGAAAGTTTATATTTCGGTTCCTTTTCTAAATCAATTATATAAATCAAACTGTCCCAAAAACTACTCTTTCGATACCGTTTAGGTCCTTACGGGTGGAAATATTCTTAAATCCTGCCGCTAAGAGTAGCTCCTTAACCCTATCCGATTGATTTACACCAACCTCAAAGGCAAGGGTGCCGTTCTCTTTAAGGGAATTTTTATATTTTTCGGTTATAGCTCGGTAAAATACCAGACCATCCTCACCGCCGCCAAGCGCGGTTTCGGGCTCGAACTTCACCTCAGGCTGAAGGGTTTTCATATCCTCATCGGTGATATAGGGGGGATTGCTTACGATAAGGTCGTATTTACCTTCACTGCAAGCGCCCTCTAAAACATCACCCTTAACGATATTTACCTGAAGCTTATTATGCTTAGCGTTCTTCTCGGCGTAGCTAAGCGCCTCATCGAATTTTTCCACAAGGATAACATCGCTATCCGCCTTTTCGCCCTTAATGGTTATACCGATACAGCCGCTACCTGCGCAGAGATCTAAAACTGCAGGGGTTTGCTTATCCTTAATTACCTCAAGGCAAACATCCATAAGCGTTTCGGTATCACTGCGGGGGATAAGCACGCCAGGGCCTACGAAAAATTCGCGGCCGAAGAAATTCCATTTACCTAATATGTACTGCAAAGGATATCTTATCTGCCTTTGCTTTATTATAACGGTAAGGTTGTTCTCCTGAAATTCGGTAAGACTCTGTGTATATTTCTGAAGAATCTGAGCGTTATTATAGCCCGTGATATGCTTTATAATCTGCTTTGCTTCAAAAACATAATCCTCAATTCCTGCTTTGCTGAGTTCCTTTTTGCAGTTGTTATAGCTTTCGAATATTGTTGCCATTTAGTTTTCTTCCTCTTTGTTATCTATGCTTCTATCCACATCGGGAGTTTTGGGCTCGCAGGCGCGAAGAGCGGCGATAGCAATCTCTATCATACTATCCTCAGGCTCCTTGGTGGTGAGCCTCTGGAGCCAAAGGCCAGGGGCGGAAATTATTTTTGTTACTATATTATCATATTTTCCGCAGAACCTAAGCACCTCAAAGCCTACTCCGCAGATAAGGGGAAGCAGTAGTATTTTAACAATAACCCACAGCCACTCTATGCTATACACCTGCGGAAAAATCATCTGAACAAGGGTGGAGAAGATAACGCTTATAAGTATCATAAGGATAAGGAAGGATGTTCCGCACCTTGGGTGAAATCTTTTCTGTTTTCTTACATTTTCTACCGTAAGGGGCAGGCCTTTTTCGTAGCAGAAAATGGTTTTGTGCTCGGCGCCGTGGTACATAAACACTCTTTTTATATCCTTCATAAAGGTTATAAGCCACACGTAGCCTACAAAAACCGCAAGTTTAAGAAGCTGTTCAATGCCCGAACGGGCAATCTTTGTAAGTGTAACATCAAACAGCATTTCAATTCCGCCCACAACAAGACGGGGGATAAGCATAAACAGCACTACCGCAAGGGCCACGCCCAAAACAGAGCCTATTACCATAACGGCGTTCACTATGGAGCTTTGCTTTTTAGGGTCCCTCTTCTCCTCCTCTTCCTCTAAATCGGTAAATCCCGATTTATCGGCGGAGAGCATCATTGCCTTATAGCCCTGCACCATAGATTCGATATAGGAAACTATGCCGCGGAGCACGGGAGCCTTTAATATCTTATATTTTTCCTTTATGGATTTCTGATTGAGATAGGATACATCTATGCTCCCATCGGGCACCCTTACGGCAAGAGCCGTTTTCTCGGGGCTTTTCATCATAATGCCCTCTATGAGCGCCTGACCGCCAATGCTGGTATATTTAGCCATTTTCTTCTTCCTTTGTTTCGGTTTCGTTTTGTTCTGTTTCCCCGCCGCTACCTAAAAGCTCTACGGGTATAACCTCTTCCTCGCCCTCGGGCTCCGCCTCGGTTTCGGGCTCCTCATAAAGCGGTAAAACTATGGTAACCGCCGTGCCCACACCCTCGGTGCTTTCGAGGAACAAAAGTCCCTGATGCTGTTTTATAATTTCATCGGCTACGGCAAGACCTATTCCGCTACCGCGCACCGTTTTATTTGATTTGAAGAATTTTTCTTTAACGTGGTCTAAATCCGCGGCGGGAATACCAACGCCCGTATCCTTAACCACAATTCTTACACAGCCTTCCTCTCTTGTTTCGGTAACGAGAACAAGACCGCCCTTTTCGGTATATTTAACCGCGTTATCGATAATGTTGATAAACACCTGCTTTAAGCGGTCGCCATCACCCATAATGATTGAGGCTTCGCTCGGTTTTGTATATGAAAGCTCAATACCTTGCTGACGGGCAAGCTCGGTGTACATATCAGCGGCCGAGGAGAGCAGGTAGGATGCATCAACGGGCATGGTGTTAACCGTAAGCCTACCCGATTGCATTCTCGAAAAATCAAGGAGCTCTTCCACAAGACTCGAAAGCCTATCGGCCTCGCTCAGCACCACATCAATACCCTTTGCCACCAATTCCTCATCAGTGCCGATGGACATTTTAGCCGTTTCACCCCAGCCTCTTATGGCGGTAAGGGGGGTGCGAAGCTCGTGGGAAACCGAGGAAATAAAATCATTCTTTATGGTTTCCGCCTCGCGAAGCTCGGTTGCCATATAGTTAATGGTATCGCAAAGCTCACCGATTTCATCATTTCGCTCAATATCTATCTTGGTTTCAAAATCACCCATAGCAATTTTTCTTGCTGTGTTGCTTACATCTCTGATGGGGCGCACAATGGAGTTTATAAAATAAATTCCCGAAAAAGCGCTGAAGCCTATAACCCCTAAGCCGATTAGAACAAGAATTGCCACGGTGTTGCCGATATACTTATCGGTGGCGGTCATAGAAGATATCCAACGGTAAGCGCCTAAGATATCTCCATCCGCATTCTTAATAACGGTGGTTTTTGCAAGGATGCTCTCCCCCGCCGAGTTTTTGCCGCGGTAGGTGGCGGCGCCGCTATTTGCATATAACGCCTTTTCGTAATCGGGCATACGCTCATCGGTGGGCTGGAAGCCTGTGGTTGAAACCAGAACCTTGCCCTTATTATCTATAACCTGCACCTCAACCTTGGATTTATACTCAAAATCACCCGAAAGGTTAACCGCCGCATCCTCAAAGGATTCGGTGTTGGTGGAGGAGAGGGTTTCAAATTCAAAGGTATAATCCTCGGCGAGCGTTTCTATTCTCTCAATATAAACGGTGGCAAAAAATACGGAAAAGGCAACAATGGCAATAACAACCGTTGCCACTACCATTGCGAAAACATTTATAAACCAACGCACCGCAATACTCTTAAAACGGATTTCAAAGTTCATTTTACCACCACTTTCTGTATAAAATTAAAATAAAAAAGAATAAAGAATAAATTCGGTGTCGGCCAAGCCGACGATATATATGGCGGCGAAGCGTTTCACGCTTCGCTGTTCCACTTATATCCCATACCCCAAACGGTAACTAAATACTTGGGGTCGGAGGGGGTATCCTCTATCTTCATACGAAGCCTTCGGATATTTACATCCACTATCTTTTCCTCTCCGAAATAATCGGTGCCCCAAACGGTATGCAAGATATCCGTTCTGCCGATGGGCGAATCGGGGGAGGTGAAGAACATTTCAATTATCTGGAACTCCACCTGAGTAAGCTCGATATTTCTGCCGCTCTTTGTAAGGGTACGGCGGCGGAGATTTAAGGTAAAGCTTCCAAGGGTTATTTCATCCGAGGAAGCCTTGGGCTTCTCGTTGATGATACCCACCCTGCGATAGAGGGAATCCACACGGGCTAAAAGCTCGGTGGGGCTGAAAGGCTTTGTGATATAATCATCGGCGCCTATCATAAGGCCGCTTATTTTATCCATCTCCTGCGATTTTGCGGTGAGCATTATAATACCAATGGTCTGACTCCTTGTTCTAAGCTCCTTGCAGAGCGAAAAGCCATCCATACCCGGCATCATAACATCAAGAAGGGCGATATCAAAGCCCTGTAAATCATTATCGTAAATATCAAGCGCTTCCTCAGCGGAGCCTGCCTCAACGATTTCGTAGCCCGCTCTTCTTAAGTTTATAGCCTCAAATTCGCGGATGGCGGCTTCATCTTCAACAATAAGTATTCGCTTCACTTTTCTTCCTCCGTTAATTTACTGAAAAAGCTTGAACATTCCTTTAAGCTCATCCTCGGTGAGCGCTAACTGACCAACAGTATCCACAAGCATACCGAGATATACATTATCCTCGGTTTCGGCGAGAACAATAGCGCCCTCGTATTCCTCTGCCTTGTAGCTCTTTTGGGGAACGGCCTTGATATAGCCTATCTTATCCCCTACGGTTTCGGTTTCTTGGTCGTAATAATAAAATGTTCTCAGGTTATATTCGGTTTCCTTGGCAACGGCTATCTTGCCCCACCATTTTTCAGGAATTATAACATAGTAGCCATCGATGGAGTTTACTATGGTATTAAGCTTTGAGGTAAGACCATCTCCGTTAAAGGAGCACCAGCTTGTGTAGTATAGCACCTCGTTATTTGTAGCAAGGGCGCTGGGTAGTACCGAGGCCACGGGAATTTCCAAAATATTATCGCCGTTTATGTCGGTGGCGGAAAGGGTATATGCCCTTACTGTTTTGGTGTTTTCTATGGTTTCTACGCTATCAAGCAGGGGGTTAACAAGCTCGCCCTTTGAGAAGAAGAGCACCTCGGTAATATTGCCGATACCCTTAACCTCATCAATATATATTGCCGCCTGACCTGTGGAGAGTGTTGAAACAACAGGCTCGCTTGCCGCCTTTGCCGCGCTATCCATCAGGCAGCCGCCTATCTGCGAAACGCCCATACTCGTAAGCTCGAAGAGCATCGCGCGGTTTAGCTGCTCCGAAGAGTTAAGGTGCTGAACGAAAAGCTCAAAGCCCCCATCCTCATCCAAATCACAGCAGGTAAAGTTGGTATAGGATTGAAGCATTCTCTGTGAGAGGGCCTCCTCGGTGGGAGAATAAACCGCCACCTGCCTATCGATAGTACCGTGAACCTCCCAGCCTACAAGAAGCTCCTCGCTTCCATCACCATCAAGGTCGCAGAAATCCACCCGCTCAACGCCGCCTGCCGCAATGGACTGCACCGCTACGCTCGACCATTTATCCCCGCTTCTGCGGATATAATTCACGGTCATAGTGGTGATACCATCCTCGATAGTGCTGTAAAAGGCAAAGGCCTCCATCTTACCATCGGAGTTAACATCCTCTAAAACTACGGCGCTTCTTCGGTCGCCTGTGGAGGGGTATTTAAGGGTATAACCCGCAGGGGCGCTCTTATTAAGCGCATCCTTTATGGGTGACATATCGCCCGTAAGCTCAGGGGGAGAGATGAGGGCATCGGTTTCGGTTTTGAAAAGATCGCAACCGCAAAAGCTAAGCATAGTTGCAACCAAGAGAAACAGACTGATTATGTGTTTTATCTTCATACCCTTACCTCCTTAAAATCAAATACGAAATTGAGCATAAATATACATAATAGATTATAGCATAGAATTGTTAAAAAATAAAGAAGAAATATTATATTTATAAATAAATAATAAATAAAAAAGAATAAATAATAAAAACGGTGTCGGCAAGGCCGACGATATATACGGTTTCGCTTTGCGAAACTCCAAATTTATTACTTTTTCTTTATCCTTTATTCTTTAATATTGCCAAAGGCAATCCATAACAAAAAAATGCCGCAGATTCAAAAGAATCTGCGGCGGTTTTATTTTAATTTATTTTACCGTAAAGCGGGATATCGCTATCCTTTTTAGGCTCTCTTGTGGGGGCAGAAGCTACGGTGCTTGAAGGTCTGCGACCTCTATCGTTTCTACGGTCAGGTCTGCGGTCATTTCTGGGGGCTTCGCCGCCCTCGGGAGAAATAACAACCCTTCTGCCTGCGCCTTCACCGATGGAAACCGAGGTAACGCCCTTGATATCCTGAACGGCGGTGTGGATAATTCTGCGCTCGTAAGGGTTCATCGGCTCGAGCCTGCGGCTTCTGCCTGTGCGGATAACCTGCTCGGAAATGCGCTTGGCAAGGGAGTTTAAGGTCTGCTCCCTCTTCTGCCTGTAATTTCCGATGTTAACAGAAATCTTGTAGTATCCGCCGCCGTTATTTGCAGCAAGATTTGAAAGATACTGCAAAGCATCCAAGGTTTCGCCTCTGTGACCGATAACGGCGCCAAGGCCCTCTCCATCAAGAACGATGAACGCGCCATCATCCTTAACGGCTGCCTTTATGGAAACCTCGCTCACTCCGAGGCCTGCAAGAACAGTTCTGATATAAGCAATCGCCTTACCTGCCTTTGTATCGGCGGGAATCTGGGCGGCATCTACGGCTTCGCCGAAATCTGCCTCAACAGCGCTTTTCTTGGGCTCTGCTTTCTTTTCCTTCTTGGGCTCCTCTTTCTTCTGGGGAGCGGGGTTCTTTTTAGCCTCCTGCGGCTTTTCTGATTTTTTTACGTTTTTCTTTGCCTTTGCGGGTTTGGGATCGGGAAGCTCTATATATGCTCTAACCTGAGCCTTGCTTCCGCCGAACAGACCTAAAATCTTCTTTTTAGGGGTTTCGAGGGTTTCAAACTGAACATCATCCTCAATATCGGCGCCCAAAGCAGCAATAGCGTTTTCTCTGGCTTCGTTGACGGTATCGCCATAGCCTATTGCTTCTCTGATCAAGGGAAATCCTCCTTATTCTTCTACGGTTGGATTATTAAACTTTTCCAACTGTTTCTTTTCAAAACTGTAGCGCTCTTTAAGCTCCTTGCTTCTGTTTTTGGCAAGCAGCTTATTAGGGCCATATAACAACTGAATGCCCGACTGAATAAGACCGCCGATAAGGGAGGAGCAAATCCAATAGAAGCCAACTCCACCTGGGAAGGTGAAGCCCAAAAACAGCGAAATTAAAGGCATTGTGAGCATCATACCCGCCATTGTGGGAGCCTCAGGGTTGTTCTTTTTGTTAATAAACATTGATATAACAGATGTGAGCATCTGCGCTAAGAAGGCAAGGATGGGGATAAGCCATATTGCCTCAAAATATTCGAAAATATTTATGTTGAATTTAGGGGTTAAGGTAAGATCCATACCCAAAAATTCATAGTTTACGCCCGATTCCTTATCCTTTGCGATAACGGCATCAAGGTCATCCTTGATTTCGGCATAATCATCCTCGCTCATAACATCCTCGAAAATAGCGGGATTTTCTCTGATAAGACGGATGAGTGATAACTCATTACGGGTGTTTTTCTCATTCCAGGAGGTTTCTTCAACTATCCTGTTATACTTGCTTTCATCCTCTTTTTTAAGCTGGGTCATACTCTCGGAAAAAGCGGTGGTAACATTCTGCACCTTAGTTTTATCCGCCTGTGACATATAGGTAAGAGGAGAAAGAATAAGGGAGTAAATACACATCAGAAGCGCAAAACGGATAATCATAGGCAAACATCCGCCTGACATCGATACATTTTCTTCCTGATAAAGCTTTTGCTGAGCTTCGGCAAGCTTCTGACGGTCATCCCCGTAGCGCTTTCTTATATCATCCATTTTAGGCTTTATTCTAAGCTGATCAACAGAGGATTTCTGGCTCTTGATACTAAGGGGTATCATAACCAGATTTATAAGAAGAGTAAAGAAGAAAACCGCGCCTGCGAAACTGCCGCCGAACATATCGGCAAAAAACCTCAAAACATAGCCTAAGGCTCCGTTAATAAAATTCATTTAACGCACTCCTATTACTTTTTTCTCTCGGGAACGGGGTCCACCCCGCCCTTACAAAAAGGATTACACCGCAATATTCTCAAAACGGCAAGCACCGTTCCCTTAAAGCAGCCGTGAATTTCTATTGCCTCAATTGCATAGGCAGAACAGGTTGGGGTGAAGCGGCAGCAGGATATTTTCCGCGGCGAGATATGCCGCTGATAAAATCTAATAAGGGCTATGAGCCCTCTGCTAATTATGTTCATCTTCGCACCAGATTTCCCCGTTTTTAAGATGCTTTTTAAACTTTTCGGCAACTATATTGCTTTTGGCATCAAGTATTCTTGTTCGGGCAACTATAACGAAATCATATCCCATAGGTATATGGGGTACACAGGAACGGAAGGCGGCTGTTACCACCCGCTTTGCGCGGTTACGTTTAACAGCGGTGCCAAGCTTTTTGGTGGCGGTAATGCCAAGCCTTGTTTTTCCCTTTCTGCCCTTACCTACATATAGCACAAACTCACTTGATACAAAGGCGCTGCCTTTATAATAAAGCCTCTTAAAATCACGGTTAAGCTTTAATTTTTCAAACTGTTGCATTAAAATTCTCCTTTATGCCCACACATATAATATAGAATAAAATATGGCAGTGGTCTTATAAAAGGAAAAGCCACATGGAAGTGGCTTTTTAGTAAGTCAACTGCTTTCTTCCTTTTGCTCTGCGGCGGGCTAATACCTTGCGGCCGTTAGCGGTAGCCATTCTCTTTAAGAAACCGTGTTCTTTCTTACGATGAAGCTTCTTAGGCTGATAAGTTCTTTTCATTAGTTCCAACCTCCTTAATTTACATTGGTCATATAAATTACACACAAGTGTTAATTTTTATAGACAACCTATCAGTTTGACATTATAACCTATGAGATACCTTTCTGTCAACAAAAATCTGTAAAATCGGGGCTAATTTTTTTGGCCCCGTGATATTTCGCAAAAAAACACTTGCAAATATCAAGGCTTTATGGTAATATACTTGTGTTCGAGAGTAACGGACAGTCGGGGACGCCTGTCCCTACAAATCAAATTCGGGGGTATAGCTCAGCTGGGAGAGCGCTTGAATGGCATTCAAGAGGTCAGCGGTTCGATCCCGCTTATCTCCACCAAAAAACAAGGCAGTTATTTAACTGCCTTGTTTTTTATCCATTGCAAAGCGATGGTATATCATCAACCGAAGGGTGTATATCATTACACCCGTATTAAGCAACAGAAGGCGACCGATGGTCGCCTTCTATGATTTTATTCTTCGGTTTTCTCTTCTTCTACGGGCTCGGCGGCGGGTTCTTCTGCTACGGGAGTCTCAGCTACGGGCTCTTCTTCTACAACGGGTTTAAGATCGTTATAGAAGTTAACCTGCGTTGCGCTCATATAGGGGATAAGCCAGATGTAAAGTATGCCAAGGGTGAAATATCCTAAAATCGCCCAGCCGATAAAGGAAAGGCCTAAAACGAAATAATCCATCTTGTGACCTTCCATCATAGCTTTAGAGCGGTTGATAGCCTCTAAGGCGCCGATGCCTTTATTCTCGGCAACGATATACATGGCCTGTGAATAGGAAATCGCTTTTATAATACCGGGGATAACAAAGAGAAGGCTCCATAAGAAAGTAAACAAGCCAACTAAGAAGGTGGTCTTAAATGCAGTCCAAAAATCATCGAAGCCGGAGAAAGTATCCTTTACCTCAGGCCTTTGACCGTTTGCAAGATTAAGATAAATTCTTGCAATGCTAAGCGTAAACGCAGGGGTTACTATAACGGATGCGATAAGGGAACCTACAGCGGGGATAAGCGAAAGAATCAAACCTGCAAGGAATGAAATCGCAAAAATAATAAGGGAAACTAAAAAGAGTATTCCGATATTACCGCGGATTTGTTCTTTTGCCATCATTTTTAATTCAGCTCTTGTTTTCATTGGATACGCTCCTCAAAGATTATTAACAAAGTGTGAACTCTGTTTATTTGATTATAGCATATCATTTTACGGTTTTCAAGAACTTTATATCCCTTCGCTTTTCGAACACCTTACCTTTTTATCACCACTTACCTTAATTTATTCAACCGTAACCGATTTTGCAAGGTTGCGGGGTTTATCTATATCACAGCCGCGGAAAAGCGCCACATAATATGCAAGAAGCTGTAGGGGAACAATCTCGGCTATGGGAGAAAACAGCGGATTTATTTTGGGAATAAACACGGTTTTATCCGCCTCATCTAAAAGCCTATTATCCCCCTCGTTTGCAAAAGCTATCACCCTTGCCCCTCTTGCCCTTACCTCTTTGATATTGCTTGCCAGCTTCTCTCCTAAATCCTGATTAGAGCCCAGCGCTATAACCCATTTCCCCTTTTCTATAAGGGAAATGGTGCCGTGCTTTAACTCCCCTGCCGCGTAGCCTTCCGAATGGATATAGGATATCTCCTTAAGCTTAAGCGATGCCTCCAGCGCCACGGCAAAATCCATATTTCTTCCCATAAAAAAGATGGATTGCTCATCCTTTATATCCCCTGCAATTTTCTTGATTTCATCACTTGACCGAAGGGCTTTTTCTATTGTTTTCGGAAGCTGCGTAAGCTCCTTTGTAAGCTTTGCTATCTCCTCGGCGGGATAGGTTTTGAGCCGCTTTGCAAGATAGAGGGCAAGAAGATAAATTGCGGCAAGCTGTGTGGTATAGCCCTTGGTGGTGGCCACGGCTATTTCGGGGCCTGCGTGTGTGTAAATTACCCCCTGCGCCGCCTTGGCTATGGCGCTACCTACGGTGTTGACTATCGCTATCGTTTTTGCCCCTCTCCCCTTGGCTTCCTTTAGGGCGGCAAGGGTATCGGCGGTTTCCCCTGACTGACTGATTGCGATAACTAAAGTATTGTTATCTGCCACGGGATTTCGGTAGCGGTATTCACTCGCCAAGTCGTTTTCGGTGGGTAGCCTTAACATCCCCTCGAAAACATATTTTCCCACCGCCCCCGCGTGATACGCCGAGCCGCAGGCAATAATGCTTATGCGGTTTATTTCCTTTATTTCATTATCACTCAAATTTAATTTTTCGAAGGTAATTTCATCCCCGTTAACCCTTGGCTCAAGGGTACTTTTAAGTGCTAAGGGCTGTTCGGTAATTTCCTTCATCATAAAGTGCTCGAATCCGCCCTTTTCCGCGGCGGAAACCGACCAATCTATATGGGATATTTTTTGCTTTTTCTCCTCTCCGTTTGCCGTATAAAGCCGTACCCTTTCGGGCGTTAACAGAGCTATATCCCCATCCTCCATATAGATAACCTCACGGGTTTTGGGAACAAGAGCGGCCGCTGAGGAGGCTATGAGCATCTCATTCGCGCCAAAGCCGATAATAAGGGGGCTGAACTTTTTAACGGCAATAAGGGTATCCTCCAAATCCTCGCAGATTATACCAAGGGCATAGGCGCCCTTAAGCCGCTCCACCGTTTTCTTAACCGCCTCCAAAATATCCCCTTTATAATACTCGCTTAAAAGCAGGGGAATTACCTCGGTATCGGTCCCGCTTCGGAAGATTTTCCCCTTTTCCTCAAGCTCGGCTTTAAGCTCCTTATAATTTTCGATTATGCCGTTATGGACTACGGCAAATTTGCCGTCTCCGCTCAGATGCGGATGGGCGTTTTGGGTACTGGGCTCACCGTGGGTTGCCCAACGGGTGTGGGCAATGCCAGTTGTTCCCTTGATTTTTTCACCGTTTTCGGTCTGATTTTTAAGGTTTTCTATTCTGCCCTCGGTTTTATAAACCGAGATTTTTTTATCCGTTATTGCGGCTATTCCCGCCGAATCGTAACCCCTGTATTCGAGGCTTTCAAGACCGCCTATTAAAAATTTCGCCGCTCTTTCATTTCCCGTATATCCTACAATTCCGCACATAAGCTACCTTTCCTTTTTACATCGCTAAGCTTAAAACAAACATTTTTCGCAAATTTCTGTAAATACTCTCCGCCGTTTCTATGGGCAGAGGATTTTCTCCTACACCTACCTCCACCGTAAAGGCGGGGCGGTTAAATTCGCAGATGAACCAATCCTTAAAGCCGCCGCCCAAAGCAAGCCCCATGGGCACATCGAGGGCGTAGCCGCTGGCCGTTGCAAGAAGCTGCGCCATTTTTTCGCTTTTCCTTGGATTCTTATCCCCGAAGCCGTGGTATATAACCTCCCCTTGCGAATGAAGGGCAAGGGCGTGGGAGATAAATATATTGCGGCAAAGCTCGCAAACGGCCTTGGTTTCGGGCTCACTTTCGGGGCGCCTTCCGCCGTATCTTGTGGGCGAGGGGCCGTAAATCCCCGCCATTAGCTCCCTTTCCCGAAGTCTCTCCCAATCGGCGTTAAAATTATGGTTAATATCAACGCCGCAGAAATTTGAATTCCATTTTGAAAAATTGCCGCGGCAAAGCCGTGAAATTGTGTTTGCCTTTTCGCCGCAGGCGACGGCGCCGCGAATGGAAATCTCGCAACCATCGGGGTTTACGCGAGGTACTATTATAATGCCCCGTTTTGCAAGGATTCTCTTAATATTTATTCCCTCTATTTCTGAAGAATTTCGCAAGGAACAGGCAATATCCTCTAAAAGATAGAGGCAAATATTGGTAGTTATATGCTCGCTTCCGTGAAAAGCGGCGGCGATTAAAACATTTTTATCCCCCGCCCCTATTTTTACAGCCTTAATATCTCTGCCTACAACGCTTTTGCCTATGCTCACGCTTCGCAAAAACGGGTACTCTTCACACAAAGCGTTAAGGGTTTTGGTAAGGGTGGCATAATCATAGTTCTCCGATTTTATCAACATATTTCCGCCTTTCTTGTTAATATATAAGAGTTATATATTAAATTTATACAATATATAGCACTTGAAATATGTTTTGAAATGCGGTATAATAAATTAGTTTTTTATTTCCCTAAGGAGTGACACAGTTGAAAAATTATTTTGAAATGAATAAAGAGGAATTGGCGGCCGAATTCAAAACGGTTAAGGCCGAATATGAAAAGCTCCGTTCCCTTCATCTTACCCTTGATATGTCCCGCGGAAAACCCGGAGCCGATAATATGGATTTAAGCGAGAAGATGTTTGACCTTGTTGGTAACGACACGGGCTTTAAGAACATCGATGGCATCGATTGCCGTAACTACGGCGGCCTTGATGGACTCCATGAGCTTAAAATCCTCTTCTCAAAAATCCTCGAAATTCCCGAGGACCAGATAATAGTTGGAGGAAACTCCTCTCTTAATATGATGTTTGATACCATTGCTCAGGCAATGACCCACGGCTTCGGCGGAGAGCCTTGGCTTATGCAGGGTAAGCTTAAATTCCTCTGCCCCGTGCCAGGATACGACCGTCACTTTGCCATTGCCGAGTACTTTGGCTTTGAGCTTATTCCCATTGAGATGGATGAGAACGGTCCCGATATGGATAAGGTTGAAGAATATATTAAGGATAAAAGCGTTAAGGGCATCTGGTGTGTTCCCAAATACTCCAATCCCGAGGGCATTACCTATAGCGATGAGGTAGTACGCCGCTTTGCCAACCTGAAGCCTGCGGCTAAGGATTTCAGAATTTTCTGGGATAACGCCTACGTCGTGCACGACCTTTACGATGAGGGCGATAAGCTTCTTAACATCTATGATGAGTGCGTTAAAGCAGGCAATCCCGATTTGCCCCTGATTTTTGCCTCCACATCTAAGATTACCTTCCCAGGCGCAGGTGTTGCGGTTGAGGCGGCAAGCCCCAACAATGTGGCTATGCTCAAGGGCAGAATGAAATTCCAGACCATAGGCCCCGATAAGTTAAATCAGCTCCGCCATTCAAGGCTCCTTCGCTCTATGGATGACCTTAAGGCTCATATGAAGCGCCACGCCGAGTGCATAAGACCTAAGTTCGATAACGTGCTTAATGCCTTCAACGAAAGCCTTGCTTCTACGGGTATTGCCCGTTGGACCACACCTAAGGGCGGATATTTCATAAGCCTTTATGTTTTAGAGGGCTGTGCTAAGAGAACAGAACAGCTTTGCGCCAATGCAGGTCTGGTGCTCACCCCCGCAGGCGCCGCTTATCCTTATGGACTTGATCCTAAGGATTCCAACCTCCGCATTGCCCCAACCTATCCTTCCGCCGAGGAGATAGGCGCCGCCGCAAAGGTGCTTTGCGCCGCCGTAAGATATGCGGCTCTTGAAAAGCTTCTGCAAGATTAAATTGACATAAAGTCTATTTATAGGTATAATATTTATATCCAGAAAAATGGAGGAATACCAATGAAATCTAAAAGAATAGGTGCGCCTTGGTTCTTTGTGATTTTCGTATTGATTTTGGCATTTACCTATGCCTCTTTCTTCGGAATTTACAATTACTACGGCGATACCAAAACCGTTTACACTAAGGGAGCCGAGGATATCCGTTGGGGTATCGATATAAGCGGCGGTGTTGAAGCCGTTTTCTCTCCCGATAAGGAGGGCGTTGAGATAACCTCTCAGGATATGGAATCCGCAAAGGCTATCATCGAAACCCGCCTTGTTAACAACAATATCACAGATTACGAGGTTTACCTTGATACCAACAACCATCAGGTAATCGTTCGCTTCCCCTGGGCCGCCGATGAAAGCGATTTTGATGCTCAGGCAGCTATCCGTGAGCTTGGCGAGACTGCGCAGTTAACCTTCCACAGCGGCAGTGATAACACTAATCCCGCTTTTATGACGGGTGAGGTTGTTGAAAGCGCCACCGCTACATATGATGAGCAGTATGGCTATGTGGTTGCCCTTCGTCTTAACGGCACAGGCGCCAGCGCCTTTGCAACAGCAACCGCTAATGCCGCCTCTAATAAGACCAATATTTCCATCTATATGGATGATGAGCAGATTTCTTCTGCATCCTGCTCCGAGGCTATTACGGGCGGTCAGGCTATTATCTACGGAAACTTCACCGCTGAATCCGCAAGTGAGTTAGCCCAGCTTATCAATGCAGGCTCTCTTCCCTTTGCCCTTTCGGTTGATGATAGCAAGCTTCAGATAATCTCCCCCACCTTAGGCTCTAACGCCTTAGAGGTTATGGTTATTGCAGGCTCCGTAGCATTTGCCGTTGTTTGCCTTATTATGATTTTCCGTTACCGCGTTAACGGTGTGGTTGCCGCTATTGCCCTTTTGGGTCAGTTAGCAGGTACTATCGCTTGTATTTCGGGCTTCTTCCCCGGTACATCAAGCTTCACCCTCACCATCCCTGGTATTGCAGGTATTATTCTTTCCATCGGCGTTGGTGTTGACTGTAACGTTATCGCCGCCGAGCGTATCCGCGATGAGTTCGAAAACGGCAAGACCATTGATGGCGCCATTGATTCGGGCTACAAGAACAGCCTTAACGCTATTGTTGACGGAAACGTTACCATCGTTATCGTATCCTTAGTTCTTATGGGCGCATTCGGTACCTCGGATAGTATCTTAACAAAGATGCTTTCCTTTATCTTCTCACCGTTTGGAACATCCATTACAGGCTCTATCTACTCCTTCGGATATACACTGCTTATCGGTGTTATCTTCAATCTTATAATGGGTATGCTTGCTTCCAAGATTATGTTAAAGAGCGTTTCTCAGTTAAAGTTTATGAGAAAACCCTTCTTGTATGGAGGTAAGAAAAATGGCTAATAAGATTATGAATACTAAAAAAGCATTTAAGATTTCGGTTATAGTTTATGCCGCAATATTCCTTATCGGCTTAATATTCACCCTCTTTGCAGGTGTTAAGCTGGATATCAATTTCAGCGGCGGTACCTTTATAAGCTACTCTTACGAAGGTAAGATTGCCAAAAAGGATTTTAAGGCGGCCGTTGATAAGGTGCTCGATAGGGATTACACCCTCAGCCAGAACACCTCAATCGCGGGTGATACCACCACCTATAGCTTAAGCCTTGCAGGTAAGGAGGCCCTTTCTGCCGAGCTTCAGGAGAAGCTTAACGAGGAGCTCACCACAACCTTTAAGGATAACAAGGTTGCCCTCTTCGATTCCAACTCTGTAAGCCCCTCAATTGCAGGTGTGTTCCTACTGAAATGCCTTGCCGCAGTTCTTCTTGCGGCCGCCATCGTAGTTCTCTATGTTGGCATTCGTTTCAGGCACATCGGCGGCGTTTCCGCGGCCCTTACCGCCCTTTGCGCTCTGGTGCTCGACCTGTTGGTTTCCTTCTTCGCCTGCGTAATCTTCCGTCTGCCCATCGATTCATACTATGTGGCAGTTGTGCTTACAATTTTAGGCTACTCTCTTAACGATACCATCGTTATCTACGATAAGGTAAGAGAGAACAAGAAATATTATCCCGAGCTGAGCGTAGCCGAGAATATGGATAGATCCATCTCTCGCATTATGGTGCGTAACATCGTTACCACCGTTACCACCGTTTGCGCCGTTGTTACCATCATTGTGGTTTCCGAGGTTTGCGGTCTTACCACGCTCCGCCCCTTCGCAATACCCATGGCCTTCGGTCTTGTTTCGGGATGCGTTTCCTCCCTCTTTGTAGCAGGTCCCCTTTGGGTTATGTACAGAGAGAAAAAGGATGCTAAACCTAAAAGCAATAAAAAGAAGAACAGAAAATAAAGTAAAATTAAAAGGAACCTGAAATTCAGGTTCCTTTTTTGTTTGCTTTCTGTCTACCTATAACATTTGGCGAATCCGAATTTATAGCTTGCCGAAGGCAATCATAACTCTAAACTCATAACTTATACGGAACGCCACACAGGGCGGCGTTCCCTACGAATAAAATAAAAGGAGGCCAAATGCCTCCCAAATATTTTAATCTAAATTCAAAAAGAAATCATCGTAAGAACAATCGTATATCTTCTTAAGAGTTACAATTACACTTGTCTTAATATTAAGCTCCCCTGCTTCATATTTTGCATAGGTCGTTCTGCCTATATCACAACCCCTACGCTGAAGCTCAGCGCAAAGTTTTTCCTGAGATAAGCCTGCAATATCCCTTAGTCTTCTAAGATTGGTGCCCATATTCAAATCTCTTCTGATTTTTTGTTCCATACCATACCTCACAAATGTTTTGACCAATATTGGTTGCAACTATTTGTATTGTATGGTATAATTAAGCTAAATATTGACCGCTATACTGGTCTATTTAAGGAGGTTTGCTATGACCTGCACATTTTTTGGACATTCTGACGCGGGAAAGGAGATTATCCCAACCCTTAGAAGAGAAATTATAAATTTAATCGAAAATAAAAATGTGGATACCTTTTATGTTGGTAATCACGGGCAGTTTGATTTTTATACCAGAAAG
>JAFTWW010000045.1 GCA_017465085.1 Clostridia bacterium | reverse complement strand
TCAGTCCCAATGTGGCCGTTCAACCTCTCAGTCCGGCTACCGATCGTCGACTTGGTGAGCCGTTACCTCACCAACTATCTAATCGGACGCGAGGCCATCTTACAGCGGATTGCTCCTTTGGTATTAAAGGGATGTCCCTTTAATACGTTATGCGGTATTAGCAGTCGTTTCCAACTGTTGTCCCCCTCTGTAAGGCAGGTTCCTCACGCGTTACTCACCCGTCCGCCACTAAGTGAAACAAGAATATTCAGTAGCAAGCTACCTTCAATTCAGCGTTTCACTCCGTTCGACTTGCATGTGTTAGGCACGCCGACAGCTTTCGTCCTGAGCCATGATCAAACTCTCTAAAAAATTATATCTTAACACCTAAGTGTTAAAAACTTTTTATTAGCTTGTTAGCTCATAATTTCTAAATGCTGACGCATTCTAATTTGTCCTTGATTTCTAAGATTTCTCTTGGAATCGTCGGGTCCTTATTATTGTCGTTGTTTAATTTTCAAGGTTCGGTTTGCGGCCCGTTTTTTTCAGGCGCCCGATTATATTACCACATCAAAACCCCTTTGTCAACACTTTTTTCAAACTTTTTTCAACTTTTTTCAAAAATTTTTTTCTCTTGTGTTTTTATAGGTCCAACAATGACAATATATAGTGGTATCGGGTCTTTTATCAGCAGGAGCGGTCCATTTTTTGCCATATAAAAACCGCTTGAAGTAATTATTCCCCAAGCGGCATTATTTTATTCATATTATTCTTCCGTGAGCCTTCTGGCAAAATCGGTTAGCTCTTCTTTACTGAAAAACTCCAGAGTTACGGTGCCTTTGCCCTCACCTGTCGGTTTTATGTAAACCTTTCTTCCCAGCTCGTTCTTTAAGGATATTTCAACCTCGTTATAGAAATTATCCTTATGCATAGTCTTTTTGGCAGCGGGCGGCGTAACCTTTTCTACCTTGGCGGTCTTCGCCATAGCTTCAAGCTGACGAACGGATGCCCCCTCTTTTGCGGCCTTAAGCATTTCCTTGCGAAGCTCGCTATCCTCGCAGGAAAGCAACGCCCTGGCATGACCTGCGGATATAGCGCCCTGCCTTAGCGCATCAAGCTCGTTATCCTTCAGGTTAAGAAGGCGCAGAGTGTTGGTAACGGCCACGCGGGATTTGCCCATCTGCTCGGCAACCTGCTCCTGCGTTAGCCCATAGGTATCAATCAGGCTACGATAGCCCAGCGCCTCTTCAACTGCATTCAAATCCTCACGCTGAAGGTTCTCAATAAGGGCAAGCTCCATAAGGGCTCTATCATCAACCTCTTTGATTATAACGGGCACCGCATCAAGACCTGCTATGCGGCAGGCGCGCCAACGGCGTTCGCCCGCTATTATTTTATACGTACCGCTGGCTGTGGGGCGCACAACAATAGGCTGAATGAGGCCGTGCTTAGCAATGCTATCCGCAAGCTCGTTTAAGGCTTCTTCATCGAAATCTCTCCTAGGCTGATCACGATTGGGCTCAATCTCGGTAAGCTTAACGGCTACCGCGCCCTCAGTATCGGTGGCGTTTTCATTAAAAAGCGCATCAAGACCTCTGCCGAGGCCGCCTTTCTTTGCTGACATATATTTATCTCCTATTCTTTTTTATAAACTCTTTTGCCAAATCGTTATAGGCGATAGCGCCCTTAGAACGCTTATCGTAATACTGGATAGGCGTACCGAAGCTTGGCGCCTCCGAAAGCCTTACCGCCCTCGGTATCGCGGTTTTGTAAAGCTTATTGGCAAAGTATTTCTTAATCTCCCCTACTACCTGCTGGGTGAGATTTAATCTGCCATCAAACATAGTGAGCACAATACCCTCAATCTCAAGTGTGGGATTGTAAAGCCTTTTTACCTGCCTTACCGAAGCCATAAGCTGCGAAAGTCCCTCAAGGGCGAAATACTCACACTGAATGGGAACGAGCACCGTATCGCTTGCCACAAGAGCGTTAATAGTGATAAGTCCCAAAGACGGCGGACAATCGATAAATATGTAATCGTATTTTTCCCTGACGGGAGAAAGGGCGATCTTAAGCTGTGATTCTCTGCGCTCGGTTTCGATTAAATCAATCTCTGCGGCGGCAAGATCCATAGAAGCAGGAACAATATCCACGTTCTTAAACTCGGTTTGCAGTATAGCCGCCTCAACCCTTGTTTTGCCCACAAGCAATTCGTAGCAGGTGGAGGGGTTATCCTTTTTGCTCACACCGTAGCCGCTGGTGGTGTTGCCCTGCGGATCAGCATCAACTATCAAAACCTTTTTGCCCAGGATTCCCACGCCTGCGGCAAGGTTTACTGCGGTGGTAGTTTTGCCCACGCCGCCCTTCTGATTAACAACTGAAATTATTTTTCCCAAAGCCGTATGCTCCTTTTAATATGTATATATAAATATAGATTAGATATATATTTATAGACATATAAGCAAATTAACCTTCAAAATGTTTCCCGTGAAACATTTTTATTTCACTCATATCGCCCTTTCATTATATCAAGAAGCTATGCAAAAGTAAATAGAAAAATTAAGGCAGAGCCCCATAAGCTCTGCCCTAGTACCTATTTTTCCTTGGATTTGAAGCACAAGGACATTATAAATGCAAAAAGTATAGCGGCGGTAATTCCTGCGGCGGTAGCTGTGAGTCCGCCCGAAAGGGCGCCCATAAGCCCGTATTCGCCAACCGCTTTTTCTACTCCTTTGGCAAGACTATACCCAAACCCAGATAACGGAACGGTGGCTCCCGCCCCCGCAAAATTCACCAAGGGCTCATATAGACCTATGGCGGTAAGAATTACGCCGCCCACCACATAGCAAACCAAAATTCGCGCAGGGGTAAGCTTGGTAAAATCTATAAGAGCCTGACCAATCAGGCAGATTGCTCCGCCGACAGCAAAAGCTATTAAACATCTAATAAGCATTTATACCCTCTCCCTCTCAAAGAGAAACCTATGTTTCATGTGAAACATCAAGGGTATTATTCCCTTGGTTTCGCGTTTTATTCCTGCTTACAAGCATTTTTATAACCGTTTCGGCATCGCGCTTCGAAAGCCGCAGTTTAATTCTCCCCTTTTGGCCTACAGCGGATAGCCATACCGTTGCGCCGCCAAAAATTAAATTAGGCAGTCTTATTGCGCTTTCAACCGATAAAAACGACTCAAAGCTAATATATATCTTGGTTTTTATGATTCTTCCGCTTTTTATCACCAGCGCGGCATCGGTTATTGCAATCCCGTAGTTTTTCCACTTGAAATACGCGAATAACATTATCCATATAACCGCCACGCCCTCAAGCGCCAACTCCAAATCGGCATTTTCGGTAAAAACCTGCTTTATAACACTTTGTATAAGCGGCAATAGCCACACAAGCAAGAGCGGACGGGCAAAATCCCATATTATGATTGGATGCGCTCTCAAAAAGGTTTTCATATTTCGTTTTCCACCGAAAACATCGAAATGAGTCGTTGCGCCTCGGCCTTTGGCATATCAGGCACAATCGCAAGGGCATCCGCGCTTTTAATCGCAAGCATAACAAAACCCGCCCTTTGCGCATCTGGCAAGGATATGGCGCGAAGCATCATAAACTGTGGATTTGGAAACACCGCCGTTCTTTTTAATAGTATGCCTCTTGAAACCGTCAGCGAGCCGTAGGCGGCTGTTATATCATAGCTTTTTATAAAGGCGGGTATAAACCATATCTCTGATAAACCAAAACAGATAAAAAGAAACGCCGCAGGCAAAATTACCCAACTAAAAAACGGCGCAAGGCAGATAAGAAGCAGCTCAGTCACTAAAAACAAGGATGTGATTCTTATTTGCCAAAGTCTGACCGTTTTGTGTGGTAATTTCAACCGCGGCACCTCGAATTTGTTGATTTACATTTTTTGTCATTTTTTGTCGAAACTTTTCACTTTTTCCCAATATTCTTTGAAAAGTTGTTCGTTTTTATTATCCCCATACTCATAGTATTTCTTATTTTTTACAATATCAGGAAGATACTGTTGGTTTACATAATGTCCCTTAAAGCTGTGGGGATAGAGATAATGCTGACCTTTAATTTCGGCATCCTCGCCATCAAAATGCTTGTTCTGAAGATGCCTTGGAACATCGCCTACAAGTCCCCTCTCGATATCCTGCATAGCGGCGTTTATGGCATCGTGAGCCGAAACGGATTTAGGGCAGGTTGCAACGAGTATCACCGCATTGGCAAGCGGCAATCTCGCCTCAGGCAGACCTACTGCATTAGCGGTATCCACCGCCGCCTTAACAATAGGTATTATCTGCGGATAAGCAAGCCCCACATCCTCGTTTGCGCAAACAAGAAGTCTTCTGCAGGCGCTGGGCAAATCCCCCGCCGCCAAAAGCCTACCTAAATAATATATTGCCGCATCCGGATCGGAGCCGCGCATAGATTTCTGATAGGCAGAAATTATATCATAGTGCTCATCGCCCTCGCGGTCGTATCTTACTGAATTGCCCGAGAGTATCTGCTCAACCGTATCATCCTCTATTACAATATCCTTTCCCTTTTCACCAAGCATTATACAAAGCTCAAGCATATTAAGGGCGCGGCGCACATCACCTGCGGCGGCGCGGGAGATTTTAAGAGCGTTTTCATCGCTCAATTCTATTTTTCGGTTTTCTTCGCCGCTTAAAACCTTAACCCCCCTCTTCACTACCTCGGAAATATCCTCGCTGGAAAGGGTTTTGAACTCGAACACGGTAGAACGGCTCAAAATGGCGTTATAAACATAGAAATAGGGATTCTCAGTGGTGGCGGCAATGAGGGTTATATCCCCGTTTTCGATATAGGATAGTAATATCTGCTGTTGCTTTTTGTTAAAATACTGAATCTCATCAAGATACAAAAGTATTCCGCCCATGGCATCAACCGTACCGATAGAGCCGATAATCTCCTTGATATCGGCCGTGGATGCAGTGGTAGCGTTTAAGTAGCACAGCTTTTTGCCGCAGTTTTCGGCAATTATCCTCGCAACTGTGGTTTTGCCAACGCCTGAGGGACCATAGAAAATAAGATTGGGGAGCTGTTTTGATTCAATAATTTTGCGAAGAATCTTTCCCTCACTCAGAAGATGCTTTTGCCCCGCAACCTCCTCCACGGTTTTAGGCCTCAGTCTATCAGCCAAAGGTGTATTCAAAATGCCCACCGCCTTTTTAGTATTCATCCTTTATATTTTACTATTTTTCTCTCCATATTTCAATATTTTTCCTACACAGACTCATATAATTTAGAGAAAGACGGTGTTAACATTATGAAAAAGACAATTTTTATTAAAAATGCCGCCGTTTTAACCGCCTCCTCTCTCCTTTTGCGGTTTATCGGCATTATTTTTAAGGTGTGGCTTGCAGGAAAAATAGGCAGCGAAGGCATAGGTCTTTATCAGGTTGTTTTCTCGGTCTATGTTTTGGCCTCCACCTTTGCCACAAGCGGCATCTGCACCGCAGTAACACGGCTTTGCGCCGATGAGTTGGCGGTGGGCAGTGAGAACGGTGTTAAAAAGATACTAAAACGGAGCATAACGCTCACCCTTATTTTAGCCCTGATAACCCTTGCCGCGCTTTTCTTCGGGGCAGACTTTATCGCAAACACATTCCTTGGGGATAGCAGGGCGGCCCTCGCCATTAAAACACTATCCTTTTCACTTCCCTTTATGGCCGTTTCCTCCTGCATTAAGGGTTACTTTTTTGCTCGCCGCCGCGCCACGCCAAACGCCCTTACACAGCTTATCGAGCAGGGTGTTCGCATAGGCGTTATTGCGGTTTACATAAAACTTTTCGAGGGCAAAGGCCTTGCTTACACCTGCGCCGCCGTTTTGCTCGGCGATACAGTAGCGGAGGGCGCCGCGCTGCTTATATTATATCTCATTTATCTTGCCGATAGGAAAAGACTCGCTACTCTCTCGGGCAGAGCCTCTCCCCCATTTTCCGTGCTTAAAGAAATCTCCCGCATAGCCCTGCCTATAACCCTTGGCAGATACTTAAATTCTCTTCTTCGTACCGCCGAAAACATATTAGTGCCCAAAACCCTTTCCCGTTATCAAGGGTCTTCGGCTGAGGCGCTTTCGCAGTTCGGTATGATAAAGGGAATGGCACTGCCTATTCTCTTCTTCCCCTCCACCCTGCTGAACGCCTTATCCACCCTTCTTATCCCTGAAATGTCCTCGGCTCTTGCTATGGGCAGAAAAGGACTTGTGAAATACGGAACACAACGAATTTTACAGCTAACAGGGCTTGTTTCCTTTGTTTTCTCGGCCATATTCTTTGTGGCGGGCAGACAGATAGGTCAGGTTATTTATAGGAGCGAGGATGTTGGAATTTTAATAAAACTGCTTGCCCCTTTGGTGCCGTTGATGTATCTCGATAGCATTGCCGATGGCATCCTGAAAGGGCTTGACCAACAGAACTTTACCTTTATAACTGCGGTAAGTGATTCGGCGCTGCGGATAGTATTTATTCTTCTGATTTTGGGGAATCGGGGGCTTTTGGGTTTTATCGGGATAATGTATTTTTCAAATATTTATACCTGCTTTCTCCACGTGGGGAGGCTGATAAAATTAAGCGGCGCAAATATAAAATTTGTAAAGCAGATTTTTCTGCCCCTTATGTTCGCTTACTTTCTCGCCCTTTGCTTTGATACCGTTCTGAGCTCGTTTGCATTGCCTGATTTGGTTTACATAATACTGCTTTGCGCGTTAAGTGGAATTTCCTATTTTGCCTACCTTCTTTTAACCAAAACCGTGACGGTGGATGATATAAAAGATATGATGAAATAAAAACGGGCGATTCGTGAATCGCCCCTATATTTATATCGTGCCGAAGGCACTCCTTACCTTTTCACTCTTCACTATTACCCCTTACCTAAAAAGACCTCCGTGGAAACGGAGGTCTTTTGTTTTAGTTTGTATAGTTATCAAAATATCCCTGAATAAGAATAACGGGGGTGCCTTTATCGCCCGAGCCGCTTGTAAGGTCACAAAGGGAGCCGATAAGGTCGGTAAGTCTTCTGGGAGTGGTGCCCTGAGAGGCCATCTGACCCGAAAGGTCGCCATCCTTTTCTCTGATTCGCTCTTCGATTGCCTTTTTAAGCGCATCGCCCGAAAGATCGGCAAAATCGTTATCGGCAAGATACTTAAGCTTAAGCTCGTTGGGTGTTCCCTCAAGTCCTTGCGTGTGAGCTACGGAAACGCTGGGGTCTGCAAGCTCCCAGATTTTACCAACGGGATCCTTAAATGCGCCATCGCCGTAAACCATAACCTCAACGTGCTTGCCTGTTTTATCAAGTATTCTCTTCTGAATATCAAGAACTAAATCGCCGCACTCTCTGGGGAATAACTTAACGGTATCCTCGGTGGATTTATTAGAGCCTAAAAGGCCGAACTTTTCGTTACAGCCGCTACCGTTAACCGATTCGTTTAAGATATCATCAAGACCGCAAAGCCTTTCAACTCCTGCGGCTTTAAGAAGCCTCTTTGTTCTGGCGCGGGTGTGAATATCGCAGGTAAGAACATTCTTTGTGTAGTTAAGAATTACACGGGGATCGTTTGCAAAGATTATCTCTGCCTCGGCGCCGCTTTCACGGATAAGGTTGCCGTAATACTCAACATAATCAACACAGGTGAAGGGATGCTTGTTAACGCCGAAAAGCTCACGGTATTTCTTTTCATCAAGAACATCGCTGAAGGGGTTAACACCCGCCTCATCAAGCTTATCAAGGGAAACAAGCTCGTTTCCAACCTCATCGCTGGGGTAGCTTAACATAAGCACTACCTTTTTAGCGCCCTTTGCAATACCGCGAAGGCATATAGCAAAACGGTTTCTTGAAAGAATAGGGAATATAACACCTATAGTTTCGCCGCCAAGTTTATTTTTAACATCCTCGGCAATAGCATCAACCGAAGCATAGTTACCCTGAACGCGAGCTACAACAGATTCGGTAATGGCGATAACATCACGGTCAGCAAGCTTAAAGCCTTCGCTCTCGGCCGCATCCATAACGCTATCCACTACCATCTGCGCAAGATTATCACCCTCGCGGAAGATGGGGCAACGAATGCCTCTTGAAGTGGTTCCAACTTTTCTTTCCATATATTTTTACCTCTTTCCGCGGTTAAGGTTACCCTTAACCAAATAGATTAAAAAACAAACAACTATTATTATACAACAAAAGTTCCTGTTACACAATAATTTTTTGCAATAATTTTGAAATTATTTATTTTATTTTGCGTCGAAGGCGCTCATTACCTTTTCACTATTCACTTTTCACTATTCACTAACAAAACTCCGCCCTACAAAGTATGTTGTTTTTAACAGAGAATTTAAAAGGGGTTTTGGGCTAAGTCCAACTGCTTTGTGACACAAAAGCGAAACTTGCAATAAACGGCAAGAAAAATAATTATTATTCTGCCGTAAAAAAGCGCCACGGATTCAAGAATGAGTCTGTGGCACTTTCCTATGTTTTAGTGAAGTATTTTGCTGAAAGCAAAATGTGAAGTTATGGCTTTGCCATAGTGAAGTTTTGCCCCCGCAAAGTGAAGTTAAGTTTGCCCACTACACCGATAGGTGTAACTTCACTACAAAGTAACTTCACTGCCATCGGCAACTTCACTTGCCCGCAAGGGCAAACTTAGTTTTAGCGTGATTTGTCCGTTAAGGACATCACGCTAAAAAGGACGGAGCTTTTATTTTATTCTTTATTTGCTTCTTCTATAATCTTCTGAGCAATGTTTGCAGGAACATCCTCGTATCTCTCAAACTCAAGGGTAAAGGTTGCGGTGCCCTGAGTTATGGAGCGCATTGCGGTTGAGAAATCGCTCATCTCACCCATAGGTACCTCACCGATAACCTCCTGCATCTTATTGGGAGCGGGATTCATACCGATAATTCTGCCGCGGCGTTTATTGATATCGCCTATAACATCACCCAGCATATCATCGGGTACCAAAACCTTAAGGGTACCAACAGGCTCCATCAGAACGGGATTTGCCTTGGAGATACCCTCCTTAAAGGCGATGGAGGCGGCGGTCTTAAACGCCATTTCCGAAGAATCTACGGGGTGATAGGAGCCATCAACCAAGGTTGCCTTGATGCCTACCATTGGGTAGCCTGCAAGCACGCCCTTCTGGGTGCTATCCTTAAGACCCTTTTCAACAGCGGGGAAGAAGTTCTTAGGAACGGCTCCGCCGAATACCTTTTCTTCGAAGATAAGCTCCTCGCTATCACAGGGCTCAAACTCAATCCAAACATCGCCGAACTGACCGTGGCCGCCCGACTGTTTCTTATGCTTACCCTGAGCCTTAACGGGCTTGCGGATGGTTTCTCTATAAGCAATCTTGGGCTTCTTAAGCTCAACATCGGTGCCGAATTTAGTCTTAAGGCGGGAAATTATAACATCAATATGCTGTTCGCCCAGAGCCCACAGAATCTGTTCCTTGGTTTCCTTATCGGGCTTAAGAAGAACGGTGGGGTCCTCCTCCATCAGCCTGTTAAGACCTGAGGTAATTTTCTCCTCATCACCCTTATTCTTGGGATAAACGGCAACAGAAAGGTTGGGGGCAGGAAACTCAATGGCATCTGCCTTAGCAGTACCCGAAGCCGAAAGGGTATCTCCCGTAAGAGCACTTGATAGCTTAGAAACAGAGCCAATATCGCCCGCGCCTATTTCGGTAGCATCCTCCTGCTTGCCTCCCTTTATCCACATAATCTTGGAAAGGCGTTCCTCTTCGCCGTTTCTCGAATTCTTAAGTCTTATATCAGGAGTAATCTTACCCGAAATTACCTTAAAGTAGGAAAGCTTACCAACAAAGGGGTCAGCAATTGTTTTAAAGATATGTAATGCATTTTCGCCATCTGCCTTGTAATCCTTATCAGCGGCAGAGGGCATAATCTCGCAAAGACTATCTGCGAAAAGGCTGATTGCATCGCCGTTCTGCTGAACGCCGCAATAAACGGGGCAGATATCACCCGATAAAACACCCTTTTTAAGACCGCCGATGAGCTCATCGTGGGTGAATTCCTCACCGCCGAAATACTTTTCCATCAGTTCTTCATCAGCAGAAGCTACTGCCTCTAAAAGCATATCTCTCATCTGGTCTATCTCGGTGCTAACGGGCATTCTGAATTCCTTAGGAGTAATGCCATCAAAGGCGTATGCCTTGTTTTCAATCAGGTTTACATAACACTTAACTGCCTCATCCTCAATATAGGGAACGACAACGGGGCAAACAACGGCGCCGTAATTAGCAACAAGAGCCGAAATTACTCTGTAAAAATGGGCATGGGAGGAATCAAGCTTACCAACAAAGAAAGCTGCTCCCTTGCCGAGAGCCTTTGCCTTATCGTAGGCTTGCTTTGCGCCAACGGTAAGACCTGATTTACCCGAGATTGCGATAACTGCGCTATCGGCAGCGGTTAAAGCCTCGCAAACTCCTCCTGCAAAATCGAACATGCCCGGAGCATCAATAAGGTTTAATTTATATTCACCCAGCTCAAGAGCATAAACCGAGGTAGAAACCGAGGCTCCTCTCTTTTTCTCTTCAGGGTCAAAATCCATAAGAGCGGTACCGTCCTGCGTTTTACCTATTCTATCGGCCGCCTTTCCGTAGTATAAAATAGCATCGGCAAGGGTGGTTTTACCCGAGCCGCCATGACCTAAGAAGGCGATATTTTTAATTTTTTCAGCAGAATAATTTTTCAAGATGATACACTCCTTTAACTATATAAAAAACACTTTACTGCTTCAAAGTGATTACTTTTTGATTATAGCACACCTTTTTGTGAATTACAACTAATTTTTTATATTTTCTGTTTATTTATTTTGGGTATATGTGATAAAACCGAGATGTTTGTCGAAGATAGACAAAAGGGGAGAGAAAATAATAGATATTCTAACGGGAAAAGGTAACAGATTTGAAATAAAATTGTAACTAATTTGTTGCTCCCATTTTTGTTTTTTATGAGTATAATTAAATATAGAAATTATTAAGGAGGGATAAAAATGAAGAAAAAATTATTCGCGATCGTTTTGGTTTTTGCGGTTGTTTTATCTTGCACTTTTTTATCCTCTCCGATTAAAACTCCCGTTGCCGCGGCAGGTGAAGAGGAATCCTTGCAGGTGCTTAAAGCAAGATTTCTTAATATGCTTAATCACAACTTCGTTTACGGCTCTTCATTTTACGATACCGAGGCTCTTGTAAACGATTCTATGCCCGCCCTTCTTGAGTTGCGGGATACCGTGGATGAGGATTATATTGATGAAGCTTATGTTAAGGATTATGTTTTCAATATGTATGGTATTGAGCTTGGTAATCTTCAGAATATAAACACCGATTTTCCTCAGAAGGATGGCTTCGTGTTTATTGTTCCGAGAGGCTTTTCGGTTTATTCCCATCAAATTTTGAAGATTGTAGAGAATGAGGATAATTCCTTCTCGGTTACCACTCAGGTTTATGTTGATGATCACGATAAAAAGCAGGAGCCCTTTTTATGCGAAACCCTGTTTGCAGAAAATAAAGAGTCCTCTTTCGGCTACAGTATTGTTTATTCAAAGCTTATTGAGGGTAACAGCAAAATGTAAAATTGAATAAATTTATGGCGGAAGAATTTTTCTTCCGTCTTTTTTTGTTTTTTAGGAGAACTTTTTAGTATTTTTTATTGAAAATGTTGATAACTTATGATATACTCATTTATATGGTATATATATTTATATTATTATATAAAATATAAAGATTATTGCAGGAGGAAAAAAGGATGTCCCACAACGATTCTATAGATGCTTTATGGGAGGTTGTTCGCGAGGAACTTAAGAAGAGAATTCCCGAGGTTGCATTTAACTGTTTTCTTAAAGATTTAAAGCCTATCAGCATTGATAACGGCGCATTTGTTCTTTCTATAAATAACGAATATATGAGAGGTTTTATTGAGGATAACTATACCCCCGTGCTTTGCGAAGCTATTGAGAAATCTATGGGTATTCCTTTTAAGCCCCATATCATTCTTGATTCCGATGATGAAAATTTAGTTTTGGCAGAGCTTCACAGCGAGGGCCTTACCTTTGAAGATTTCTTCACCTTTGAAAACTTTATTTTAGGATCAACCAACAGATTCGCATTATCCGCCGCAAGAGCGGTTGCTGAAAAAGAAGAGATAGTTTATAACCCCCTTCTTCTTTACGGCCCCTCGGGCGTTGGTAAAACCCATCTTATGCTTGCAATAAAGAATAGAATGAAGCAGCTTTATCCTAATAAGAAAATTGCCTATGTTCGCAGTGAGGATTTCACCAATCAGCTTATGGTAGCTTTGCAGGAGGGTAAGCTTGGTCTTTCCTCTATGAATGATTTTCATAAAAAATTCAGAGATTTAGATGTTCTCTTAATTGATGATATTCACTTTATAGCAGGTAAGGAATCAACTCAGGAGGAGTTTTTTAATACCTTTAACACCCTTTATCAGAATAACAAGCAGATTGTTGTTACCCTTGATAGACCGTTAAAGGAAATCAAAACCCTTGATGATAGAATTAAATCCCGCCTATCTGCAGGTCTTAATGCCGATATCTCTTATCCCGATTATGAAACCCGCGTTGGTATTATCAGAGAAAAGGCTAAAAACTGCGGGATAGAGATTGAGGATAACTTAGTTTATCACATTGCCGAAAATGTTAAATCTAACACAAGGCAGTTAGAGGGAATAGTTAAAAAGCTTCAGGCTTATATTTCCATTCAGAATAAGGTTCCTACCATCGCAGTTGTTCAGAATTTTATTAAGGATGTTATAAATGATACTCAGCCCGAGCCCATTAGAATAGAAACAATTATTGCCGAGGTTGCTAATACATATAATGTTTCTGAAACCGATATTCTCTCTAAAAAGAGAACGGCATCCTTAGCCCGCGCCCGTCAGGTTGCAATGTATATTGCCCGTGAAACAACAGGCCTATCATTCAAGCAAATCGGCGAGAGCTTCGGTAAGGATCATTCCACCGTTCTTTATAATGTAAGAACTGTTGAAGATTTTATTGCCGATAAGCCTTATGAAAAAGCTTTGGTTGAGGATATTATTAAAAATCTGAAGAGTAATAACTCTTAAAATTAGGACAAGTTATTAACACCTTTCAATGTTAATAAACATATATCTTTTCAACACCGTGTTGAATAATTAAAATTTATTAAAAGTTATCCTTTCTTTTCTACTTTTTATTTAACACTAATTTTTCTTTATTTATAAAGGGTTGAAGGCTTTTTTAACAGTTTCAACCGTATATACTGATACTGATATAAAATTTAATTTCTTTTTATAGAAAAACGGAGGTCTTTTTATGAAATTTACAGTTGAACGCGCTCAATTTCTTGATGCTGTTTCAAAACTGCAAAGGGTGGTAGGAGCAAAAACATCTATGCCCGTTTTAGAAGGTATCTTAATTTCTGCCGAGCAGGGTAATCTTACCATGGCGGCATATAATCTTGAAATGGGAATGAAGAAGGAAATTTACTGTAATTGCGAAGAGCAGGGAGATATAGTTATAAATGCCCGTCTTCTTTCGGATATTTTAAGAAGAATGAATGATGCTCAGGTTGAAATTGAATCTGATGAGAGATTGATGTGCCACATAAGAAGCGGAGAGGCAGTTTTCGATATTATGGGAATGGCGGCAACCGATTTTCCCGAAATGCCCTCTGTTGCCGAAGGCACAAATATTAAGCTTGATGGCGAAACCTTTATAAATATGGTAAAGGGAACAATTTTTGCCGTTGCCCCCGTTGAAGGAACAAGACCTATTTTAACTGGTATAAATATTTCGGTTACCGATGGAGTTTTGCAGTTTGTTGCTATTGATGGGTATAGACTTGCTATAAGAAGACAAAAGGTTGATATTAAAGAAAATATAAGCTTCATCGCTTCGGGCAAGGGAATAAATGAGTTTTCCAAGCTTATAAGCGAAGAGGATAAAGAAATAGAGATTATAGTTGGTAAAAGGCTTATTTCTATGAAAATAAACGGATATATATTTATATCCCGCCTCATAGAAGGAGAATTTGTAAACTATGAGAAGATTATTCCCGCAGAATACAGGCAGAAGATAAAAATAAATTCAACCGATATAATAAACAGCGTTGAAAGAGTTTCTCTTCTTATAAATGATACCTTCTCAACTCCTGTAAGATGTATCTTCAGCGAGGGTCAGATGGTAATAAGCTGCGCTACCGCAATGGGAAGAGCAACCGAAAAGGTTAATATTTCTGTTGAGGGAGAGCCCTTTGAAATAGGTATGAACAGCAGATACTTGTTAGATGCCTTAAAGGCCTGCGATCAGGGAAATATAATCTTTAAGTTTAACGGACCAAACCTTGGCGTTATTATTTCTTCCGCCGATGAGAATAATAAGGATTTCTTATATCTTGTTATGCCGATGAGGTTAAAATAATGGAAGAAATTTATATTAAAGAAGAATTTATAAGGCTTGACAGCGCCCTTAAATTTGCCGATTTAGTTGTAACGGGGGGACATGCAAAAATAGTTATTCAGAACGGTGAGGTTCTGGTTAATGATGAGGTTTGTACCCAACGAGGAAAAAAACTAAGAAACGGTGATACCTTTAGCTTTGAGGGAGTAAAAGTAAAAGTAAAAAATGAGGGTTAATTCACTTACACTTAAAAATTTCCGCAATATAAAAAATTTATCCCTGCAGTTTGATGAGGGTATGAATGTTATTTGCGGAGAAAACGCTCAGGGAAAAACAAATATTATAGAGGCGCTATGGCTCTTTTCGGGAGCAAAAAGCTTCCGTAATTCAAAGGATTCTTCCTTTATAATGTTTGGAGAAGAAAGGGCAGAAACAAAAACAGAATTTGTTTTTGCAGGGGTTAAAAATGATGCCAAAATAGAGTTTGCTGAAAAAAGGATAGCTTTCCTTAATGAAAAAAAACTCGCCTCTCCCGCAAATTTAGCAGGTAATTTTAATGCTATTGTTTTTTCCCCATCAGATTTATCTTTGGTTACAGATGGCCCTGCAGGCAGAAGAAAATATTTAGATATCGCAATAGGGCAGTTATATCCCAATTATATAGAAATTCTTAAAAATTATATGAGGGCGGTAACACAGAGAAATCAAATTATAAAAGATTATAAATATGATTCTACCGTTTCGGTTATGCTTGATGTTTTCGAAACAGAAATTATTTCAAGCGGAGCTAAAATAATAGAATACCGAGAAAAATATATAGGTATTCTGAATAAACATATTCCCGAAATTTATAAAGGTCTTTCGGGTGGCAGGGAAGAAATAAAGTCGGTGTATGTCACCAATTGTCCTGCTATAATGTTAGAGGAAAGGCTTAAAGAAAAAAGAAGAGAGGATATGTTTACGGGAGTTACTTCCGTGGGACCCCACAGAGATGATATTGAGTTTAATATAAACGGTATAAATGCCAGAGCATACGGCTCTCAGGGGCAGAAAAGAAGCGTGGCGCTTACCCTTAAACTTTCTCAGGCAGAGGTAATAAAGGAAATAACGGGAGAATATCCTATTTGCCTTTTGGATGATGTTATGAGCGAGCTTGATGTTATAAGGCAGAACTATATTCTTAATCACATTAAAAATTGGCAATCCTTTATAACCTGCTGTGACCCCTCTAACACCGAAAGGTTAAAGGAAGGAAAAATATTCACAGTATCAAAAGGGGAGGTAATTTAATGTATCTTCACCTTGGAAATGCAGTTTTGGTTAAAACTGATGAGGTTATCGGCATATTTGACCTTGATAACACTACAGTTTCTAAAAAAACAAGAGATTATCTCAATCTTGCAGAGAAAAATAAAGAGGTTATAACCGTAAGCTATGATTTACCTAAATCCTTTGTGGTTTGCGCAAAAAATAAGAAAAAGCAAAAGGTATATCTTTCACAGTTATCTACCGCGACTTTACAAAAGCGTTCGGGATATATAGGATAAAAAATTAAGGAGTTAAAAAATGAGCAACGAAATGAATTTACCTGTAACAGAAAATTATGATGAAAGCTCAATACAGGTACTTGAAGGTCTTGAAGCAGTAAGAAAAAGACCGGGTATGTACATAGGCTCAACGGGTGAGAGAGGTCTTCACCACTTGGTTTATGAAATTGTTGATAACTCTATCGATGAAGCCCTTGCAGGCTACTGCGATAAGATAGAGGTTGATATCCTTGATGATGGTATTATTAAGGTTACCGATAACGGCCGAGGAATACCTGTTGGTATAAATCCCCAAAAGGGAATACCCACCGTTACCGTTGTTTTCACAATTCTTCACGCAGGCGGTAAATTTGGCGGCGGCGGATATAAGGTATCAGGCGGTCTTCACGGCGTTGGTGCCTCTGTTGTTAACGCCCTTTCAAATTGGCTTGAGGTTGAGGTTAAGGATGGTAAGCACATCTATAAGCAAAGATATGAGAAGGGTAATATTGTAACCGACCTTGAAATAATAGGAGATACAAATGAAACAGGCACCACAGTTACCTTTAAGCCCGATCCCTCCATCTTCACCGATACCACCACCTATGATTATGATATCCTGCTTAATCGCTTAAGAGAGCAGGCTTTTCTTAATGCAGGTATCAGAATAGTTTTAACCGATAAGAGAACGGAATCCGAAACTTTAGATAAGCAGGATGACCTTTGCTTTGAGGGAGGTATTAAATCCTATGTTGAGTATCTCCTTGGCGGTATGAAGAAGGAGAGCCTTATAAATGATGTTATCTATCTTTCGGGCTCTAAGAATGAGGAAACAGCAGAGATTGCTCTTTTATGGTCAACTGCATACGATAACAAAATTTTATCCTTTGCAAACACCCTCCACACCATCGATGGAGGTACCCATGAGCAAGCCTTCAGGCAGACTGTTACGAGGGTCGTAAACAAATACGCCCACGATTTTAAGAAGCTTAAAGAATCTACCGATAATCTTAAGGGCGATGATATAATGGAGGGCTTGGTAGCCGTTGTTTCGGTTAAGCTTTCCGATGCTCAGTTTGAATCACAGACCAAGGCTAAGCTTGGTAATACCTCGGTTGGTCAGTTAGTTCGCGATATTGTTAACGACCAATTATATAAATTTCTTGAAGAAAATCCCAACGATTCTAAAATCGTTATTGATAAGGCAATTGCCGCATCAAATGCCCGTGAGGCCGCCCAAAAAGCAAGAGAGGCTTCGCGAAATAAATCGGGTATCGGCAATAAAACCCGTATGCCTGAAAAGCTTACGGATTGTATTTCTAATGACCCCACTAAGACCGAAATTTATATCGTAGAGGGAGATAGCGCGGGCGGTAGCGCCGTTGAAGGCAGAAACGCCACCTATCAGGCAATTCTTCCTCTTTGGGGTAAAATGCTCAACGTTGAAAAGGCGAGAGAGGATAAGGTTTACGGCAACGATAAATTAACCCCCGTTATTACTGCCCTTGGAGCAGGAATAGGGGAGAATTTCGATATTGAAAAACTTCGCTATGATAAAATTGTTATTATGGCCGATGCCGATGTTGACGGAAGCCACATCAGAACACTTCTTCTCACCTTCTTCTTCCGTTATATGCCTCAGCTTATTGAAACGGGCCACGTGTATTTAGCTCAGCCGCCCCTTTACAGAATTTCCAAAGGCAAACAGCATTTTGATGTGTTTACCGATGAGGAAAAGGCGGCAAAGGTAGAAGAGCTTGGAGCAGGCGTTGATGTTCAGCGTTATAAAGGTCTTGGTGAGATGGACCCCGAACAGCTTTGGGAAACCACCCTTGACCCCGAGCGCAGAACCTTCCTTCGTGTAAATATGGAGGATGCGGCTCTTGCGGATGAAACCTTCACAATCCTTATGGGTGAAGAGGTTGAGCCCAGAAGAAAATTCATTGAAGATAACGCAATTTACGCAACAGATCTTGATATCTAAGGAAAGGAGAGAGAAAAATGGCAAAACAAGAAAAGGTTTATTGGCCCGAAAGCGAAGAAACCAATATTATTCCCGTAGAAATAACCGATGAAGTAAAGCAGAGTATGCTACAGTATTCAATGTCGGTACTCGTTGGCCGAGCCCTTCCCGATGTTCGTGATGGCTTGAAGCCCGTTCACCGCCGTATTCTTTACACAATGTTTGAAAACGGGCTTACACCTGATAGCAAATACCGTAAGTGCGCCGATACCGTTGGTACGGTGCTTGGTCGTTACCATCCCCACGGCGATGCTTCCGTTTATGATGCTATGGTAAGAATGGCGCAGGATTTCTCCCTTAGGTATCCTCTTATAGACGGTCACGGAAACTTCGGTAACATCGATGGCTACCCCGCCGCCGCTTACCGATATACCGAGTCCAGAATGAACAGACTCTCTCATAGTATGCTTGATGATATCAAGAAGGATACCGTTAATATGGTACCTAACTATGATGACCGTTTGGAAGAGCCCGAGGTTTTACCCGTTCGCTTCCCTCAGTTGCTTGTTAACGGCTCTTCGGGTATTGCTGTTGGTATGGCAACCGAAATTCCTCCCCATAATTTAGGTGAGGTTATTGATGGTATGTGCCATCTTATTGATAATCCCGATGCCGAGTTATCCGAGCTTTGCGAGTATATCAAGGGACCCGATTTCCCCACAGGCGGAATTATTATGGGCAGAAGCGGTATTCGCGCCGCCTATGCTACGGGCAGAGGTAAGATAGTCGTTCGCGGTAAGGCCGAGATTGAGGAAACCAAAAACGGAAAATACCGCATAGTTATTACCGAAATTCCCTATAAGGTTCGTAAAAAGGATCTTGTTAAGCATATTTATGACCTTGCCGCTGAAAAGAAGATTGAGGGAATAGATGATGTTGTTGACTATTCTTCTCAGCGCGATGGCGGTATGAGAATTGTGGTAGATATTAAGAAGGATGCCAATGCGCAGGTAGTTCTTAATAAGATTTACAGATACACCGCACTTCAATCCACCTTCGGCGCTATCCTGCTTGCCATCGTTAACGGCAAGCCTCAGATCTTGACACTTAAGGAGATGCTTCAGAACAGCATCGATTTCCAATGTGATATTATCCGCCGCCGCACCGAGTTTGATAAGAAAAAGGCGCAGGAGAGAGCCCATATTTTAGAGGCACTTAAGGTTGCTCTTGATTTTATTGATGAGGTTATTAATATAATCCGCTCTTCAAAGACCATTCCCGAGAGTAAGGAAGCCCTATCTGAACGCTTCGGCTTTGATGATATTCAGACCACGGCCATCGTTCAGATGCAGCTTGGTAAGCTTGCAGGTCTTGAAAAGCAGAAGATTCTTGATGAACTCGAAGAAAAGCTTGCATTTATAAAAGAGTGCGAGGAAATTTTAGGCAGTCAGGCAAGAATCCTTGATATTGTTAAAACAGAAGCGCTTAACCTTCGCGATAAATTCTCTGATGATAGAAGAACCGAGATTACAGATGTTGTAGGCGAGGTTGATATTGAGGATCTTATCCCCGAGGAAGAGTGTGTTATCACCAAAACCCAGAACGGTTATATTAAGCGTCTTCCCGCCGATACCTATTCTGTTCAGCATAGAGGCGGTAAGGGTATAACGGGTATGACCACAAGGGAAGAGGATGCGGTAGAGAATATGTTTGTCTGCTCCTCCCACGATAGCATAATGATGTTCACCAATCTTGGCCGCGTTTACAGAATCAAGGCGTACGAGATTCCCGAGGGCTCAAGAACATCCAAGGGCATTAACCTTGTTAATATCGTTCCTTTACAGCCCGATGAAAAGATAACCCTTATTATGCCCTGCACCGTTGATGATGAAAACGAAAGATATGTTACAATGGTAACCAAGAAGGGCATAATAAAGCGTACCCGTCTTTCCGAGTTTAAGAACACCCGCAAGAGCGGTATTATTGCCATCTCTATTGATGAGGATGATGAATTGGGCTTCGTAAGAATGACCAAGGGAGATGAAAATATCTTCATCGCAACCCGTAAGGGTATGGCCATCCGCTTTGATGAAACCAATGTAAGAGCAATGGGTAGAACAGCCCGCGGCGTTAAGGCTATAAATATGCGCGAGGGCGATAGCGTTGTGGATATGGCTATCTGCAACAGCGGTACCAAGCTGCTCACCGTAACCGAAACAGGCTACGGTAGAATAAGCCCCGTTAGCGATTACCGTCTGCAATCCCGCGGAGGAAAGGGTATTACCAACTACCGCACCGAAAAATACGGTAATGTTGCTGCAACAATACCCGTTACCGAAAATGATGATGTTATTATGATTGCCTCTAACGGTATTATCATCCGCATCTTCGCAGGCGCAATCTCCGAGTTCTCCCGTCCCGCTAAGGGCGTTAGAATTATGAGGGTTGCCGAGGGCGAGAAGATTTTATCCGTTGCCCTTGCGGAGCACGATGAAAACGAGGTAAACGATGCTCCCGAGGCCGCCGATGCCGATGCAGGCGTCGTAGAGCCCGAAGCAGAGGTTGAGGAAGAGACCGTAGAGGTTGTTGAGGAATAAGCGGAAATACTGTTTAAGGAGTATTTCAAATTATGAATAATGAAGATTTAAGGGAAGAGATTTTGGAAGAAACCGAAAAAGCACAAGAGCTTCCCGAAAACGAGCAAACAGAAGAAAATCAAACCCCACCGCAAGTTTCTTGCTGTGGGGAAGAGGCAGAAGATGCAGGCTCCCCCGAGCCCATAAGCTTTAACTATTCAAAGAGCCGCTTTTATAAGCCTCTTCCAAAGGGTGTAACCGAGGAAACCTATGACGAATATCTTAAAATCCGCAGTTGCGGAAAAATTCTCGGCATATCCGCAATAGTTATTATAGCGGTTGTTACTGCCTATTCCGTTGTTTACGGCTTTATAGCAGGGATTTTCAGCGCGTTTAATATTGATATATTAAAATTTTTAGAGGATCCCGCCGCAAACACGGTTACCCAGATTTTCTTCACAATAGTTATGTTCACCCTGCCCTTTGTGATTGCCGCGTGGGTAAATAAATATAAATTATCCGATTTAGTTCCCTTGGGCAAGAGCAGAGAGGGCACAGTTTTGCCCTATTTCCTTTTTGGACTTGGCTTTTGCGCCTTTGCGCAGATTGCTGTTTCTCAGGCGGCGGTCATATTCGAGAGTATGGGCTTTAGCTATGATTTGCCCGAATCCGAAAACCCCGAGGGCCTTTTCGGATTCCTGTTATCCGTTATAGCAACCGCCGTGGTGCCTGCTCTTATGGAGGAATTCGGTTGCAGAGGAATTATGTTCGGCATAGCAGAGAAAAAGGGCGGAACAACCTTTGCCCTTATAGTTTCTTCGGCGCTTTTCGGCCTTATTCACGGCAACTTTGTGCAGATTCCCTTTGCCTTTTTGGTAGGGCTTGTGCTTGGAGTTATAAGAATTAAAACAGGCTCGCTTTGGGTTTGTATTCTGATTCACGGTGTAAATAACTTTGTATCGATTGTTATGGATTACGCCTTCCGCGGCGCATCAGATGAAATTGCCAATATGGCGTACAGCATCTTCTTAGTTCTTTGTATGTTGGCAAGCCTTTTGGGTGTTGCCATAATCTCCAAGAAGAAAATGGATGGGGAATATGATCTTATAGAGGCGGAGGACTCTGAGGGCAATCCCCATACCGTCACCCTTACACAGAAGCTTATGTGGTTTTTCAAATCCCCCGCAGTTTTGGTTGCCGTAATTCTTTTCGTGGGCGAAGCTTGTCTTTACTTTTTGGTGTAGGCTATGAACAGTGAGTTTATGAAAAGAGCCATCGAGCTTGCTAAAAAAGCAGGGGAGATGGGCGAGATTCCCGTAGGCGCTGTGGTCGTTAAGAACGGGGAGATAATCGGCGAGGGCTATAACCGCCGCGAAACCGATAAAAACCCCCTATCTCACGCCGAAACCGAGGCGATTTTGTCTGCCTCGAAAAAAATCGGCGATTGGCGGCTTGATGGGTGCGAGCTTTACGTTACCTTAGAGCCCTGCGTTATGTGCGCAGGCGCCATAATCAACTCCCGCATCTCCACCGTTATATTCGGAGCCTATGATTTGAAGGCAGGATGCCTGGATAGCGTTATCAATCTAACGGGATTACCGCTAGGCTCCAACCCCGAAATCTTCGGCGGTATATGCGAGGATGAATGTAAGAATTTATTAACAGAGTTTTTTAAGGATAAAAGAAAGTAGTGTTGGGAAACCAACACTACTTTTTAGTTATGAGTTTAGAGTTATAAGCCGCATAGCCGCGTTATGATTTGCCTTGCGGCAAAGTTTTGGTGTCGGCACAGCCGACAAAAACATATTTTTTAATTTTTCTCAAAGCCCACAAGCAAGCCGCCCTTTTCGGCATAGAAGCTAACAAGGGCGCGAGCGCGGTAAATTTCAATCTTAGCCTTGTTGAACTCGGCTAAAATCATCGCCTTTAGAGTGTTTGCGGCATCAAGGTTATCACAATGGCTTATCTTTATACTACCGCCCCTCATACCAAGGTCCTTCATATTCTGGAGAATGGCCTTAAGGGCCTTCTGCTCGCCGCGGCACTTTTCAAGCACCTGAAGGGTGCCCTCATCACTTGCCTTGCCTACAGCGCGGATGCCTAAAAGCCCCGCCGCCTTGGCGGTAAGGTGACTAACCCTGCCGTTGTTTGCAAGATTTCTCATAGATTCGAGCATAAATATAAGCCCTGTCTTTTTGCCGTAAGCGGTAATCTCTCGGCAGATTTCTTCAAACTCCTTGCCCTCGCTAATAAGCGCGGCGTTTTTTTCAATAACAAGTCGCATTTCGGGGCCCGTGGAAAGAGAATCGTAAACAAAAACCTTGCGGTCGGGGTGGGCGGACTCGTAATCCTCCTTTGCAATGCATGCGGCATTGTAGCTGCCCGAAAGATTGCTGGTTATGGTAAGGCAGAAAACATATTTCGCATCGCCAAAGGCAGCTATCCAATCGGCAGGGCCTGGGCAGGCGGTGGAGGATTTGCCCTTGTAGTGTAAAAGGTCATCTACCATACCGTCAACATTAAGGGCGGCATCGTCGGTGTATTCCTTTTCGGCGGTTATTATCTTAAGGGGCGCCGAGGCGAATGCAACGCCCTCAAAGCAGAGGGTATCAGCAGAGGAATCGGCAACAATCTTCATATCTGTTAAGCTCATAGTCTTCTCCTTTGGGAAAGAATTTGTATTTTTAAGTACGGTATTATTATATAAGGGTTAAAAATAAAAAACTATCTACCAAAGATAAAAAATCCTCTAAAACTGAAGATTAGGGGAATAGAAACGAAAATTTTCTCTACCCGCAGTAGAATCGCCCGAAAACGACAAAAAAGCCCCGAAACAAATCGGGGCTTTTCTTATTCTGTTTGCCTGCCAAGAAAGCTTGCCGCAACAGTAACAAGCTTTATATCGCTATCGGTGGCCACGCCCAACCCCTCGCCTGCAAGGAGGGCTACAACGCCGCTCACGTCTCCCGCCGCCATTATGGGACACGCCACGCAAAAGCACCTCTCCACTCCCTCGAGTGCAGGGGAGGCGGCATCGGCGGTAAAAAAGCACTTGCGGTTCTCCATAATCTCATCAAGATAGGCGGTAACATTCCTGCCCAACGCCTCTTTCTTAGAGATACCCGCCGCCGCAACACAGTGGTCGCGGTCGCAGATAATAACGGGGAAATTGGTGCTTCCGAAAATGGCCTCGGCATAATCCCCCGCGAACTCCGCCATCTCGCCCATAGGAGAGTATTTCTTAAACACAACCTCGCCGCCTGCCCCCGTGAAAATCTCAAGCGGATCCCCCTCGCGAATTTTAAGCGTGCGCCTAATCTCCTTGGGAATAACAACCCTCCCCAAATCGTCTATGCGTCTTACTATTCCAGTAGCCTTCATAATATATTAACTCCTCTTTCTCTTAATTTAATGAATAATGAAAAATGAATGATGAATATTGAATAATTAATGTGTCGGCTTTGCCGACATTATATATCGTGCCGAAGGC
>JAFTWW010000044.1 GCA_017465085.1 Clostridia bacterium | reverse complement strand
ATTACGGTGTTTTCATCCTTAACGGCGTTGATAATATCGAATGCCTTTTTGGGAGAGAGTCTATCCCCTGCTATCCGCTCGGCTTTTTCGCTTATAGCCTCGCCCTTTGCTTTAAGAGCGGTTACCTTTTCATTCCACTCAGGGTTGCTCTTATTATCCACTCGCTCCAAAATTCGCTTAAAGGAGGAAACTATATCGCCGATAATACCGATATCTACCTTAACGTTTTTGTTTATCTCGGAAAGATCGGTATCAAGCTGAATTATTTTAGCATTCTTTGAATACTTTGCGGTGTTTCCCGTTGCCCTATCGCTGAAACGAACTCCAACGCCGATTATAAGATCTGCCTCTTTGTTTGCCATAGAGGAGGCATATTTGCCGTGCATGCCCTGCATACCTAAAAATCTCTTATAGGAATTAGGTATGGCAGAAAGGCCCATAAAGGTACAGCCTATGTATCCGTCAATCTTCTCGGCAAGGGCGATTATATCCGCGGTCATACCCGCGCCTGCGGCTCCGCCGCCGATATAGATATAAGGTCTTTTTGCTTTGTTGATAAGCTCAACCGCCTTATCAATTTCACAATCCTCTGCCTTTTTCTGCTCAGCAAAGGGAACAACACCCTTAGCCTCAAAGTCACAGAGGGCAACCTGAACATCCTTAGGAATATCAATAAGCACGGGGCCTGGTCTTCCCGATTTGGCTATCATAAATGCCTCGCGAATGGTATCGGCAAGTTCATTTACATCGCTTACAAAATAGTTATGCTTTGTTATGGGAAGGGTTACGCCCGTAATATTTATCTCCTGAAAGCTATCCTTACCGATAAGGGAGGTTGGAACGTTTCCCGTTATGGCTACCATGGGAATCGAATCAAGCATTGCCGTTGCAATACCTGTTACAAGGTTAGTAGCTCCTGGGCCTGAGGTTGCAATAACAACGCCCACCTTTCCTGTTGCCCGCGAATAGCCATCTGCCGCGTGGGCGGCGCCCTGCTCGTGAGCCGCAAGGAAATGATTTATCCTATCCGATGCTTTATATAGCACATCGTAAATGTTAAGCACCTGACCGCCGGGGTAACCGAAAACATCGGTAACTCCCTGCTCTATCAAGGTTTCAATAACAATACGGGAACCTGATACTTGCTCTAATTTCATAATTTACCTCCGTGTATGTAAATCGAGTGAAAAAAACAAAACACTCTCATCTCTTAAGTAATAAACCAAAGAGACGAAAGCGTTAAAATCAAAAATATACTTCCGCGGTACCACTCTTTTTCGTTTCCAAAGAAACGCTCTTTCGGTGCTAAAACACCTTAACTCTGTTACGGGAGTACCCGTTCGCTCCTACTCTCAAAAGATTTCAGCGCAACCGCTCCGTGGTGAGTTCGGCAAGACTTACCCGATGTCTCGCACCCACCGACACCTCTCTTAACGGCAATATTCTTTGCTTATTATTCCACATCAATGCGTTTAATTTTTAATTTTTTTGATATTATATCACCCTTTTCCCCCATTGTCAACACTTTAATCTGTAAAAGTTTTGTTAATATTACACCTTAATATATATACATATTATACAAGATACTCATATTATACAAGCCCACCCTCATATTCTCGTAATAGGGATGAAAGGAACGTGTTTACATATGAAAATCTTTGTTATAACCAAAAAACAGTTGATGCTGTGCTTTGCATTGGTGGTTACTATCACTCTGGCGAGTGTGGGCGCGGGGGTTACTATGGCCAACGCCGATAGAAAACTGCCTATCTACTGTGTTGAAACCGATAAAAAGCAGATAGCCATCAGCTTTGATGCGGCCTGGGGCAATGATGATACCGAGCAACTTATCGATATTCTCAAGGAATACGATGTTCCTGCCACGTTTTTTGTGGTAGGCTCTTGGGTGGATAAATATCCCGAATCGGTAAAACAGCTAAGCGATGCGGGGCATCAGGTGCAGAATCACTCCAACACCCACCCTTATATGACACAGCTTTCCAAGGACTCTATGAAAAATGAGCTTAACGCCTGCAATGATAAAATTGAGGCTGTAACAGGTGTGCGCCCAACCCTCTTCCGCCCGCCTTATGGGGACTATGATAACGCGGTGGTAGAGGCAACCGAAGAGAATAAAATGTATGCAATTCAGTGGTCGGTAGATAGTCTTGACTGGAAGGAGAACGCCACGGCAGATACCATCTGCGAAAGGGTTACAAGCAGGGTGACAAACGGCTCAATAGTGCTTTTCCATAACGATGCCGACCACACCCCCGAAGCTCTCCCCACTATACTTAAATGCCTTAAGGATGAGGGGTATGAGTTTGTGTTTATAAGTGATTTGATACTTAAAGACAATTACGAAATAAAGCACGATGGAACACAGTGCAAAATATCATAACGATATTTTGCAACGATATAAATCCCTTGCGTGATTTGCGATATGCCTGACAGCGCGATATATTTTTAATGCGAGATGCCCTTCGGGCGTTCACACGATTTATATCATATCGCATTTGCCAATAGGCAAATATATCGCTTTTGTAAACAAAAATATCGCATTGCGAAGCAATATATCGCAAAAAAGACGGCGAAATTTCGCCGTCTTTTTTAGTGAATAGTGAAAAGTGAATAGTGAAGAAGTTCGGTGTGCCTGCGTCACTGAATGTAAAAGGGACAATAGAACCGCCGTTGTGTTATTCCTCCGATTTATTGTTTCACAAACACTATTCCAACAGGAACATATGCTGTATTGGTGCTGGAGATTACGGTAAGTTGTGTTTCGCTTGTTTTGGCGGCAACAAACTCAAAGTAGTGGGTTTCACGCCCTACCTTAATGGTAATGGTATCTCCATTTTCCTCATAAGTACATTCCAGATATGTGGTGTAGTACCAATCGGAATGATATGCTTTGTCGTTATAAGTGATTTTGCCTTTGTCAAGAAAGCAAGCACTTGCGTTTGAAAAGCACATGTAACCGCTAAAGTGGTCTAGTTCGGGGGCTAATACGTATTCTGAGAGAATCTCTCCCTGCTCACTTGTGCCGCTTTTAACCGTATAGGCTACCCAATAGCCCTCTCGAAAAGTCACAAGCATTTCTGCCATTCCGCAAACTGTACAGGAGCCGTTTTTGTAGTTGTGAGGCAATGCGTTGCCTGCAATGTGATGGCACTTGGTACACATTTTGGGTATGGTGCAGGTCACTGTTGGATAGGTATGCTCGCAATCAGAGGGTTCGTCGGCTGGATTTTCATCAGGCTCATCGGTAGGTGTTTGTGTGCTCTCTGTGGGTGTTGTGGTGTCCTTTGCAGGTGGCGTGGACGGCATACTTATTGTGGGTTTGTTTATTGCGTTGCTTGGTTTACTGCTTGTTGTATTGTCTTTGTTATTTGTGGTTGTGTTATTTTGTGTACTTGAGGTATTGCTATTGCTCGGTGTTTTGGTGTCACTCAAGCTTTTGTCGGTGGTGTCGCTATCGCTATCGGTTGTTTCCGTGTTGTCGGTATTTTCCACTTCCGTTTGTGTGGTGCTTGTGTCGGACTCCGAGGCGGTGTCTTTTTCATTGCTACAAGCAACGAGAGCAAAAACAAGAGTTAATGCTAAAAGTAGTGATAAAAGTCTCTTCATTTTTCTTTCCTCCATAAAATAAAAAAAGTGCACCCCCAATAAGAGAGTGCACGAAAAATGCAAACTCCTATTGTTGCTACACAATTCTCAATAAATCAGAACCTACTCTGCATCCATTAAGCGAAATTTGCATTTTTACCAAATTAAAACTTAAAGGATGCAAAAAGGATATAATACCCCTATGTAAGCACAGTAGTCCATATTCAATTTATTGAATATCATGTAGCATATCAATTATATCACAAACAAAACGAATTAGCAACACCTATCGCCAAAAAAGAAAAAACAACCCCTTTTATAGTGGTTGTTCATAAAATATTTACATTATTACTTTTGTATCGTATATTGACTCTCTTGGCTGGAAGGAGAACGCCACGGCAGATACCATCTGCGAAAGGGTTACAAGCAGGGTGACAAACGGCTCAATAGTGCTCTTCCACAACGATGCCGACCACACCCCCGAAGCCCTCCCCACAATACTCAAATGCCTTAAGGATGAGGGGTATGAGTTTGTGTTTATAAGTGATTTGATTTTAAAAGATAACTATGAAATCAAGCACGACGGAACACAATGCAAAAAAGACGGCTGATGCCGTCTTTTTTAGGTAATAAGTAAGAAGTAATAGTGAAGAAGTAAGGTGTGCTTCGCACGGATATAAAAATTATTTTATTATTTATTATTTGAAAACGGCGGTGCTGATGCACCGCCGTTTTGGGTTATTCTTCGGTTGAATAGTTAAATACTGTTCCTGCAGGAATATCGCAAATATCTATGAAAACTATGGTAGAGGAAAGTAATTTCATTGTGTTTTCACCTGTTCGCTGGAACTCTGCTTTTTTATCCCCTAAGGTTATGGTAATCTTGTTTCCGCTTTCGTTAACAGAATCAAGCTCTTCGCCGCCGTTGCCCAGGCCCATTATATAGGTTTTGCCGTTATTCAACACCACGGCTTCTTCCGAATTCATTTCTTCGGGAGATGCCAATCTATATCCGCCTATATAAAGCATATATCCATCGGGGGCATCCTCATAAATAACCAAGGTAGAGGAGCCTGCATTTTCGCCTGAGAACCATTGGCAGCTCCATGTTCCGCCCTTTTTAGCGATGGGCGTATAAGATACTGCATTAGGGTCTGCCGCTCCGCAACGAGAGCATTTTCCATCCTTATAATCGTGGCCGAGCGCATTTCCGTCGGTTGCACCGCAGGAGCACTTTTTAGCCTCGGTACAGGTAGCGGCAGAGAAGCTGTGGGTGTGGGAAGCGGTCTGCTCGGTGGGTTTACTTTCGGCAGGCTTGCTTTCCTCGGGTTTGCTCTCGGCATCATCAGTTTCCTGCGCGGTGGTTTTATCCTCTGTGGTTACAGTGATTTTTATTTCTAATTTAGTTGCGGTTTGTTTGGCAGTTGCAGTTACATTATTAAGAATAAACGCAACATTTACAGCTTCATCCTTCTTTTCTGTAACCTTAAAATCAACATTGGCATTATCCTTAACAAAGCCCTTTTCATTAGCCTTTGTTATAAGATTCTCCACAACGGAATCGAACTTTGTATCTTCAAAGTTGATTTCGCTTTCGAAGGTTTTTGCATCATCATTTACTGCTTCCAAGGCTAAAACGATACCATCCTTATCAAGATAAAGCTTAAACTGCGGATTGATGGTAACGAGCAAAACCGATGCATAATTTTCGGGTGCGGTAGCGCTCTGCGACTGCGCAGGTGTGCTTGTATCGGGGTCTGAAGAGGTCTTCTCCTTGCCGCAGGAGCAAAGGGTAAAAATAAAAGTGATTGCCAGAATTAACGCGATAATCTTTTTCATTTTAATTCTCCTCATAAATTATTGGCTTTAAGCCTACAAGATAATTCTACCATATCGACCTTGCTATTACAAGTATAAAAACGGGAGGGCCTTAAAGCCCTCCCCTACAAATTTTACTGTTTAGTAAGGTTTCCTGAAAAATCAAGAAGATACTTATCCTTTGTAGTAACTTCAGTAAGAACAAATCCATTCTCTGTGAATTTGCTAAACGAATAATTACTCACATCAAAAAATAGTTGCTCGTTCTTAAAATCCGCATCGTATTCATAAATTGCGGTATATTCATGGTAGACAAAAACTCTATCTCCGATTGAGAATATTGTTCTATGAGAGCCAAGCGTGTAATTCAAATCAACAAATTCGCCTGTCTCCATATTATATCTATACATCCTATCATGTCCAGATATACCGACATTGAGGTCATCAACCCTAAAGAATAAATACTTGCTATTATTGTAGTATGATACATTTTCTGTATTAGTAAATGGCATTTCTTCTATCTGTACTACTCTTTTATCCTTGCCTGATAAATCCATGGAGCATATAGTCAGGGACGTAAGCTGCACATAATCAGGCTTTTGATAACTTGGATGCTGCAAATAATAAATTCTATCATTATAAATATTAAAAATGCCACGCTCATTATTAGCTTTATCAAAAATAGCAATGCAACCTAGATACTCATCATTATTCCCGACTTTAACGATTGCGTAACAATCCTCACCGTTATTTTTGCCCATTGTACCTGCATATTTAACACCTTTATAGAAAATCTCGTTAGAATATGCTATATATGTGCCTTCCGAATCAGAATTCGGCCATTCTTTAGGTACAAAATTAACGGTTATCTGAGGCTCTTCCCGAATTTCTTCTTGCCTTGATGAATTATCAGATTCGGGCTGAGAGCTCACATTATTATTTGACGTTACATTGGATGATTCGAAATCAGAAACAGCTTTATCTTTCTTTGCTCTTGTTCCCTCTACCTTACTTGATGATTCATTTTGTGATACGGCGCCGTCACCCGAGGAGGTGACAGTTGATTCTTCATCGTAATAGCTAAATTCATCCGTTGGCGCATCACTGCAAGCGGTTAAGGCAAATACAAGAATTACACCTAAAACTAATAACAAAAATCTTTTCATCAACATAACCTCCTATAAACTTATTTTTCTTAACTAATTATACCATATAAACGGTATTGATACAATATTTAATTACATCGTAGGAGCGAACATTGTTCGCCCGTTTAACTTACAGCTCCGTTACATTTATAATTTCTTTGCCTTGTTTTATAGCGTAGTCGAGGGCAATTTCAGTACCGCTTTTACGGTATAATTGGGCGATTTGCTCATCATAATACATTACACAAAAATAGCTATTATTTATCATCTCATAGTTACGTTTGATATAAGCAAGTTTGCCTGAGTCGCTTATCTTTTCAGGATAATAGGTATCCTCGTAATCTTGCAAAAGATATTTTTTATAATTTTCATCGATATACTGATATTCTGCCCGTACATAAACCCGTTTTATGTGCGGGTATTTTTCTTTTATTTTAGTTACAATATGGTGGCAAATGCTATTAAATCGGCTCTTGCTACCGAAAAGGAATGTATCAACATTTTTCTCCACAATAAGTTTTTCAATTATCTCCCATAGCTGTGATTTTAATTGCTCTGTTTCATAAACCGCTCTATGTCCGATAAAGCAACAGGTATAATTTTCGTTCATATTCCCACCTCATCTAAAATACTATAAGCACAAAAATTACGAATTTTGATATTTATAGTATACGCCATCGGATTATAAATATCAATAGTCTGTGGAATGTTAAAAGTAATATCAATAGACTATAACATAGAGGTGATTTTATGAGTGATTTAGCAAAAATAGTTGGTCAACGAATCCGTAACTATAGAACACAACTCGGTTTAAGCCAAGAAAAGCTATCCGAACTTTCCGGTTGTCACCCCACATATATCGGGCAGTTGGAGCGTGGCGAAAAGAATGCTACATTAGAAAGCATTGATAAAGTCGCATCTTCATTAAATCTATCTTTATCAAAACTTTTTGAAAATCTTGGTGGCGAGAACACAAACGAACGCAACATTCCTCTTGAATGCTATGAATTCTTATTAAGCAAAAGCCAAAAGGATCAGGAACAGATTATTAAGATTCTTATTGAGATAGATAAATACAAAAATCGCTAGTTCATTGGTAGAATATTAATGGTTAAAGGGGCGATAAAATGAACACCGAATTTCCTGAACGTTATATAACATTAGGATTAAAAATTGCTTATTATAGAAAGAAAGCAGGATACACACAAGAAGCTCTTGCTGAAATGATTGATAAAAGTGTAAATTTTTTAGGTCAAGTTGAAGGTACAGGCACTGTACGTGGTATTTCATTGGAAACCCTATTTAAAATTGCACAAGTATTAAAAATATCGCCTTCTAAATTATTGGAAGAAGATTAAGGGTAATTTATGGCTATTAAGAGTGTTTCGATTAGAATTGAAGAAGAAATGTTAAATAAAATCGCATATATTGCAGATTATGAAGGCAGAAGCGTAAACAGTCAGGTGCTTGTTTTAATAAGAGAGAATATTAAAGCTTTTGAAGATACCAACGGTGTTATTGATGGTAACATTGCACCTGCCTATAATGTAAAGCCCACACGTAAGTAACATAAAAATAAAAACACCTAAAATAAGGTGTTTGACAATTATTGATATTTATATTGTTTCGCAAAGCGAAACACCGATTTTATTCTTTATTATTTATTCTTTATTATTTGAAAACGGCGGTGCATCAGCACCGCCGTTTTGGGTTTTATTTATCCTTTTTCTTGGGGGCTTTGATTTTGTTGAGCTTTTTGTTAAGGTCCAAAAGCTGTTCCTTAGTGAACTTAACATCCATCATACCGCCCATAAGGGTGAAGAGGCGAAGAACGGTGAAGCCGCCCATCATACTCATCATTTCGGGGCCGATTTCAAAGCCCATGGCCTCCATTTTGCCATCCTTGCCCTTGCCGCCCATAAGCTTGCCAACAAGGCCCATAAATATCATCTTGCCCTGAACAGTGGAGATAACATCGCTCATCTTATCGTTAAGGGAGAGATAACCTTCGGGAGCATCAATATCAAACCAGTTAAGGATAGCGCCTTTCTCAATGAGTCTGTAAGCATCGTTAAAGGTATCAACCTTCTTGATTACGCTTTCATCAGTAAGGTCCCCTGCCTTTGCAACAAGGCGTGTTACATCCTTATTGGGAACCTCGAAATAGAAGAAATGCTCGGGGCTTTCTTTAACGCCTAAGCTCTCGCCGTTGGCGAAAAGCTCTACTGAGGGCTGATTAGAATAAACGGTAACCTTGGTTACATCCTCAACTCTATCAACATATCGCTTGCCGCAGATGTGAACGAAGGGCTCATCGCTAAGCCAAGCCTTATAAGCATAGAAGGCATCCTTCTTATACTTACGGTCGAAGGTTACAAGGCCCTTATGATTCTGACCGTTCTCTCCGCCTTCATTACGGGCATCGGCACCGAAATCAAACATATTCCATACGTGAGTTGCCCACATATATTTGCGGGTAAAGAGCTGCTTAATGAGCTCCTCATGGTAGTATGCCTGATATTCCTCGGTGTAATCGCCCTGAGTGGGATTAGAGGTGTGCCAATTAAGAGCCTCACAGCCATACTCACTGCAGCCGATGGGAATATTCGGGTGAGTTTTATGGAAATTATCAAACCAAGGGCCGTTCATATCGGTTTCGCCACCGTACCAGCCGAAATAGTGGTTATAGGAAACTACATCGGGAATCTGGAGATAGGGATCATCAATCTTGCACATAGAAACTGCGGCAATGGTGGTAAGACGGGTTTTATCCATCTCGTGACACATATCGTTAAGGATGCGGTGATTTTCGAGAAGGTCATCATCGCTTCCGCCGATACCGATTTCATTGGAAAGTCCCCAAACAACGATGGAGGGGTGGTTATAGTTCTGGGTGATAAGCTCTTTCATCTGAGAGATGGTATTCTCGCGGCCTGTAGGCATATGCTTGGAGATATAGGGGATTTCTGCCCAGATAACAAGTCCCTTTTCATCGCAGAGATCATAGAAATACTGATCGTGCTGATAGTGAGCAAGGCGGATGGTGGTAGCGCCAACCTCACAGATAAGCTCGATATCTTCCTCGTGATCCTCGGGAGATAAAGCGTTACCCTTGCCCCATCTATCCTGATGGCGAGATACGCCGCGAAGGGCATACTCCTCACCGTTCAGAATGAAGCCGTTATCGGCATCAATTTTGAAGGTGCGGCAACCGAAGCGGGATGAAATATTATCAATAACCACATCATCCTTAACCAACTCTACCTTAGCGGTATAGAGATAAGGATCTTTTCTTCCGTGCCAGAGATGAACATCGGAAATATCAAGGGTTACCTTGGTATCATTAGTGGTGGTTTCGGCAACTACATTGCCTTCCTTATCCTCAATAACATAATGGATATCCTGACCGATTTCGCCGTTTGTTACATAGGTTTCAATCTCTACGGCAGCATCCTTGCCCTTAATTTCGGGGGTGATTTTAAGACCGGGAGCTCCGTAATAATCTAAATCAAAGTGGGATTTGTTTACGCAGATGATGTTAACATCTCTGTAAAGACCGCCGTAGAAGGTGAAATCTGCCATCTGGGGATAAACAGTTTCGTTAGCCGCGTTATCAACTGCGATAACGAGCATATTCATAGCTGTAAGGTGAGCGGTTAAATCGACTCTCCAGGTGGAGTAGCCGCCATCGTGATGGGCTAATTTTTCGCCGTTTAGGTAAACATCAGCAGAAGAGTTAGCGCCGCGGATTTCAAGATAATAGCACTCGCTATCAGGCAAATCCTGCTTAGAAAAGCTCTTTGCGTAGTAAGCGGTACCGCGGAAATAATCGTTGTCACCATCCTGACCGTCAATAGCATTCCAGCTGTGAGGCAGATTTACGAAATCCCATTTGTTATCAATAACGGTAGGAATTTCATTTGCCTGCTTAGAAAAGGCCCATTTTCTGTTAAAGTTTATAACAGTTCTCATAATTTTCCTCCAAATCGGTTTTATAGGTTAATTATACATTAAGTGCAAATGAAATGTATAAATAAATTTTGAATTTTCAAAACAAAAAATGTCCGACCGCAACAGCAGTCGGACATCATAAATTTATGCTAAATCAACAGTCTCTTCTGCTTCAACATCTCTGCCAAGCTCTGAGTTCATCTTAGCAAGAGTTTTCTTATCAAGGTTATAAACAAGGCCTAAACCGATAAACTGAAGAATAGCGGAGAATAAATAGGTTCCTGCAACAAGGTAACGCATATTAACAGCTACATTCCAAGCCTGATTACCTTCATCAGCGCCAACATAACCAAGGGATACCATTACGATAAGCACAAGTGAAGGTCCAATACCCTGAGCTAACTTACGGAAGAAGGAGTGAAGTGAATAAACAGTTCCTTCCTCACGGGTACCGGTTTTCCACTCGTTATAATCAATGGCATCACCCATCATAGCCCAAGAAACTGTTGAATAAATTCCTAGGCCTAATGAGAATATAAGCTGACATACGATATAGATAATAAGGTCAAGACCTGTGTTATCGGGCATTACTACAAACAATCCAAGACCTGCTACTATAGAGCAGATGGAGCCGAAGGTGGCAAGTTCCTTTTTGCCGAACTTAGCAACGCATTTACGGGCAAGAGGAGTAAATACTACGATAGGAATCATAGCAAAGAGCTGAACGATACCTGAAATCTGAACATTTTTGAAATATGACTGGAAGATAACAGTAACGGCTGTTGCTGCTCCCTGCATACCGATAAACATACCCATGGCGGCAACTGTAGCGCCAACTGCAGGACGGTTTTTCATAAAATTGCCAAAAGCTTTGAAAACATTGAATTTGGGCTGTTCCTCATTAAGAGTAACATTGGTTTCAACACGGATTTCAGTGTTGCGAATCATAAACTGGAAGCAAAGGAATCCAAGTGCGCCCATTATGAGAGCCGCGATAAATACACGCTCGCCGATAAGATTGTTATTCTCATCATACATAATGAAAGGAAGAATAACCATGGGAAGCATATTTCCAAAAATGGAGCCGATAGAACGCCAAGCAGAAAGGGAGGCTCTATCCTTAACATCGTTTGAAATCAAGGAAAGAAGAGATCCATAAGGAACATTGGCAACAGTATAGAAAGCATCCCAAACAACATAACCTGCAATAAAGATTATGGCCTTTGCCCAAACGGGTGCGTTGGGGAAAGGAAGGAAGCAACAAGCTCCGCCTATGATAAGACCGATGGAACCGGCCCATATGTAAGTTAAGAACTTGTTTCTCTTGTACTGATGTCTGTCAGCATCAACGATAGAACCGATAAGCGGATCATTGATAGCATCCCAAACCTGAACAACGATGAGTAAAAGAGCATACCAAAGGTCCATACCCATAAACTGTGTCCAGAAAATAGACATTGTGCTCTTAAGAGCAAAGCTCATGTTACAGCCAAGGTCACCGGCTGCATATGCCAAGCAGTCGCGCATACCGAATTTGCGGTAACCCTTGGCATCGAGTTTAACCTGTTTTTTCATAAAAAACAAATCCCCCTAAAATAAATTTTTTTGTGCGATTGACTATATGTCCATTATATATCTTTTGCGCTTCTTGCGGTGAGTATAAATTTTATATATTTTTGTATTTTTTTAATGTAAATAAGATTTTATGGGTTGAATTTGCATATATAATGTACTATAATATTAAACAGAAGCTCAATTTTTTTAGATTTTTTTGCCAAAATCAGCTTTGAAGGAAGGTTTATTTCCATGTCTTACGATGCGGAGCTTATTTTTTTAAGGGATATTTTGAGCAAATATCACCTTAAAACATCGGTTTTTTCCACCGAGGGTAATATCAATCTTTCCGTAAACGCCATACTGGGCAATTTCCTTAAATTTAATAATGTGAGTCTCAGGTTTGATGATATTTTCCCTGATATAAAGGAAAACACCATATACAAATTCACCGATGCGCTCTCCTGCAGCTATTATCTGTTACTGCTGCCCGATACCGCTCAGAGAACTGCCTTAGTTATTGGGCCATATCTTAAAACCGATATAAGCCATAGGCAGATAATGGAAAAGGCGGAATCCCTTAATTTAGACCCAAAGGATATCAAGGCGCTTGAATATTATCTCGGTAATGTTCCTCTTGTTACGGATGAAAACCATATCTTTGCCATTATAGGCACCTTTGCAGAAAAAATCTGGGGCGGAAGCGAAGCCTATACCGTAACGGATATAGGCGGCGAGCATCAGCAGGCCTTTACAAGCTTTAATCTGAAGGCGGATTCCGATACTGAGCGGGATGTTGCCGCATTCAATATGCGCTTGATGGAACAACGCTACTCCTACGAAAACGAGCTTATGAGAGCGGTTTCCCAAGGGCTTACACACAAAGCAGAGCTGCTGCTTACCAATTTTTCGGAGATTTCCTTTGAGAAGAGAACTGCAGACCAACTCAGAAACATAAAAAATTACTGCATTATAATGAATACTCTGCTCAGAAAGGCGGCGGAAAACGGCGGCGTTCACCCTATATATATAGATAATGTATCCTCCTCTTACGCCAAGCGTATTGAGGAGCTACCCTCGGTTGAACGCACGGGAGAGTTTATGGTGGAAATTTTCAGGGCATACAGTAACCTTGTTAAAAATCACTCCATCAGTAAATACTCTCCTGCCGTACAAAAGACCATCGTTACTGTTGATGCCGACCTTACTGCCGACCTTTCCCTTAAGGCTATGTCGGAGCTTAACAACGTAAGCGCGGGGTATTTATCCTCTATTTTCAAGAAGGAAACGGGACAAACCCTTACCGAATTTGTTAACAGGCGCCGTGTTAAGATGGCAAAGAAGCTACTTAAAACCACGAACTTACAGATTCAAACCATTGCACAGCACTGCGGCATACTTGATGTGCAGTATTTTACCAAGCTGTTCAAAAAATACGAAGGTAAAACGCCAAAGGTTTACCGTTCATCGCTCTGATGAGCACTCCCTTGGGCTTATGCCGTATTCTGCCTTAAATGCCTTAAAAAAGCTTGTGTAATCCTTAAAGCCGCAAAGGGTTGCGGTTTGCGTTGCCGAAACGCCCTCAAGCAAAAGGCCTCTTGCCGATATAAGTCTTTTCAGCAGAATATATCTATACACACCCGTTCCCGTTGCCTTGCTGAATTCGTGGGAAAGGTGATATTTACTCACAAAAAATCTTGATGCCAATAAATCGAGGGATAGCTCTTCGTTATAGTGCTCGCCTATATAATCAAGTACGCCGAGCACCAAGGGGGATTCAACCTCGGTTGCCTTCGTATCGCTGTGAACACTTAAAGAAATGCGGTTAAGCTCTGCCATAAAGCGAACAAGAGCCCCGAAGGCGCAGATTTTTGATGCATATTCGTTGCTGTAATATTCCTTTACAAGCTCGGAGAGCAAAGCCGTTATCTCGGTACGCTTTACCACCGATGGCTTTATAACTCTGCTTCTCTCGGAGGAAAAATCAAAGCAGCTATCAAGGGGCGTATCCGAGCTTATTTCTTCAAGATACGCCTTATCAAGCCACACAACTATCCGCTCATAAGGAACGTTTTTATCCTTAATAACGGGGCGGTGGAACTCCATGGGTTTTATAAGGAGGATTTCTCCCTTGTGCAAGCTGTATGTTCTTCCCTCTATCCAATATTCCACATCGCCCTCAAGAAGATAATAAACCTCGTAGAAATTATGGTAGTGAGCTTCGGGCAGATAGGGGTCGGTTTCCCTATAATGAAAAACTTCGAAATTTTCCCCTCTCATATACTGCCTTGGGTCAAAACGCTGAGCGCGTGTTCTCATATTCAACACCTCAAGGCTATGTTACAGCAATTTTTGCAATATGTCAAACAATTTATGCAATTAACCTTGCAAAAAATATGTGTTATACTGATTTTGTAATCAAAGGCGAAAGCCTTTTATAAGGAGATATGAAAATGGATATGAAGTTATCTTTCCGTTGGTACGGAGAAAGCGATCCCGTTTCTTTGCAGTACATCTCGCAGATTCCCGGTATGCGCTCGGTGGTTTCGGCTGTTTACGATGTGGCGCCGGGTGAGGTTTGGCCCGAAGAGAGCCTTCAGAAGATGAAAAAGCAGTGTGAGGATAACGGCCTTATATTTGATGTGGTTGAATCCATTCCCGTTCACGAGGATATCAAGCTTGGCCGCGGCGATGTAGAGCATCTTTTAGATGTTTACTGCGAAAACATCCGCCGTTGCGCGAAATACGGCGTTAAATGTGTTACCTACAACTTTATGCCCGTGTTTGACTGGACAAGAACTCAGCTCGATAAAGAAGCCTCCGATGGCTCCACAAGCCTTGTTATGTATTGGGACCAGATGCGCGGTCTTGACCCTCTTAAAGATGATATTCATCTTCCCGGTTGGGATTCAAGCTACTCACAAACCGAAGTTCGCGAGCTTATAAACGCCTACGGCGAAATCGGTGAAGAGGGTCTTTGGAAAAACCTTGAAAGATTTCTTAAGAAGGTTATCCCCGTTGCCGAGGAATGCGGAGTTAAGATGGCTATCCACCCCGATGATCCCCCATATCCCATTTTCGGTCTTCCCCGCATAATAACAAACGAAGAAAATCTTGATAGATTCTTAAAGCTTTACGATAGCCCCGCCAACACCCTTTGCCTTTGCACAGGCAGTCTTGGTTGCGCTAAATCAAACGATATTCCAAAGATGGTGCGCAAATATGCGGCCATGAAGCGTATCGGCTTTATGCATATAAGAAATGTGTATATTATGGATGATGGCTCCTTTGAAGAAAGAGCCCACCTTTCAAGTTGCGGAAGCCTTGATATATATGAGGTTGTTAAGGCTCTTTGCGATAACGGATTTGACGGATATGTTCGTCCCGACCATGGAAGAATGATCTGGGGCGAAACGGGCAAGCCCGGCTACGGTCTTTTTGACAGAGCCTTAGGCGCCGCCTATATAAACGGCTTATTTGAAGCCTGCGAAAAGGAGAAAAAATAATGAATAAGAATGTTTTGAATACCGATCTTTCGGGTAAGGTTGCAGTAGTTACGGGCGCAGGCGGTGTGCTTTGCAGTAACTTTGCAAAGGTTTTGGCCCGCGCCGGCGCTAAGGTTGCCCTTTTGGATCTTAACGAAGAGGCCGCCAAGAGCTTTGCCGATGAGATAGTAGCCGAGGGCGGAGTAGCGAAAGCTTATTCCTGCAATGTTCTTGATAAGGATATCTGCGAAGCTGTTGCAAACAAGGTTTTAGAGGACCTTGGCCCCTGCGATATTCTTATTAACGGCGCAGGCGGAAACAACCCCAAGGCTACCACCGATAAGGAGTATTTTGAGCTCGGCGATATCGATGCCGATACCAAAAGCTTCTTCGACCTAGATTCAAGCGGAGTAGGCTTTGTATTTAACCTTAATTTCCTAGGCACCCTTATCCCCACCCAGTGTTTTGCTAAGCAGATGGTTGGCCGCGAGGGATGTAATATCCTTAATATTTCTTCTATGAACGCTTATACCCCCCTTACCAAAATTCCTGCCTATTCAGGCGCTAAGGCGGCTATCTCCAACTTTACACAGTGGCTTGCTGTTCATTTCTCAAAGGTGGGTATTCGTGTTAATGCCATCGCTCCCGGCTTCTTCTCCACAAAGCAGAACGCCAAGCTTCTCTTTAATGAGGATGGCACCCCCACTGCCAGAACAGGCAAAATTCTTGCCGCTACTCCTATGGGCAGATTCGGCGAATCCGAAGAGCTTGAAGGAGGCCTTTTATTCCTCGTTAACAACGAGGCGGCAAGCTTTATTACAGGTGTTGTTTTACCCGTTGACGGCGGCTTCTCCGCTTATTCGGGAGTATAATATATCCGTACCAATAAGGAGGAGTAAAAATGGAAAAATTTATACCCGTTGTAGTAATCAAGGAGCTTTCCGAAACAGATAAGATCTTAACCGCGCTTAAAGGCGTAGGTATCAACTGCGCGGAGATCACATTCAGAACTGCTTGCGCTGCCGAGGCTATCGAGTACGCCTGCAAAAATTATCCCGATATGAGTATCGGTGCAGGTACAGTTATTAACGCCGAGCAGTGTAACGCCGCATTAAAGGCCGGCGCGCAGTTTATTGTTTCCCCCGGTCTTTCGGTTGCAGTTGCAAATATTTGTAATGAAAGAAACGTTCCCTATTATCCCGGTTGTGTAACACCTACCGAGATTATGCAGGCCTTAGAGCTTGGCATTACCACCGTTAAGTTCTTCCCCGCAAACATTTACGGCGGTCTTAAGGCATTAAAGGCCCTTTCCGCGCCCTTCCCTCAGGTTAAGTTTATACCCACGGGCGGCGTAGATAGAAGCAACATTGATGAATTTTTAGCCTTTGATAAAATTGCGGCTATTGGAGGCAGCTTCTTTGTTAAAGAAGCGCTCGAGAAAATGGAGGAAAAATAAATGGCAAGAATAGTTACTTTCGGTGAAATAATGTTAAGACTGGCTCCTAACGGTTACTACCGTTTCTTCCAGAACGATCAGATGCAGGCCACCTTTGGCGGCGGCGAGGCAAATGTTGCCGTATCCCTAGCCAATTACGGAATGGATAGCGTTTATGTAACAAAGTTACCTAAGCACGCTATCGGTCAAGCTGCTATCAATTCTCTTCGCGCATTGGGAGTTGATACCTCAAAGGTAGTTCGCGGCGGCGATAGAGTTGGTATCTACTATCTCGAAAAGGGCGCTTCGCAGAGAGGCTCTGTATGTATTTACGATAGAGCCCACTCGGCTATTCAGGAAGCCTCCAAAGAGGATTTTAATTGGGATGATATTTTTGAAGGCGCCGATTGGTTCCATTTTACAGGTATTACCCCCGCTTTAGGCCCCAATGTTGTTGAAATCTGCAAGGAAGCCTGCAAGGCCGCTAAGGCTAATGGTGTTAAGATATCCTGTGACTTAAACTACAGAGGCAAGCTCTGGACAAGAGAAGAAGCAAGAGCCGCTATGACCGAGCTTTGCAAATATGTTGACGTTTGCATCTCAAACGAAGAGGATGCAAAGGATGTTTTCGGAATTGAGGCAGAAAACACCGATATTTACGGCGGTAAACTTAACCACGATGGTTACAAATCCGTTGCTAAGCAGCTTATGGATACCTTCGGATTTGAGAAGGTTGCTATAACACTTAGAAGCTCCATTTCCGCCAGCGATAACGACTGGGCAGGTATGCTTTATGACGGCAAGGATTACTGCTTCTCTAAATCTTATCACTTACATATCGTTGACCGTGTAGGCGGTGGCGACTCCTTCGGCGGCGGCCTTATCTATTCGCTCCTTGCGGGCAAGGATACACAGTCTGCCATCGAATTTGCGGTTGCGGCCTCTGCTCTTAAGCACTCGGTTGAGGGCGACTATAACAGAGTATCTGTAAGCGAGGTTGAAAAGCTTGCAGGCGGCGACGGCTCAGGCCGAGTTCAGAGATAATTAAACAAAAACACTCCTTAGTTTAAGGAGTGTTTTTTATTTAACCTGTTATAGAATTTTCTGTTGTATCATTAAGGCCGAGGCTTACATAAAGGGCTCTATCCACCATATTCATAGCCCCGCCGTCAAGACTGCCCATTTTCTCTTTAAGGCGGCGTTTATCTATAGTTCGCACCTGTTCTAAGAGAACTATGGAATCCTTGGCAAGTCCGCTAAGCTCGGCATCAAGCTTTATGTGGGTGGGAAGCTCGGTTTTATCCCGTTGGCTCGTAATTGCGGCGGCAATTACGGTGGGGCTATATCGGTTGCCCACATCGTTCTGAACTATAAGTACAGGTCTTACCCCGCCCTGCTCCGAGCCTACAACGGGGCTTAAATCAGCATAATAAATTTCTCCGCGTTTAATAATCACTTATGTTTCACACTCCGAATTGTTCTGAATATATTTTTGCCTTGTTTTGCTATAAATAATCAAAACTCAAAAATTCTTTTTTCAATTCATACTATGTGAAAATTAAAGCCGTTGTGAGTTTAGCTCACAACGGCCCATTTCTTATATTCTTATTATTGCGGTTATTATGATAAACAAACCGAATATAACGCGGTAAACTGCAAAAATTTTATAGCTTCCTTTTTTAAGGTAGCTCATAAGGAATTTTATTACAAGCATACCCGAAACAAAGCTTGCAAGCACCCCTGCAAAGAACTCTACCGAGAAGGCAAATTCCCCGATGGATAGAAGTACTGCCGCGGCCACTATGGGAGCCGAAAGCAAAAAGGAAAACTTTGCGGCGGATTCTCTATCAAGACCTAAGCTTCGCGAAACTGTCATAGTAATTCCCGAACGGGAGGTGCCCGGTATTGCGGCGGCAATAGCCTGCGAAGCTCCGATAAGCAGAGCCTTTTTGAAGGTGATATCACCAAAGGCCACATCTGCCTTACACCTTTTATCCACAAGGTAAAGTATTATACCCATAATAATAAGGGCGGCGGCGATAATAATCATTTCGAGATTAAGATTATCTCCAACTATAAACTCTATAACCTTTTCGAGTATCAGACCTAAAACCCCTGCGGGTACGGTGGCGGCTACTATATACCAAAAGATTTTTCCCTCGGTTGACTTTTCTTTCTTAGCAACCATCTTTACTCCGCCGCCGATAAGAGCTATCCAATCCTTATAAAAGTATATAAGAATTGCAAGCAGAGTTCCTGCGTGCAGGGCTAAATCGAAGGACTCGGATATATTATCCCACTTAAAAAGCCATGGCATAATATTAAGATGACCCGAAGAAGAAACGGGGAGAAATTCGGTTAATCCCTGAACGATGCCTAAGAATACGGATTTAAGTATTTCTATCATTTACTATCACCCTTACTGCCGCACAGCTCTTTGTAAAGGCCGATATAGGAGCCTGCGGAGGCAGACCAGCTGTTATCGCACGCCATACCGCGAAGCCTTAAAACATTCCAGCCTTCCTTATTCTTATAACCATCGATTGCTCGGCGGACTGCACACTCCATATCGTGAGCATTGAAATCCTTAAAGGTAAAGCCGTTGCCAAGGCCATCTGCGCTATCGGTAATGGTATCGTTAAGACCGCCCGTTTCGCGAACGATGGGCACGGTACCGTAGCGCAATGCCACCATCTGAGCAAGGCCGCAGGGCTCGCTGAGGCTTGGCATCAGGAAGATATCGGCGCCTGCATAAATTCTATGAGCTAAGCGCTGATCAAAACCGATTTTGAGGGCTACCTTATCGGGATATTTCTCCTTCATCTCGGTGAAGAACTGCTCAAATTCCCATTCGCCCGAGCCTAAAATAACAAACTGAATATCCTCTTTTATGAGGTTTTCGAAAACGCATTTAATAAGGTCTAGTCCCTTGTGCTTAACAAGGCGGGTAACCATACCGATAAGGGCAACATCCTTTTCGGGAAGCCCTGCTTCCTTCTGAAGCTCACTCTTATTTACTGCCTTATTCTCTATGGTTTCGGCATTAAAGTTCTTATAAATCTGCGGGTCGGTTTCTGGGTTATAAACATCGCAATCAATACCGTTAACTATACCTGTCAATTTATAGGTGAAGGTCTTTAAGATGCCATCAAGCCCGTGGGAATAATAGGGGTCCAATATCTCCTTTGCATAGGTGGGAGATACGGTGGTAACCTTGTGGGCGCACTGAATAGCCGCCTTCATAAGATTTACAGAGCCATCGTATTCAACTATACCCTCTCTGCCCTCCTTAAGACCTAAAACATCACCGTAAAGCTCCATACCGTATTTACCCTGATACTGAATATTGTGTATGGTATATACGGTTTTTATATCCTTATAAAGAGGATTTTCGGCGAAAAACTCGTTAAGATAAACGGGTATCATAGCCGTTTGCCAATCGTTACAATGAATTATATCGGGGGTGAAATCAATATGAGGAATTGCCTCTAAAACGGCGCGGGAGAAGAAGGCGTAACGCTCGGCATCAGCATAATGGCCGTAAAGCCCATCTCTCTTGAAATAATACTGATTATCGATAAAGTAATAGATTACTCCATCCATATGATACTCGAAGATACCGCAATACTGCCTTCTCCAAGAAACTGGAACGGTAATTGAACAAACGAAGTTCATTTTACTTTTATACTCTTCCGAAATGGAGCTATAAAGCGGCATTATAACCCTACAGCCTACAAAACGGCGGCGAAGGGCCTTGGGCAGCGCTCCCGAAACATCGGCAAGACCGCCCGACATAGCAAAGGGGTAAACCTCGCTTGAAGCGAATAATATTTTCATTTTATTCTCCTGATTATAAGATTTGATTTTTCTCGATAAAGAAGGCTCTGTTTTCGGTGCCGTTTATAACGGTACCCTCACCGATAACCGCATTCTTATCAGATATAACATATTTAAGATTAGCGCCCTTTTCAATAACGCCGCCCTGCATAATGATTGAGTTTTCAACAACTGCGCCCTTTTCTACCTTAACGCCTCTGAAAAGGATGCTGTTTTTAACCGTTCCGTCAATAACACAGCCGTTGGCAATAAAGCAGTTTTTAACATCCGCCTTGGTGCCGTAACGGGTGGGCATATCATCGCGGGTTTTAGTGAACACGGGTCTTTCCGAATTAAATAAATCCTCACGAACTTCGGAACTCAGCAAACTCATATTAGCATCAAAATACTTTTTAGGGCTATCGATTACGGTGGCAAATCCGTTATGGCGGTATCCTAGAATCTTAAGAACATTAAGCTTTTTGGCAAGGACTCCGCTTGTAAGACTGCCTATATCCTCCATAGATGCGGCTTCAATGAGGCTCTTTAAGAGCTTTCTGCCGATAACGGTAACGCCCAAGGTGTAATCGCAATCCTCAACCGATTCTTTTGAAAAACTACCCTTAACTACTCTGCCGTTTTCAAGCTCGGTTATCATAGTTTCTATCTGACCCTCAGGGCTCTTGCCGTGGGCATAAACTACGGTAACATCCGCCTGCTCTTTAATATGGAAATCTACAACCGATTCAAAATCTATATTAGCAACAAGGTTGCTCTCGCAAATTACAATATAATCGGCGTGGCATCTATCAATGAAATCCATACTGCCCTTAATTGCATCCACCGAGCCTGTATATCTTCCCATACCCTTGGTTTCATAAGGAAGAATAATATGTAAGCCCTTATTTTTTCTATCAAGATCCCAAGCGATACCGCTACCGATATGATCCATTAAAGAACGGTAGTTTCCGTTGGTTACAACACCGATATTGGTGATACCTGCATTTACAAAGTTAGAAAGGGTAAAATCTATAAGTCTGTAACGGCTACCGAAGGGAACCGAAGCCATAGAGCGAATACCCGTAAGTTTTCCGAGAAGAAGATCTCTGGTATTGCCGAAAATTACGCCTGCAACATTTGAAGCTCTCATATCTTTTCACCCTCCTCAACATTTTTGGTTATCATCTGTTTGGCGCCTATAGTTGCATTTTTACCTATATTTATATCTGCACCCACAACGGTTATGCCCCAATCCTCGCCACTGGGCTCGGTGCCTATACATGCGCCCTCATCCACAGTAACATTCTCTGCTATAATAGCATATTTAACCTTAGCGCCTTTTTTCACAACGGCGCCCGGCATAACAAGTGAATATTCAACACTTGCGCCCTGCTCCACAGTTACATTTTCAAAAAGGATTGAATAATCCAAACTGCCGTAGATATGGCATCCATCGGTAACAAGTGAGTTTTCAACCTTAGCGTTTTCATCAATATACTGAGGATGCAAGCTACTCGTTCTTGAATAAATTCTCCAATCGGGATCGGCAAGATTAAGGTCAATTTTGGGATTAAGCAAATCAAGGTTTGCTTCCCAAAGGGAATCCACCGTTCCAACATCCTTCCAATAATCATCGAAGCGGTAAACCATCATGGTTTCCCCCGCACCTACCATTGCAGGAATTATATCCTTACCGAAATCGTTGGAGGAGCCTTCCTTCTGCTCATCCTCGGTAAGATATTTTTTAAGCTTATCCCAGGAGAAAACATAAATGCCCATAGATGCTAAATTGCTCTTGGGATTCTTGGGCTTCTCCTCAAACTCGTAGATACTACCATCGGGATTGGTATTCATTATACCAAAGCGAGAGGCCTCATCAAAGGGTACCTCCATAACCGAGATGGTGCAAGAGGCATTTGTTTCGATATGCTGTTTTATCATTTTGGCGTAATCCATTTTATAAATATGGTCGCCCGAAAGGATAAGCACATATTCAGGCTCGTAACGGGCGATAAACTCCAAATTCTGATATATGGCATTGGCCGTGCCCTTATACCAATCTCCGCCCTTCTGGCCCTGATAGGGAGGCAGAATATGAACGCCTCCGTTAAAGCGGTCAAGATCCCAAGGCTTACCCGAGCCCACGTAATCGTTAAGCTCCAAGGGCTTATACTGGGTTAAAATTCCCACCGTATCGATACCCGAGTTTACACAGTTTGAAAGAGGGAAATCTATTATTCTATATTTTCCTCCGTAGGGTACGGCGGGCTTGGCAATCTTCTCGGTAAGAACACCGAGCCTACTTCCCTGACCGCCTGCCAGAAGCATTGCAACGCATTTTTTCTTTGACATAAAAACATCTCCTGATTTTGAAATAGGTTTAATCATCTTTTTTCTTCACTGTTCTTTTTGCAGAAAGCTTATAATAGGTAACCGAAAGGGCGGGAATATCCACCGCAATTGAATTTGCAAAGCCGTGCATAGCCTCTCCTTCACTCTTATAGGATTTAAGCTTTTCGGTTTTTCCGCCAAAGGCTTTAAGGTCGGTTGAGAAAATCTGCTTATATACGCCTTCCCGCTCAACGCCTATGCGGTAATCCTTTCGTTCCACGGGCACGAAATTGCAAACGCAGATAATCTCATCGCCCGACTTATCAATTCGCTTAAAGGAGATTATGCTCTGAGAGGTATCATCATTAGAAATCCAACCAAAGCCCTCCCAAGAGTAATCCACCTCCCAAAGCGGAGGATTTTCAAGATAGAATTTGTTTAGCTCCTTTACAAACTTATGCATTTCCTTATGCTTATCATAATCAAGCAGGAACCAATCAAGCTCATTTTTGTAATCCCACTCAATAAACTGAGCAAACTCCTGCCCCATAAACATAAGCTTTTTGCCAGGATGCGCCATCATATAGGCAAAGAAGGCGCGAAGAGAATTGAATTTTTCATCATAATTCCCCGGCATTTTTTCTATAAGGGAGCATTTTCCGTGCACCACCTCATCATGAGAGATGGAAAGAACGAAGTTTTCCGAAAATGCATAGAAAAATGAGAAGGTAAGCAAATCGTGATGGTGCTTTCTGAAAAGTGGGTCCAGAGACATATACCTGAGCATATCGTTCATCCAACCCATATTCCACTTAAAATTAAAGCCCAAGCCACCAGTTTCCACAGGCTTTGTAACAAGGGGCCAAGCGGTTGATTCCTCGGCAATCATAAGGGTGTTAGGATCTGCCGCAAAGGCCGCCATATTAAGCTGCTTTAAGAATTCCACCGCCTCTAAATGCTCTCTGCCGCCATAGGAATTGGGCGCCCAATCCCCACCTTGACGGCCGTAATCAAGATAAAGCATTGAGGCAACGGCATCAACGCGAAGCCCATCTACATGATACTCCTTAAGCCAATAAACCGCGCTGGAAATAAGGAAGCTCATAACCTGTACCTTGCCGTAATCAAACACGACAGTTCCCCACTCCTTATGCTCGCCCTTACGGTAATCGGAATATTCATAAAGGGGTGTTCCATCAAAACGGTATAGACCAAACTCATCCTTTGGGAAATGGGCGGGTACCCAATCAAGAATAACGCCTATTCCGTTCTGATGCATTATATCAACTAATTTTTTGAAATCATCAGGGGTGCCATAGCGTGAGGTTGGAGCAAAATATCCCGTTACCTGATAGCCCCAGGAGCCATCAAAGGGATGCTCGGTTACGGGTAGCAGCTCTATATGGGTATATCCCATATCCTTAGCATATGCCGAAAGCTCTTCAGCCAAGGTAACATAATCGTAAGGATTACCATCCTCGAATCTACGCCATGAGTTAAGGTGCACCTCATATATATTAACGGGCGAAGAATACACACTCTTTTCGGGCTTGGATTTTATCCAATCCCCATCATGCCATTTATAATCCTTGTCCCCATAAAGTCTTGAACTGTTTTGGGGAGGTGTTTCAAAATGACGGGCGTATGGGTCACTTTTAAGGGTAACTTTTCCGCCAAAATCGGTTATGGCGTATTTATAGCACTGATACTCGGCTACATTTTCTATCTCGCATTGCCAGATGCCCGAGCCGATACCGTACATATAATTACTTTCTGTGTTCCAGCCGTTAAAATCGCCCACCACGCTGACACTCTTAGCATTTGGCGCCCAGACTCTGAAAACAGCTTTATTTCCATAAAGGAAGGAGCCTAAAAATTTATAGGCATCGTTCCTGATTCTGTTATCATACGAATTTACAAAATCCTGCATATTAAGATCATTCCTTTCATTTGGAATTTGTATTCTACTTTATTATACCACTAAAAAATGTTTATTTCAATACAAATTTGTCAAGTTTATAAGTCAATTTGAGAAGTTTTTCACGACGTTTTGTGCATTTTCAACAAAAATCAGCCCCATTTGTTTATCAGGTGCGTTTTTTACGGGGAGCGGGAAAACTTAACACATCACATCTTACAAGTACCGTTTCGGGACCTATAACCTCAATATCCTCAAAGGGTATCACAATATCATCCTCTCTGCCTATGAGTCCAAACGCCTTTGGACGCCCATAGATTATAAGGGAGGTAAGCGTTCCCTTTTCGGTATCAAGCTCTATATCCGAAATATATCCCAAAACCCGTCCATCCCTGATGCACACCACCTGCTTGTTCCTAAGTTCATCTATTCTGCAAACCATAATTACACCTCAAATAATTGTATGCCGAAAAAATTTTTAATATTATCATATTTGCTATTGATTTTTTGAAAAGCAGGATATATAATGAATTTACAAAAAGTGTACCAAATGGAACACTTTTGAAAAAATAGGAGGTGAATTATGGACTGTTTTCTTTTCGAAGGATTGACTGCTGATGAAAAGGCGACCGCGCGAGGCTTTTTAGGTGAGCCCGTTTTATTGCAAAAGGGCTCGGAGCTTTACAAAAGCGGCCATATCGGCTTTATGTTAAGCGGCATCGCCGCCATAAAACGTTGCAATAAGGATAGGCAAGTTACTATGCGAAACCTTAAAAGCGGCGATATTTTCGGCTCGGCATCCCTTTTCGGTGAGTGGGATAATGATTTAAGCCATATTATTGCCTGTGAAAAATGTGAGGTTTGCTATTTATCCGAGGCGGATTTAAGGGCGCTTGCCCTGAAGCTACCTCAGGTGGCATTTACCTACATAGCTTATCTTACCGATAGGATAAGATTCTTAAACCGAAAGATAGATGCCTTTACCGCAGGTAGCGCTGAGAGTAAGCTTTATGAGTTTTTGCAGGGGCTCCCCTGCGAGAACGGGGTTATTACCGTGGAGTTCGGTATGGCAGAGCTTGCCCGCAGGCTTAAAATCGGCAGAACGAGTCTTTACCGAGGCCTTGAGGCTTTGGAAAAGGATGGTCTTATAGAACGGAACGGCCATAGGTTCACACTCAAATAAATAAAAGAGGTAATGAAAATGAAAAAGTTAATTTCTGTTTTGGCTCTGGTTTTGAGCCTTGTTATGATTTTAGGCCTTGTGGGCTGTGCAGGCGCCAAGGAGCCTATTTCCGATGAAAAGCCCCAGGAGAGCTACACCGCCATTGATATGACCGTTGCCTGCCTTAAAGGCCCCACAGGCGTTGGTATGGCAAAGCTGATGGAGGATAGCGCAAACGGCAAAACCGCCAACAATTACACCTTCACCGTGGCCTCTGCCGCCGATGAAATCAGCGGTAAGATAGTTAAGGGTGAAATCAACATCGCCGCAGTTCCCACCAATCTTGCGGCAAAGCTTAACACAAAAACCGAGGGCAAAATCAAGATGCTTGCGGTTAATACTTTAGGTGTTCTTTCCATTCTCGAAAACGGTGAGAGCATTAAATCCGTAGCCGACCTTAAGGGTAAGACCATTTACTCCACGGGCGAAGGCTCCAACCCCGAATATATACTCCGTTACATCCTCTCTGAAAACGGTATTGATCCCGATAAGGATGTTACCCTTCAGTTTATTGCCACCAACGATGAGCTTATCTCTGCTCTCGTTAGCGGCAAGGCGCAGGTAGCTATGGTACCCGAGCCTGCTGCCACCACTGTTCTTACCAAAAAGGATACCTTAAGAAGAGCAATCTCTATGAATGATGAGTGGGAAAAATTAGGGGATAGCAGTCTTATGATGGGTTGCCTTGTTGCTCTTGATTCCTTTGTTGAGGCAAACAAGGAGCAGGTTGATAAATTCTTGGAGGAATATAAGGCTTCGGTTGATTATGCAAACAACTCCATTGATGATGCCGCCGAGCTTTGCGCAAAATACGAAATTGTAGCCGCCGCTCCCATTGCCAAGCAGGCTATCCCTTACTGCAACCTTACCTATGTAAGCGGTAGTGAAATGAAGAACAGCATTGTTGGTTATTTCGAGGTGCTTAAGGGCTACGATGCAACATCCATAGGAGGAGCTTTGCCTGATGACAGCTTCTATTACGGCGCGGAATAATAAAGATATTATTAAAAAAGCTTCATTTGCAATTATTGCAGTAATTTTCTGGATAGGGCTTTGGTGGGTAGCCTCCATTCTCATAGGTGAGGATTTAAGGCTATTCCTCCCCTCGCCCTTTGCGGTTGCAAAAACCCTTGTAAGCCTTGTTGCAACAAAGGATTTCTGGACCGCCACGCTACTTACAATCTTAAGAATTTTTGCAGGATTTATTTTAGGCGCTATGGCGGGAATTGTTTCGGGAATGCTCACAAGCCACATTAAAATTGCCGATGCAATTCTCTCCCCCGCACTTAAAATAATCCGCGCGGTTCCCGTTGTATCATTTATAATCTTAGCATTTTTGTTTATGAGCATTGATGCTCTGCCCATATTCATATCCTTTCTTATGGTAACTCCTCTTGTGTGGCAATCCACCCATGATGCTTTGCAAAACTCCTGCAAAGAGCTTGAGGAGATGGGAAGAGTATTTAAGATGGGCGCCCTTGCTATACTGTTTAAGATTAAGCTTCCCTCAATTACGGGGGAGATTATAACCGCTCTCGTAACGGGCCTTGGCTTCGCCTGGAAATCGGGCGTTGCGGCTGAGGTGCTGTATAGCCCCAATATTTCCATCGGTAAAAACATTTATATAGCGAAGGCAAACCTCGATTTTTCGGGTGTTTATGCCTATACCCTAACGGTTGTGGCGCTGAGCCTTGTTATTGAAATTCTCTTAAAGCGTCTTTGCGGCAGATATCTGCTAAACGCTGAAAGGGGGAAGGCAAATGCTTGAGCTTAAAAATGTTTCCTTCTCCTACGGTGAACTAAAGGTATTGGACAACTTTAACCTTGACGTTAAAAAGGGCGAATGTGTGTGCCTTTGGGGCAAATCGGGTTGCGGAAAAACTACTGCGCTACGGATTATAATGGGCCTTGAAAAAGCAGATAGCGGTTTATGCTTAACACCACAAAAAATCTCCTGCGTTTTTCAGGAGGATAGGCTGATTAACGGTCTTACCCTTGAAAAAAACATCAAGCTCCCCTTAAAGCGCGAGCAATACAAGAAGGCAGATATGCTTATTGATAAATTCGGTCTTGCTGAATTTAAGAACACAAGGGTAAGCGAGCTTAGCGGCGGTATGAAACGCCGCGCCACCATTATAAGAGCGCTAAGTTTCGAGGGCGACCTGCTTATTCTTGACGAGGCATTTAACGGTATTGATGCTAAAATGAAGGAAAAAATCGCAAGAGTTATTAAAGAGGAATTCCTCGATAATAATAAATCGGTTATTCTTGTTTCTCATATTTCATCAGATGCCGAACTGCTTGGCGCCCGAATTATTAAAATGTAAAAATAAAAACTCTTCCCGAATTTTAGGGAAGAGTTTTTTGCTTTATAAAATGCTTTTAAGCTCCGATAGAGCTTTGATTTGGTAGGTTACAGGATATTTTGCCTTTTCGCCCGTGGGATTAAACCAACAGGTATCAAGCCCCGCGTTTATACCGCCTAAAATATCCGAGCTTAAGGAATCGCCTACTATAAGGATTTTGCTTCTATCCTTTTCGGGTGAATGCTCTATCACATAATCAAAATATTCCTTTTCAGGCTTTTGCCTACCCGTTGTTTCGGAAACAAAAACATAATCGAAATATGGCTCAAGGCCCGAATTTTTTATGCGCTTAAACTGGGTATTAGCCACTCCGTTGGTGGTGGCGCAAAGGGTATATCCCCTGCTTTTAAGATAATCAAGGATTTCGGTTGCGCCCTCCATCAGCTGTGAGCCTTCGGATAGAAGCCCAAAATAATCGGACGCCATTTTCTCGGGGTCGCCCTCACGCCTTACAGCCTCTAAAAAGGTTTTGAATCTGCCTGCGAATATCTGCTCTTTTTTTATTTCGCCCCGTTCAAACATCTCCCAGTAACTGCGGTTAATATCTGAATATAGACTTATTTCCGCGTTACCAAAGGGTATATTATGAAGCTTAAGCAATGATGATATTGCCGATTTTTCTGCGGCATAGAAATCAAGCAATGTATTATCCAAATCGAGATAAAGTGTAGTATATTTCTTCATAAAGCTTAAAACAAAGAGCCCGAGGTGAACATCAGAGCCATGGCGGCGCCCACAATTACACCGTAATATACCACTATACCTAAAATCACGGCTCCCGCCGAGGTACCGCCCGAGGCGGTGAGGGCAAAGTGATAGTATCTCGGGTCGGTATTATTTGCCCGTATTTTCATTATTGATTTAACTATCTGCTTTTTATACCAATGGTATGAAAAGAGTCCCGCAATAACAAGGGTTGCCACACCCGAAATATCAGATAAGGGACCCGAAGAAGCATTCATAGAATCGGTAAGAGATTCCATATATTCATCAAAGGTTATCTCACCGTTTATGTAATCCTCATAAATACCCATAATATCCTCTACGCCGATTTCACTCTGCGACGAGGTATTGGGCAGGACATAGGAAACGGCGATTTGAACGCCCATAAGAAGAATACCCACCGCGGCAAAGATAAGGGCTACCTTATACATTTTACGGTAGAGATACCATAGCGCCGCGCCTAAGGGACCCAGCATATAACCGAGAATTGCCGCAGGCCAGCACCAGCTTACCTTGGAGGAGGTAACCTGCATTTTTGCAAGCTTAGGCACGATTTTATGCGCCTTTTTGCCCACGAAGGCCGCCACCTCTTCGGTGGAGATGCCATCAATATCGGGGATGTTCATATTGCCGTTAAAGCCGTAAGGAGCCGAATGATCGTAACGGGAAGGAGGCGTAGCTTTAGCCCGCCTCTCTGCCTCGCGTTTTTCGGAATACAGCTCCTTACCGCAGTTTTTACAGAATTCGAATTTTTCTTCGTTTTCCGTTCCGCACTCGCTACAAATTTTCTTTTCTTCCATAGCTTACCTCTTTATAAAAACATTGCTATAATACTTGCTAACATATCAGTACCAAAAAGGCCCAATGCCGCAAGAAGCACATTCACTCCGCCTTTTTTTGCGAAATCTCTATCCTTATCCTCGCTGTTTTCCTTAATCTCAACAATCTTGTTTATGGAATGGCGGCTATAGATATAATCGCCGAAAATTCCGCAAAGGAGCATTAAAACAAGGCTTAAAAATCCACCCAAGGCGCTTAAAACGATGGGGGCAGTTCCTATCTGGGAAATAGAGCTTGCAAGCTGTGAGGCTGCCGCTACTGAATTTGCAGTATCAATACCAAGACTGTAAACAGCGTTGTTAAAGGGTACCGAAAACAGCGCTAAGACCACAGTTAAAATCCCCGTAAGAATGCCGTAAAGGTACATTTTTCTGCCTAAAAACCAAGGGCAAGGAACTAAAAAGGCCATCCAGTTCCAAGAGGCTTTTTTACCTGCATTTGCGGCGGCAAATTTGGGGATATATCTTTGGGTGTTTGATAGAACAAAACGCTTTGCCTCATTGGCGGTAACGCCCTTACCCACATCCATATCGGCAGGAACGCCGCCTAAAAAATCAAAGGGGGCAAAGCCATCGGATACCCTGAAATTAGGGGTGGAGCACTTGGGGCAGGAATTAAGGGAATTATCGTAAATTTCCTCGCACATAGGGCATTTAACCCTATTGTAGCCGCCCTGCTCACCGCTGTTTTCCTGAGCTTTATCCTGCTCCTCGCGCGCCTTACGCTCCATAACCTTATCATACTGCTCATCGGTACCGTGAAGCGCCTCTAGCGCGCAATGGCCTACCTTGGAATAGCATTCTCTATGATGGGGAGCTCCGCACACGGGGCAGAATACCACATCATCCTCTTCAAAAAGATACGCGTGACATACTGCGCAGGATTTTCCTTTCAAATTAAGGCTCATACCTTAACACCTCTGTAATCATCTATCTTATCAAAAACATTGCCGAAATATTCTTTGCCGTAATTATGATATTCACCCTTGGAGATCATATCGCAAAGCTTTTCTTTAGTTACCCATTTGGCGCTATCTACCTCGCTTTTCTGCAAAACCAAATCCTCGGGGCTTAAATCGCAGGTAGTTACCCAAACATCAAGAAGGGAATTTTTTCTCTTTATGCGGAAAAGCTTTTTAAGGGTGCTTTCATCGGTGCTTATACCAAGCTCCTCATAAAGCTCTCTTCTTGCCGCGGTAAAGGAATCCTCGCCCGAAACGGCGGCTCCGCCCGTTGCCGCCCACTCGCCAGGCATAAGCCTTTTACGGAGAGAGCGGCGCTGAATTAAAAATTCGCCTTTATCCGAAATTATCCATATATGCACCACAAGGTGATATTCGCCCGCCCTTAAGGAGTATCTTCCCCTCGGTATCTTGCGGCCTGTTTTCTCACCCTGGGAGTTATATATATCCCATTGTTCAACTGCCATTATCTCTTCTCCGCTACTTCTCCGCTGTTTTTATAAATTCTGTTAGCAGGAATAAAACCTCTGACACTCGAAAGAGGATAAACATTTGTGTTTTTTCCAATAACCGTTCCCGGATTAAGCACGCTGCCACAGCCTACCTCAACATTATCGCCTAGCATTGCGCCGAACTTTTTAAGGCTTGTTTCAAGCCTTTTATCCCCTACCTTAACGGTTACAAGGGTTTTATCGGATTTAAGATTTGAGGTAATGGCGCCTGCGCCCATATGGGAGCGGAAGCCTATTACGGAATCACCCACATAGTTATAATGAGGCACCTGAGCCTTATCGAAAAGAATAACGTTTTTAAGCTCGGTGGAGTTGCCTACAACGGCACCCTTACCAACGATAGCGTTGCCGCGGATAAAGGCGCAATGGCGAATTTCTGCCTCCTCATCAATAATGCAGGGGCCCGTTATGCTGGCCGTAGGCGCTACCTTTGCGCTCTTGGCTATGAAAATATTTTCGCCTTTTTCTTCAAATTTACTCATATCAAGCTGTTTTATGAGCTCTAAAATAAAATCCTTAATTTTGGGCAAAACCTCAAAGGGATAGGTTGTTCCCTCAAAGATTGCCGATGCGATGGTGTTTTCCATACAGTAAAGCTCTTTAGTTTCGAGATTTTTCATTTTGCTTCCTCCTTTATATAAGGTTATCTCATATTACTAAACAATTATATCAGTATTATGAACTTTTTTCAACATTTTATATTTTTTACTATTGCTAATATTAGAAATATATATTATAATATACTTGCGCTTGTGCGTTAAATCGTGCGAATGGGCGGGTCCTGTGCGATGGGCGGCTGTGAACCATGTCAGGCGGGGAACCGAGCAGCATTAAGCAGTTTTGCCTGTGCGCCGCAGTAAATCGGTCCATTCGTGCGGTTTAGCTCACAAGTTTTTTAATTTAAGAACGGGGTGAATTTATGGCATATCAGGCCTTATACCGCAAATACCGTCCCAAAACATTTGCGGATGTTGTGGGTCAGGAGCATATTACCGATACTCTCAGAAACGAGCTTAGTGAAAATAAGATCGTTCACGCCTATCTTTTCACGGGTACAAGAGGAACGGGCAAAACCACCTGCGCGAAAATTTTAAGCAAGGCGATAAACTGCTTAAACCCCAAGGATGGAAACCCTTGCGGTGAGTGCGAGATGTGCCGCGCCATAAGTGAGGAAACGGTTACCGATATCTGCGAGATAGATGCCGCCTCCAACAACGGCATTAACGATATAAGAGAGCTTCGCGAACAGGTTAATTTTTCACCCGTTACCGCTAAGTACAGAGTTTATATCATAGATGAGGTCCATATGCTCTCCATAAGCGCCTTTAACGGTCTTTTGAAAACCCTTGAAGAGCCCCCCGAGCATGTGGTATTTATTCTTGCCACCACCGAGGTGCACAAGCTTCCCTCTACCATTCTTTCCCGTTGTCAGCGTTTTGATTTTAGAAGGATTGACCCTGAAAAAATTATAGAGCGTCTTAAATATGTTGCAGAATGCGAGGGGCTTACCCTTACCGATGACGCAGCCTCCCTTATAGCAGGCGCCGCAGATGGCGGTATGCGTGATGCGCTTTCAATTTTGGACCTTTGCGCCTCCAATAACACAAGTATAGATGAAAGTGTTGTTGCAAATGTTTGCGCAATGGCGGGCAACGATTACCTTTTAGGCCTTGCGGATTTAATTAAGCAAAAGGATATAGAGGGAGCTATTATGATGCTTGATAAGCTTCATAATTCCTCTGTTGATATGCTAAGGCTGTTAAACGAGCTTATCGGTCACTACCGTGATTTGATGATAGTTAAAACCGTTAAAGCGAAGCATAAGCCCATTGTTTGCTCTGCGGCAAAGCTTTTGGCCCTTGAAAATCAGGCTCAGGATTATGAGCTAGGTGAGATTATGGCTGTGCTAAACGTTTTGCAATCGGCAACTGCGGCTATGCAAACGGGCAACCGCCGCTGTGAGATGGAGATGGCCATCATCAAGCTTTGCTCACCTAAGGTTGCTACCGATATAGAAAGCTTAGAGCTCAGAATTGCGGCACTTGAGCGCTCAACGGTTTCAGTAAAGCCTACTGCCGAGCCTAAGCCCGAGGAAAAGGAAGAGCCTAAGGATGAAGTCAAAGAGGCTGTAACGAAGGAAATTACCGAGCCTACGTTTGAAGAAGAAGAAATTCCTCTGCCCGAGGCTCCCGATGAATATGCGCCCGAGCCCGAGGTTCAAGAGCCTGAGGTAAAGGAAGCAGAGCCGAAAGTAACCAATAACGAGGGTGATGTGCCCGAGTGGGAGGATATCATTTCTATTCTCAGAAAGACCTGCCCCCTGATTGCAGGAGTTTTGCAGGGCTCAAAGGCATATATCAAGGGTGATTATCTGCTGATTGATTCTAAAAACTCTCAGTTCCGCTCCCTTGTGAACAATGCCACCTACCGCAATTCCATAAGAAATGCCGCCGAGCAGGTGCTTGGTAGCGTTTATAAATTAGGTCCTTACAGAAAAGCTCCCTCGGAGAGTGAGGACCCCCTTGCTAGCTTTGCTGCTAAGCTTAAAGAACTTGAAAATTAAATTAGGGTGATAGATTATGAAGGTTAGAATTCCCAATTCCGGCGGCGCCGGTAATATGAATCAGATGCTGAAGCAGGCTCAGAAGATGCAGGAGGATATGGCAAACCTGCAAACCGATCTTGAGCAGAGAGAATATACCGCCTCTTCGGGCGGCGGTCTTGTTACCGTTACCGTTGATGGAAAGCATCTTATAAAATCCATCAGTATCAAGCCTGATGCCGTTGACCCCGATGACGCGGAGATGCTTGAGGACCTTGTTACCGTTGCGGTAAACGAGGCAATAAATAACGCTATAAAGGCTGCCGAAGAGGAGATGGGCGCCATCACGGGCGGGCTCAATCTCCCAGGTATGTTTTAAGCTATGAGTTACAATATAGTTCCCTTAAACGAGCTTATAAATCAGTTTTCCCGCCTGCCCGGTATCGGCAAGAAAACCGCTCAAAGACTTGCCTATAATATTATAGAGCAGCCCCCCGAGCGAGCCAAGCAGTTTGCCGAGGCCCTTGTTAACGCGCGGGAGAAGATACATCTTTGCAAATGCTGTCAGAGCCTTACGGATAAGGATATCTGTGAGTTTTGCAGCGATGAAAAGCGGGATAAGACCACCGTTTGCGTGGTGGAGGACCCCAGAGATGTTATGGCGTTTGAAAGAACGCGGGAATATAGAGGCGTTTACCACGTGCTTCACGGCGTTATCTCCCCTCTTGATGGCGTTGGTCCCGAACAGCTTAAAATTAAAGAGCTTATGGCAAGGCTTTCTTCGGGTGAGATTACCGAGCTTATTATGGCCACCAATCCCACCGTTGAGGGCGAGGCCACCGCAAGCTATATTTCCCGCCTTGTAAAGCCTATGGGCATTAAGGTTACCCGCCTAGCCTACGGTATCCCCGTTGGCGGCGACCTTGAATATGCCGATGAATACACCTTAGCCCGAGCCCTTGAAGGCAGAAACGAGATTTAATATGGAACAGAAGAAAATAGACCGCATAAACTTTCTTGCCAAAAAGCAAAAGGCAGAAGGTCTCACAGAAGAGGAAAAGGCGGAGCAATATACCCTCAGACGAGAATATATTGATTCCTTTAAGCGCAGCCTTACCTCTCAGCTTGATAATATGTATATAGTTGAGCCCGATGGCTCTAAAACAAAGGTGAAGCCTAAGAAATGAAGATAGTTTTAACCGATTGCGCCACACTCCTTTCGAATAACGACCTTGACCTTACGGTTTTCGAACAGTTCGGCAAGGTTGAGTACAATGAGGGTGTAAGCGGCAAAGCCCTTATTGATGCCACGCGGGATGCCGATATGATTCTTTGCAATAAATCGCTTATAAACAAAGAGGTTATGGATAATGCAAAGAAGCTTAAATATATCGGTCTTTTTGCTACTGGATATAATAATATTGATACCGAATATGCAAAGGAACGGGGCATTACCGTTTGCAACGCGGGAAGCTACTCCACAGATGCAGTAGCCCAGCAGACCTTCGCCTATATCTTAAATCATTACTCCGCTATTGAGAAGTACGATACCCTTGTAAAGCAGGGCGGATGGATAACCGCGCCTACCTTTTCAATGCTACGATACCCTACAGATGAGCTTGCAGGTAAAACCATAGGCATAATCGGCTTTGGCAGTATCGGTCAGAAGGTGGCAAAAATCGCCCTTGCCTTTGATATGAGGGTGCTTTGCTTTACGAGAACTAAGAGGGGTGCCGAGGGAGTTACCTTTGTGGACCTTGATACCCTTCTGGGTGAGAGCGATATAATTACCGCCCATTGTCCCTTAAATGAGCAAAGCAAAAAAATGTTTAATAGAGAAGCATTTTCAAAGATGAAAAAGGGCTCTTACTTTATAAATACAGCCCGCGGCGGAATTTTAGATGAGCAGGCACTGGCGGATTCGCTGAATGAAGGTCATCTATCGGGCGCGGCAATAGATGTTTTGGAAACCGAGCCTATGAGCAAGGACTGCCCGCTGATAAACGCCAAAAACATTACCATAACGCCCCACACCGCTTGGGCGCCCCTTGCCACAAGGCAGAGACTTATGGGCATTGTTGCAGATAATATATCCGCCTTTTTAGAGGGCAAACCTAAAAATGTTGTTAATAAGTAAAAAAACAGCTGTGATGTTTCGGTGCATCACAGCTGTTTTTATTATTCTATAACTTCTTTTTCCTCATTATGCGGCGTCATTTTATTTTCTATGCTGTTTACTTTTTCTATAAGTTCGCCATAGCCAACCATAGTAAATGAACAAAGCCAAGATAACACGGCATATATAAACGCGACACCTACTCCGCCTATGGAAATTAAGAATTGCTTTTGAACAATACCTGAAGCAATAAGAACTATTCCGAAAATCATAGCTACCACTATACCTATCCAACAGAGTGTTTTAGCAAGTACCTGAATTTTTTTACCGATATTATTAAACATAAACATCCTCCTAAAATAAAAAAGTGCGCAGACAGAGCCTACGCACCGAAAAACGCATGCTCCATTGCTGCGACACAATTTCCACGTACTGCAAGTATGCGAAAAAGAGCATATGCATTTTTACCAATAGATAAAATGCACACACTTGCATAAAAATATACGTGGATATTAAATTGTGTCGCAAACTAATTATACCATAACCGATTTTATTTGTAAACACAAAAAAGAAAGGCCTAAAAATCAGGCCTTTGCTGTTCTTATTTTATAAATTTCCTCTGTTGCAAGGCGGGTTTTGGCTACTATATCGCCCTTTTTCTGCGGGAAGCAATAATATAGAGCCTTACTGTTTCCTATGCAGATGATGTCGCCCAGCTCATACCAATAAAAATCTGAATAAAGGCTATAGGAAAGCTCGCCCGCCTGATGATAATCAAGCTTTTTATCATCACTTAAAAGCCTAAAGCCATTTATATTATGGATAAGGGTACCCATACCTATATCGTATAGCTTTTTAGAATCAATAAGCATCATAATTTTAACCCTTAATTCAAGGTTATACTTACCATTTTTAATCTCTTCTCTTACACATTCTCTCTGCCAGGAAAACCAATCGGGAATATGACTGAACTCGGTTTCGCCGTCTACCGCTCGCATAAATCCCTCTTCGGTAAGCTCATAAACCTTACCGCAGTTTTTGCAGGTGAGGGTTGTTCCCTTTCCCTCTGTTTGCCCCTCCGCCTTGCAATCAGGACATTTATAGAGCACACGGTTTAGGTAATCGGCTCTGAAATTTTCGGTAATTCTGATACCGTTTTCCTGCTGCCATCTGAAATTATCGAAGGTAAATTCTTCACCGATAAGTCTATTTATTTCCTCAAAGGATTTGCTTTCAATTTCCTCGGGAGAAAGGAGATATTTCAT
>JAFTWW010000043.1 GCA_017465085.1 Clostridia bacterium | reverse complement strand
ACGCGAATGTACTGCACTCTGTAGCTTTTATGCCGAAAAGGGCGGAGTTATAGTAGGATTTGAGGGATAAGAAAACCACCGAAGAATGTAAAAATCTTCGGTGGTTTTAATTTCAAAAACTCACAACCATTCTATCGTTGCGGGGGGTTTAGAGGTAATATCGTAAACTATGCGGTTTATACCCTTAACTTCGTTTACAATTCTTCTGGATACAGTATTTAAAACATCATAAGGAATTGTTGCCCAGTCGGCAGTCATAAAATCGCTGGTGGTAACCGCGCGAAGAGCTACGGTGTAATCGTATGTTCTGAAATCACCCATAACACCCACTGAACGCATATCGGTAAGAACGGCGAAGTGCTGACCGATTTCGCGGTCAAGTCCCGCATTGGCTATTTCTTCTCTGAAAATAGCATCTGCGTCCTGCAAAATAGCAATCTTCTCTCTGGTTATTTCGCCTATTATGCGGACACCAAGCCCCGGACCCGGAAACGGCTGACGGTATACCATATTCTCGGGCATACCTAGTTCGAGACCTACCTTGCGAACCTCGTCCTTAAACAAATCGCGCAGGGGCTCAATTATTTCATCAAATTCAACATGGTCAGGCAAACCGCCTACATTATGGTGGCTCTTTATAAGTGCCGCGTCACCCACTCCCGATTCTATAACATCGGGATAAATCGTTCCCTGAACAAGAAAATCCACCTTGCCGATTTTCTTAGCCTGAGCCTCAAAAACTCTTATAAACTCTCTGCCGATTATCTTGCGTTTCTGCTCAGGGTCGCTTATTCCTCGAAGCTGACCTAAAAACTGCTCCGAAGCGTCAACCGAAATAAGGTTTATATTATATGCTCCCCCGAAAAGCTCGTTTACCTGCTTTGCCTCATCCTTACGGAGAAGTCCGTGGTCTACAAATATGCAGGTTAGATTGTCCCCGCATGCCTTATGCAAAAGCAATGCGGCTACAGATGAATCAACACCGCCCGAAAGAGCGCAAAGAACCTTTTTATCTCCAATTTTTTCCTTTAATGCCTTTATTGTGCGTTTTGTAAAGGAGGACATTGTCCACTCTCCCTTACAGCCGCAAACATTGTAAAGGAAGTTTCTAATCATACGCGCACCCAGCGGAGTGTGCATAACCTCGGGATGGAACTGAACCGCATAAAGCTTTTTCGCGGCATTTTCCATTGCGGCAACTGGACAGTTTACGGTTTTTGCCGTTATTTTAAAATCAACAGGAACTTGATTTATATAATCGGTATGGCTCATCCAGCAAACAGTTTTAGAGGGAATTTCCTCAAAAAGCTTGCTTGCGGTATCAACCGCAACATCAACCTTACCGTATTCATTCGCGCCTGCTTCTACAATTCCGCCAAGCATATGCGCCATAAGCTGAGCGCCGTAGCAGATTCCCATAATCGGTACGCCCAGTTCAAAAAGCTGTTTCGAGTAAAGAACGGCATTCTCCCCGTAAACACTTTTGGGTCCTCCGGTTAAAATTATACCGCTGTAATTTTCTTTTTTTATTTCCTCAATAGGGATTGTATAAGGGCGAATTTCGGAATAAACATTATTTTCTCTTACCCTGCGGGCAATTAGCTGATTGTACTGACCGCCGAAATCAAGCACTAAAACCTTTTCCATTTTGCAAGCCTCCATAAAAAATCTACCCTTTATTATAAATCAAACCGCTCTTCTTGTCTATAAAAAGAGCGGTTTATTGTTAAAAATATTTGTTATTCAACCGTAACACTTTTTGCAAGGTTGCGCGGTTTGTCTATATCACAGCCTTTGAAAAGTGAAACATAATAGGAATAAAGCTGGAACGGTATAACCTCTAAGGAGGCTGTAAGCAGAGGGTGTGTCTGAGGTATAAATATAACATCATTTGCTTCAGAAAGAACCGCGGAATGTCCCTCGGTTACGCAGGCAATAATATTAGCTCCTCTTGCCTTAACCTCTTTTATATTGCTCAACAGCTTATCAAAAAGCTTCTCATAGCAGGCAAGAGCGATAACCGTTCTGCCCTCCTCGATAAGAGAAATCGTACCGTGCTTTAATTCTCCCGCGGCGTATGCCTCTGAATGAATGTAAGATATTTCCTTTAATTTTAAAGACGCTTCAAGCGATACCGCATAATCTATATTTCTTCCGATAAAGAAAAGAGAATGAGGGTCGCCGCACTTTTCAGCAAGAGCTTTAATATCCTCAGAGTTATCCAGTATCTTCTGAATATTCTCAGGCAGTTCTCTTAAAGAATCAAAGAGAGACTCAATATATTCCTCATCCGAGGATTTAAGTATTCTCGCCGCCCAAATCGCGAAAAGATAAAGTACAGCAACCTGAGTGGAATATCCCTTAGTGGTAGCAACCGCAATTTCAGGGCCTGCCCAGGTATAGATAACATCATCCGATTCCTTTGCAATTGAGCTTCCTACAACATTAACTATGGAAAGAGTGTGAGCCCCTTTTCTTTTTGCCTCCTTTAAGGCGGCTAAGGTGTCCGCCGTCTCTCCCGACTGACTAATAATAACCGTTAAGGTCTTACTGTTGGCAAGAGGATTGCGGTAACGGTATTCACTGGCAAGGTCAACCTGAGTGGGTATCCTTAAAAGCTCCTCAAATACATATTTTCCGACTACTCCTGCATGGTAAGCCGAGCCGCAGGCAACAATGTCAATTTTGTCTATATGCCTAAGCTTGCCTTCGTCTAGCTTTAAATTTTCGAAGATAATTTCTCTGCCGTGGATACGGCTTTCAACCGTCTGCTCAACAGAACGCGGCTGTTCCATTATCTCCTTCATCATAAAATGCTCATATCCGCCCTTTTCGGCGGCGTTTATATCCCAGTTTACAACCGAAATTTGCTTTTGCAGAGGATTTTTATCCTTATCAAAGAATGAAACACCCTCGGGAGAAAGAACTGCGATTTCACCGTCATCAATATATATAACCTCTTTGGTTTGTGAGACGATTGCCGTAACATCGGATGCTATGTAATTAGCTTCCTTTGAAACACCGATTATAAGAGGACTGAATTTTCTCACCGCTATAAGGGTATCGGGACAATCTGTACATATTATACCGAGAGCATACGAGCCTTCAAGACGGGCAACCGCTTTGGTTACCGCCTCAAAGAAATCACCCTCGTAGTATTTTTCCAAAAGACAGGGTACAACCTCGGTATCGGTCTCACTTTTAAAGGAAACTCCCTCAGCCGCCAGTTCTTCTTTAAGCTCAAGATAATTTTCGATAATTCCGTTATGAACAACCGCAAACTTCGCATCAGGACTTAAATGCGGATGAGCATTTTCCTCCGACGGAGCGCCGTGAGTAGCCCAACGGGTATGCCCTATACCGATAGTGCCGCAAAGTTGGGCTCCATTATCGGTTTTTTCTTTAAGAGTTTTAATTCTTTCAACGGTTTTTTTGGTTTTAATACCGTTTTCTGCTAATACTGCTATTCCTGCAGAGTCATACCCTCTGTATTCGAGCTTTTCAAGTCCCTCAAGCAAAAAGGGTGCCGCATTTTTCTTTCCTGTGAATCCAACTATTCCGCACATAAAAATAACACCTTTCTAAGCCGCACAGCACGACGAATAAAAGGTGTAACAAAACAAGGCAAGCCCGTGGGTTTGCGTAATCTAATTGTACCGCCTGTGTACGACCGTATAAAATTTAGCATAGCACATTGCAAAACATCTTTGTTTCGGAATTGCTTCCGGTTTTTAAATGCCTGCTTACGACATGTCTGCCGTGGGACATCCGCCGAATATTTCGATGCTTCCCACCCTCGTCAACCGCTATGCCATATATACGGTCCCGGCGCTTATTTTATTTAATTTCCAACGGCTTCCTTTCATATTATTTCATGGCATACTCCGTTTAGTACAGTTTACACAAAAAAAGAGAAAATGTCAACTCCAAAATTTTCGCATTTATTCTTGACAAATAATCCGTATTATGTTAGATTATTAACAACGATAGAGGAGCGATTAGCTATCAGTAGCTTTGAAATGATAAGTCCGGCAGGGCAAGGTTCAAGGTGAAAGGAGCGGTCGCCGAAGGCGGAATTCGGCAGAAAACCGTGCTGGTAAGGCAGAATAACATCTGTTTTATTGTCGCATAAAATGCGGAGAGCTATCAAAAGAACAGTTTATAAAAGTCCGAAAAGGGCTTTGTCTGATTTTTTTGATAGCCGAAAATTATCGGCTATTTTTTATTGCTTATAAAGGAGAAAGAAAATGAAAAAAACTATTTTTGAAGGAATGGCAACTGCACTTATTACCCCCATTACTGAAAACGGAATTGATTTTGAGGCTTTCGCAAAGCTTATTGACTGGCAGATCGAAAAAGGAATAAACGGTCTTGTTGTATGCGGAACCACAGGCGAGTCCTCAACCCTTACCGACGAGGAACACCGCGAGGCTATACGCTTTGCCGTAAAGCAGGCGGCAGGCAGAGTTCCGGTTATAGCCGGAACCGGTTCTAATGATACTGCATATGCTATCGAGCTTACAAAGGAGGCTTGCGCCGCCGGAGCTGACGCGGTTTTGGTTGTAACACCTTATTATAATAAGGCAACCCAGAAAGGACTTATAAAGATGTTCACCGCCATTGCGGACGCATCTACAGTTCCCGTAATTCTCTATAATGTACCCTCAAGAACAGGTGTTAACATAGAGCCTGCTACGGTTGCTGAGCTTGCAAAGCATCCGAGAATAAGTGCTATTAAGGATGCCGGCGGTAATATTTCCAAAACCGCTGAGCTCATTTCCCTTTGCGGAGATAATATAGATGTTTATTCGGGAAATGACGATCAGGTTATCCCGATAATGTCTCTCGGAGGAAAGGGCTGTATTTCGGTTCTTTCAAATATTATGCCAAAAGAAGCGGTAGAAATGTGCCGTCTTTTCAAAGAGGGTAAGACCGCCGAGGCGGCTAAAATGCAGATAGACCTCTTGCCGCTTATCAATGCGCTGTTCAGCGAGGTAAATCCGATACCTGTTAAGGCGGCTATGGCGGCTATGGGCTTCTGTGATGATTATTT
>JAFTWW010000042.1 GCA_017465085.1 Clostridia bacterium | reverse complement strand
TGGCGGTCGCAAAGCAATGCAAGGTCACGGTTAACGGCCGGGAACTTGGGTAGAGGCTGATAAATAACAAGAGGCTTTTCAGTATTTAAAAGCATATCTAAATAAACCTCGGCAACATAAACCCTTGTATCTATACCAAACTTTTCAGCCGTTTCGGGGTGAAGCTCACCAAACACTGCTACAACCTTTTCCCCTACCATAGCCTTTGCACTACGACCGGGATGGAGATAAGGTTCATCTGCTCTTACATATTTTGCAGTTACGCCACAAGTTTCAAGCACCTGTTCAACCTCACCCTTAAGGGTAAAGAAGTCTTCGCCCTCGCCATAAAGACCAAGGGAAAGGGTTTTCAGCTCGTCGGGTTGCTCGGTAAGGGGCAAAGCCTTGGGCATAAAACGTTTAGAAACCTCAAATAGCCTTGCAGAGGGAATTTTGCGGTTAATATTGGTAGCAAGAACCGTAAGCATTGAAGTGGTAAGCTGGGTACGCATTGCAGAATATTCATCACCCAAGGGATTGCGGATATAAATTATCTGATTTCTCTTATCATCCTCAGGCAAACCTAAAACATCAATGGCGTGGTTAGATATAAAAGAATATGTGGTTATCTCATACATTCCGTCGGCGCAAAGCACACTCTTAATTTTGTTATCAAGAGCCCTTTCGGGGGTAATGGTACCTCTTAAAACCTGAGCGTTCATTGGGGTTCCCTTAATATGGTCGTAGCCGTAAATTCTCATAACCTCTTCGGCTATATCAGCCATAAATTCAATATCATCTCTAAACGAGGGGATTTTTGAATTAAGGGTATCGCCCTCAAGGGTTGTGGGAATGTGAAGACTGTTAAGAATATCACACATCTTTTGACCCGAAATTTCAAGACCTAAAAGTCCATTAATTTTCTGAACGCTGGTTGAAAGGTTTCTTTCCTCAGGCAGACCGTTATTACAGTCAATAACACCCTCATATATCTCACCGGCGCCAAGCTCGTCAATAAGCTGTAAAGCACGGTCAGAGGCATACTTAGTATTCATAATATCGGTTCCGCGCTCATACCTTGCGCTAGACTCGGTTCTAATACCTAAGGCTCTTGCAGTACGGCGAACACTGTCTCTTTTAAACTTAGCAGACTCTAAGAAAAGTTCACTAGTATCCTCTTTAATTTCGCTGTTAAGGCCACCCATTATACCGGCCATACAAGAGGGCTCGTTTGCATCGGCAATAACCAACATACTGTCGTTTAAGGTGTGCTCTTTACCATCAAGGGTGGTCATTTTCTCGCCGTTTTGGGCTGTTCGAACAATAATTTTTCCGCCCTTAATATCGCGGTAATCAAAGGCGTGAAGAGGTTGGCCTGTTTCAAGCATAACAAAGTTAGTAATATCAACAATGTTATTTATTGGGCGCATACCCGAAGCAATAAGGCTTCTCTTCATCCAATCGGGTGATGGGGCAAGTTTAATATTTTTAACATAACGTCCAATATACCTTGGGCAAAGCTCAAAGTTTTTAACCTCTACGCTAATTTTCTCGTTTATATCGCCCTTGATGGTTTTATAGGTGGGAACAGGGGGAACAAACT
>JAFTWW010000041.1 GCA_017465085.1 Clostridia bacterium | reverse complement strand
GGCAAGACCGAAAACTCTTTATAAAGATGGTCATACCCGTACTTATAGAGAGTGTTATAAATACCCTGTTCGGAATAATGGACACCGCCATGCTCGGCAGGGTGGATAACGCCTCTCAGGCCATATCGGCGGTGGGCATTACCGGCTCACTTATAAATATGTTTATAGTACTCAGCGCCGCATTTTGCGTAGGGTTTACGGCCAAGATAAGCCAGAATTACGGCGCCCATAAATACCACGAATGTCACGCAATAACGGCGCAGATGATGCCGATACTGGCGGCGGTAGGCGTGGGGATAACGCTCATTATGTCCCTGGGCGCGCCGATGCTTGTAAGATTCGTAGGTGCAAACGAGGAGATATACGGCGATGCGGTAACCTACCTTCGCATAATCGGCTACGGTATGTTCTTTCATATTATGGCCATTGCCATTACCTCGGCATTCCGCGGCGTGGGGCAGACTAAGCTACCTATGTACTACAACATAGGCGCAGGTATAACCAACGTATTCTTTAATTACTGCCTTATAAACGGCAATTTCGGGTTCCCTGCACTTCGCGTAGAGGGCGCGGCCATTGCAACCACTATTTCAAAACTGTTTATGTTTTTGGCGGCGGTCTTTGCAATCTACCGAATGGACACCATAGTAAAGCTGAAATTAAAGGACAGCATGCGCCCCAAAAAGGAAACGATAATGCCTGCGGTAAAGCTGGGACTATCCTCAGCCCTTGAGCAGGTTATTTTGCAGGGCGGTAACGTGCTTACCACCAAGATAATCTCGGTCATAGAGACCACTCCCTATGCGGCATACAGTGTATCGCTCAGTATGGAGTCCATGGTTTGGGCCATATCCGGCTCCTACGGAACGGTTTCTACCACCCTTGCGGGAATGGGAAAAGTCTAGGTGAATATGGCAAAGGCCCGAAGCTACGTTGGTATGATACTGAAAATCGCCCTTACCACGGCAGCCGCCCTTGCCGTTGTATATTTCTTCTTTGGCGAGCAGCTTGCCTGGCTTTATACCGACGAGACCGAGGTTGCCGCCCTTGTAGGGCAGATGCTGAAAGTTTTCTGCGTTATGCTTTTCGGCATATTTACCCACCAGACCGTCTCGGGCGCTATGCGCGGTATGGGCTTTATGAAATACCCCCTTATTGCCTCGCTCATATCCCTTTGGGCATGCAGAGTTTTCGGCTGCCTTATTACCGTAAGAGTGCTTTCTCTTGGCGTAATGGCGCTGGTTATCTGCTGTACTCTTGACCAGCTGGTACGCGCCGCCGTAAATACTTTCTTCTTTATTAAGAAGTTCTACAATAAGAAAGCTCCTAAAATATAGGAGCTTTCTTATTGTTTGTGCAAAAATATTGACAATGTGCGCATAACGTGTTACAATATGCATATAATTGTATTAGAGGTGATGATATGGAAACTGCAAATTTAAATATTCGCACGGATAAAGAAGTAAAAAACGCGGCAGAGAAGTTGTTTGAAGCCTTAGGGCTAAATATGACTACAGCGGTAAATATGTTTTTAAGGCAGGCCATAAGAGAAAACGGGATTCCCTTTGAAGTGAAGCTAAATACCCCGAATGAAATTACTG
>JAFTWW010000040.1 GCA_017465085.1 Clostridia bacterium | reverse complement strand
TGGATTCTCTTTATTCTTTATATACAGGATTCGAAACGACCTCCAAATTCCGTGAGCGAAGCAAACGAAGAATTTGGGAGAACAGTCCAGTGGACTGTTCGATAGTTGGAGAAGAGAATCCTGTCATCTCGACCAATAAAGAGAAACTGACCTTTAGGTTGGATTCTCTTTATTCTTTATATACAGGATTCGAAACGACCTCCAAATTCCGTGAGCGAAGCAAACGAAGAATTTGGGAGAACAGTCCAGTGGACTGTTCGATAGTTGGAGAAGAGAATCCTGTCGCCTTGATTTAATAGCTCAGTATTATGCGGCTTTACAGAAAAGTCCTATAAGAGCATCTCGACCAATAAAGAAAAGCTGACCTTTGGGTTGGCTTTCTTTTTATTTATATAAACTTCAAGGTTGGATTTGTATTAGCTTCGTATCACTTGCTTTTTAATTGCGGATATTGTATAATTAAGTTTACTAAAATGAATGTATCGGGGATTTATATATGGAAAAAGAGAAATCTTCAAGAAATAGAACCATTGAGCTTACTGTAGAAGAGGGTAGAGAATATCTCGCTCGCTGTATAAGCGTAGAAACAGAACAAACGTCCATAGATGGTATAATTAACAAAACAATTTTAGGCGATACTTTCAAGGCGATGGAGCTTCTTCCTCACCATTCGGTTGATTTGGTGATTGCCGACCCCCCCTACAATCTTACAAAAGAATTTAACGGAACTACCTTTTCTAAGAAAACCGTTGCAGATTATGAAGAATATACTCGAAAGTGGCTTTCGTTGGTGTACCCGATTTTGAAGGAAGATGGCTCAATTTACGTTTGTTGCGATTGGGAAACCAGCCTCATTATAGGCAGAGTGTTGGGGGAGTTTTTTACTGTAAGAAACCGTATTACCTGGCAGCGTGAAAAGGGCCGCGGCGCATCTGCAAACTGGAAAAACGGCTTAGAGGATATATGGTTTGCAACAAAATCCAACAAATATACGTTTAATCTTGATGCTGTAAAAATAAGGAAAAAGGTTATCGCGCCATATAAGGTTGACGGTAAGCCTAAGGATTGGGATGAAACCGAAAACGGCAACTATCGAAACACTTGCCCCTCTAATTTTTGGGATGATATTACCATCCCGTTTTGGTCGATGCCTGAGAATACGGCGCACCCCACACAAAAGTCCGAAAAACTGATTGCCAAAATTATAATGGCAAGCTCCAACCCTGCGGATGTTGTTTTTGACCCGTTTTTAGGGTCTGGAACAACCAGCGTAGTTGCCAAGAAATTAGGTAGGCGGTATATCGGTGTTGAGGCCAACGAGCAGTATTGTGTGTGGGCGGAAAAGCGATTGGAAATGGCCGAAACGGATAGGTATATCCAAGGATATGTTGATGGCGTTTTTTGGGAAAGGAACACACTTTCTGAACAAAATGCTCGCTCTAAAGGAAAAAACAATTCGAAAGCGGATTGATATTTCAAGTTATGATTTTTGAGGAGGAGTTCGGTGTATAATAAGGAACTCATTGACGATTTCATTGAAACAATAGGAGAACTCCACGGTATTGCTGATAAAACTGCCCTTGCTTCTCAAATTCAGCAGAAATACGGTCTTGTAAAGGATCGTAGCGTTTATTGCTGCAAATGGTTTGCCGTCCGTTTTTGCAGAGCTGATAGTCGCTCTTTCGGGAACACAGTTCTCTCATTGTCCGTTTTGCAGAAATACGATGACCGTCCTTTTATCGTGTGCCTGGTCACACCAACAGCCAATTTTTTGTTTTTGGCCAACACAACCTTTCTTAAGAAAATCAGTCATTCTTCGCAAGAGCTTCGAACCGATAACATAAAAGGAAGCTTTAATGGCGGCGATATTATGCATCATTATGATGGTGTTGAAAATTGCGAAGAAAACTTCGAGTATCTTTTTACCTCACACGAAAATTATTCCTTCCAAGAAAATCTTGTTCGTTTAGTAGAAGCAACAAATAATATTCGACCTACAGGGCACCGCTTTGAGCCTGATGAGAAACAAGAAAATAACATTTATAAATCTGTTGATCGGGCTGTTTCCTTTTTGAATTCCCGTGAATATCATATTTTAAATGAGGATTTGCAAGCCAGAGTGCGTTCTGTAGAAAAGGAAATTGCTATCGCTTCATTTATCGATAATGTAAATCTCAGAGGCAGGATAATAGAATATCTCATTACAGAGTCGGGAGATCTTCATAGTGTGCTGATTAAAGCGCTTCGCAGGGGAACACCGCTCCCTGAAATTTTCACTGCTTACAAATTAGGCGATTACGAAAGAAAATTTGATGAATACTATACTGCTACCGATATAAAAACTAAAGTTATGTTCTTGTCAAGCAACCCAAAGGGGTATAACATTGACAAGCTTCTTTCTTTCCTCGCCCAAGATCAAAGTGTGTATTTAGTTTTCATTGTTACTATAGACAAAAACGAAAGGATTAGTACGCGCCTTTGTTCTTTGTATAACCGTCAGCTTCTATCTGCCACAAGAATTATCAGTCATTGGGCAGGCCGTAATTCAAGAGGGGTTACACAGTATTTAGGCGAGGCATTGGAGGATATTGTTGATTCGTTTGATAGCACTATTGATATTGATGAGGCACACCGTTTCTTAGATGACTGCCTTTCAATATAAAACGGCAATAAGCAAACCCATTCTCTTTGTAGAAATGTTCTTAGCGAACATTTCTACAGTTCTATTCGCCTAACAGCGAGTTGTATTGCTACGCAGTAATATTCGGCTTTCAGCCGAGTGTTATTTGCTTGGCAAGTTTTGGGGTGAATAGAATATCACTAAACCCGTAGGGTTTAATATCACTTTATTTTGAAATATCTCGCTTGTTGCGAGGAATTTTCAAAATAAAATATCACGCTGACGATAGTCAGCATATCACTTAACAGACAAAAAGAAAGAGAAGACTCGTTGCAAACATACGAATCTTCTCTTTTCTGTTGTTAGTGGGTTTGGGCTACTGCCCATCTGTATTTGTACATACAAATGCGATGCTGGTTCTAACCCGATATATTATTCTATGCTAAAACAAAAACTTCGCTAATGACATTACCGTTTTGAGGATGGGTTGTTTTATCAAGTAGCATTTCAAACATTCTGAATAATATACCCCTTCATTGACTTTAACGCTTTAATATGTTAAAATGGTGGAAAAACATCTGAACAGGAGTTAAGTATGGAGAACAAAGATTTTTCCGAGCTTTTTTATAAAGCGGTTATGACCCTTGAAACCCCCGAGGAGTGCAGGGCTTTTTTCGAGGATATCTGCACCCCTAAGGAGATTAAATCCATGGCGCAGCGTTTTGCCGTTGCAAAGATGCTCAGCGAGGGTGCGGTTTATAATGAGATAGTAAGAGAAACGGGCGCATCCACCGCCACGGTAAGCCGTGTCAGCCGCACCAAGAGCGAGGGCTGTAAAACCGCGATTGAGAGAATGAAATAATGTATAACGATTTTGCTAAGTTTTACGATATTCTCATGGAGGATGCCGATTATATCGGCAGAACAGAGTATATTCTTTCCCTCTTTGAACGCTTTGGCGGGGTACCCACCCTGTTGCTCGATTTAGCTTGTGGAACGGGTGAATTTTCCAACGAGTTTACAGGCAGGGGTATATCGGTAATCGGCGTTGATATCTCCGAAGAGATGCTCTGTGTGGCAAGGGAAAAAAGCGAAGCGGCAGGAAATGATATACTATATGTGTGTCAGGATGCCAAGGAGCTTGATTTGTTTGGCAGAGTGGATGGAGCTATATGCTGTCTCGATAGCCTTAATCATATAATAGATTTTGAGGATTTCTGCAGGGCAATAGAGCGGGTTGCTCTCTTCTTAGAGGAGGAAAAGCTCTTTATATTTGATGTTAACACAGTGTATAAGCACCGAGAGGTATTGGGCGATAACACCTTCGTTTTGGAAGAGGAGGGTGTTTACTGTGTATGGCAGAATTTTTACAACCCCGAGGATAATACCGTTGATATAACCCTTGATTTCTTTGAGGGTGATGGGGAAAACTATAAAAGATTGAGCGAGGATATAACCGAGCGCGCCTATACCGAGAGCGAAATAGAAGCCGCCCTTGAAAGAGCGGGACTTGAGGTGTTGGCGGTTTACGGCGATATGACCTATGAAAGCCCTAATGATACAACCGATAGGGCAGTTTATGTTACAAGGAAGATGAAAATAAATGGGTAAGCTTATAAGATGCATCACCAGTGACGGACTTGTTATGGCCACTGCTATTGACAGTACCGATATAGTTGCCAAGGCAGAGGAATATCATAAAACCTCGGCGGTTGTTACTGCCGCCCTTGGACGACTTCTTACCGCCACCTCTATGATGGGCGATATGCTCAAAAACGCAAGTGACAGTATAACCGTTAAAATCGATGGCGGCGGCCCCGTGGGCTCGATTATCACCGCCGCCGATTCCTATGGAAATGTAAGGGGCTACGCGGTTAATCCCGTGGTTGAGATTCCCCTGAAGCCCAACGGCAAGCTTGATGTTTCGGGCGCGGTGGGAACGGATGGCAGCCTTTACGTTATGAAGGATTTAGGCCTTAAAGAGCCCTACAATGGATTTATTCCCATCGCTACGGGTGAAATTGCCGAGGATATAACGGCTTACTATGCCGTAAGCGAGCAGATACCCACCGTTTGCGCTTTGGGCGTGCTTGTTAATCCCGACCTTACCGTTCGTAAGAGCGGCGGATATATTATTCAACTGCTTCCTGCCGCCACGGGTGATGAGGAGATTATTACAAGGCTCGAAAAGAATATTTCCTCTATGAAATCGGTTACCGAGTTGCTTGATAGCGGCAAGGATATCGAGGAGATAGTTCGCATAGCCTTGGATGGTTTTGAGGTTGAAGTTCTTGATGAGAGATTTGCCGCATATAAATGTAATTGTTCGAGGGAGCGTTTTGAAAAGGCGCTGATAAGCCTTGGAAAAGATGAGCTTGAGGATTTAGCCCGCGATTTACCCGAAGCCGAGATGCAGTGCCAATTCTGCAATAAAGCCTATGTATTTAAGGATAGCCAAATCCGTAAAATAATCGATAAAATAAAAAAATAAAAAATTTAATAAAAAATGCTTGACATTTGCGGCCTCTTGTGATATTATCTAATTCGTCGCCGGTGAGTTACTTTGAAGCGAACCAGCGCTAATGTGGGAGCATAGCTCAGCTGGGAGAGCATCTGCCTTACAAGCAGAGGGTCACAGGTTCGAGCCCTGTTGTTCCCACCATTTTGGCCTGGTAGTTCAGTTGGTTAGAACGCTAGCCTGTCACGCTAGAGGTCGTGGGTTCGAGCCCCATCCAGGTCGCCATTTGCCTCTGTAGCTCAGTCGGTAG
>JAFTWW010000039.1 GCA_017465085.1 Clostridia bacterium | reverse complement strand
TGGGAATCGAACAAGGAGGGAGCAAACTTGTTTGCGGAAGAAAATAGTCCTGTGGACTGTTTTCGCCGACGTGGCAACGAGCGTAAGCGAGGCGATAGATGCGTTGTATCGGAAAATTCCCATCACCCGCTCCAATAATAAAAGCACTAACCTTTACGGTTGGTGCTTTTGTTTTTTTATTAAGCACAAGCAGTACTCCGTGTACTGTTTTGTGCTATTTTATTTTATCTAAAATTTCTTCGCAAGAGGATAAAACCAAATCGGGTTTATCGAGGGAGGCGTTAAGTATCTCCTCGGTTGTTTCACCGCTCATAACGAGAATGCTCACACATCCCGCATTTATACCGCTTTTAACATCGGTATAAATTCTATCCCCTACCACCGCGGTTTCTTCCCTGCTCACATTTAATCGCTCCATAGCGAGTATGGGCATTAAGGGCTCGGGTTTTCCGATAACTACGGGTCTTTTGCCCGTGGCGTTGTAAATCATATCGCAAACACTGCCGCAATCTGGCACAAAGCCAAATTCTGTGGGGCAGACATAATCGGGATTCGTTGCAATGTATGGCAGATCACGGGTGTTAAGCATAAAGGAAACATCGTGAAGCTTTTTGAAGGTAAGCTCGGTATCAAAGCCCATAACGATACACTCGGTTTTCTCGGTATCCTCTGTAACCGTGAAGCCTTCCTTAATCAATTCTTCTTTAAGCGAATTAGTACCGCACACATATAGAGTTTTATGGTGATGATTTTTCTTAAGATAGTAAGCGGTTGCCTGCGATGAGGTTATAAAATCATCATAAGTGGCTTTAATACCCAAACTATTCAGCTTTTTAATATAGTCTTTAACACTTTTAGATGAGTTATTGGTCATAAAAAGATAGCGGTTTCCCTTGCTTTTAATAGCATCAAGAAGCTCGGCCGTAAAATCAAAAAGCCGATTACCCAAATAAAGCGTTCCATCCATATCAAAAAGGAAAAGCTTAATTTTACCTAAATCAAAAGAATTCATGCTAATTTATTTCCTTTGTAGCAATAATATCGGCGCCGAAAACATCTTTAATCAAAACATCGCCAATTTTAACGGGCGCAGCTACCTCCCCAAACCTTATTTTTTGCATAACATCAAAAATACGGTATTTACTTACGGGAACGGAGGTCTTTACACTTACCATTGTATCATCTCTATTGGAAATTCGCAAGACAGAAGTTACGCTTCTCATAGGACTAAGACATTCATCCTTGCCGTATTGCTCACCTTTTGGGCAGGTGTTACCCCACACATAGACCTTACCGCACTTAATTTCACAGATAAGCGGGCATCCCCTAGGACAAATAATACAGGTTATATTTCTTTCCATCATATCTCCTCCAGACCGACCGTAATGCTATCGCAGATATTTACAAGCCCTTCTTTTTTAATAATTATTTTTTCCATTTCTCCCGGCACCGCTCTAATTCTTTTAACATTAGCAAGAATAACTTCGCCTGCTTTAACCGTAATTTGCACCCTGTCGTAAGGTTTATCAACACGCATAAGAAGCGCAATATCTTCGGTATTTTCAAGGTTTATTTTCTGCGGTAGAACATATCTGATTCCATTTTCAGCTTTAACATCTATTTCTTTACCGCCGCTAAGTTGACCGTTTACATACTTAGCGGCGCTTTTACCCGCAATCTCGGATTCATCCGAAACATAATCAACTAAATCGTGTACGTGTAAAACATTTCCGCAAGCAAAAACACCATCAATGTTGCTCTGCCTGTTTTGGTTAACCTCCGCGCCGTTTGTAATATTATTCAACTCAATCCCTATAGACCTTGTAAGCTCATTTTCGGGAATTAACCCAACCGATAAAAGCAATGTATCGCACGGTATATATCGCTTTGTATCCTCTAAAATTTGATTTTTTGAATCAACCTTTGCAACGGTTACGCCCTCAAGACGCTCTTCTCCGTGTATCTCAACTACTGTGGTGCTGAGATATAAAGGTATATTAAAATCGTTAAGACACTGAACTATATTTCTTGTAAGCCCACCTGAATACGACATCAGCTCACAAACCGCCTCAACTTTAGCGCCTTCCAAGGTCATCCTTCTTGCCATAATAAGCCCTATATCACCCGAGCCTAAAATAACAACCCTTTCACCTACCGAATAGCCCTCACAGTTAATAAGCTTTTGCGCGGTTCCTGCCGAATAAATACCTGCAGGTCTTGTTCCTGCTATATTAAGCGCACCGCGGCTTCTCTCCCTACATCCCATAGCAAGAATTACTGCTTTGGCTTTAATTTTCAAAATACCGTTGCTGTTGGTTGCAGTGATGATTTTTTCTTTAGAAATATCGGTCACAGTAGTTTCGTTATAGACCTCAATACCTCTCTCAGCAACCTTTTTTGAATATATATTTGCATATTCGGGTCCCGTTAATTCTTCACCAAATTTATGAAGGCCAAAGCCATTATGAATACATTGCTGTAAAATTCCTCCAAGATTTTTCTCACGGTCAAGAATAACTACATCCCTAACTCCGTTATCGTACGCTGCAATCGCAGCTGCCATACCTGCAGGGCCTCCGCCCACAACTACAATATCGTGATTTATCATACTTGTCTCACAACCTACCGCTAATCATTTTTGATTTATTGCCCTTTTTCGTGATTTCGGACATTGGAATACCCATTTCCTCAGAAATTATTCTCATAACCGCGGGTCCGCAAAATCCACCTTGACATCTACCCATACCTGACCTTGTTCTACGTTTTACGCCATCTAAATCCTTAGCGGGCGGATTACGCTTTATAGCGGCTCGTATTTCACCCTCAGTAATATTTTCGCATCTGCAAATTATTTTGCCGTAATCAGAATTTTTACTGATAAATTTGTTCTTCTCGTCATCACTCAGCTTTTTGAATTTATGAGGGTCTTCTCTATTACCATTCCAATTTTTATTCGAAACTAGGCACATACCCTTTCTTCTTAAAAGGCTAACTGTATATTCCGCTATGGCAACACAGGAAGAAAGCCCCGGTGAATCAATAGCCGCCACATTAAAGAAATTATTGCCCGCCTTACTTTCCTCAATAATAAAATCGCCGTTCTTCTCTGAAGAACGAACACCCGCAAAAGAAGTAATAACATTGCGGAAATTTATATTTTCAACACTCCTTCCTGCGAGATTTCTAACCTTTTCGAGTCCCAATGCTGTTGTTTCCTTATTATCAGGTGTTTCAACAAGAGATGCAGTAGGTCCCACTAATAAGTTACCATCAACTGTGGGAGTAACCAAGATGCCCTTGCCTTCCTTTGAAGGCACCTGAAAAACGGTATGAGATATCAAACCGCCCTCACACTTATCAAGCAGCATATATTCCCCTGCCCTGCAAATAATTTCAAAGGAATTATCACCAATTAGACCTGCAATTTTATCCGAATATGTACCTGCGCAGTTGATAAAATATTTTGCTTTCACATTATCTCCATCGTTAGAATACACGCTAAATAAATCTTTGATTATTCTAATCTTGTTTATTTCAAAATTAGTTTTAAGAACTGCTCCGTTATCCATGGCATTGCCAATGGCTGCAATTGTGAGCTCATAGGGACAGATTATACCCGCTGTGGAAACACTTAAAACAAGGGTAATGTTTTTCGACAAATTAGGCTCAATTTTTCTTGCTTGCTCTCCGTTTAGAATTTCCATACCCTTTACACCGTTTTTGATGCCGCGCTCATATAATGCTTTTATATGTTCTTCTTCATCTTCGCTAAAGGCGCACACAAAGGAACCGTTTCTGATTATTGAAACATTCAACTGCTTTGCCGCATCGAAAAGCTTTTCTACGCCTTCAACATTGAGCTTAGCTTTAAGGGTATCGGGTTCGGGATCAAATCCGCCGTGAATAATGCCGCTATTGGCCTTTGACGCACCACACGATACATCATTTTCCTTTTCAAGAACACAGACGGTAAGTTCATATTTTGTAAGCTCACGGGCTATCATACTGCCAATTACACCCGCGCCTGCTATAACAACATCATAAATCAAAAAATCATCTCCTAAAAAAATAACGGAAAGAAAAAGAAATCTAATTCTTTTTCCTTCCGTTTCTCTAAATCTCATCGGAAAATATATAATTTATATATACCAAAGCTCTTCCTTGCCCGTTGATACCGCAAAAGCCCCGTAATTAAGAGCAGTCGTTACCTCTCTTTTTGTTTCAATAAGTCCTCCTGCAATCAGAGGAATTCCGCAGGAAGAAAACCGTTCTATCACCTTTTCAATCACTCCCGGCATTATCTCAATGAAATCAGGTGAATTGTTTGAAAGCATATCACTAATACTATTTAATCCTTGTGTATCCAAAGCGAAAAATCTTTGCACAGCGTATAATCTGCAATCCTTAGCATATTTAATCATATTCACTCTTGTGCTCACAATTCCATCTACACCGCATTTTGCCAAGAATTCAATGCCCGTTTTATCCTTGCCGATACCTTCCGTAAGGTCAATATGAACAAAAAGCAGTTTGTTGGCTCTATGGACTATATCGATATCATTCCTAATATTAAGAATACTACCGCCAAGTAAAAATATTACATCGGATGGCGAAGCAATAGCCTTTTCTAACTTTGATTCCTTCACTGCCGCTACCACAGGATTTTCCCCTAAAATATCAAGGATATTTTTATTCAACATTCACACCACCATAAAAGAAAATGCAAAAGAATACACCAAGGCACTCTTTTGCATTACTCCAAATCTCTAAAAACATTATAAACAAAAGGTAGGATTTTGTCAATACGAATTTATTTTATAAGGTAACAATATCTATCGTTTTATTTTTTAACGCTACCTTAACCGATGTAAATCCGCCTTCGTTTTCAATGATCATATCAACGATTTTATCCTCGATTTCTCTGCGGATAATATTGCGAAGCTCTCGAGCTCCCGTTTTGGTTCCCTCGCATTTAGAGGCGATATAATCACAAACCTCGTTATCGTACTTAAATGCGATATTCTTCTCATCCATTGAGTCTGCCAATTCCTTTAACATAAGGTCAGCAATCTTGGAAAGAGAAGTGCTTGATAAAGGCGAGAACACAACAACCTCATCAACACGGGCTAAAAACTCGGGTCTTAAGAAATCGCTCAGCGCCTTCATAGCCTTATCCTTAGAGGCTTCTTTTTCGGTCTTGCCAAAGCCTAAAAGGTTTTCTGTTCTGTCACTACCCGCATTTGAGGTCATAACCATAATGGTATTCTCAAAATTAACCGTTCTGCCCTGCGCATCGGTAACCCTGCCATCATCAAGAATCTGCAAAAGCACATTAAGAACATCGGGATGCGCCTTTTCAATCTCATCAAGCAAAACTACGGAGTATGGCTTTCTTCTTACCTTTTCTGTAAGCTGACCTGCCTCATCAAAGCCCACGTATCCCGGAGGGGCGCCGATAAGACGGGATACCGAATGCTTCTCCATAAATTCAGACATATCAAGGCGGATAAGGGTTTCAGGGGTGCTGAAAAGCTGTTCAGATAACACCTTAACAAGCTGAGTTTTACCAACACCTGTAGGGCCTACAAAGATAAAGGATGCGGGGCGGTGCTCGGCACTCGTTTTAACACGGGAGCGCTTAACAGCGGCAGTTACAAGCTTAACTGCTTCTTCCTGACCGATTATCTTCTGATTAAGGCTTTCCTCAAGCTTGGAAAGTTTCATAAGGTCGCTTTCCTCAACCTTAGATGCGGGAATACCGGTCCATAACTCAATAACCTTAGCAAGCTGTTTTTCGGTAACGATATTATCCGAAGCCGCTTCATAAAGGCCGTTTGCAATATTTTTATATTTTTCAATATCGGCTTTAAGCATAGCCTGCTTTTCGTAATCGGTATTATTGCCATCAGCGGTAAGCTCATCTAACGCAGTAGAACTTTCTGCCACCTTTTTATTGGCGATATAAAGCTCATCAATGGCCTTGTTTTCAAGGCTTGTGCAGGCGCACGCTTCATCAAGCAAATCAATGGCCTTATCGGGAAGAAATCTATCGGTTACATATCTCTCGGAAAGAATAACCGCTTTTCTTAAAATATTATCAGGGATTTTAACGCCGTGATAGCCTTCATAATAACCTTTAACGCCCATAAGAACATCAATGGCATCATCGATTGAAGGCTCTTCAACGGTTATAGGCTGAAAACGGCGTTCGAGAGCCGCATCCTTTTCAATATACTTTCTGTATTCCTTAAAGGTGGTGGCGCCGATAACCTGCACCTCACCCCTTGAAAGGGCAGGTTTAAGGATATTGGCGGCATTCATAGAGCCCTCTGAAGAATCTCCCGCGCCCACAAGATTATGAATTTCATCAACGAAGAGAATAATGTTACCTGCATCCTTAATCTCCTGAATAAGACCCTTCACTCTTGCTTCGAACTGACCGCGGAACTGGGTGCCTGCAACAAGTCCTGTAAGGTCGAGAAGAAGGATCTCTTTATCAAGAAGGCGGGCGGGCGCATTACCCTCGGCAATACGAAGAGCTAAGCCCTCTGCTATAGCGGTTTTACCAACACCGGGCTCACCTATAAGGCAGGGGTTGTTTTTAGAACGGCGGGATAGAATCTGAATGGTGCGGTAAAGCTCTTTATCTCTGCCGATTATTCTATCAAGAGTTCCATCCTTCGCCCTTTGAGTAAGATTTGTGCAGAACTGATCGAGATAACGCCTTTTCTTCTTTTTGGCCTTATCTTCCTTTCCCTGCTTTGCCTCACCCTTTTCTTCTTTGGCTTCACCGCCCATACCGAACATATTCTTAAGGAACGGTATAGCAGGCGCAGTACCTAAATCAAAGGTTTCATCATTTAAGGATTCATCATCCATACTTTCGGGCGACATCATCTCAATAAACTGATTACTCATCATTTCGATATCTTCATCAGTTACATTCATACTCTTAAGCATATCATCAACGGGCTTAATTCCAAGATCCTTTGCGCACATAAGACAGAGTCCCTCAGGCTCCGAATTAGGCGTGGCAGGATTGGAAATGAATACCACAGCGGGACGCTTTTTGCATTTTGAACACAATTTCATTTACTTAAATCTCCTTGGGAAAAGCTATTATATAAAGGGTATCACAGATACGATTTTACTGAAAATAACAGAGTTTTCTATCGCTTCGGGGGTAAAGCATAAAAATCCGTTTCCTGTAAAGGACACAATAAGAGATACTGCAACACAGAAGACCACCGATACTAATATGCCCTTAACAAGACCTAAAACTCCGCCGAGAGTTCGGTTAAGTTTACCGATAATACTGAAATTAAATAAGGGATTTACAATTTTAGCAATAAATTTAACGATAACTAAAAGGACTACCATTAAAACCACAGCATAAAAAGCGGAAAACATTTTAGTAACTATTGGTCTTGCAATGGTCTGTGAAGCCTTTTGTGCCATTGAGGCAACAGTATCTGTGGTATCAATCTCAATTTTATCAACAAAGGTATCCTGATTTATACCGCTATTTACAGAATTATTTCTCACAAACTCGGGTAGAGCATTCCATATATTATCCGCAACAGCCTCAATATTACCCTCGGTATGCTCATCGGATGCGGCGGCAGATTCCTCAACTATTTTAATAACCGAAGGCTCGATAACCTTATCGTATGTAAACTCAGCAAGAGGACCGCTGACTGAGATTGCTAATATAATCGCGGCAACAAATCCTGCAACCTCAATAATGCTTTTAACAAAGCCGCGTTTTGCTGATAACAGAACACTTAATAAAACAATGGCTAAAATGATTACGTCAAGAATAATACTCATATCATTCTACCTCTTTCTCAACAGTTATCTTTTCGATGGCGGTATTGGAGGCTACTGCCACGGTATTTGAAGTTAAAACCTTAAGTCTTATTGCGCCGTAGCCGCTCTTACCTTCGCGGAGGATTTCTCCATCCTTGCCAAAAAGCAAAATTTTATTATCACTAAGGCAATATATATGGTTACCCTTAGGCTCGATATCCGCTATAGCGCCATCATACTTAAACTCGCAAATCTTCTTGCCGTTACTTGCAAGCAGGATGATAATATTTTCGTTTTTATTACCCTCGTGGTTAAGCACAAGCAACATTCTATTGCCGGATTTGCGGAATTTATCAATAGTATATTCGCTTTTGATTTCGTTTCTTTCATTATTATTCCAACGAATAAAATTATATGCTTTTTCAGTAACTACCGATATACCTGAGCTATTACTATCAAGAAGCACGGGAACATCATTACCTAAATCGGTGGTAAACTTAGCGTTTGCAGATTCAAAATCAAGAATAAGAATTTTGGATTTATACTGACCGTTTTCTACGCTTACCGTTCCAACGGCAATATTTTTTCCACTGGGTGAAACGGTAATACTGCTTACTATATCAAGCGCCGAATTCCAAGTGTAAACAACCTTGGAATTTTTATCATAAACCGTAACGGTTGATGCATAGCTTTCGGATTTTGTTACCACCGCAAAGGTGCCGCTTCGGGAAATATCAGCAGTAATAATCTTATCATCGAGCGCAAGATTATTGGTTTCGTTTTTAAGGTTATAAACGCAAAGCTCGGTGCCGCCCTGATCAAAAACAAGGGCGCGGGTTTCGCTGACTGTTAGATACGGATTTGCATAACCGTGGCTAACAGATATAATCTCCTTGCCCGAATTGTTATAGGCAGATATTCTTGAATCGGTGAGCATAAAATAATGAGAATTACCTGCGGCAATATCATAAATATCACTACCGTAAACCGATACGGGATAACTGCCGTTTCCTATAGATGCTACAAGATTTACATAATTTTCATAAAGACCAACGGGTAGCAAAAAGTTAAGCAAAATACAAATTACCGAAATAAAGGCAACCGCTGCCACGGTAATTCTCATCTTTCTCATTCTTTCAAGCTTCCCGCCCTTTACCACCTTTACATTAGCAGTAGGAATATTTTTTTCCCTGCGGGAAGGCTTCATCTCTAAATCGTTATTTTTAACGGTGGCATTGCCTTTGGCCCTGCCTGAACGCTTAACCTTTTTCTTTTTATAATCGGGCAATATTCACACCTGCCTTATCAGTAAAATACTTTTTCAAGAACAAGCCCCTGAGGCTTAACGGTTTTTCCTAATATTTCTCTATTGCCTGAACTGAACGCCTTTTCTACACAATCAACGCCAATTCTGCCCGAATCAATATCAAGGGCAGTACCAACGGCAATTCTTACCATATTATATAGAAAACCGTTTGCGGTAATGCTGAAATAACCGCGATTTCCCTCGGCACAATATGAGCAATCGGTTACAGTTCGCACCGTATTCTCAACCGTTCTTCCTGAGGAAGAGAAGGCAATATAATCGTGAGTGCCGATAAGGGCATCGCAAAACTCGTTAACTCTATTTTTATCGGGTAATTTATCAAGCCTTAAAGCAAATCGGGATAAAAACGGATCGGTTAATCCCTCATAAAAATTATATACATAGGTTTTGCCCTTACAATCAAATCGTGCGTGGAAATCACCCGAAACCTCAACACAGCTTTTAACGGCTATGCTATCGGGGAGTATTGAATTAAGCCCCGCTATGAAGGCTTTTTCAGGTATATTTTCTTCACAATCAAGATGCAGACAAAACTCCCTTGCGTGAACGCCTGCATCGGTACGACTGCAACCCGAAACGGCGGTTTTCCTGCCAAGCATTTTTTGGAGAGAATCTTCAAAAACCTGCTGAACGGTGATGCCGTTAGGCTGAATCTGCCATCCGTGATAATCGGTGCCATCGTATGAAATTGTAAGCAACAATCTTTTCATAAAAACCACTTATTACACAAATTTATTGATTATTAAAACAAAAACACAAACCAAAACGGTAAGAAAGGCGCAAACGATATCTTTAGAAGATAGCTTTAACTGCTTCATTCTTGTTCTGCCGTCCGCTCCGTTATAGCAACGGCACTCCATTGCCTCTGCAAGCTCATAAGCTCTTCTTACAGAAGAAATAAGAAGCGGAATAAGAATTGGTATTAAGGCCTTAATTCTATCAAGAAGCTTTCCGTTTTCAAGGTCGGCTCCCCTCGCCTTTTGCGCGCTCATAATTTTATCGGTTTCCTCAACTAAGGTAGGTATAAATCTGAGCGCAATGGTCATCATCATAGCAACGGTATGCACAGCGCCCCCAAGACCGATAAATTTTAGGGGTGATAGCAATCTTTCCATAGCATCGGTTAAATCGTTTGGGGTTGTAGTATAGGTTAAAACCGAGCTTGTAAAGATAAGAATAACAATGCGAATAGCCATAAATACCGCTCTTGATACGCCTGCAGTTGTAACGGATAATTTCCAAACAGAAAACAGTATCTCACCATCACCGCCACTATAAAATAAGTTAATAAGAGCGGTAAATATAACGACGGGCAAGATTGCCTTAATGTTATTGAAGAAGATTTTTAAGGGTATTTTGGTAATAATAGCGACCGATAATACGAAAGCGCACAGCAGCGCAAGGCTTAAGAAATTCTTACATAAAAAGATAAAAACAAGTAATAGAAGGAGTAAGACTATTTTTGTTCTTGGGTCAAGCTTATGAACCAACGATTTTGTTTCATAATACTGACCAAAGGTAATATCCTTAATCATTTGCCTCACCGCCTTTGTTTAAGCTAAGCAATGTTTTCACCGCATTATCAACGGTTAAGATATTATCGGGTATATTAACCCCTTTTTCCTTAAGAAGAGCAAGAACGCGGGTAACAATAGGAACATTAAGTCCTATTCCTTTAAGCTCTTCTGACCTTGAAAATACCTTATATGTTTCATCAAACATGGTGAGATTTCCGTTATTCATAACGAGCAGTTTATCGGTAAGGGTTGCCATATCCTCCATATTGTGTGAAATAATGAGAACGGTGGCATTATATGCATCGCGGTAATCTCTTATCATTTTGATAACATCCTGCCTGCCCTTAGGGTCAAGACCTGCAATTGGCTCATCAAAAATGATAACCCTTGGACGCATAGCCATAACGCCAGCAATAGCCACGCGACGTTTTTCACCGCCCGAAAGGTCAAAGGGCGATACGGAAAAATATTCTTCCTTTATACCAATCAGTTGGCATATTTCTTTAACTCTGCTTTCGAGTTCTTCACCCATAAGCCCCATATTTTTAGGGCCAAAGGCAATATCCTCAAAAACTGTTTCTTCGAAAAGCTGATACTCGGGATACTGAAAAACAAGGCCAACCTCAAAGCGAACTCTACGGATTTCCTTTGGGTTTTCCCAAATGTTTTTTCCATAGAGATAAATCTCGCCCTCGGTGGGCTTCAAAAGTCCGTTAAGATGCTGAACGAGGGTAGATTTACCCGAGCCTGTATGGCCTATTATTCCAACTATTTCCCCGCTGTTAACCGAAAAACTGACATTGCTAACAGCATCGTTAATAAAATTGGATTGTCCCGAATATTTATGGGTTAAATTCTTTACATCAAGAATAGCTGACAATTAAATTTCCTCCAAATGAAGCGCCTTATAAATTTCCTCGGCTGTTTCTTCGATTGAAATTACATTTGTATTTACATCAAGACCGCCTTTTTTCAAGCTATATAATAGCTCTGTAGTTTGCGGAACATCAAGGCCCACGCTTTTAAGCATAGAAATATCACCAAAAACGGTTTTTGGAGGCGCATCGGCAACGATGGCGCCGTTGTTCATAACAACAACTCTATCGGCGTTTTCTGCCTCCTCCATAAAGTGTGTTATGAGTATAACCGTTATGCCTTTTTCTTTATTAAGACGCTCAACCGTAGCGATAATCTCTGCTCTGCCCTTAGGGTCAAGCATAGCGGTAGGCTCATCAAGAACGATGCACTCGGGCTCCATAGCAATGATACCTGCAATAGCGATTCTCTGCTTCTGACCGCCCGAAAGTCTATGGGGTGTGGATTCTCTCAAATCATACATACCTACGGCTTTAAGCGCATTATCAACCCTACTTCTTATTTCTTCGGGCGCAAGGCCTAAATTTTCGGGACCAAAAGCCACATCCTCTTCAACAATGGAAGCCACCAGCTGATTATCGGGATTTTGAAAAACCATACCAACTTTACGGCGGATTTCAAGCTCTGTTTCTTCATTTTTAGTATTGATGCCATCAACAAAAACATCGCCTTTATCGGCTTTATAAAGACCGTTAAGCAGCTTTGCAAGGGTTGATTTGCCCGAGCCGTTGTGACCTAAAATCACGGTAAAACTTCCACGCTCAAAATTGATACTGAAATCCTTGATAACGGTTTTTTTACGGTCGCCGTCACTATATTCAAATGTTACATCTTTTACTTCAATAATGTTATCCATATTACCTTTTCTTCCAGATAGTTGTATTACCGCAAGGCAGTACAATATCTCTGTTAGTTATTCGAAGACCGATTTCATCGGTGAAAACCTCACCGCCTAAATTCTTAGCAATATTTTGCTTAACCATATAGTTAAGTATTGTTGGTGAAAGACCGCCTGTATATGAATTAAGGAAGAAAAATACGGGATCATCACTCATAATCTTGCCAACCTCGGAAAGAAGCTCACCTAATTGTTGTTCAAGCTTCCATATCTCACCCGAGGGGCCTCTGCCATAGGAGGGCGGGTCCATAATAACGGCATCATATTTATTGCCCCTTCTTATTTCTCTTTTCACAAATTTCATACAGTCGTCCACAAGCCATCTCACAGGTTTATCGGCAAGGCCTGATGCTACTGCATTTTCCTTTGCCCAACCTACCATGCCCTTCGAAGCATCAACATGGGTTACCTTCGCCCCTGCTTTAAGGCAGGCAAGCGTTGCGGCGCCCGTATATGAAAACAGATTAAGCACAGATATTTCTCTATTCTCTTTTTCAATCAGTTCTCTTGCTAGTGACCAATTTACTGCCTGCTCGGGAAAAAGGCCCGTATGCTTAAAGCCCATAGGCTTCAGGCGAAAAATAAGCTCTTCATACTCAACACTCCACACATCAGGAACGTTCTTAAGCTCTTCCCAATATCCCCCGCCGCTGTTAGAGCGGTGATAAACAGCGTGAGCATCATTCCAGCGTTTATCCCTTCTGCCCTCTTTCCAGATAACCTGTGGGTCGGGACGGATGAGGATAATATCTCCCCATCTCTCTAATCTGTTGCCGTCATCGGCATCAATCAGTTCAAAATCATTAAATCCAATAACTTCTCTCATAAAGCTCCTCTTATAAAAGGGATTGCTGCGCCCCGCTGTGCTCATAACCTAAATGTGCATAAGCGGCAGGAGTTGCGCATCTGCCTCTTGGGGTGCGAGATAGGAAGCCTATCTGCATAAGGTAGGGCTCATAAACATCTTCTATGGTTATTGCCTCTTCGCCTACTGCTGCGGCGAGGGTATCAAGGCCTACGGGACCTCCACCGTAATTTTTAATAATAGCTTCAAGCATTCTTCTATCAAAATCATCAAGACCAAGCTCATCAATTTCAAAACGCTTAAGAGCTGAAGCTGCTACCTGCTCGGTTATAACCCCGTTAAACTCGACCTGAGCTATATCTCTTACTCTTCTTAAAAGTCGGTTAGCAATACGTGGTGTCCCTCTTGAACGGGAGGCAATCTCCAAAGCGCCCTCAGGCTCAATATCAATGCCCAAAATTCCTGCTGAACGGGTAACAATCTGCGCTAATTCCTCAGGCGAATACAGCTCTAGCCTTAGAAGAACGCCGAAACGGTCACGAAGGGGCGCAGTCAACTGTCCCGAACGGGTGGTGGCGCCAACTAAAGTAAAGTGAGGCACATCAAGCCTTATCGAACGTGCAGAAGGACCTTTACCGAGAATGATATCAAGGGAGAAATCCTCCATAGCAGGATATAAAATTTCTTCAACGTTACGGGAGAGTCTGTGTATCTCATCGATAAACAGCACATCACCTTCATTAAGTGATGTTAAAATAGCAACCAAATCGCCCTGCTTTTCAATAGCGGGGCCTGAGGTTACACGAAGGTTTACTCCCATCTCTCTTGCTATTATGCCCGAAAGGGTTGTTTTACCAAGTCCGGGAGGGCCGTAAAGCAGAACATGGTCAAGGGATTCGTGACGTTGCTTTGCCGCTTTAATATAAATTCTAAGGTTATCCTTGGCTTTTTCCTGACCTACATACTCATCAAGGGTTTTAGGTCGCAGAGTTACCTCGGTATCCTCATCACCGCCTGAATATTCGGGTGAAACAATTCGATTTTCAAAATCCATCTCATCAATCACGTATTATAACCCCCTCGCAAGTGTTTTAAGCGCCTGTTTAATAAGCTCATCAACAGATAATGATTGGTCAAGCCTTCCAACTGCGAGTGAAGCTTCACTCTGTGTATATCCAAGAGATACAAGAGCCTCAACCGCCTCTTTTGAGGCTGTATTCGCTGTGGCGTTTCCAACAGCTTTTATATCGGTCAAATCATTAACGGCAATAGAGCCGATTTTATCTTTAAGCTCGAGCACAATTCTTTGAGCAAGCTTAATTCCAACGCCTGATGCGGCAGTGAGTGATTTTGCGTCTCCTGAAGCAATAAACAAGCTGATTTTATCGGAAGTAAACTCTGAAAGCATAGCAAGTCCTATCTTTGAGCCGACACCGCTCACAGAGGTGATAAGCTTAAAGCATTCAAGCTCATCAACAGAAGCAAAGCCATATAAATCCATAGCATCCTCGCGAACGGAAAGATAGGTATGAAGAAAAACGTTATCACCTAACTGACCAAGGCTTGAATATGTATTTTGTGTTATAAAGCATTTGAAACCTACACCGCCGCATTCAACCACGGCATAGTTAAGTTCCTTTAAGATTAGTTTTCCGTTTAATGAGGCAATCATTATCTTATCTCCTTAGAAAGTTTTCCATAGGCGCTTGCAGCGCTGTGGCCGTGACAAATTGCAATTGCAAGGGCATCGGCAGTATCATCAGGTTTTGGTACTGAGGTTAGAGATAAAAAGCTTTTTACCATCTCCATCACCTGATTTTTTTCTGCCTTTCCATAGCCCGTTATAGACTGCTTGACCTGTAAGGGCGTATATTCAAACACCTCAACGCCTTTTTGCTTTGCGGCAAGAAGAATAACTCCTCTTGCCTGAGCCACATCAATAGCCGTTGTAGTGTTTGTGTTGAAATAAAGCTTTTCAATAGCGAGATGCTCGGGCTTATATTTATCAATAACGGTTAGCATATCCTCATAAATCTGAGATAGCCTATCATCAAAGGGTGTGTGAGCAGGAGTTGTAATGGCGCCGTAGCCTACGGTCTTAAATTTATAGCCATCATAATCAACAACGCCGTAGCCCACTATTGCATAACCGGGATCAATACCTAAAACGCGCATACACACACCACCCCCATTTTATTTATTATAAGATTATATCACATTTTTCACTACACATCAATATTTATTTATATATAATTATAAAATTTTCGAAAATAAATTCCGACACAAAAATCTCATAAATTTCCTATAATATCGGCGGTTAAATTTCACAGAATAATATTGCAAACGCAAGATTTACGAAATAAAGGGGTGAATTCAACGATGGCTAAGAACGTAGTGCCCGAAGCTAAGGACGCACTCAACCGTTTTAAGATGGAAGCCGCTAACGAAGTTGGCGTAAATCTTAAGCAGGGTTATAATGGCGACCTCACTTCTAAGCAGGCTGGTTCTATCGGTGGACAGATGGTTAATAACATCTGTCCTGTACGACATATGAATTTCACACGCAACTACCGCTGGGTAAACGGCCACAAAAAGCAGTTTACATACGGCTTTAGTTTGGTAATATAAGCAATATTAAAGGCACGAACTTTTCACAGTTCGTGCCTTTTTATTACACATAGAAATCAAAAATTCTAATCCTGAGCAAAATTATGATAGTGATTAAAGCCCCGAAATACGCTAATGCATACTTGCTCAAAGAAATATTACTATACTTCTTGACAAGTACTCCTACAGCCGGAGTGCTTGTCATTCCGCCAGCTATTGTTGTAGCTGATAATCTGTCATTAAAAAAAAATTTATAAAGAAGTGTTCCGAATACTATCGGAGTAACTGTCATCAATGCTCCATAAAAAACAATTCTCCCATCAATTCCTTCTGAAACCTGCATACCAGCAGGTATTCCATTTCCAACAAAAAATAAAACTAATCCAATATTTCTAAATGGTGCTAACAATTTTGTGGTTAACACTTTCATTGGAAAAACCTTTTTCACAAATAAGCCAATAACAATTCCTGAACATAGCATACCACCGGAAATTCCTAATGAAAAATTCAAAATTTCAATACCGCCTATTAATCTTCCTAAAATCACAGTAACACCGATTTGAATTATTCCGCTGAGAGCCGCATTACTCATTATTTTACTTTCAATTTTTTCTTCCGCTATAATTGAATTTTCTAATTTTCTAGTTGTTATTTGAACAAATAATACTGTTGCCATAACACCAAACAGATAAGTGCATCCATAACCTAACATAACATCTTCTGGAATACAATTTTTCAATTCACAAGCAGCCGATAATCCAGGAGTTGTAGTTAACGCCCCGCATAAAGCACCAATTAATTTTGAAATAGCTATATTACCATCAATTAAGTAAATTATGTGCATCATGACAAAAGCGAAGATAACCATTAATGACCCAATAAGCATCGCATTTATGTCATTTCTTTTGCGTAAATCAAGCATACTACCGGTAGAAACTCCTATTGAAGAGATAAACAATGATGTACCAAAAGTTGAAAAGAACTTCATATTTGCTTCTAATTCTTTAATATTTACTTCAATACAGCCTTGAGTAATTATCTTAAGCAGCCATCCCGCAAATATTGCTACAATCAGAACACCCGATAAATCCAAAGAAACCTTAGATATCTTTATTTTTCCTACAAAACAACCTACAACTATTACAATAAAAGCTAATGAAAGCGGTGATAATAAATTACTTAATACAGTCATTATTCTTCACCAAACGATTGCATATGTAGGGGCCTGATCTCGTGAAACATCATATTAATCTTATCAATTTGTTTGTCAATATGGTAGTGCCCGCAATACCACACCTCATAATCCAATTGTTTTTCAAGTTTTCCCAACCACTCTTCAGTGGTTCTGTCAATATCAGGCTTGAAAAGCTTTTTGGATTTTGATTTTCGGGGTTTTCTTTTAATTGCGGCATTTTGACGTGTAGACATAAACATTTCCGTAGGAAGATAATTAATGGGGCAAGTATGCGTCATCATACCATAAATTTTATTATTATCACGAGCAAGTTTTCCTTCAACCTTTGCCTTGACAATATCATCAGGCATTTCATCTTCCCAAAACGGCTTATCTTCTTCTAAACAGCGCATTTTATCAACACTGTGAGCACCGCCAACCACCATATACTTTTTTCCCTCGAAAGTGTAAAGCTCACCGTCAATAGCAAAATAGATATTAGGATATCTTGGCTCATAATATACCTTCCCACCACAAAAGCTTCTTATACCGTATGTACCGACATTCTGTGGCCTATTTTCCTTATTTCCGTGAAGACAGAACAGCGTAATTTTCAAATCTGAAATTTCCTTTTTTAGTTTATCATCACGGATATCTTCGTAATAATTAAAGCCCGTGTCTCCAAGAATAATAAGTACATCTTTTCTACGTGTGCCCATATCCCTACAAAAATTCTTCACATGTTGAAAATTACGGTGCTTATCCCCAGTAATAAAATATTTAGCAGGCGTACCATCATCATAATATATAGTGGAAGTTTCTTCTTTCCAGGTACTTTTAGAAATCAAATATAAAATATACAAAATCTCTCCAAACAATACTCCCAAAATTGCACCTATTATAACATTTTCTATCGTGACAGGTTTTATTATCAATACAGAAATTAAAGTTCCAACTACAGCGCCAGGGACAATTATTTGCTTAAACGCATTTACAATATGTTTTTCTTTATTATGGTTTTTTAAGTGTATACACACTAAACCGATTATGGATAAAATCAAATTAGTAATAATTATCACTGTTGGCATTTTATCTTCTCCTTTTTTAATTGATTTTCACAGCTGTATATTTAGTATAAAAAATAACCCTGACAACGAGTGTCAGAGTTAAAATTTCATAAAAACCAATTGAACCGATAAAACGGTTGGCTTTTACACCAACCGTTCTCCTTTTAGTCTGTCAACACAACAGAACCGTCCCCTTGTGTTCCTGAAGAAAATCCACGGATTATATGGTCATTCACAAGTATAAACTCATCAAACAATTTATAAATTCGTATATTATCTGAGTTAACTATTTCTAATCGCTCGTGTGTAATGTCGACCGGTAATTGTCTCAAGCGCCAATCAGAGAACTCAACCTTACCCTGTTTATTTTCTGCTGTTATTTCAAAGATAACCGTCGGATTTATCTCGTCGCTTAATCGACAATTTATTCGCAACACATCGCCATAATTAGTAACTATATCCCTATCCGAATTATCTAAAAACAACTCCATTTCAGGATAATATATTTCACTTTCTTTTACTTCTTTATTTACACAAGTGAAATCTATTTTTTCCCCCACATCAAAATATGTGGTTTTTAAAACAGTAACTTTCATCTTATCCGTCTTTATATTAGTTCGCCATGATTCTAGTAGATGCGCTTGTCGCTCATTATGAAAATCTTCTATTGGGAAAAAACTCAATACGCCTGAAACATCAGACACTCCATAAAACTTTATTTCTTCACCATCCGTTTTCATCGTGCCTACTATTTTACCTGTTGGAGCAACCAATAATTCTATATCGCCTTTATGCGACACCCATTTTGTTGATTTTGGGATAAGAAGATCATAATCTATACAAGAGCTAAAAGACAACAAGATACTAAAAATCAACAACAATAAAAGCAGTTTTTTCATATCAAATTTGCTCCTTTTATATTTGCCACTAATGCTACATACTCACCTTTTACATTTTGGGCAATGACCCTAGTGAATACAATTTATACCCTGTAATATATAAACTATCATCATTAGTGGGTAATAAATTAAAAGATAAGTGAAAACTATCTCTTTCGCTTCTTGCGTTCTGTGATTGAGAAGAAAACATGACATATGTTTATTTAATGTGTTGATTAGGAGACAACAGAACCGTCCCCTCTGTGTTCTTCGTTAATGCGCTTGTAAATAAAGTCCTATTATAACTACTATATAACAAATAATTAAATGCCACATAGCAATTTTGAAAAACACTCTGATTTTTTTTTTGATTTTAGCATCTTTGCTCAACAAAAAGAAAAACCAGCAAATCGGGAAAATCGATATTAACACAATTATATCTTGAAGAAATAATGAAAGTGAATTGAATTCAAATCCTAAATAGACAGATAATCTCATTAGTATTAGTTCAATTGCAATCAATGACGCTACTATGTAATATGATTTTTTCACAAACTTTCTCCTTTTAGTCTGTCAACACAACAGAACCGTCCCCTTGTGTCTCCCAATCAATTAATACGCCATTTCTTTAAAACTATAAGTCCAAGTATCTATCCATGTGTGATATACTCTTATGCAAAAAGAACCGCTTTCTGTAACACAAGTGAAATCCATATAATACTGTGTTAATTCAGAATCTGTATTTTTAATTGGTGATTTATCATTAGAATTAATTGAAACAAGCGGACCATACTTGTGGACGAATTCTTGATTCGTTGATAAATATGACATTGTTTGATCAATAAAACTTTGTCTTGTAGAATTATCAATTCTATTTGAAAAGTATGGATATGCAATAGCCCATATTGAAATTACCACAAGAATAATCAGGAAAATGATAATTAAAATCACAATGTGTCGTTTTTTCATCATTAAAATAATCCTCTAAAAAATTCTGACAGATTTATTCCTATACTTCCTCCAACACCTACGATAGTAAATATCGAACCTTGAAGGGAAAGTGAAACATCTCCATTTGATGCAATAGAAACAGGTCCAACATTAAACGAATTACTATGTATGGTGTCTGGACAAGAAAGGATATTAAAGATTGTCTTACGTTCATACACGTGTTCGCTGTCACAACGAATTGGTGAATAGTCTCTTTCTGAGAGATGGGTATGTGAGGAAGAAAACCCTATAACCCCCATGCCGATTTCTGCATTGACTTCGTGACCACAATATTCAGCACCATCATCAATTCCAATTACAATTGACTTGCTTACTTCAGCTCCACAATCTTCTCCAGAAATACCAAGACCAAATCCTATTAAAAACTTCCCCTCTCCTTAACCAACCCAAACGGGTCAACAAAAGAAACAGGGTTGCCGTTAACATAGGAGTAGCGGTTAAGTGAGGTGGAATCGGAAATTTCACCGTGAAGAATATCTGCGTTGATGAATCTTCTCATTGCAGGGCTATAATACCTTGCACGCATATAGATAAGTCCGTTTTTATCGGTTAGAACACCATCTCTGCCGTTGTAACCAAAGATTACAAAGCTACTGCCTGTTCTTGAAATTAGCTTACCGTAGGTATCATACTTAAAGGTATCGGTAATGTTACCGTAAACATCGGTTAAAGCTACGGTACTGCCTCTATAATCAAAGTGGTAGATTTTGAACCAGCAT
>JAFTWW010000038.1 GCA_017465085.1 Clostridia bacterium | reverse complement strand
GCCTACCCAAACGGTGAATTTTTCGCCATCGTTTTGCTCCTTAAGACTTTCGATAAATCCGCCCGCTTCGATTTCCGCTCTCACAGATGCGGCATCTTCGGCCGCTTTGTTTGCACTATCCGCGGCAGACTGCGCCTCATCAAGAGCCGCCTCGCACTCCGCTTTCAGACGTTCATATTCGGTAAATTGGGGGCTATCCTCGCCCTTATCTCCCTTATCGCCTTTATCTCCCTTATCGCCCTTTTCGCCTTTGAAAAGTCCGCTGTTGGCATCGGCTCTCACAGAATCCGCCGTTTCCTTGGAGGCCTCGCAGATTTCTATTATCTGAGCGTATTGGTCGGGTGTAGGCTCCTTGGGCTCTATTCCATCAATATCACCGCTTTTAAGGGTTGGGATAAAGCAGGGCGCGGTGGTGATAACCGCATCTTCCCTATTGCCTACAAGACTTAAATAAAATCCCGGATGCTTTATTACCTCAAAGGGAACAAGGCAGGTATTGTCATCAATAACAAGGGCGTTTCCCTCTATCAGCGGCACTGCAACCGTTTCTTCCCCGCAGGTGAAAACCGCCTTTTTCAGAAACCCCTGCCACAACTCATCGCAGATAAAATTTACTGCCAAGAAATTTACGCTATCTGATACAACCGTTTCCCGTTGTACCCTTATTTCCTGACCTAAAACATTAGCAGTAATCATATTTTTCTCTCTTTCTGCATTTATTTCTGCAACCTAATATTATACTGCTCCGCCAAAAGATGCCTTTCAACCACAAAAAAACTCACGCCGCTTAAACGCGGCGTGAGCCATTTTATAAGGTATTAAATTTTAATCAGTTGTCTTCTTCCTCATTTTTCTTTTTCTTCTTAGCAAGAATGATAATGAGGGTTACGCCGGCGGCTACAACCACTACTGCAACAACTATGATTATCCAGAGGTAATCTCCAAGACCTGAGCCTTTCTTTCTGACCTTAATGATCTTCTTGCGTCTCTTGGTCTCTTCCTCCTCTTCCTCTTCTTCCTCTTCTTCGGTTTCTTCCTCATCCTCATCGAATACATCGTTGTTTGTATCCTCTGTATCCTCGGAAGGCTCGAATTCTTCCTCAACCATATAACCTAAGGCAAAGGCAAGGGCAGAAGAAATATCAGCTACAACAGTTTTATAATAGCCTTCAACATTATCGAACTCAATCATAGAGAGTCCGCCGTATTCGGACTGAAGAACAAATATATCCTCGGTGGTAGAATAGAGGCTTTCGGGCAGGTAGATAGCTACCTCTCTTCCGCCTGTATCGGTAACGATATCACCGTTTACATCAAGGAAGTAAATCTCATATACATCGGTTGCAACCTTAAGACCTGACTCCTTAGCAGAAGCGGTTTCCTCGGTAGTTGCGGCTCTCTTAATAACCATAATATCCTGAATGGTATCATATACATCGTTATCGCGGAGAGCTAAAATTTCAGCCTTAATGCCTGTTGCCTCATCAACTACAGTTGCGGCAATTCCGTTTACGGCGCGGCTCTTAAGCTCAAGACCGTTAACCTGAATTTCACCGATGATAGCGCCAATGTGGTCAAAGTACTGAGAGTAAACCTCGTTTTCACCGCGTAAGAACTCGATACGTACATACTGGGCAACCTGAGGAACAAACTCATAGGTAAAGTATGCATCATCAACCGACTGCGTCCAGCTCTTAGCAGGCTTAGCATCCTTATCGAAGAGAGCTACGGAATCATCGCCAAAGTAGAAGTTAAGCTCGTCGGGCCAATAATCCTTAGTGCTTCCGCCTACGAGGGTAATATCATCAATAGCGTTAAGGGTGCCAAGATCAAGAAGTATGTTAACGCTTTCCTCACCGTTCTTACCACCGAAGAGGTCGTAAACGGAATCGTTATCGTTATCAAACGCCTTGCGGAGAGGATATTTACCGTTCCAAGATGACCAGGAGCCCAGCCACTTATTACCGTGCTCGGTTGCACCTGCAAAGCTACCTGTAGCCTTATCCTGCAGATAGAAGGAAGCGGACTCGGGATTTTCTTCTACAAGGTTCATATAGGTAAATTCCTGATCATTTCCGCCTATGGCAGACATCTCATCAATAATCAAGTCTTCCCCATCATTTTCGAGGATTTCAAAACGGATATAACGCGCCTTAATGGGAGAGCCCGCAAAGCCCTTACCAAAATAGGTTTCGCCCAATCCATCGTTCTCGGAATAGATTAGCGAACTGCTTTCCCAGATAGCATCCTCAACGGTGGAGGCATAAATATTCATTCTCTTAACGCTTGCCACGCCTAGCTTCATACAAATTTCCTCTAAGGTCATTTCGGCCGCAAGGTTATATACGAAGTTTAAGGTTTCGCCATCCTTAATCTTAATATCAGCAAAGGTTGCATTGTTTCCATCATAGGTGCTCTGATGCTCGATACCGTTATACTCGCTGTCGCCAACCTCTTTGGTTACACCGTTTGCATCGGTGCGGAAAACATCCATAGGAACGTGACTTGTGAGGTTTACAAGAGCATAGGGCTTAACCCACTCGGTTCCGTAAACACCGAACTCAGAAAGGCGGATGCCGTAGTTACCACCGTAATTAGCCTGTGTTTCGCAATAATCCCAGTCGCTGATAGGATAGGTAATGTGGAAGCTTATATAACGGGCAATAACCTCGTTCTTAAGTGTGAACAACTGAGAAACGGTGGTTTCGTTAGGACCTTCGGCGGTGTTATCGTAGGAGAGAAGCATATTTCTTGACATAAACAGCGAGTTTACATCGCGAGATGCATAAATCTCATACTTACCTGTTTCAAGGCCCTTATTATCCCAGTGGTTAATAAAGAGCTTATCAATGGTGTAGGTAGTACCAAGGTCATAGTAGAAATGAACGGAGATACTGTCTTCCTTCTCCTTGATGATATAACTGCCGTAAACCGCAATGGGTGTGGTATTATCGGTATCGGTTAACATCTCGGGCTTATACTTGGAATTTGAGCCGAAGAAACTGCTCCAATCAAACTTTAAGGCTGTTTTTATCTTGGGGGTTTTGCCAACAAGAAGATTTTCTCCAATGGATTCAATCTTGCTGTTAGAGAAGTTACCCTTTTCAAGATCATAGGCGATAACCTCACCGTATGCCTTAAATTCTGCAAAGCTTACGCTATCGGTATCACCAAATACGCGGATACCAAGGTACATACCCGAAACATTGGGCTTACCATCAAAGTTAAATCTCTGAACTAACTTTCCTTCCTCATTGGTGTAAGGAACTAAGAGATTAGCCTGAGTGAATAACTCGGATCTTGTATCTGCCACATAAATATAGTATTTATCGGCAATATTTGCATTATCGTTATAGATAAATAGGTCTGTAATATTACCTGCCCCTGCAAACTGATAGGTGAAATCAGTAAAGGAGGCTTCATCAGAGTTATCAAGACCTGTTACAGAGCCTACCGTAACGCTATCGCCATCGGTAAAGAGCTCGGGAGCAGCGGAAGCCACCTCGTTTTTGGTGTTACCATCTGCCGAGTGCTCAATAACGGGGATAAGGGATTCTAAGATGTTTGTTCCGCCAAGAGTAGCGGCATCAACGTCGGCAGAAGCGCCATCATCATAAACGCTAAGGTTTACGCCGCGGCCAACCTGGAGGCGATCCCTAACCTCTATGGCATATTCTAAAGCTTCCTCGAAGGCTTCAGCGCCCTTATACTTCACGTAATCTATATTAGAAACTGCATAGATCCAGTCAGAAAGGGTCCAGCTCTCATTACCATCGGGTAAGAGGCCTGCGCTTGCCTCAGTAACAATACTACCAAGAGTGATAGTACCGCCCTCGGCTTCGCCAATGCTCATAATTAGGCGGTAAACCTTACCGTCATATAAATCGTGTCCCGATACCCAATTAGCGCCATAAACCTCGCTAAAGGTTATCTTATGCCACTGACCGTCGCCTGTAAGGGTGATTTCACCGCCAAGCTTGGTGGGATTAGCGTTACCGTTTTCACCGATTACATAAATTCCGTTAATTATCTTAGCGGAAGCGGCGCCTTCAAGCTTATACCAGAAATACATATCGGCAATCTGGCCTGCAGTAAAGGTGCTTCTGCCGCCATTATTAAGCTCGTAAAGAACGGTCTGCTTGTTTCCGCTGGTCTTATAGGCCGCCGCCGTATCGGTAAGAGAGGAGATTACGCCTATCTTATCGCCAAGATACGACTTAAGATTTGTAGCATCTGCGCCTTCGGGGAGAGTTCCCGTATACTCAGAAGCATTGATTGCATAAGTATCTGCTGAGCAGATGGTACCATCAGCATCCCAATATCTTCTGGGATAGAGATATTCGCCCGCATCCTGTGAAAGACCGCTGGTTGCCTTCTTAAGCTCGCTGATCGCAACCTCTTCCTCGCAAAGAAGCTTTAATGCATTAAGCTTTTCTACAAATTTTTCGGTGTTGCCATAAGCGCTAAGGTCAAGAGCCATAGCGGCCATAAGAAGCTCTGCAGGCTCCATATTAGCGGCATTTGCGGGAGCGCCAACCTTCTTAGCGGCTAAGCCTGAGCCTAAGGTTACAGTAGCGCCTTCCACATTTGCGAAGGCTACGTTAACTCTGAATAGCGGGTCGGTAAGGGTACCGTACCAATTATCCCCTGCTACCTCTTTTAAGGAAACCTTAACCCACTCACCTGACTTAGCGGCAGGTATGGTATAGGAGGGTAAGCTTGTTTTAGCTACAGGATATACATAAGTATTGATAGAAAGAGTAGCATCTGCGGTGAGATTATCAAGCTTAACCCAGAAATAGATATCCTCTAATTCGGTTACGTTGTAGCTTGACCTATCTCTTCCATTAAAGGTGTTACCGTTACTATCCTTAAATTCAAGGATTACACACTGCTTAGAATCTACGGCCGCAGCATTGCCGAGGCCCGTAAGGGTAGTGAAATTAGAGCCAAGCTCTACGCCTTCAGGAAGTGCCTCTGTATATGCTGAGCTTACAGCCATACCTGTAGATTTAACAGCTCCCGTGGTATCATACCAACGGTTAGGAAGCAAATTAAATCTATCTATCTGTGACATCTCGCTCCAGGCGGCAATTAGCTCCATGGCGGCAAGGTCTGCCCGAGTTAATCCGTAAACCGACTCAATAGCGGCATACATAGCGGCCTCAAAAGCGGCAGTATTCTTATAGTTAGAAAGGTCAAGAGCCTCTGCGTTATCTACCCACTGCTCGTTAGTCCAGCTATCAGAGCCATCAAGGGAGGTATCTTTAAGGGTATAGTGAAGAGCGCCGAAGCTAACGTCAATAGAAGAAACGCCATCATCAAAGGTAGCAAGATTTATCTGCAATCTCTGAAGATATAGCTCTGCTCCCAAAGTAACAACGCTCTGCCAAGCAGTATCACCAATAAGCTCCTTAACGGAGTAAAGCTTCCAGTTGCCATCACCTGTCAAGGTAACGTCATTAACATTTTTGAAGGTATTACAATGGGCAGTAGCATTACCGCCTACAAAGCCTATTCTTGCCTTTGCATTACCCGAGGCCTTATACCAGAAGGTAATATCGGCAATTTCTGCAAAGGAAGCTGTAGCCTTATCATCGCTATTGCTTATACGGAAGTAAGCCGAGCCGTTAGCATCGCTCTGAGTAGAGGAAGCAACGCCTGTTGCTGTAAACTGATATTCACCATAGGTGGTATCTACATTAGTATCATATACGAGCTGAGTAGCGCCTGTGTTTGACTCCTTAAGGGTAGTTCCGCCATTCTGCCAGATACCAACCTTAAAGCCATCGTTATCGGGGGTGCCTACATATTCAAGGTTTTTCCACTCCTGCTTCAGAAGCTCAACGCTGGGATCAGCAGAGCTGAACACCTTAAGAGCATCTACTGCATTTACGAATGCAGTAGTATCAATATAAGCGGAAAGATTAACCGTTTTAGCGGCCTCGAGCCAGGCATCTGCGGTATCTGCCACATTTGCGGGAACGGGGCATGCGCCTGCAAGAACAATTTTACCTGAGCCTACGGTTACGGTAGCGCCATTGGCATTATTCATCGCAACCATAAATCTATAAAGCTTATCGGTAATGGTACCGTACCACTGGTCACCGCCGATTTCCTTTAAGGAAACCTTTATCCACTCACCTGATTTAGCGGCAGGGACAATGTAGGGGTCAAGGTTATGAGTCTTCATACCGCTATCATTGGTCATAACCTGAATATTCAAGGTCATATCAGCGGTAAGGTTATCGGCCTTTAACCAGAAATAGATATCATCCATTGTATTTATAGCAACCAAGGATTTAGCTCCTGAGGTAATGCTACCGTTCTGACCGCCTTCATAAGCCATAAATTCAAAGAGTATGCACTGCTTTGAGCTTACAGTTGCGGCATTGCCAAGACCTGTGAAGGAGGCAAAGTTTGCGCCTAAATCCACACCGTTTGAAAGCGCGCCTGTATAAGTAGAAGCCTCTGCCATATTAGCATTTGCAACAGTGCCCGAGGTGTTCCACCAACGGTTAGGATTGATATCGGGATCGTGGAAAGTGGATAATGCCTCCCACTCTTTCCTAACAGTAGCGATTGCATATTTTTCTGCAAAAGCGGTTTTTGCAGCCGCAAGAGCAGCGGTAAATGCATCAGTATTGCCATAGCTCGCAGTATTAACCTCTAAAGCGGCCTTCAGCCAATCGGAAAGTGACCAATCGGCAGTTTCGCTATCTGCAGGAACTACAGCGTTCTTAACGAACTGCAAAGAGCCAACGGTTGCCTTAACGGTAGCAGAACCGCTTGCAGAACTAAGGTTTAACTGCAAGCCCCTGAGCTTAGAGGCACTTGTAAGGCTATCCATACCGCCTTCAAAAAGGTCGGTATCGCTTAGCTTAACCCACTGGCCCTGCTTATCGGTTGTAACGGTTACTGCTTTACCTGATGAGTTACCGTTACCGTCAACCAAAAGGGGTGTAATTTTAATTTCAGCCGAAAGCTCTGCGAAGTAAATATAGAAATAGAAGCCATCATAATCGGAAACATTAGCATTCAAATCATTGGCATTATCTATATTCCCGTAGAAAAGGATACGCTGGGTAGAATTAGTACCGCTATTAGTGTAAGTAACGGTATAATCGTGATTTGTTACATAATATGTGCCAAGCATATCCGCAGTAGCGCCATAAGGCAGAGTAGCCTCGGCGGCGGTTGTATGAATATTGTTACCCATATGGGTTTTTGAATTATTGGGGAATGTGTAATTGGGGTAAAGAACAGAGGTTGGATTAGTGGTCATCTGCGCCCAACCGCTCTTTATCTGGTCAACTACTGCCTGCTCCTCTGCTGAAAGGGCAGAAACACCTAAAACTCCGCTTAAAACAGGGAGAACGGTGCCTAAAATTATAGCAAAGGAGAGAATTACGCTTAAATGTTTTTTAATAAACTTTTTCATCATTTCTTCCTCCTTTACTCAGTAGCAGCTGCAGCCCATTTGCCGTAAAGATGCACGGTAGAATCCCAGGTGGCATCGGTCTTAGTGATGGGCTCGCCTGTAAATTCAGGGTTAGTGTACCAACCCTGGAAGGTAAGGCCCTTAGCGGTGATAATATCAGGGTTACGCATACCTGTTGTTTTAGGAGCCTCAAGGTTTACCTCTGAGCCGATTTCATAAAGGAAAGAACAATACTCAGACTGAGACTGAGCGAACATATGGTTAAGATAGAGTCTATACTCGCCGACTCTTACGATAGCGATTACATAACCTGCAGTCTCCTCCGGCATAGGCACATTAGGAGTTACCTTAATAGCAATGGTATCGCCAACGTTAAGGTTGGAAGCGGCAGTAAAGGTAGCGATGCCGCTGGCGCCCTGATCAAGAGTACCAACTGATGCAAGGGTAGCATCAGAAGCAAAGGCATAATCCTCTTCCTCATCGGCAGCGCTGCTGTAATCATAAATTTCAAAGTTAAATTCATCACAGTCTATACCGAAAATATCTTTAACGGAAATATCAACACTGCCACCGGGCATAACTGAAAGCTCAGCATCTTCGAGAACCACCTGAATCTGCTCAGCCATAGTGGTGAAGGCCATAAAGCCGTTAACGTAGCTATCCTCAGACTTAAGAGTCCAGGTAAGAGTACCGTTCTGGTCGGCAGTAACAGTTTCTCTTCTTGCTGCAAGAAGGTCGCCGTTTTCTACGGGGATATTAACATCATCAATATATCCGTTCTGGTCAATATCCTCAACTGTATTAGTAATGTGAATGCCAAAGGTTTTACCTGCATATTTTGAGCCGAGCTCTACCTTTATGGTGCGGTCGGTATCGCACTTATCAAACTCAACTAAAACGGTGCAGTCATCATCCTTAGCATAGGTTGCCGCATAGATATCCTCTGCATCAACATCTGTTTTATATGTAGCGCTGTGCTTAGGAATATAGCGGGCAGCCAAAGCTTTTTCGGTAAAGTGCATACTTACTCTTTCGAGTCCTTCGGAGGGAGCCTCCCAATAACAGATATTAAGAGAGCTCTGACCAACGTTCATGGGATGGGCAATAAGGGTTCCGTAATAGAACCAAGAAGCTGAGCCCGAATAACCCGCATTGGCATGAGTGAGTAAATTCGAGAAAGTATTTTCAAGGTATCCGCCTGACCTGGATTCATTGCCGGATTGACCGGTATAGGGGTCATCGGTATATTTACCGTTAAACTCATTTATGAATAAATCAATGTCGGGGAATAACTCTTTTAGCTTATAAGAAAGTTCCAAAACGGTTTCGCGGCCCTTAGCATGCTGATACTGGTGGTTAGAAATACCATCGGCATAGCCCTTCTTAATAAGGTGCTCATCGCAGAAGCTGATAAAATCTCTAATGGGTGTTTCATCCGCCCAGCCTGCAAGCTCGGTAGCGAATATATAAACGCCGTCACGAACGCCTGCCTGATTTTTCTCAAGGTCACGAAGGCCTGCCTTATCAAGCTCGATACTAGTTCTCTTAACAACCTCTGCCCAATAAGCGCGCTTATCGTGGAAGGCCTCAAAGTTACCGCCGTTTACTTCGTTGTGGAAGCAAAGGTAGTTAACCTCAACACCGTTTTCCTTAAGCTTATTGATAATAGCAACGGTGGCTCTTGCAAAAGCATCGATATCCTTGGGGGCGCTTCTTGTACCGCCCTCGGTTAAGGATACATCCTCAATCGCATACCACTCGGCCATCTCAACGGTGATACGACCGCCCATATTGAGCAGTATCTCTCCGCCGCCGTTATAAATGGTCTGAGCATTACGAAGGAAGGACTTAAACTCCTCGCTATCCCAAGTGTAAATGCCATTAGTCCAGTTATACTCCTGCTCCTCGGGGGTTAGCTCTGCATCAACTAACCAATTGGGCAGGAACATCATACGCATAAAAGCGGGTTTAACCGTATTTGTGCGCTGATCATTTACAGTCTGGTAAGCATCGTTCATGCCGTAAGCATAGGGGCCTACCCAAAGATTATCACCTAGACCGTGATAATCATCGTTAAGCACCGTATTAGTATCTACGGTAATAGTTCTGGTTGAATCAGCTATAGAGGGAACTGCAAGGGCAGTAACTGCTATAGCGATGCAACCGAAGAAGGCAACGACACTCATCAGAATGCGCTTAGAAAAAATCTTTTGCATTTTTTCTTCTCCTTTCGACCGATTGGCGAAAATTTCGCCAAATTTTTTAATGCGGATAAATATCCATAATTCATTATACTTATAAACAAAAATATGTAAATGCGATTTTTTATCTCGTTTATGTGAAATTTTAGCACAATATTTTAGTAAATTTATTCCAAATTCAATATTTTGTTGAAAACAATTAAAAAACGGTTATTTCGTTTGAGCAATATTACCCGATGTAAAGCGATGTTTACGTCAAAGTTTACCATATATTAAAAAACGGGTGATGCAAAATCACCCGTTTTTATACAAATTTTTATTCTTCTCTTTTCCTTTTCTTAGCAAGGATTATGAAGAGGGTTACTCCTGCGGCCACTACAACCACAGCCACAACAACAATTATTATCCAGAGGTAATCGAAGATATCGTTACCGCCGCCCTTACGAACGACCTTAACCCTCTTTTTCTTCTTAGAGGATTCTTCATCTTCCTCTTCCTCATTTTCTTCCTCGGATTCATCCTCATCATATACCTCATCATCGGTATCGGTAGGCTCATTCGATTCGAATTCCTCTTCTACCATATAACCCAGCGCAAAGCCGAGGGATGAAGAAATATCATCTACTATAAATGTGTAGAATCCATCAGTCTTATCGAATTCTATCATTGAAAGTCCGCCGAATTCGCTCTGGAGCACGAAGATATCCTCGGTAGTAGAATAGAGATTTTCGGGTAGATAGATGACTACCTCTCGGCCTCCTGTATCGGTAACAATATCACCGTTTACATCGATAAAATAGATATCATAGATGCCCGTTGCTGTTTCAAGTCCCTGCCCCTTAGCCGATGCGATCTCCTCGGCAGTAGCAGCTCTCTTAATCACCAGTATATCCTGAATCTTATCGAAAACATCATTTTCACTAAGGGCTAAAACTTCTGCCTTAATGCCCGTTGCCTCATCAACGAAGCTTGCGGCAACGCCGCCTACCGCGCGGCTTCGAAGCTCTAAACCGTTAATCATAAATTCACCGATAACCGCAACTATTCTATCCGAATACTGAGAATATACCTCATTTTCGGCGCGGACTATCTCAATACGAACATACTGGGCAACCTGCGGAACGAACTCGTAGGTATAGAAGCCATCCTCAACCGACTGCTTCCACGCCTTTGCAGGCTTAGCATCCTTTTCCATAAGAGCCACATCGCTCTCACCGAAATAGATGTTGAGTTCATCAGGCCAATATGCGTCGTAACTTCCGCCCACTAAGGTTATGGAATCAATAGCATTAAGGGTGCCGAAATCAAACAGGAAGCTTACACTCTCTTCCCCGTTTTTACCCGTAAAGATATCGTAAACCGAATCATAATCATTATCAAATGCCTTGGCAAAGGGATATTGATTATTCCAATTTGTCCAGCTGGGAAGCCACTTGTTGCCGTACTCAGTGGTGGCGCCAAAGTTACCTGTTTTCTTATCCTGCAGATAGAACGAAGCGCTCTCAGGTCTTTCCTCCACAAGATTCATATAGGTAAATTCCTGATCGTTTCCGCCTATGGCAGAAAGCTCGCTGATAACCAAATTTTCGCCATCGTTTTGGAGAATTTCGAATCGAACATACCGCGCCTTTATGGGCGAGGAGGCAAAGCTCCTGCCAAAATAGGTGGTGCCGAGTCCATCATTTTCGGTAAATACAAGCGAACTGTTTTCCCAAATGGCATCCTCAACGGTGGAGGCGTAGATATTCATTTTCTTAACGCTTCCAAGGCTCAGCTTCATACAAATTTCCTCTAAGGTCATTTCGGCCGCAAGGTTATATACAAAATCAAGCTTTTCGCCATCTTTGATTTTAATATCGGCAAAGGTTGCATCATTACCGTCATAAGTATTCTTATGCTCAACGCCGTTATATTCTGCCTCATCAACCTCGGCTCTGTTGCCCGAAGCATCGGTGAGGTAAATATCGGCGGGAACATGACTTGTAAGGTTTACAAGGGCATAGGGTTTAACCCATTCGGTACCGTAAACACCAAGCTCTGAAAGACGGATGCCGTATAGCTTGTTGTAATTTTCCCTTGTTTCGCAGTAATCAAAATCGCTGATGGGATAGGTGATGTGGAAGCTTACAAAACGCGCAACAACCTCGTTTTTAAGGGTAAACAGCTGTGAAACAGTAGTACCGTTGCCACCCTCCTTAGTGTTATCGTAGGAGAGAAGCATACTTCTTGACATAAACAGTGAATTTACATCCTTTGAAGCGTAAATCTCATATTTGCCTGTTTCAAGGCCCTTGTTATCCCAGTTGTTTACAAAAAGCTTATCAATAGTATAAGTGGTGCCTAGGTCATAGTAGAAATGGATGCTTATCGTATCATCCTTTTCACTTATCATATAGTTGCCGTAAACTGCGGCGCCCGTGCTGTTATTATTATCAACGAGGGCTTGTGGGATATACTGCTTAGCCATAAAGTCGCTCCAAGCAAACTTTATACCTGCCTTAATCTTAGGCTCCTTGCCGACAAGAACATTATCGCCAAGGGCGGCTATTCTATCATTTGAGAATTTACCCTTTTCCAAATCGTAGGTAACAACATTACCTGTTGCTACTATTTCCGCAAAGCTTACGGTATCGCAATCACCGAATACGCGAATACCTAAGTAGTTGCCTGAAACATCAGGCTTATTATCAAAATTAAATCTCTGAACTAATTTGCCCTCATCGTTTACAAAGGGTACCAAAAGGCTATCCTGCAAGAATAAATCGGACTGGGAATCTGCCACGTAAATATAGTATTTATCGGTGATATTGCTATCGTCGTTATAGATAAAGAAATCCGTTATCTTAGCAGTTCCTGCAAACCGATAGGTAAAATCGGTAAAGGAATCCTCGCCCGAATTATCAAGGCCTGTTACAGAGCCAACGGTAGCATTATCGCCATCGGTAAAGAATTCGGGAGTGGCAGAAGCAACCTCACTCCTTGTTTGGCCATCGGCAGAATGATGAACGGTGGGAATAATGCCCTCAAGCACGTTGTGCTCAACAACATTTGCTAAATCAGCATCAGCCGTTGCATTATCATCATATACGCTTACATTTGCTCCTCTGCCTATGTTAAGGCGATCCCTTACATCAATCGCATAATCAAGCGCCTCTTTTAAGGCCTCGGCGCCGCTATACTTTTTATAATCAATCTTAGAAATCTCATAAATCCAATCGGAAAGGGTCCAGCTATCGTTACCCTCAGGCAAAAGACCTGCGCTCGCCTCGGTAACGATGCTGCCAAGGGTGATGGTGCCGCCTTCGGCCTCGCCGATACTCATAAGCATACGGTAAACCACGCCATCATATAGGCTATGGCTTGAAACCCAATCGGAACCGTACGCCTCGCTGAAGGCCACCTTGTGCCACTGGCCGTCACCTATAAGGGTGATTTCGCCGCCCAACTTAGTAGGTATAGCATTTTCATCTGCGCCGATAACATAGATACCGTTAATAATCTTAGCGGAGTCAGAGCCTTCAAGCTTATACCAAAAATGCATATCCTTAATCTGACCTGCGGTGAAGGTGCTTTTACCACCACCCGCAAACTCATATAGAACGGTCTGCTTGTTGCCGCTGGTCTTGTAGGCCGCCGCTGTATCGGTAAGATTTGAGAATACGGATATCTTATCACCGAGATATGACTTGATATTTGTAGCATCAACGCCTTCGGGAAGAGCTCCTGTATAAGAAACGGCATCCGTTACATAGGCATCTGCCGTGGACAGAGCTCCTTCGGCATCGAAATATCTTCTACCATAGAGATATTCGCCCGAGTTTGCAGAAAGGCACTCAGTTGCCTTTTTAAGACCTGCAATCGCAACCTGCTCTTCGCAGAGAAGCTTTAAGGCTTCAAGCTTTTCCTCAAAGTCTTGGGTATTACCGTAAGCGCTGAGATCAAGAGACATTGCGGATTCGAGAAGCTGTGTAGGCTCCATATCGGCCGCTCCCTCGGGGGCGCCAACCTTTTTTTCAATTAAGGCAGAGCCCGTTTCGAAGGCAGCGCCCGAAGCATTTGATATGCTTAATTGGAATCTATAAAACGTTTCGTTAAGATTACCCTGCCAATTTTCTCCGCCGATTTCCTTTGTGGAAACCTTCACCCACTCGCCGCTCTTTGTTGCGGGAATGATAAGGGAGGGCAACGTAGTATATTTAGCGCCGCTGTCGTTAGTTGCAAGCTGGATGGTAAGTGTTGCATCGGTGGTAAGATTATCAAGCTTAACCCAGAAATAAATATCCTTTATACTAAGGATACTATACGGAGTTTTATCGGTGCTTCCGTAGGCTCTATCGGTACCATCCAGGAACTCATAAAGAATACATTGCTTCGAGCCCAAAGTGCCCTCAGTTCCAAGGTTTTCTACTGCAAAAAACTTTGCGCCAAGCTGAGCGTCTTCAGGCAGAGAGCCCGTATAGGAGGCGGCCGCCGCCATATTGGTATAACCGAATGTTCCCGACTGATTCCACCAACGGTTAGGCAGAATATTATATCTATCTATCTGCGTCATCTCGCCCCAAGCGGCTATCAGTTCCTCTGCGGCAAGATCGGCTTCGGTAATTCCGTAAACCGATTCCAAAGCGGCAAGAAGCGCTTTCTCAAATGCGGCGGTATTATTATAGTTAGAAAGGTCAAGAGCCCGTGCATTATCCACCCACTGCTCGTTGGTCCAGGAAGCAGAGCCATTAAGGGAGGTGTCCTCAAGTTCAAAGTAAAGTCCTCCAAAAGTAGCATTAGCAGAGGTAATTCCCTGACCTATTGCCGTGGTACTTATGGTAACTCTTGTAAGATTATAACTGCCCTTAGTTGTTAAAAAGGCATCCCAATTAGCGCCAAAGGCATCCTTTACAGAAAGCTTACGCCAGGAGTTATCACCCGTTAGCACCACTCCCGTTTGCGCTGCTATATAGTTATATTTATCCGAGCCGTTATAGCCTGCAAGCTCTATTCTTAAGGTAACATCCCCCGTAGCTTTATACCAAAAATACATATCCTCAAGCTGAGTTAAGGTATATGATGAGGGGGTATCACCATCCATATTATAGCCGATAACCGAAGAGGTTGAGTTTATAATACCTGTACCCGTAAATTGATACAAGCCGTAGGCATTATCAACATTTGTATCATAAATCAGCTGCGTTGCGCCTGTATTGGTATTCTTATATGCCGTACCGCCTGAATCCTTAAAATAGAAAACCCTGAAGCCTTCATATACGGGTGTGGGGTTATACTCGAGCTTTGCCCACTCCTCCGCTAAGACTTCAACATTAGGGTCAACCGAGCTGAACGCCTTAAGGGCTAGTACCGCATTATCAAAAGCAGTAGTATCAATATAAAGTGAGCGGTCAACCGCCTTTGCGGCATTTAGCCACTCATCCGCGCCCCACTCCGAAGTGTTTTCGGGAAGAGGGCAGGTGCCTGCTATAACGATTTTACCTGCGCCCATGGTTATGGTGGCTCCACCCGCATTGGCAGGGGCTATCATAACCCTATACAGTTCTTGATTTAAGGCACCATACCAATTTTCTCCGCCGATTTCTTTCAGGGAAAGCTTAACCCACTCTCCGCTCTTGGACGCAGGAATTACATAGGGCGAAAGATTGTTGGTTTTAGCGCTTCCCGTATTGGTCATTACCTGAATATTAAAGGTGACATCCTTAGTTGCATTTTCAATCTTAACCCAAAAATAGATATCATCCATATCGTTAATATTTACGGTTGATTTAGCTCCTGGGATAATACCCGCGCCGTTGCCATCCTTACAAAATTCATAAAGCACACATTGCTTTGAAGAAATGGCTGCTGTATCGCCAAGACCCGTGAGCACAGCATAATATGCGCCTAAATCCACGTCCTCGGGAAGAGCTTCTGTAAAAGCGGATGCCTCCGCCATACCAGTGCCACCCGCATTGCCCGAAGGATTCCACCAACGGTTAGGATTTATATCGGGATCGTGGAAAGAGGATAACGCTTCCCACTCTTTCTTAAGGTTTGCAATGGCATTTTCCTCATCAGAAAGGGCAGAAACACCTATAATGCCGCTAAGAACGGGAAGAATTGTGCCTAAAATTATAGCAAGTGAAAGAAATACGCTTAAATGCTTACTTATAAATTTTTTCATTTTTTCTTCTCTCCTTTACTCAACCTTAGACCATTTGCCGTAGATATAGGTGGTGCTGTTCCAGTTTGCATCTGTTTTGGTAATGGCTTCGCCGCTGAAATCAGGGCTCTCATACCATCCCTCAAACTTATAACCGCTACGGGTTGGAGTGCTCATAATATCTTTAATAGCAACCTCTTCGCCCACATTTATAAGAACGGAAGGATTAGAAACCTGTGGATCAATAAACTCATAGCTCTGATAAAGCCTGTACTGGCCTATGTTTATAATGGCGATAGCATAACCGCTCACCTCATCCGACATAGCGGTATTGGGTGTTATCTTAATAGCAACGGTATCGCCCACATTAAGATCAGCGGATGCTGTGAAGGTAGCAATGCCGCTGGCTCCCTGATTAAGAGTACCAACCGAAGCAAGAGTATTGGCAGAAGCAAACTGATAATCCTCTTTTTCATCGTTTACATTGCTGTAATCATAAATTTCAAAGTTGAAATCATCACATTCTACGCCAAAAACATCCTTAACAGAAATATCAACGCTACCGCTGGGCATAACAGAAAGCTCTGCATTTTCGAGTTCAACCTGAACCTGCTCATCCATAGTGGTTAAAACAACGGTCATATTACGGATACCCTCGCCATAGGGGATATCCCACTCAACAAAACCGTTTGCATCCACAACCAACTCCGCGCTTCTTACGGGAAGAAGGTCGCCATCCTCTTTAGGAAGACGGTTATCCTGAGTTCCGTCTCCATCACTATCGGCAGGGGCGTTATTTACGTGAACGCCAAATTTTCTGCCTATGTAATCTTCTCCCACATAAACCTTAAGCTTACGGGCCGAATCCGCCTTATCTATGGATAATAGAACTGTGCAATCATCATCCTTAACGTAAGCGGAGGCGATAATATCATCGGCATCTGTTTCGGTTTTTACAACCTTGCTCATTTTTGGGATATATCTCATTGCAAGGCCTCGGTTCCCGTAGGTTTCACTAACCTGCTCAAGTCCTTGCGAGGGGCTACGCCACAGGCAGATGGCAATATCGCTCTGAGTAACGCTGGTGGGATACGGAATATACTGACCGTAATAAAACCAGCCTGCTCCCCCGTTAAAGCCTGCATTTGCCTGAGTTATTATAGAGGCTATTGAATCCTCCTTAAAGTTAAAGCTCTGCTCGTTGCTCTCGCCGTTATTGGCGTTCTTGCCGTTAAACTCGTTAATAAGTATTTCATCATCGGGGAAATGATTTCTTAAATCATCCGAAAGCTTAACCACAGTATCATAACCCTTATTGGTAACATAATGATGAGTTACAAGACCATCGGCATAGCCCTTATCAATAAGATGCTCCTTAGCATACTCCATAAAGCTTATTATCTGACCTTCATCAGCCCAGCCCGAAAGCTCGGTGGCGTTGATATAAATACCGTCACGAGTGCCTGCCTTATTAAGAGCAATACTGCGAAGCCCTGCTTCATCAAGGGCTACACTGGTTTTTCTTACAACCTCACACCAATAGATGCGCTTATCGGAGAATGCCTCGAAGTTACCGCCGTTTACTTCGTTATGGAAGGAAAGATACTCCACCTCTATTCCAAGCTCTTTAAGCTTAAAGATGGTAGCTACAACAGCGTTTGCAAAGGCATCGATATTCTTAGGCGCGCTTCGTGTTCCGCCCTCTGAAAGCTGAACGTTTTCTATACTGTACCAACCCGCAATCTCCAAAGGAACACGTCCGCCGAAATTAAGTTGGATTTTGGTGCCTGCGGCAACCAAGGACTGACAGTTCCTCACAAAGCCCTTAAAATCCTCATTATTCCAATAGTAAATACCGTTTTCCCAATTATACTGCTGTTCCTCTTCAGAAAGGCTTAAATCAACAAGCCAATGAGGAAGAAACATCATACGCATATATGCGGCCTTAACCGTATTTGTACGCTGGTCATTTACGGTCTGATAGGCATCGTTCATACCGTAATAATATGCGCCAGGCCAAAGGTTTTCACCCATACCGTGATAATTTTCTGCCAGTACCGTATCGGTATCTACGGTAACAGTCCTCACCGAATCGCTGATAGCGGGAACTGCGAGAGCGGTGGCCGCTGCCGCTATACAGCCGAAGATAGCAACCGCGCTCATCAAAATCCGTTTTGAAAATTTCTCTTTCATAAATTTCTCCTTTCGAATTCTTTATATTCGTAATATCGTACCATACTAAGTTTGCTACTATTTTTATTGTGAATGCAATCCAAGCTGTTGTCAATGGGCAATATGGATTTTTTGCACGATATTTTCGGAAAAAACAGAAAATTCGCAAAATTACGGTTATTTTTTTGGGTAAAAAAGGTAAGTAAAACAGAAAGGGAGGCGAAACGCCTCCCTCAATTCATATTCGTTTGATTTGCGAACATTCGGGCGAACATTGTTCGCCCCTACAGCAATTCTATTCCTTGTTCTTTGCATCTTTCGATTTCTGCTTCAGGCCAGACCGATGCGTGCACCTCGCCTATATGGGCCTTTTGGAGCAGAAGCATACAAAGTCTTGATTGGCCGATGCCGCCGCCGATGGTAAGGGGCAGCTTATCCTCCATAAGCGCTTTATGGAAGGGAAGTTCCAATCTATCAAGCTTGTTTTCCTTTTTAAGCTGTGAAACAAGGCTTTCCTTATCAACCCTGATGCCCATTGAGGAAATCTCAAAGGATGCATCGGTTACGCGGTTATAAATAAGGATATCGCCGTTAAGCTCCCAATCATCGTAATCGGGGGCTCTGCCATCGTGCTTTTCGCCGTTTGAAAGTCTGCCGCCTATCTTCATAAGGAAAACCGCGCCATACTTTTTAGCAATAGCGTTTTCCCTCTCCTTAGCGGTAAGATCGGGATACATCCCTAAAAGCTCCTCGCTTGTTACAAAGGTAATATCGCGGGGAAGATAGTTATCAAGAACGGGGTATTTACGCTCCACGCCATCGGCAGTATTGAGAATAGCGGCGTAGATACGCCTTACCGTATCCTTCAGATACTCCTCATTTCTATCCTCTTTGGAGATAACCTTCTCCCAATCCCACTGGTCAACATAGATGGAATGTATATTATCGCATTTTTCATCACGGCGAATTGCGTTCATATCGGTATAAAGCCCCGTGTGAAGCTTAAAGCCGTAATTACCCAGAGCCATTCTCTTCCACTTGGCAAGTGAGTGGACAACCTCAACTACCTCTCCCCCATCGGCAATATCAAAGCTGACAGGGCGCTCAACGCCGTTAAGGTCATCATTAAGACCGCTTCCCCTTTTAACAAACAAGGGCGCAGAGGCGCGGGAAAGATTGAGGGCATCGCAAAGATTTTCTTCGAAGCGGTGCCTTAACGACCTTATAGCCCTCTGGGTTTCAAGCACATTTAATTTTGCTTTATACATTTTATCACTACCTTAAGAAATAGAACCTACAGTTCTGGGATAAAGAATAACATCGCGGATGTTCTGAATACCAGTAACATACATAATAATTCTCTCAAGACCAAGGCCAAATCCGCTATGAGGAACAGAGCCGAACTTACGAAGGGAGATATAATCCTCATAATCCTCTAAGTTCATACCTCTTACCTGCATGGCCTCAATAAGCTTATCAAGGTCTGCCTCACGCTCGCTGCAGCCGATAATCTCGCCAACACCCGGTACCAAAAGATCGGTGGCGGCAACGGTTTTGCCATCGGCATTCTGCTTCATATAGAAGGACTTAATCTCCTTGGGATAATCGGTTAAGAATACGGGACGCTTGCAGATAACCTCGGAGATATATCTCTCGTGCTCGGTCATAAGGTCACAGCCCCACTCCACAGGATACTGGAACTCTTCGCCGCAAGCCTTAAGCTTTTCAATAGCCTCGGTATAGGTCATAACAGCAAAATCGTTGCTAACAACCGATTTTAATTTATCAATGAGGCCCTTTTCAAAGTGCGCGTCAAAGAACTTAAGCTCCTCGGGGCACTTTTCGAGAACCGAATTGATAATATGCTTAATAAGCGCTTCAGCAATTTCAATAATATCGGGAAGCTCGGCAAAAGCAACCTCAGGTTCAACGTGCCAGAACTCTGCAACGTGGCGGGGGGTGTTGCTCTTTTCGGCTCTGAAGGAGGGGCCGAAGGTATAAATCTTACCAAGCGCCATAGCGGCAACCTCGCCCTCAAGCTGACCCGAAACCGAAAGCGCCGCCTTCTTGCCGAAGAAATCAGCCTCGTTATACTCCTCCTCGCTCTTATACTCATTGCTGTAACCGATGGTGGTTACCTTAAACATCTCACCTGCGCCCTCGCAATCACTTGCGGTAATAAGGGGGGTGTGAATATAAGAGAAATGCCTATCCTGGAAAAACTCATGAATACAAGCCGAAACCACCGAACGAACTCTGAACGCCGCATTGAAGGTATTGGTGCGAACACGAAGGGCGGGCATTGTTCTTAAATATTCGAGGGTGTGGCGTTTTTTCTGCAAGGGATATTCGGGAGGACAAACGCCCAACACCTCAATCTCCTTAGCGTTTACTTCAACGCTATCCTTAGCTACCACGCTCTCAACAACCTGACCTACAACCTTAAGCGATGTGCCAAGCTTCATAAACTCGCCGATATCACTTAAAACGTTTTTATCGATTACTATCTGCAAATGCTTTAAGGTTGTACCATCGTTAAGCTCTAAAAAAGCCATATTTTTAGAATCGCGGGAGGTGCGCACCCAACCGCAAACGGTAACCTCGTTACCGATAAAGGATGCATCCTTCATAATATCAATAATATCAATGTGTTTCATTTTCTCTTCTCCTTTTTATAATTATATGAAACAAAAAAGCGCCTATTAGTCCCAAAAAATTAGGACGAATAGACGCATATCCGCGGTGCCACCTAAATTACCGTTATAAAACGGCCCCTCACAACCTGACAGTTGTTACCGATTTAACGCATCGGCTACGGCTTACCTACTAAGAAACCTTTTCAGCTTGCAACTCCGAAGTGTTCTTCCCTACGCGCGTAAGACTGCGTTCCCACTATCCGCAATTCACTTTGCGCCGCCCTCGCAGGTACTTTTCTTCATCACTGTTGTTATTTTATTATGTGTGAATTATATCACCGATTTTTTTAATTGTCAAGAGCCTTTTCAATAGCTAATCGAACATCCTCGGCGCCTGTTCCCTTAAGGGAGGAGAACGGGATTATTGTAATCCCCTCGCTAAGCTCGCCGAGTTCCTCCCTTATGTTTTCCATACGGGAATTAAACTCGGTTTTGTTAAGCTTATCGCATTTTGTAAGGATAACGGCGTAGGGAATCCGATTATAGCTTAAGAATTCCAGCATAGAGATATCAAAATCCGTAGGCTTATGGCGCATATCTATAAGCTGAAGGCATAATCTGATATCCCTGCCCGTGCCGAAATAGCCTTCCATAAGGGTAGCCCATCTATCCTTTTCGCTTGAGGCCACCTTGGCGTAGCCATAGCCAGGGAGATCCACAAGCCGCATATTATCAAGCCGATAGAAATTAACCGTAACGGTTTTGCCCGGTGTTGAGCTTACTCTTGCTAAGGCCTTGCGGTTGAGCACCTTATTTATGAGTGAGGATTTACCCACATTGGAACGCCCCGAAAAGCATACCTCGGGCATATCGGAGGGGGTTAATTGCTCAAGTGTGCCGAAGGCCGCCTCAAAGTTTGCATTATTAAAATTCATAAAGCACTCCTACTGACTTATTCTTGCGCTCTTCTCCTCGGGGATGGCGCAAAACCGCTCTTCCTCCTTAATGTGAGAAACAAGAGCATTATCGATAACCTCGAAAACGCTTGATACGGGAATAAAGCGGAGATTACTCTTAACCTCCTTATCAATCTCATCTATATCGGGAATGTTATCCTTTGGAATAAACACGGTTTTAACTCCGCCTCGGTGAGCCGCCATAGCCTTTTCCTTAAGTCCGCCGATGGCAAGCACTCTGCCGCGGATGGTAACCTCCCCCGTCATAGCAATATCGCGCTTAACCTCCCTGCCCGTTAGAGCAGAGATAAGGGCGGTAGTAATGGTAACTCCTGCCGATGGGCCATCCTTTTTAACCGCCGCCTCGGTGGCGTGGATATGGATATCCTTATTCTTATAAAAAGAAGGGTCTATACCGTATTTCTCGGCATTGGCTCTTACAAAGGTAACTGCCGCTGCGGCAGATTCCTTCATAACATCGCCCAATGAGCCTGTAAGCTCCACCTTACCCGAGCCCTCTACTACCTGCACCTCAAGCTGCATTATTTCGCCGCCTACGGCGGTCCAGGCAAGGCCGTTTATAATGCCGACCTCATCCCTTTCGAGAATTTCCTCGGGTTTGTATTTTTTCTTGCCAAGCATCTCTTCGAGGAAGGTTTCTTTTATAGTAACCTTCTCACTCTCAAGGGCCGCTATCTGCTTTGCCGCCTTGCCGCAAAGAGAGCCGATAGCTCTTTCAAGCTTTCTCACACCTGCTTCACGGGTATAGAAATCTATAATGCCGTAAAGGGCGCCATCGGTGATGCGGCAGAGCTTGGAATCAAGGGCGTGGCTCTTTAGCTGCTTTGCAACCAAATGCCTTTTTGCAATATTGAACTTTTCCTCCCTTGTATAACCATCAAGGGTAATAATCTCCATACGGTCTAAAAGGGGCGCAGGAATAGTATCGAGAATATTGGCTGTGGTAATAAACACAACCTTACTTAAATCATAAGGTATTTCAAGAAAATTATCGCAGAAAGCCACATTCTGCTCGGGGTCTAAAACCTCTAACAAAGCGGCGGCAGGGTCGCCCTTATAATCGCTGCCTAACTTATCCACCTCATCCAGAAGAATAAGGGGGTCGGAGGTGCCTGCCTGCTTAATGGCAGAAATAATTTTACCCGCCATGGAGCCCACATAGGTTTTTCTGTGACCTCTTATCTCCGCCTCATCGTGAACGCCGCCCAAGGATACGCGGACAAATTTTCTGCCCATACACTCGGCAATAGTCTTTCCGATAGAGGTTTTGCCCACTCCTGGAGGGCCCGAAAGGCAGAGAATCTGACCTGTGATATCGGGGGCCAGGGCATATACGGATAACATCTCTATTATGCGGTCCTTAACCTTTTTCATACCGTAAAAATCTCTATCCAGAATCCTTGCGGCTTTATTTATATCCACCTTGGATTTGCTTCGCTTATCCCAAGGAAGCTCTAAGCATAAATCAAGCCAGCCGCGAAGTACCGTTCCTTCGTGGGAGCCCTGAGGCATTTTGGAAAGCTTTGCGATTTCGGTCCTTATTTTGTCCTTGACCTCATCCTTAGCTTCAAGCCTTGCTACCCTTTCATAGTAGCTATCTACCTCGCCTAAGCTATCATCGCCGTAAAGCTCCTCGCTTATTACCTTCATCTGCTCTCTGAGGTAATATTCCTTCTGATTCTCATCGATGCCCTTACGGGTTTTCTCACCGATACGGTTATCAATTTCGGAAATTTCCCTTTCCTTGTTTATCATTTCAAGCAGAATTTTAGCTCTGGTTACGGGATTTAACTGCTCTAAAATATACTGCTTATCATCAAAGGGAGCAGGAATATTAAAGGCAATATAATCGCAAAGATACGGTATGTCCTCATTGGTTGCCACCGTGCTTATAATATCGGGGGCGATATGTGGATTAACATTTACATACTTTTCAAACTCTATCCTTATTCTGCGGATAAGGGACTCTTTATATACCTGACGGTTCTTTATGGGAGTCTCCTCGCACCTTTCAATGAGCGCGCTGTAGTATGCGCCGTTATCGCTAAGGCTGTGGTGCTTTGCCCTATAAAGTCCCTGCACCAACACCTTAACCCCATCATTCATTTTAAGTACCTGCCGCACCTTGCAAACACAGCCTATGGGATATAGATCCTTTGCTGTGGGGTTTTCCACGGTGATATCCTTCTGTGTTACAAGATATACGGTCTGATTAGTATCCATAGCGGTAGTAAGGGCTCTTACCGATTTCTTTCTGCCCACATCCAAGGTAAGCATCATATCGGGAAAAGCCACCAGACCGCGAAGACACAAAACAGGATAAAATTTATCGTTTACTTTAACTTCTGTTGACATTTTACTCACTCTTTAATAATTGCTGTAGCGCTAAGAGCGTTTTCGTAGAAAACGAAAATAACCTTAGCCTTTTCAAACTGATAGGTAAGACTCTTACAGCCCTCGGCATAGGGCATAAAGAAGCCCTCGTTTTTATCAAGGTCGCAAAGCTCTGCGGTAAAGCCGCGGGCCTCCATCTCCTCCTTGATTTCAACATAAACCGTGCCAAGCTCAAAGCCATAGGCCTTTTCGAATACAGCTATGGCGCTGACGCCCTCATCCTTCTCGTTCGTTACATAGTAGTAGTTAACGGTGGGAACGGATATAACGGTATATTTACCCTCGGTGAAGCTAAGGCAAAAGGTTTCCTCGTGCTCGGCTTCCTCCTCGGTTTCCTCGTGGGCATATTCTGCCATAAGGTCGGCATAGGCGGTATCCACATCGTCACCAAGCTTTATTTCACTCTCGGGGAGCTGACCTAAGTTAGCATAATATTCCACATCAACGCCCTTAAAATCATATTTACCCTTTTTGCCGCCGCAGCCTGCAAGGCTCATAACAAGGCAAAGGGCTAATAATAATGCTAAAATTCTTTTCATAATTTTCCTCTAAAATTTTAGATTTCTTGAAACCTTTTTAAGAAGCATATCTCTCTGATTCCACAGCTTCTCCGAAAGGTCAACATAATAGGTATGAGGCTTTTCAAAGCGCTTAACCTCATCCCAAAGGGTTTCCACTTGCTCCTCGCGGTAACGGGCAATCTCTTTAACAGATGGAGATTCGTAAACCTGCCTGCCCTTTTCAAAAATCTTTTTCTGAAGCTTAATTGCTACAAAATCGGTTACAACCTTACGCTTCCAGGTGTGAATGGGATCAAATATTTCATAGGGCTCGGAGCTATCGATTTTTTCATCATTTAAAGTGATAACATCGGCTATTGCCTTGCCCGTTTTTCTATCAAACAATCTCCAAGGGATTTTAACGCCCGGGATGGTGATCTTTGCGGTGTTTTCACTAACCTTGATTTTGGGTATTATCTCACCGTTTTTCTCAACGGCGGCAAGCTTGTAAACGCCGCCGAAAACAGCTTCACTTGAAGCGGTAATAAGCCTCTCACCCACACCAAAGCTATCCACCTTAGCGCCCTGGAAGAGCATATCGCGGATAAGATATTCATCAAGGGAGTTTGAAACGCAGATACTGCAATCCTCATAGCCCGCCGCATCAAGCATCTCGCGGACCTTATTGGAAAGATAGGTTATATCGCCGCTATCAATTCTAACACCCTTAGGTCGCTTACCCATAGGCTTTAATACCTCATCGAAAACCTTGATGGCATTGGGCACACCCGATTTAAGAACATTATAGGTATCAATGAGCAAAAGGCAGCTATCGGGATAGGCCTCGGCATACGCCTTAAAGGCCGAATATTCATCCTCAAAAAGCTGTACCCAGCTATGCGCCATAGTACCCGATGCCATTACGCCGAAATCCTTGGCAGTTTTAACATCAGAGGTGCCTGCGCAACCGCCGATTATGGCGGCTCTGGCGCCGTAATAAGCGGCATCCGCGCCCTGCGCTCTGCGGGCGCCGAACTCAAGAACAGGCCTTCCTGCCGCCGCTCTTACGATACGGTTCGATTTAGTTGCTATAAGAGACTGATGATTGATGGTAAGCAGAATCATAGTTTCCACCATCATAGCCTGAATGGCGGGACCCCTTACGGTAAGTATGGGTTCCTGCGGGAAAATGGGCGTTCCCTCGGGCACTGCCCACACATCGCACACAAACTTAAAATCGGCAAGATAATCGATAAATTCCTTTGAGAAAAGATTTAAGCCTCTTAAATATTCTATATCCTCATTATCAAAATGAAGATTATTAAAATACTCAATAAGCTGCTCAATACCCGCCATAATGGCGTAGCCTCCCTCATCGGGAACACGGCGAAAGAACATATCGAAATAGGTAATTGTATCTCTATACTCGCTTTCAAAAATGCCGTTAGACATTGTAAGCTCATATAGATCCATCAGCATTGTTAAATTGCGGTTATCCATTTTCATTTTTAAGCACCTCGCTAAAACTATCTGTTCTATACTATGCGGCGCCACGGTATGCCCAGCGCGCCGTTGCCATATTCTATTTGAAAAACTTCATTTCCGTTCTCATCAGTATATAACCAATTATAAGTTTGAATCATCTCGTAATCATTAAAATTGATTGTATATTGATAGTCAGAATCCTGTTTCATATAATAAACACTGGTTTTATTTTTTAAATGCCTAATTTCCTGCAAACAAACCCATTCGGTTTTATACGGTTTATCACAAATAGCATTCAGATTCAAAATTTGCGCGCCTAAAATTGCAAACAGCGATAAGCATAAAATGGCTATATCTAATCTTAAAATTCTGCTAACTTTATTTGCTTTTTCTTTTATCAGAGAAATATGTCGCGGAAATATGCAAAAATTGAAAAGCACAAGCAAAACTGCAGCACATGCAATAAATGTAGTAGCAACCACGAAAGGAGCAGTCGGCGTTCCGAGCACCTCTTTACTATAATCACGGTTATCAATAACAAGCAACCAAATTATCGGATAAAGTCCGCTTAAGCAAGGGATATAATAATAAATAGGGAACTTTTCGAGTTTTATAAGTCCGTAAAGAATGATGCCCACAGGCAAAATCACATCAAGCACAGACAAAACAGCGCTTTCAACGCAAAATGAAACAGCCAACAACACCATAGATACAATACTGCCGATAATCCAAAAAGCGCGTGACAGTAAATTTTTATTATCAACAGGTGCCAAGACATCAAATTCTTTTTCTCGCACTACCTCTGTCTCCTTTTCAGTCTCCCAAACCTTTAGAGAAACTTGGGGCTACATAAAATTTACATCTTCTCAGGCGCCGTTATCTTCATCATTGTAAGCACGTTTTTAATAACAATGGCAACATCGCTTACAAGATTCAGTCTTGCCTGACAGAGTGATTCATCCTCACATTTAACCCTGCAGGCGCCGTAGAACTTATGAAACTTGGTTGCAAGCTCGGTTACATAATGGGTAAGGCGGGCGGGGTCGTAAGCTTTTGCCGACTGAACTATTTCATCAGTAAGAGCGGCTAAGTGAAGTATCAGCTCTCTTTCCTCAGGAAGCTTTAAGAGTTTAAGTTCCTCTTCATTGCACTCCCTCATTTTTATGCCCTCTGCCTCAAGATTGCGGATAATACTGCAAATACGCGCATAGGCATACTGAACGTAATAAACGGGATTACTAGAGGTCTCGCTGACTGCAAGGTCAAGGTCAAAATCAAAGTGGCTGTTAGGCTCTCTCAGATTAAAGAAGAATCTCGCCGCATCAATGGGCACCTCATCCAAAAGGGTTACAAGGGTAATCGCTTTACCCGAACGCTTTGATGCCTTGATAACCTCGCCATCACGAACAAGCCTTACCATCTGCATAAGAACTACATCAAGGCGGTCTGCATCTACGCCTAAAGCGGTGAGCGCCGCTTTAAGACGGGGCACATAGCCGTGGTGGTCAGCGCCCAAAATATCTATGGCCTTATCGAAGCCGCGAACTACTAATTTATTGTAGTGATAAGCAATATCGGGAACAACATAGGTGGGAACACCGTTGGCGCGCACTAACACAAAATCCTTATCGCAACCGAAATCGGTAGCCTTAAACCAAAGGGCTCCCTCCTCCTCATAGGTGTGGCCGCTTTCTTTAAGAAGCTCGATAATTCTTGTGGTTTCACCCGAATTATGAAGGGTGCTCTCCTTAAACCAGGTGTTATACTCAATTCTGTATTTCATCAGGTCATCATGAAGGCCTTGAATATTTTTGGGAAGCGCAAACTCAACAAGGGCGGCTCTGCGCTCTTCCTCGCTCTTTTCCATAAAGCTATCGCCGTATTTTTCAGCAAAGGCCTTGGCGTGAGCCACGATATCATCACCGTGATAGGAATCCTCGGGCATCTCCACATTGTTCTTATAAATTTGCTGATATCTGAGGTCTAAGGAAAGGCCAAACTTATTTATCTGATTACCCGCATCGTTTATATAAAATTCCCTTTCGGTCTGGTAGCCTGCGGCAGATAAAACTGCGGCTAAGCAATCACCGAGGGCGCCGCCTCTGGCGTTGCCGATATGCATAGGGCCCGTGGGGTTGGCGGAAACGAACTCAACAAGCATTCTTTCACCCTTGCCGAAATCGCTTTTGCCGTAATCCTCACCCTTAAGGCTAACATCCTTAACGATATCGGCGTAATACTTGTCCGAAAGGAATAGGTTGATAAAGCCGGGACCTGCTATCTCATATTTTTCGATATAGCTATCCTTAAAATCGGCATTTTCCATTAGGGCTTCGGCTATCATACGGGGCGCCTTTTTGAAGGCTCTTGCCCACACAAGCGCCGCATTTACGGCATAATCACCGTGGTCGCGGTTAGAGGGCACCTCTATAACGAACTCGGGAAGGTCGCCTACGCTCACGTTGGCTCCCTCTAAAGCCTTTTCGGCCGCCGAATATATAATATTTTTAATTTCTTCCTTTGCTTTTGCTACTATAACTGACATTACATTTCTGCCTTTCTTACTGTGATTTCCACTGTATTTTTACTTATGGGCTGAAGATTTGAATCGAGGGTATATGCAAGATAAATTTCTCCGCCTCTATCCCCGAATCTACTCTTTATTTCCTCGCCGAAAATGCCTATTACAAGCTCGCCGTGGGGGGTGCTGTAAAAGCAGTTGTTCCGTTCGCCTTTTTTGATGACGAGCTTTGATTTATATTCGCCCGTTCTCTCCATAACGGCGGTATTTTCGCCTACCGTAAGTAAGGTTTTAACCTTGGCGCCGAACAGCTCGCTTTCATCATAGGAAAGGGATACGGCGCCTTCCTCCACTTTAAGCTTTCCCAAGGTATCAAGCTCGATCTTTTCCTTTTGTTCGCCTAAGCCCTGAGTGCTTTTTATCTTAATTAAAACATCCTTCATACCCTGTTTATATCCACCTGTTCGATTATGAGTTCTTCCCTCTCGCCTAAAAGTACCGCCGCAGTTTCCTTAAAGGTTTGGGTTTTATCGCTCACAAAGAAGAGCTTTTCGGGGGCTTTGCATCCATCGTTAAGAGCATCATTTTTCTCCAAAAGTTCTTTTACCGCATAAGCGGTGGAGGCGCCCATATTTATAAGGGTTACGCCCTCACCCAAAACCTTTGATATAACGGGGGCTAGTACGGGAAAATGGGTACAGCCTAAAATGAGGGTATCAACGCCCTGCTCCTTCATAGGCTCAAGGTATCTTCGCACCGTTTCGAGCACCACGCTATCCTTTTCATCAATCCAGCCTGCCTCAACCAAAGGGACCAGAAGGTTTGCGCTGTTTTCCACCACCACAGCATCGGGCATAATTTCTAAAATCTGCCTTTTATGAGAGCCGCTTTTAATGGTAGCGGGGGTTGCAAGAACACCTATTTTTTTATTTTTAGTAGCCTTTACCGCCGCCCTTACCGAGTGGGAAACCACCTCAACAAAGGGTACGGGAAGGCTTTTTTCGTTTTCACCTGCAACCGATGAAACGGTGCCGCAGGCGGCAACGATTATCTTTACATCCTTACTGAGTAAAAATCTTTCATCCTGCGCCGCATACTTTTTTATGGTATCGTGGCTTCGGGTACCGTAAGGCACCCTGCCCGTATCACCGAAATAAACTATATTCTCTTCGGGCAAAAGCTTTACTATTTCCTTTGCAACGGTAAGACCGCCAAGGCCTGAATCAAATATTCCGATGGCTCGGTTATCAGACATTTATAGCCCCTTCCTTCCCCAAAAGATTAAAGTAATTCATTTTATATTACCACATTTTAATCTCTAGTGCAACTAATTTATATATAAATATTATATATAAAAGGGCGGATCCCCGCCCTTTTTATTACTCTGATAATATTTTTTCGGTAATCCTTGTTGCATAATCGGTAAGCGCCTCAAAATCCATAGCCTTTATATAATACCGTTCGAGGCGGTCGTGCTCCTTCTTTGCAAGACCTAAAGTTTCGCAGGCGCTTACAAGCAGTTGCCTTGCCACCGAGCTGTTAAAAAGGAAGCGGCCCCTATACTGCTTTTTAGCGCTCACCTCGCAAAATCTGCGGTTGTGAATACGCCGCTCATCACTTTTTATGTGATTGTATTCGTTTTCTGTGGCGAACATTAAGGAAAGCTGGGGGATAAGGATATGGTCGGTAAGCTCACTCGGTAAAAACGGATTTTTAAGGGTTATGATTTCATATCCGCTTTCAATGGCATGTTCCCTTATTTTCTCCATCATAAGCCCCGAGGCTCCGCCGTATTTATCCTCAATTATAATCTTTTTCTTGTAAAATTTCGAAAGATTATCAAGGTAAGAAACCACTCCTACGGGGGTTACACCGCCTACGAATCTCATCCACTCGCTACCTTCCCCGCTTTTAGCGGGTATATATTTTTTGCATAGATTTTGGGTAAATTTTAATACCTTTTCCCTATCGGTTATACCCTTTGAAAGCTTAAGGTTATCCCTTATAAGCTCTCCGCAGGCATAGAGATATTTTGATGCCAATTTATGTAGACTTTTATTTTTATCTACTATCTCGCAAATTCTTTCCTTATTATGCCTTAAAATATCACCGTCCCAAAACTGACCTAAGTTAAGTATTTCTTCACAAACCCCAGGATTTTTCGGCTCTACTATATGAGGCGCGGTACCGTCCAAAATAACGGTTTTTATATCCTCAATTATAATGGCGTCAAGGGAATTCGGATCAGAAGAGCAAACACAAAGCTTTACCCTCATTCCCCTATCCTTAGCCTTAAGGGCCACATATTTCATAAAAGAGGATTTTCCCGTGCCGGGGCCCCCTTTTATGATATAAGCCCTCCAACCTTTTTTAAGGGAATAACAATCGGTAAAATGCTCGCAAAAGCCCTCGCAGGAATTTGCCGCCAAAAAATATTTTTCAAATGTGTTTTCCATAAAAAGCCTCCAATCATCCAAACCATACTATTCTTTTTAAGTTCATTTTGACACAAAAGACTTTTTATGCTATACTACTGCTGTGAGTCGGTTACACGGTTGCGTATTCCGTTTGGAATATGAGGAAAGTCCGAGCCCCGCAGGGCAGAATAGCAGTTAACGGCTGCCGAGGGTGACCTTAGGGATAGTGCAACAGAGATATACCGCCTTGTTTTCAAGGTAAGGGTGGAAAGGCGAGGTAAGAGCTCACCGGCGTTATGGAGACATAACGGCCCTGTAAACCCTATTCGGAGCAACGCTGAATGTGGCTATACATTTGCCCGATGTGCCACGAAAAGCGGCTGGAGTATCAGGGCGACCTGATACCAAGATAGATAACCGTGCGCGACAGAACTCGGCTTATCGACCGACTCATAAACAAAGGGACCTGACCGATTACGGTCAGGTCCCTTTGTTTTATATTATTTTCAGTGGTCTTTTTCTTGATTACAGCCACAGCAGGAGCCTTTTTTGTCCTTGCTGTTACAATTTGAGCAAGCAGAACAGCCGATGCACTTAACACCTTTTTTCTTCTGCCTTATAACATAAACTGCGGCGGCAGCAATTATTACTACCAAAACAATTAAAGCTATATAATCTCCCATAAAAACCTCTTATTTTGCGGCCTTAGCCAACTGCTTTTCGGCATATTCGGCCTTTAATTTTTTATCACTCTTAATAATCAGAGCAATCACGATACCCGCCATGCAAAGTACCGCAATAAGACCTGCAACAGCGGCGCCTACATTGAGGGTTTCACCAGCAATAAGGGTGCCTATTGTGTATACAAAATATGCAACCGTATAGCCAACTCCAAGCTGGAGACCTATTCCGCCCCAAAGCCACTTTGCACTCTTCATCTCAGCGTTCATAGCGCCGATAGCGGCAAAGCAAGGAGGAGTATAGAGGTTAAACATAAGGTAGGCAAGGGCTGCTGCCTTGGTAAGACCCATAACAGCGGCAACCTCGTTAGCACCACCCATTAAAGCCAGCTCCTCGGTATCGATAAAGTTGGTAATGGAGAAGCAAACCGCCAAGGTTCCAACAACGTTTTCCTTTGCGATAAAGCCCGTAACTGCGGCGGCGGCAAGCTGCCAGGAAAGAACGCCAACGATGGGCACTAAGAGATATGCGAAGGGACCTGCAATAGAAGCAAGAATGGAATCGCTTGCAGCCTCATTTGCTTCGGTGAATTTCCAGGTAAATGTCTGCATAATCTGAACTGCAGTATTGCAAAGAAGAATAATGGTAGCCGCCTTAACGATATATGCCCAGCCTCTTGAGCACATAGACTTAAATGCGCCCCAAAGTGAAGGTACCTTATATTCGGGAAGCTCAATAATAAAGAAGGACTTGCGAACCTTGTGGCCTGCAACCTTATTTACGAGCAGTGCACCAAGGAAGATAAGAAGGATGCCTGCAAGGTAGCAAACTGTGCTTACCCAACCCTTATTACCGAAGAAAGCGCCTGCAAAAAGAGCTATTACGGGAATCTTGGCGCCGCATGGCATAAATGGCGCAAGCATAGCGGTAGCCCTGCGCTCACGCTCATTGCGGATAGTTCTACTTGCCATAATACCGGGTACGGCACAGCCGATGGTAATAACAAAGGGTATTACCGATTTGCCCGAAAGACCAACCCTCTTAAAAATGGGGTCAAGCACTACTGCCACGCGGGACATATAGCCGCAGTCTTCAAGAAGGGCAATAAGGAAATACATTACCATAACTAAGGGCAGGAAGCCGATAACGGCGATAACTCCGCCGATAACGCCATCAACAAGTAATGCAGATATTAAGGGATTGGTTATAAATCCACCAATCCATCCTTGGAATGCTTCAAGCCACGCTACTAAGGTATCAGCAAAGAAGGGGCCAACCCAGGCCTGAGAAATCTGGAAGACAAGCCACATAACAACGGCAAAAATCGGAATACCGAGCCATTTGTTTGTAAGAACCGCATCTATGGCATCGCCAAAGTTTTTATCCTTTGTAAGCACCTTGCGGGTTTCAACCTGAGCTACAATTCCGTTTACAAACTCGAAACGCTTGCGGTCGGCGGCAACAACCGCTTTTTTATCCATAAGGTTTATTTCTTCCTGTATGTAAGGCGCCTTCTGCTCCTTACCTACCTGCTCTACCGCGCTCTCTACCACTGCCTTTAAGCCATCGTGGGATGTGGAAACGGTTTCTACTACAGGGCAGCCTAATTTCTCGGATAATGCCGCCTCATCAATAACAGTTTGCTTTTTCTCATTGATATCGCTCTTATTAAGAGCAACTACAACGGGGATACCCAATTCTAAAAGCTGGGTGGTGAAGAAAAGGCTACGGCTTAAATTGGTAGCATCCACGATATTTATAATAACATCGGGGTTTTCCTTCTTAACATAGGAGCTTGTAATACTCTCCTCACTTGTAAAGGGTGACATTGAGTAGGCACCCGGCAGGTCAACCGCAATCAGCTTTTCCTCGCCATCATAATAAGCCTTTTTGATTGTGTGTTCCTTCTTTTCTACCGTAACACCTGCCCAGTTGCCCACCTTTTCGTTTCTGCCCGTAAGGGCGTTGAACATGGTGGTCTTACCTGAGTTAGGGTTACCTGTAAGCGCGATTCTCATAGGTTTTCCTCCTGCATTTTGCTTTTGTATTTTGGTTAGCAACGGCTAACTGGTATGTATTAAAAAACAGCCCCAAGACCGTTTTTTATTTAATTATATGATTATTGATTCGGCTAATTGACTATCAATATTATATCTTGCATCCTTTATGGAAACCATTAAGCTGTTCTTTTTGTGAGCTACAACGGTTATAGCCTCGCCGCTGTAACAGCCGAGGGAGAACAAAAAGGAAACAAGCTCCTCATCATCCTCGATTTCGATGCTCTTAATAATATATTCCTTGCCCTCTTGAGCCTCTATCAAAGTCATATCAATCACCGCTTAAAAACTTGATTAGCATAGGCTAACTGTGGTCTAAAAAACTCGGTTAGCCTTGACTAACCTTATACTATTATATGCTCCATGTAAAATTTTGTCAACCCTTTTTTAACAAAAAAGTTAATTTATTTTTTTATCCCTCGGGCATATAATGTAGCAGGAGGTGAAAGGATGTCTAACCTTATAAACAAATGCAACTGTATCGGTCTATCTGTGATTACGAGCATAGCGGTAGGCGTTATTGCTGCCGTTCTTTTATATACCGCAGTTATTACCGTTGCCCCTGTATTCTATTGGGTGCTCTTTGGTATTGCGGTGGGTTTTCTTGCCATTGCCCTTTTAGTATCTTCCCGCACAGGCGCCGCTTATAACCAAGTATGCTTACGGCTTATTCTTATAGCTTTTCTCGTTGGAGTTCTGGGAACTATTGCTACAGCCCTCATTCTCTTGGGCGTAGGATTTGCCGCAACAAGCATTATAGGCGCAATAATTTTCGGCGTTCTACTCTTCTTCTTCACCCTTTTATTAACCTCGGTAGCAGCCGCTGTAAAATATTTCTCAGTAAATACGAACTGATATTAAAAAAGAGCCTTTGGAAGAAGGCTGCTTCTCATAAGGATGATAAAAACCACGATGAAATTCATCGTGGTTTTTCCTGTGTTTTAATTTATTTAAGATAATTCCACTCTATTGAAAGAATTTCGCCAACCTTAAATCTCCGATTCTCATCAGCATCAACATAGGTTACCTTTAATGTTCCATCGGATAAAATAACCAATTTAGCGGTTGTCTTCTCTTCCTCGCTCCATACGGTATTCTTAATAATTATTTCCGTATCTGTAAGCTCATAATAGCATGGTGTCTGACCTGCTCCGTAGCGGTAATAATTTTTGCCCTCATATACCATTGGTGTTCTATCAGTAGACATATTGGGGTCGTGACCCTCGGGAGCAAAATTTGCAGTAAGCAAAATAATTATTTCATCATCATCAACACATACTCCGCCTGCGGCTAAATAAGTATCATCCTCTCTCCAGACATTTTTAGATACATATTCCTCACCCTTTTTAAGATGAGTTTTAGGATTAACCACGGTGGGCGCCGTAGGAGCAGGGGTAGTTTCTGTCTTAGATGTATCCTGTGTGGAAGAGGTCTCCTGATTTGAGGAGGTTTCTTGTTTCGAGGAGGTTTCCTGCTTAGATGATGTCTCCTGCTTAGATGAGGTTTCCTGTTTTGAGGAGGTTTCCTCTTTTTCCTCACCTACTATAGTAACATTAACGGTTATGTTAAGATTGATTGCCTCGCCCTTAACCGCCGCAGATGCCTTTGAAAGAACATCCGAAACATCGGCCGCTGCCTTATTGGCGGTTGCCTCAAAGCTTATATCAGCCGCCGCCTTAACGAAGCCCTTTTCGCAGGATAACGCTAAAATTGATCTTATAACCTTTTCAAATCCCTTATCGGTTAAATCAATCTGGTCCTTAAAGGATTTTGCATCCGCGTTAAGCGCATTGATTGCCAAAACAGAATTGCTATCATCGAGATAAAGCTCGAACTCGGGATTGATCTTCATAACCACAACACTTGCATAGTTTTCGGGCTTAACAAATTCTACGGTTTCGGTTACATCAGATTCATTGTTGGATAGGGCTCCGCTATCCTTTTTACAAGCGCAAAGTGAGAATAAAAGGGTAATTGCCATAAGTAATGCTAAAATTTTCTTCATGATAATCTCTCCTCTTTTCTGTACTTATACGGTACAGGTTAATTATACCATTTACTACTAAAAAGTCAATTGGAATAATACTATTTACTCTTGCTCTTGCGCAATTGAAAATATTTGCGTTAAGGGTTCTGCACCTGCTAAGCTCATCATACTATTCCCAACAACAATTTCTACTTCCGATGCTTCATCTATTAATCTGTATGCTTCATCCACCTCTATTGATACGCCACCCTTTATATTCGTTCCTGCCGTATCATTATACTCGGTAAGTGAATCAACATACCTCAGTTCAGGATTGTTCAATTCCACGCCACCTTGATATGCATGTGCAGAAAAAGCATAGTTAAAGGACTGTGGATTTTTTGAATTGTTTTTGAATTCATATGTTACAATTGCGCATTTACTGATGCTATCTTCTACAATTTCTACGCCCTTAATTTTGACACCATAATCCCCTACATAATAGTACTCATCACTATTATCATTTTCTTCCTGAGCGCTATTGCTCTCTGTAACCTGTGAGTTCTCAGAGTTTGTTTTTACAGGTGTTTCTTCATCCTCACCTAAATTCGCTAAGACCGCAACGCCTAATATCAGCACAATTACAGCTATTAACCATTTTTTCATAATTTTATCTCCTTTATGTTTTATATCCCATATTATATCTGTATTACAGATAAATGTCAATATCTTTATTACAGATATTGCATAATAATTATTGAGGTGATTATTATGCAGTTCAAAAATCTTAGGGGCATAAGAGAGGATAAAGATATAAAACAAAAGGATATCGCAAAATACCTAAATGTATCGCAAAACACATACTCGCAATATGAAACTGGCGTTATTTCTTTAACTGCAGATGTTTTAATTAAATTAGCAAATTATTATAATGTAAGCGTTGATTATCTACTCGATAGGACTAATAACCCCGCTATACAAAAATAAGCCGTGAAATTCACGGCTTATTTTTTATATCATATATTTAATTCTTCCAAAACATCGCCTAAGGCCTTTGCCATTGACGCAAAGCCCAGATCGGTGGGATGCAGGGTATCCACCGTACCCTCATCCTCCGTTTGCGCCATCAACGCCCTGCCATCCAAAAGGTAAACGTTTTTATCCCCGCTTTTCTTAGCGTTATCATAGGTAGCTTTAATAATTGCAAGCCTTTGCAATTCGCCCTTAGCAAGATGATATTTAGGTCTTGACATTATTATAACAGGCAGCTCGGGGTTTGCCTCGCGGATTATTCTGAACATTCTCTCGTGGGTTTTAAGCAGGTGCTCATTATCGGGGGCGTTGTGGTCATAATCATATATAAACGCCGACATATCCAGCCCCTTTATATAATGGGCCATTTCCTCCTCTGCCAAAGCATTGCCCGAAAAGCCGAGATTTATATAATCGCTGTGAAATCTTCGGGAAATAATACCTTCATAACAGCTTCCCGGCCTTGAAGCGCATCCGCCCTGGGTAATAGAGGAGCCGTAGAAAACCATAGGTTTTTGGAGCTTATATGGCTCGGGCTCATAAATACGGGCGGCCTCACTTACGCCTATATATAATTCATCAACGCCGCTGTAAAGGGGGAAATTTACGGTGATCTCCCTTAGATGTGAAAAGCCAAAATCCGCAAGGGATTCATAACCATCCTTAATATCAAAGGGCGGAGCAAAGGTTTTGATATGCCTGTATCCACCGTTCTCGCTATACATATCGAAGCCCGCCGAGCCCGTAAGAGCAAAATGCGGCATCTTGCCTATGCCAGACATTTTAGCATATATGGCAATATAGGGGCTATCGGTCTTAAAACGTACCCTGCCCCCCGCTGTATTGGTATGCAGGGCGAATACTCCGCTGCTAACGGCTTTAGCAACGCTCTCGGGCATTCTGCGATATTTTCCGTTCTCTCGGAAAACGCCGTATAGCTTAAAAGGGGGAGTATCGATATTGTAAAACTTAATATCGCCCTTATCTATCGCCGTATTTATCTTAAAATTAGTATCGAGCTCCGAAACGTTTTTCATAATTCCACCGCCTGCAAGACGTAATCATATTTGAATTATAAATTAAGATATATGTATAATCAATATGATTTCCGCCCGAAAACTTTCGATTTTAGGTCAGGGCGCTAACCAAACCAACCTAAAAGGGCCGTTATTAAACAACGGCCCATATCATTTACTTAAGGGATTATCTATCAAAAGTCCATTCCGATCTTGTGGTATTTTTCTCCCAATCGGAAATATATTCTTCTATTTTCTCTCTTTGCTCGGGTTTATCATTTAATAAATATTCATCCTTTTCTCCGTTGATAAGCGCGAGATAGGATATATTGTGATCTTCGCCATCGAAGGAAACTTTGCACACCGTATTATAATCCATATCGGTATACTGCCAAAAAGAAAATGTGCCATCAGTTTTAACCGTTTGAATGGAAATTCTTTCGATAATATATCCGCGGATCGCCGTTTCCTCATATCTTAATACAAGGAAAAATTTAAGTTCTGCGCTTATGATCATCATTTCTTCTATGCCGTCACCATCGAAATCTACGAAGGTATAACCATCGGGGACAAAGGCGTTCACAGCGCTATATTCCGTGGGGAAGCGATATTTTTCCAAGCTTTCCTCGGTGGTTTTCCCCGTATATTCGTTTTTAATAAGAAAACTCCTCTCCTTATTAAAAACCTCCATTAAAGCTTCCCTTGCTTCCTCGTTTTGCTTTTGGACGCTTTTGCATCCTACAAAATAAAAGCAAATAACAAAACATAATAAAAAGGATACTACTCTTTTCATATCATCACCGCCTATGTGTAGTATAGCATAAATGCGGAAATAAATCAATGCGAAGCATTAGATGTAATCAACACGAATGATTTATGCCTGAAAACAAGACTTTTATATAATGATATTGTTCTTTCGCAAAATATCCAACAACTGATCGGAAAGCATATACCTTTGGCCGTTATTTATATAATAATATATACCTTCAGTAAAATATATATCTTCCTTGATTTTCAGCCTGGGACAATCTTCAAAATATAACGAGATGTAAAAATATTCGTCCCAACTAACAGGTTCAAGTTCAGAATCCATTTTAATAAATGCGTCCGAGTAAACGATTTGATCGGTTGTATTTTCCAGCACTAAAGTTTTCGACTTGTAATCATAGTCCTCTCTGATATATAGCGCCATATCAAAATCGCCCACGCGACGACTTATAAATATATAAATTGGATTTTCAGTTGTTTCCGAAAAGAATCCCCTATAACCCTTGAATGTATTTTGATAACCGAGTTTAATGTCTTCTTCGGTATTATGTATATCAAAATCTATTTCATCAAGGTAGTTATATTTAACATCTTTATAAACAATGGCATTGTCGGTTTTATCGGGTGGGTACTTTACATCACCGTGCATAGATGATGAACAGCCCGAAAGACATATTATATTAAAGACTATCAGAATAACAGATATAACTCTCTTCATACCATCACCGCCTTGGGTTATTTATATTATCTTCCTATTATAAAAGTCACTAAATTAGTATTTTGTGACAAATCTCTTTGGCTAAACCAAAGAGATTATATCTTCAATTCTTTTTAGGATAGTATTTCCCGTCAATGAAAACAAAATCTTCCTCACATAACACAAAATACTTTTTGTTATAACACCTGCAAATTTTTCCATTATGTTCGGATATCACAAGATAAAACTCATCACCCGATTTTGAAAAGAATATGCACGAATAATCAGCATCATCCTTTTCGCGATTTTTCCACCGAGCAGATGCATAATATACGTATTCACCGCGCTTTGAAAATTTTACGGTATAGTATATTCTATTGGCGTGTTTTACGTGTATTTCTTCCTTTTCGCGAACGTGAATAAATGTATCTTCAACAATATAATAAGGCGAAGGCAAATGTTTAGTTTTATACTTTAAAACAATATCAAGAATAGATACGGCAAGTATTATAAAAAGAATTACACCAAAAATAATGAAAAAAGTAATTTTATTGTCTGTATGTAACCAAATTTCTAAAGCCAAAAGAATTATAAAGGCCGCGCCCGAAATTATTGTTTTGAAATTCAGTTTAGTTTTTTCACTTAAAAAATTGTGTTTAGTAATTCTGTTCATTGCATCACCGCCTATGTGTAGTATATGCTTGTGCCCAATTAGGAACAAATTTAGCCTCCCTTGCCTAAAGGGAGGGGGACCAACCGTCAGGTTGGTGGAGGGATTCTTTTACAAATAAATCAATATATTCACAAACCCCTCTAAAGTTTTTATTGACTTCATTATTCGGTATATGAATTACTGTCAAGTTTCTGCTTTCTATTTTTTCTGTTCTGATTTTATCTTTTAGTAAACCCTTTTCCTCATAATGCTGTGAACCATCAAGTTCGATTATAATTCTTGCTTCATGACAATAGAAATCAACAATATAATTATCTATAACCTTTTGTCGCAAAAATCGTATGGGATATGAACGTAAAAAATCGTACCACAAGTGTCGTTCTTCTTTAGTCATATTCTTACGCAAAGATTTTGCGTTTTCCGTTAGTTTTGTGTTATGTTTACGTCCCGTAGTACTCTATCCCTCCGTCTTTTTATCCCCTCGCCACGCTTACGCGCGGCCCTCTCCCCTTTAGGCAAGGGGGCGCTTTGGCAAATCCACCTCGGCTTTACTTCAACTTGAGGAAATGATTTTCACAAGTTGTAAATTCCGCATAATAACAAGCATTTTCTTAAATTTAATATAGCATTTTCTATTAGGTTTTTCAAGATATATATGAGAATAGAGTTATCCCGTATATGCGAGATAACTCTATTTTTGATGGTATGACAAAAATCATACTTTTATATTAGAAAGCATACCATACTTTTTCTTGTTTTACAAGGCGAATTCAAAGTATGGTATGGCGGTTATTCCTGCCTTGATTAAAATTCTGAATACGCATTATTATTTTTTGAATTTCTTTTTTCACCAAACTAAATATAGAGAAATTATAGTATTTCCAGCATCTTCTTTTGAAGTTGAGTTCCAAATTTTATGCCCGAAAGTAAACCCAATTCAAAATACGAGGATTCCAAGACGCATATAGCAGAAGTTAAATTGTCTGTTTTTTCATCACGACTTTCTTCTTTAAAATTGGCTTCTATAAAATTATATATTTCAGCGTACGCTTCCTTTATTCTTTCTTCATTGGTTTGATCTTTGGGCAATTCTACTAATTCACCGCCGTTCATAATAAATTCTACGATACTTGCACAATCCGTCCTTTTTAACAATTCCTTAAACATTAAAACATCTCCTAAAATAAAAAAGTGCGACAACCGAAGTCATCGCACCGAAAAACGCAAACCCCGATTGTTGTCACACAAAACTTAACAAGCGGAGAGAAAACTCTTCTTACTTGGGAAGTGGAATTTGCATTTTTACCAAATTCATTATTCCCAAATAAGCAATAGGTATAAACTCCCTATAAAAATAGAGAGATTTCTCAAATTGCTTGTTAATTAAATTTTGTGTGACAAAGGAATTATATCACACTTTTCGAGTTTTTACAACTATTTATAATATTTTTTGTCCCTATTGTAACTCAACCATAGCATAAAAGCGGAAACAAATCAATGCGAAGCATTGTTATATATTCGTGGCGAAGCCACACCATACTTATTACCTATTACTTCTTACTTATTACTTCCCAAAAATCCCACCGCAGAATTTCGCAAGGCGAAGATTTTAGCTCCTTGGCAATGTCCTTGCGAGCAAACATTGCCTTCGTCGCAAATGCGAACTGGAGTCTGACCCGTTAGTTTCATAAAATTTTAAGGTTTATGTAGGTCAGACGACAGTTTGGTTTGCTGATAGTGGCTTCAAAAAAACAGGGACTACCGAAGTAGTCCCTGCTTTTTTGGGTAGTTTGAACTTAATGACACGAATTTAATGTGCCTGAAAACTGAGGTTTATTTAATTTTTACATATCCGATACGTCTATACGCGGCACAAACGCTCCGTCCGGTGCACTTGACCGGTTTATACCGAGTTGTTTATCGATAATCGCTTGTGTGTTTTTCATAAATTCGGCCGGATTATCAATATTATAACTTGCCGCATTTATCTTTATATCTTTTTCTTCATAATCGAAATGGCGTACAAGCACTCTTATAATATCATCCGCCATATCTATGTATTTTTGTGAGATTTTCTCTTCCCTTTTGAGTTTTCTGACCTCCGCCAAAAGCCCATAATAATCCACTTCTTTCGAAGTTTCAATCAATCTGTTTATTTGCAATATTCTTGCATCAGGGTGTTTTTTAAAATTGCCGTTTTTTAAGTATTTATCGGCTTTTTGTTCCAGTTTTCTCTTTTCTGAATTTGTCAGCAAATCTGTATCTGTTTGTTTGAAGTAATACTCGGCAATTTCAAAAATCGCATTGGGGTCGCCCAACTCTGCCGCCTTCTCCATTAACTCCATATCTGTAGGCGAAGAATTTTTTGCCTCTTGATAAAGTTTTCTACCCTGATTTAATCGTTCGTTCTTTTCTTTATTTTCAAGATATTTAATTGCTTTAGGGTTTCCAATATTTGCTGCTTCTAAAATTAATTGGGTGTTATTTTCAGCAACGCCATGTTCAAACATAGTCTCGCTTTCATATAACAATCTTGTTTCGTTTGCTTGCTTTTCTTTCTCAGTGCTAATTGTATTTTGCACTTTTTCCAATCGTTTTTCAAGAGGTTCAAGTTCTTTTTTAACTTCTTTTTTTTGACCATTATTTATACTAATATCAACAAATAACAAATATATACCCGCTGGCAAAATAAGTACACTAATTGAAAATAAACCGGCTAATAACATAATTCCTATTGTTTCGAAAAAGCCTTGGCGAAGAGCAATAGATACAATAATAGCTTCCATTACAATCAAGGTCAAATATATGCCTATAAACTTCCACATTCCAATAAATTCAACAACCTGCCAAAAAGAAACTTCTTTAAAAGATACACTACTAATATCAACCTGAAGTAAGTTGAAGAAAGATTCTCTTAAAGGCGAATACAATGCTGTAAATACCGCAAAACCAAGAATAGTTAATACCATTAAAATTCCAAGAAGGTCTCTCATATTATTATTTTTTGCTTTTTTTCTCTTTTCGAGTAACTCTTCTCTTTTTTTATTTAGATATCTGGCATCATTTTCGAGCTTTAAAATACTCCCGTTATATTTATCAGGATTTAATATGATTTTATTCATAACCAATTTCCCCTTAAAAAGTTTTTCCGTATTTCACATCTTATTTTCCTTATAATAGCACAATGTGCGCAATAAGGCAAGAATTTTAGTGATATTCTGTGCTATCGCACAGAGTGATATTATGCCTTACGGCATAGTGATATTTTTGCCTTTGGCAAAAGTGATATTATATTCGCCACCAACACTCGCGAAGCGAATATCACTTGGACGAAGTCCAAATATCACTGCGAAGCAATATAACTCGCCGAAGGCGAATATAACTAAAAAAACTCTTGTTCTTTTCGAACAAGAGTTTTTTCTGGGTGTTTTGAACTTAATGACACGAATAAAATGTGCCTGAAAACCGATTATCTTTAAACTTATAACAACATATCAATAATTTGTTTAAATTTATTTTTAAAGTAGGGTGTTGTAGAATTCATGCAACCGTGGTTGTGATGCATATCCAAAATCTCAGCTAATTGCTCGAGTTGATAATAGTAAAACATTTCACATTCTGTATCAACATTAAGGACTTCTTTATAACCATTTAACAAACTGTCGTAATTTTCCCAATAATGCCACTGCAAATTAATACGGGCAAGTTCGTTTAACGGGTCTCCAAGTTCACAAGTTTCTGCATCAATCACAAACATTTTATCATCATTGCAAATAATATTATCCGGTCTTATATCTCTATGTAAAAGCGAATGTTCCATAATAGGGCTTTGTGCACTTAATTTTTCGCACAACTGCTCAATTTGCTCTATAGTAATAAGTTTATTATCCACAATTCTTAAAAGTTGCGGCTTCATAAGTTCATTAGTATAGTGCAATATCCACGGCTGACTTTTAAATAATTCCTCATCAAAAGAAGAAACCTTAATTTGATTGATTTTAGCTGTAGCTTGCCCAAGCTCATAATATAATTTCATTTTTTTATCAGCATCTGCCGACTCTAAAACAGTTCTAAAACTATCGCCTTGTATATATTCAGAAATTTGAAACGCCTTTTCACTAAACTGTAAACTGCCATCTACCACATAAACTTGAGGGCAGACTTTTCCGATACTTTGGTTTACTGTATTATAAAAGAATCGTTCTCTTTCAAAAAAATCGGTATAATCTTCACTAGCACGGAACACTACCTTTTCACCGTCTGATAATGTAAGCAGCCAAGACTCTTTCCAACCGTTTTGCAAACGCAATTTATTGATAATATCTTTATTTAAATAATGCTTAATAGCTTCTTGCACGACTTCACTTCCTTTATATTAATTATACTGCAAAATCCAAATAAAATCAACGGCATAGCCGTTGTATATCATCAATTCCGCAAGGAATTGCATATCATCAAAACGAAGTTTTGTATATCATCAAGCCGACAAAAATACACGCTTCGCGTGATGATATACCAAGCCTGTCGGCTTGGATAAAAAAACTCTCGTTCCGAAGAACGAGAGTTTTTTGGAGGCACCACCCAGAATCGAACTGGGGATGAAGGTTTTGCAGACCTCTGCCTTACCGCTTGGCTATGGTGCCTTATTAAGTTTAGAAAGTTTTAGGGAAAATAAAGGGCGCTTTTCAGCGCCCCTATGGAGCGGATTACGAGGCTCGAACTCGCTACCTCCACCTTGGCAAGGTGGCGCTCTACCAGATGAGCTAAATCCGCATATATGGTGCCTCCGG
>JAFTWW010000007.1 GCA_017465085.1 Clostridia bacterium | reverse complement strand
CTGATAAGAGGCAGTGCCTCGTCCTTATCCTTATCGGCAATAGTTGCAAAAACAGTACCGTAATTCTGCAAATGCATACCCGAAGCCTGCAAAGCCTTATACAAAGCGCGGTTGAGCTTATCGTCATAACCGATAGCCTAACCTGTGGACTTCATTTCGGGAGAGAGGTAAGCGTCAAGTCCTCTTATCTTGTTAAAGGAGAACACCGGAACCTTAACATACCAACGCTTTTTCTCGGTTGGGTAGATATCAAATATGCCCTGCTCCTTTAGTGATTTGCCCATAATAACCTCGGTTGCGATATCGGCAAGGCTGTAGCCAGTTGCCTTTGAAAGGAACGGAACCGTTCTTGAAGAGCGCGGATTAACCTCGATTATATAAACATTCTCACTGCTGTCAACAATAAACTGGATATTGTAAAGACCTACTATTCCGATACCTAAGCCTAACTTTTTAGCATATTGGAGAATTATACCCTTAACCTTATCCGAAATACTGAAAGCGGGGTAAACGCTTATTGAGTCGCCCGAGTGGATACCTGTTCTCTCAACAAGCTCCATAATTCCGGGAACGAATACATCGCGGCCGTCGCAGATAGCGTCAACCTCAACCTCTTTTCCCTGAATATATTTATCAACCAATACCGGCTTATCTTCATCAATTTCAACAGCGGTTTTGAGATATTTAACTAACTGTGCTTCATTAGCAACTATCTGCATAGCTCTGCCGCCCAAAACAAAGCTCGGGCGAACAAGCACAGGATAACCTATCTCGTTAGCGGCTTTTATGCCGTCCTCAATCCTTGTAACCGCCTTACCCTGAGGCTGAGGAATATTAAGCTCTTCGAGAATTTTTTCAAAGCTGTCTCTGTTTTCAGCTCGTTCAATAGCCTCGCAGTCGGTACCGATTATCTTAACTCCGCGCTTCATAAGCGGCTCGGCAAGGTTAATGGCGGTCTGACCGCCGAGAGAAGCTATAACACCGTCCGGCTTTTCAAACTCGATTATGTTCATAACATCCTCGGGAGTGAGCGGTTCAAAATACAGCTTGTCCGCAGTTGTATAGTCGGTAGAAACTGTCTCAGGGTTGTTGTTAATAATAATAGCCTCATAACCGGATTTTTTAATAGTTGTTACAGCGTGAACAGTTGAATAGTCAAACTCAACACCCTGACCGATACGGATTGGACCTGCACCCAAAACTACTATCTTTTTCTTATCTGTCAATACAGATGCGTTTTCATCCGTATAGGAAGAATAGAAATAAGGAATATATGCATTTGTATGGCAGGTATCAACCATTTTGTATACAGGGAAGATATTCTTCTGCTTTCTTGTGTTGAAAATCTCTATCTCGTCACAGTTCCAGAGCTTGGCAATAAACTTATCCGAGAAGCCCATTTTCTTGGCTGCTTTAAGAGTTTCTATATCATTTTTATGGGTTGCGAGTGTACTTTCCATATCAACTATTTTCTTAACCGAATCTAAGAAGTAGTCCGTTATCATTGTTACCTTATGAAGCTCCTCTACGCTCACACCCAAGCGCATAAGCTCTGCTATAGCAAAGATGTTATCGTCCTTAAACTCGGAAATATAAGATAAAAGCTCATCCTCAGTTTTACCGTCAAACTTAGGCAGATAGAAGTGGTCTGCTCCGATTTCAAGTGAGCGAACCGATTTCAGCAAGCATTCTTCAAGATTTGAGCCTATGCCCATAACCTCACCTGTTGCCTTCATCTGGGTACCCAAAACATTAGGTGCAGAGGCAAACTTATCAAATGGAAATCTCGGGAGCTTTGCAACAACATAATCAAGGCTCGGCTCAAATGCGGCAGTAGTGTTAGCGATAGATATATCCTCAAGCGCCATACCTACGGCAATTTTAGCGGTTACTCTGGCAATAGGATATCCGCTCGCCTTGGAGGCAAGTGCCGAAGAGCGTGAAACTCTGGGGTTAACCTCGATAAGATAGTATTCGCTGCTTTCGGGATTAAGCGCAAACTGAACATTACAGCCGCCCTCAATTTTAAGCTCGCGGATAATTTTTATCGCGCTGTCGTTAAGCATTTTTAAATCGTGGTCATTAAGTGTCATAATAGGAGCAACAACTATCGAGTCACCGGTATGAACACCTACAGGGTCGATATTCTCCATACCGCAGATGGTTATTGCCTTATCGTTAGAGTCACGCATAACCTCGAACTCAATTTCCTTATAGCCCTTAACGCTCTTCTCAATAAGCACCTGATGAACAGGAGAAAGCTTAAATGCGTTAAGACCAACCTCAACAAGCTCCTCCTCATTGTAAGCAAAGCCGCCGCCTGTGCCGCCCAAAGTAAACGCGGGGCGCAGAACTACCGGATAACCGATATCCTTTGCCGCCTTTTAGCTTCTTCAAGATTATATGTTATTTCGGAGGGTATAGTAGGCTCGCCGATAGACTGGCAAAGCTCTTTGAAAGCTCTCTGTCCTCAGCTCTT
>JAFTWW010000037.1 GCA_017465085.1 Clostridia bacterium | reverse complement strand
GCATGGCTGGCAGGCCAACCTTAAAGCGCACTTGTGCGTAGCCAGTATCGTTTAGGGCTATGCCCGAAAATGAAATACCCCCCGTTATACGGGGGGATATTTATTGTAAATGCTATTCAATTCCTAAAATATGGTTCATATCGTAAAGACCTGCGTCCTTACCCGCCATAAACTTAGCCGCCTTAACTGCGCCTGCGGCAAAAACCTGCTTTGAATAGGCAGAGTGGGAAACGGTTATAACCTCATCACAGCCTGCAAAAACAACATCGTGTTCGCCAACAATGGTGCCGCCTCTTACAGAGTGAATACCAATCTCGTTTTTAGGTCTCTTTTGCCTTTTTGAGTGGCGGTCATATTCGTAGTTGTATTTATCATTAAACTGCGAATTAACCGCATTTGCAAGCATAAGAGCGGTACCCGAGGGGGCGTCAAGCTTCTGGTTATGATGCTTTTCTATGATTTCAATATCAAAGTCTCCGCCTAAAAATGCGGCCGCCTTCTTAGCAAGTGAGCAGATAAGATTAACCCCGAGGGACATATTTGCAGTAAAGAAAACGGGAATAACCTTGGCCGCGGCCTTGATTTTTTCTACCTGCTCGGGTGAATATCCCGTAGTAGCAAGCACACAGGGGATATTGTTATCAGTCGCATACTTAAGTATGCTATCAAGAACTGAAACGTGGGAAAAATCAATAATCACATCGGGCTTCGACTTTACATCGGCAAAATCGGTGAAAACGGGAAAGGAAAGCTCCGCTTTATTTACATCAATTCCGCAGATAATCTGACAATCCTCGTCACCCGCAACACAAGATGCAACATTCTTGCCCATCATACCAAGAGCGCCCACAAGCAATATTTTAATCATATTTTCACATCCAAATTATTTACGCTTTACGGCATAAGACCGCATTCAATAAGTTTATTTTTAAGGTTTTCCTTTGCAGCTTCCGCCATAGGATATAGGGGTAATCTGCAAGGACCGACCGAGAGCCCCAACATATTCATAGCCTCTTTAACGGGTATGGGATTAACATCACTGAAAAGGGCATTGATAAGTCCCGTATGCTGAAGCTGAAGCTTTCGGGCGGCATCAATATTACCCCTAAAATACTCCTCACACATATCGTGCATAACCTTGGGAGCTATGTTTGAAAGCACCGAAATAACTCCGATACCTCCAAGGGACATAATGGGTATAGTCTGGTCATCATTGCCCGAATAAATATCAAGGTCATCACCGCAGAGATACTTAGTCTGCGCTACTGATGATAAATCTCCGTTAGCCTCTTTAGTGGCAACGATATTGGGGTGCCCAGATAGCTCCTTATAGGTTTCGGGCTTAATTGCAACGCCCGTGCGGGAGGGAACATTATAAAGAATGATGGGCTTATTTACACGGTCTGCAATGTAGTTATAGTGGGCAACAAGACCTGCCTGAGAGGTTTTGTTGTAATAGGGAGCCACCATTAAAAAGGCATCGGCTCCTGCGGCCTCGGCATCGGCGCAAAGCTCAACCGAATAAACGGTATCGTTACTACCCGTACCCGCTATAATGGGAACTCTGCCTGCGGCGGCCTTAACCGAATCCTCTATAACCTTAACGTGTTCATCATATCTGAGGGTTGATTTTTCACCCGTTGTTCCGCAGATAACAAGGGCATCAATACCGCCTCTTATCTGCTCATCAACAAGGGTAGTAAGTCTTGCAAAATTTACACTTCCGTCACTGTTCATAGGGGTTACCAAAGCGGTAGCGGCGCCTGTAAAAATTCTGTTTTTCATAAGAACAACCCTTTCAATTGAATTTTTATTTATAGGACTTAGTCCATATAACCCTTAGCGCAGAGAAGCTCAGCAAGTAAAACAGCTCCGCCTGCGGCGCCCCTTAAGGTATTGTGGGAGAGGCAAACGAACTTATAGTCATATTGGCTATCCTCACGGAGTCTGCCAACAGATACTGCCATACCGCCCTCAAGGTTGCGGTTAAGCTTGGTCTGGGGCATATTATCTTCGGTAAAGTAGTTAAGGAACTGGCGGGGTGCATGGGGGAGAGAAAGCTCCTGAGGAACACCCGAGAACTCCTCCCAAACCTTAAGTATTTCTTCCTTGGAGGGCTTATTCTTAAAGGATACGAAAACTGCCGCCATATGACCGTCAGATACAGGAACTCTAAGGCACTGAGCGGTAAACTTAGGACTATCGGCAAGGGCAATTTCGCCATCCTTAACCTCACCCCAGATTTTAAGGGGCTCACGCTCACTCTTTTCCTCCTCGCCGCCGATGAAGGGGATAACATTATCCACCATCTCGGGCCAACGCTCAAAGGTTTTACCTGCGCCCGAAATTGCCTGATATGTACAAACAAGGCACTTATCTACGCCGAATTTCTTATCAAGGGGGTAGATTGCGGGAACATAGCTCTGTAACGAGCAGTTGGATTTAACGGCAATAAAGCCGCGCTTGGTACCAAGACGCTCTCTCTGAGAAGCGATAACATCAAGGTGATTATCGTTAATCTCGGGAATAACCATAGGAACATCGGGGGTAAAGCGGTGCGCGCTGTTATTGGAAACAACGGGGCACTCAAGCTTAGCATAGGCCTCCTCTAAAGCCTTGATTTCATCCTTCTTCATATCAACTGCGCAGAAAACGAAATCAACCTTGCCCGCTACGGTTTCCATATCCTCTACTGCATCGTAGATAACCATATCTTTAAGATTCTGGGGGATAGGGTCGGTCATAGCCCAACGGGAAGAAACTGCTTCTTCGAAGGTTTTACCGGCGCTTCTGCTGCTTGCCGCAAGAGCGGTAACGTTAAACCAAGGGTGGTCGGCAAGGAGCAGAGAAAATCTCTGACCTACCATTCCCGTAGCGCCTATAATGCCTACATCGTACTTTTTCATCGTGATCATCTCCAAAAATAAAAGAAAAAATAGTTGCCATATGACCGTTTTTGCAATATAATATATAAATATTAAGCTTAAACCATAATCATACATAATAAATATACCATTTATGCGATTATTTGTCAAACTATTTGAAGGGAAAAATATCTGTAAATTTATGAAAACGAGCGACTTTTTTTACAATCTACCCGAAAACCTCATAGCTCAAACTCCCATAGAGCCGAGAGATTCTTCGAGATTACTCATTCTCTCCAAGGAGAACGGCAACATAGAGCACAAGGGCTTTGGTGATTTAACCTCTTATCTCAAAGAGGGGGATTGCCTTATTCTTAATAATACAAGGGTTTTACCCGCACGTCTTTACGGCACAAGAATAGATACGGGCGCCGTGGTAGAGTTTGTTCTCTTAAAGCAACGCTCAACTCTTGTTTGGGAAACCTTGGCAGGACCGGGTAAAAAGGCAAAAGAGGGCTATGAATTCAAGTTCAGCGATAAGCTCTTTGCAAGGGTGCAGGAGGTTTTACCCGATGGTAACCGCATAATTGAATTTAAGTGCGATGGCGAGTTTTTCTCGGTGCTTGATGAGGTTGGTATGATGCCGCTTCCTCCCTATATTAAGGAAAAATTAGAGGATAAGGAGCGTTATCAAACCGTTTATTCCAAGGAGTTAGGCTCAGCAGCCGCTCCCACGGCAGGTCTTCATTTTACCGATCAAATGCTCCAAAAAATCGAGGCTTTGGGTGTAAAGGTTGCCTATGTAACCCTCCATGTCGGCCTTGGCACATTTAGACCCGTTAAGGTGGATGATATTACCGAGCATAAGATGCATACCGAGCATTATGTTATGCCGGAAGTTACCGCCGAGATTATAAATGAAACCAAGAAAAACGGCGGCAGAGTGATCTGTGTCGGAACTACAAGCTGTCGCACCGTTGAAAGCGTGGCGCAAAGGTATGGTGAGATTAAAGCGTGCTCGGGTGATACGGGAATCTTTATTTACCCAGGCTACGAGTTTAAGTGTATGGATGGTCTTATCACCAATTTCCACCTGCCTGAAAGTACCCTCATTATGTTAGTTTCTGCCTTTGCAGGTTATGATAATACTATGAGCGCTTATAACGAAGCCGTGGAAGAAAAGTACCGTTTCTTCAGCTTCGGAGACGCGATGTTGATTTTGTAGACAAAATCAACAGTGAAGAGTGAAAAGTGAATAGTGAAGAGTTAAGGTGTGCCTACGGTACGGATTTATAAATTGTCGGCAAAGCCGACACCGAAATTATTCAATATTCATTATTCACTATTCAATTTCTATTGTGTAGGAGATATTATGTTCAAATTATTAAAAGAAGATAAAGGCGCACGCAGAGGCGAATTTGTAACCAATAGGGGAACGGTTCAAACCCCCGCTTTTATGAATGTTGCAACCGCAGGCGCAATAAAAGGCGCGGTAAGCGCCGAGGATTTGAAAAGCCTTGGGTGTCAGGTAATGCTTTCCAATACCTATCACCTTCATGTGCGCCCAGGGGATACCGTTGTGCGCGATTGCGGCGGTCTTCATAAATTCACCACATGGGATGGTCCTATTTTAACCGATAGCGGCGGCTTTCAGGTGTTTTCCCTTGCAAAGCTACGCCGTATAGAAGAGGAGGGCGTAACATTTCAGAGCCATATAGATGGCCGTAAAATTTTTATGGGTCCCGAGGAGAGTATGACCATTCAGTCAAACTTGGGCTCTACTATTGCAATGGCTTTTGATGAGTGTGTTGAAAATCCCGCAACCCATGCCTATTCAAAGGCCTCCTGCGAGCGAACAACCCGTTGGCTTAAACGTTGTAAAACAAAAATGGCAGAATTAAACAGTCTTGAAAATACCGTAAACCGCGAGCAGATGCTCTTCGGTATAAATCAGGGCTGCACCTTCCCCGATCTTAGAATCGAGCATATGAAGGAGATAGCCGAGCTTGATATGGATGGCTATGCCATAGGCGGTCTTGCCGTAGGCGAGCCTACTGAGGTTATGTACGATATAATAGAGCAGGTAACACCATTTATGCCCAAGGATAAAATCAGATATCTGATGGGTGTGGGCACCCCTCTTAACATTCTTAATGCGGTGGAAAGAGGCGTCGATTTGTTCGATTGCGTTATGCCCAGCCGTAATGCTCGTCACGGTCATCTTTTCACCTCAAAGGGCATAATAAACATCAATAACAGCAAGTATGAATTTGATATGTCCCCCATAGATGACGAATGCGATTGCCCCGTTTGTAAGCAGTATAGCAGAGCCTATATCCGCCATCTGCTCAAAGCGGGCGAGATGCTTTCCCAAAGGCTTACGGTTATGCATAACCTTTGGTTTTATAATCATCTTATGGAGGATATAAGAAAGGCCATTGATGAGGGAAGATTTGCCGAATTTAAGGCAGAAAAGGAAAAGGTACTCGGAAAGCGTATTTAATATTTAATTTACAAAATTTCCCTTGCAATTATATATATTATTCTGTATAATAGTTGTTGAAATATTTTGGAGGTTTAAGTTTTATGAATTTTAACTATTTTCTTCTTGATGCAGCTAAGTCTGCAACCGAAACTGCAGGCACCGAAGGCGGCTTAATGTCGATGCTGGTTACCTTCGCGCCCTTAGTTCTTCTCTTTATTCTTATGTATTTTATGATTATCCGTCCCCAGCGCAAAAAGCAAAAGGAAGAGCAGAAAATGCGCGATAGCCTTCAGGTTGGCGATGAGATTTTAACCATCGGCGGTATTTATGGCAGAGTTATCTCTCTTAAGGAGGATGCCATTGTTATCGAGTCCAAGAGTGACCATAGCAAAATGACCATTGCTCGTTGGGCTCTTCAGCAGAACTTAACCGTTCACGATGATGAAGCAAAATAAGTAATAAAATGATCCCTTCGTAATATATTTATTACGGAGGGATTTTTTATGAAAAAGGATTTTTCGGCTGTCAACAATAACGAGAAGGTTAAATTATATATCTGGGGTATGCTTATAGGCATTATAGTAACCGCCGTTTCGGTTGCCGCATTTTCGGCGGCAATACTCTTTTTGAAGCTTGATAGAATTTATGCCCCCGCCTTTGCTACTGTAAGCCTTGCGTTAGGCTCTTTTTTCGCTTCCCGCTTCACCGCGAGAAGAATAGGGGAGAAGGGCTATTTGGTAGGCCTTATAACAGGTCTTGTATTCTTCTGTATAGTCACCCTGTTTGCCCTTGTTTTTGATGGCAACGGAGGCGGATTTACAACCCTTTTTAGATTTATTATAGTTATGCTCGCTTCCCTGATCGGCGGAATATCGGGTGTTAATAAAGGCAAAAATAAGAAATACATATAAAATAAAAGCAGAGCTTAGCTCTGCTTTTTTATTTGCTCTGTTCTGTAACTGCTTGGTGTTACGCCGAATTTTGCTTTGAATACCGAAAGAAAATTTGAAAGTGAACCGAAGCCCGACATATAGCAGGAATCCGAAACGGAAAAGCCGTTTGCAAGAAGCATTGCCGCATAGCCTGTTCTAAGGGTGTTGAGCCGCTCAACATAGGTTTCACCCGTAACCTTTTTGAATAGCTCGCTAAAATATGTGGGGTTAAAGCCAGCATGCTTTGCAAGGGCTTCAAGAGTGAGTTTTTCCCTGAAATGCATCTCGAGATAAAGTATGGATTTCCTTATACCCGAAAGCTGAATATGGTTTACATAATCCATATTTTCTATGTTCATATTACGGGTGAAAAAGCTGAGTATATACTGGCATAATTGCTTTTTGCAGCTACCTCCCACCTCACATTCGTGCTGTAATAGCTTTGCCGCCATAATGATACGGTTATAGTCACCGCTTTCAAGGTCGTAGGATTTTTTGGGTGAGGAGGAAATAAGGAATGATAGAATATCATCGGTAAGCATTTCTTCATCAAAGGAAATATTTATCATAGAAATAGAAGAGGGAGCATAAAAACCGTGGAAATCAGTAGGTCCCAAAAGATAAATACTGCCTTTTTTAATCTCAAATTGTTGACCGTTAAGGTTATGTATTCCCTTGCCCGATGTTACGATTTCTATCTCAAAAAAGGTGTGCCAATGGGTGCGAAACCCTTTAGAATGATGGGTAGAAATAGAAATATGGTCTTCATTCATAACAATCGGCGGTCTTTCAAGGTGCAGTTTTTTGCCTGATTGAGTTCTTTTCATAATATCACCAAAAGGTATAATACACTGTTTTTTCAAAAAAATCAATAAAAACAGAAAAAATAATGCAAATTAGTTTTTTTGTTTTTTCTGAAATAACAGAAAAAACTGCGAATATGATTAAAATTAGCAGTTGATATTTTCCAAACATATTGTAAAATAAAATTAGCAAAACCTGAGGAGGTTATTTAATGAAAACAATTTCTTTGAACGGCGTATGGAATCTTTTGGGACAGCCTCAGGAGAGTAACTCAGGCGAAAAGATTTCCTTAACTGCAAATGTGCCGGGTTGTGTTCAGCTTGATTTATCCCGTGAAGGATATCTTCCCGAAGATTTATATATGGGTATGAACATAACCGAAACCGAAAAATTCGAAGATTTCGAATGGTGGTATGAGCGTAGCTTCAGCGCCCCCGAGGAGAAGGAAAACGTTTATCTTGTTTTTGAGGGTGTTGACTGTGTAGCCGAATACTATCTTAACGGCAGGCTTTTCGGCGAAAGCGAAAATATGTTAATAGCCCACGAATTCCGTGTGGATGATTACCTGGTAGATGGCGAAAATATCTTGACCGTACATATCAAGGCGCCCTGTGTTGAAAATCATTATCTTAACTATACCGTAAGCAATATGCTGTCTTGGGATAACGGCGCCTTAGAAACAGGCCTTCGCCGCGCGCCTCATACTTACGGCTGGGATATTATGCCAAGAGCCGTAACCTCGGGTCTTTGGCGCGATGTTAAGCTTGAGGCAAGGGATAAGATTTACTTTAAGCAGCTTTATATGCGTGGTAGCGGTAATTTATGTAATGCCTTTTTTGAGCTCGAGTGCGATTGGGCAGACTTTAAGGATGTTGAAATAGTTTTTAAGGGTAGCTGTGGCGAAGATAGCACCTTTGAACACACTGTTAAACTTCCGAAATATGGCAAGGCATCAGGTAAAGCTAAAAAAACGGATATAGTAATTCCTAACGCTAAAAAGTGGTGGCCTTATGGCTACGGTGAACCTAATGTTTACGATGCTACCGCCTCTATTTACAGCGAGGGTGTGCTCGTTCACGAGGCGAAAACCTCTTTTGGTCTTCGCACTATAGAGCTTGATAGAACAGAGGCCACTGATGGTATAAGCGGTCAGTTCCGCTTCCTTGTCAACGGTGTTGAGATTATGTGTAAGGGCTCTAATTGGGTACCCCTAGATGCCTTCCACTGCCGTGATAAAGAGCGCTATCCCGAGGCTTTAGCGCTCGTTAAGGATATCGGCTGTAACATCCTTCGTTGCTGGGGCGGTAATGTTTATGAGGACCACGAGTTCTACGATTTTTGCGACAGAAATGGTATAATGATATGGCAGGATTTCGGTATGGCTTGCCGTTTATATCCGGAAGATGATAGATATAAGAGGCTTATTGAGGAGGAGGCAACCGCAGTTGTAAGAAAGCTTCGCCATCACCCCTCAATTATTCTCTGGTCGGGAGATAACGAAATTGATCAGCTTTTATCTAATTTCACAGACCCCAATAATAACTCTCTTACCCGTGAGGTTTTACCCAAGGTAGTTCGCCTTAACGATATAAGAAGACCCTATCTTGCAAGCTCGCCTTATTATTCTAAGGAATTTTATGAGAACAAATCCAAGGGGCTCGTAGCTCCCGAGGGTCACGTTTGGGGACCGAGAGATTACTTTAAGAGTGATTTTTATAAGAATGATAAATCCCACTTTATAAGCGAAACGGGCTATCACGGATGTCCCGATATGGAGTCTATCAAGAAATTTATCACTCCCGAAAAGATATGGCCTTATCAGGATAATGAGGAATGGAATCTCCACTCATCCGATCAGCAAAATAGGGATAATCGAACAATGCTTATGCATAAGCAGGTAGCTCAGCTCTTCGGCGATGTACCTACCGACCCCGAGGATTATATCTATGCTTCTCAGATTTCTCAGGCCGAGGCAAAGAAATACTTTATAGAGCGAATGAGATCGGGCAGACCTAAGAAAACGGGTATTATCTGGTGGAACCTGCTTGATGGTTGGCCTCAGATGTCTGATGCGGTGGTTGATTATTATTTCAATAAGAAGATAGCCTACCGCTATATCAAGCGTTCTCAGTCTCCCTTTACCATTGTTGCAACTGAGATACAGAACTGGAGAATGGCATTCAAGGCCTGCAATGATACCCTTAAAGATTTGAAGGGGCATTGTGTAATAAAGGATGCCGAAACCGAAGAGATAATCTTTGATGGCGATTTTTATGCGCCTAAGAATCAGTCAACTCAGTTCTTCAGCACCATTATGTATTATTCTGCTCATAAGATGCTAATCATCGAGTGGGAAATTGATGGGGAAAAGGGTATGAACCACTACCTTTGCGGTTATCCGCCCTTTGACCTTAAAAAGTATAAAGAACTTGCCGATAAATACGGTATATAAATCGAAATCCCGTGTTCGCAAACGCGAACACGGGATTCTTTTGCTTTTATATTTTTGCCCAGATGTATGAAACGGGTTTTAAGGTTACGCTGTTTTCGGTAATATCGGCATTAAATGAAGCAAAAACCTCTTTGGCTTTGATATCAACCTTATATTCGCGCTCGCTTGGGTTAATAGCGCAAATAAATGCTTCATTTTCGCCTTTTCTCTTAAATACTAAGGGATATGTATCGGAAATTAACTCAAATTCGTTACCGCAGGCGAAAATCTCGGGATTATTTCTCTTTATTTCAACTAATTTCTTAACCTCGTTGATAAGAGAATTTTCATCCTTTAGCTGAGCTTCAACATTTACCTTTTCATAATCCTTATCCACGGGAAGATATATTTCACCGTCTGTGTCGCTAAAGCCCGCATTTTTCTTATCGGACCATTGCATAGGCGTTCTGGAGCCCGTTCTTGAATATCCGCCATCCTTAGTTTTAAGGCGGTTATAGGGAAGACCTATCTCATCGCCGTAATAAATAAGCGGAACATTGGGCAGGGCAAGTATAAGGGCATAGGCGGTTTTCAAATCATCTGCATTTCTTTCAAGAGCGATACGGGGAAGATCGTGGTTGCCTGTAACAACCGAAATATAACCCTTGCCCGCTATCTGCAAAAGATTATCTAAGAAATATTGGAAGAATGTACCTGCTTCGCCCTGACCGTCTTTTCTAAAAAAGCTATGTCCCTCAGAGGAAATAATATTTGTTCCCGATTCTTTTCTGAAGAGCTGATTGTAGCCATCGTTAAAGCCGTGGGTTAAAAAGTCAATATCAAAATCACCGTTTTGTACGGCATACATAGGTTGACCCCATTCGGAAACGAAGATAGCCTCGGGATATTCTTCTCTCACTTTGCCGAATATCTTTCTCCATACCTCGCAGGAGTATTTTCCGTTTATATCACGCTTAACAATGCTTGAAGCAAGGTCAACTCTGAAACCATCAATGCCCTTTGCAAGATAGAATTTTATGATTTTTACAACCTCTTCGTGAAGCTTAAGGCAGGGCTCATCCAAATAGTGATTTTGCCAAGGCCTGTCAGGATTGGCAAAACCGAAGTTAAGAGCAGGCTGGAAGCAGAAGAAGTTTACTCCGTAACATCCGTCTCTTTCGCTGTTGCCGCTTATGTGGGCTATATTGCAGGCATCAAAGGTGTTGCTGTTCCAGATATAATAATCGGAATATTCATTCTTCTCTTCCTTTGAGGACTCCAAAAACCACTTGTGAGTATCCGAGGTATGACCGACAACAAGATCAAGCAGTACCTTTATACCTAACCTGTGGGCCTCTTCAATCAGATTATCTAAATCCTCCATAGTGCCGAATTTCTCATCAATGGCATAATAATCCTCAACATCGTATCCACCATCTCTGAAGGGAGATTTGAAAATAGGATTTATCCATACTATATCGGCAAAATCCTTTATGTAAGAAAGCTTTTGAGTGATTCCAACCAGGTCACCGATTCCGTCACCGTTGCTATCGTAAAAAGAGGTGGGATAAATATTGTAGATGATGGAATTTTTAATATTTTCGTTCATAAAAATCTCCCTTGCGAAATTTTATATATGGTATAATATCACAAGCAAATCAACAAATCAATAGAATATTTTGACTTCGGAATGTATTATTTTTACCCATTAAACTATTTCATATTTAATTTCCTTAAGGAACCTATCCACAAGCTCTTTTGAAACATAACCTGTTTCATCAAACTGGGTGTTTGCAGTTCCTGCCGCCATACCTAAGGCTATTGCTTTTGGTATTGTAAATCCTCGGCTTATTCCAACCGCAACTCCCGCTACAAAGCTATCGCCCGAGCCTACGGCGTTTTTAACCGAAACGGCAGGGGAGAGGAAACGGTAAAATTTATCCTCTATGTAGGCGTAGGCTCCATCTTCGCCCAAGGTTATAACGGGTAGCGCGATTCCTTTGTTGTAAAGGATTAACAAGGCTTTTTTAATATCAGCATCATCCTTTGCCTCAAAGCCTAAAATATCCCTTAGTTCATCGCGGTTTGGCTTTATCATAAAGGGTGCGCCATCTATAATATCAAGGAGCGTGGCGCCGCTTGTATCAACTATTATCCTTTTACCCTTTGCCTTTGCCATCCGTATAAGCTCCTTATAAAATGAGCTATCGGCGCCCTTTGGTAAGCTACCTGCGGCGCAGATAATATCACATTTATCCGCATACGCCTCAAACTGCTCAAAAAGGGCGTTAATTTCCTTTTTTGTAACGGTAGGGCCCGATTCCAAAAGCTCGGTGGAAAAGCCGCGGGAATCCGAAATATTAAAGTTTGTGCGGCTCTCACCCGAAACGTTGGTAAAAGCCTCGGTAATATTAAGCTTTATTATCTGCTCACGGATAAAATCTCCCGCGCTCCCGCCTATAAATCCAAGCGCTACAGCCTCTTCACCTAAAAGGGTAGCAACACGGGCAATATTTATACCCTTGCCGCCTGCGGTAGCTGTGGTATTTATCGGGCGGTGCACACCGCCGAGTTTAAGCTCATCCACAAAATAAACCTTATCTATAGTGGGATTAGCAGTAACTGTTAAAATCATATTTTACCTCAAATTTAATTCTTATTCACTAAAAACGATCTGGTTTGATTCGTTCTTTTGAAGTATCCTGTTAAGCACCCAGGTACCGCTCTTCAAATCTATAACGCTTTACGCTATATACATTCAAAATCAATTTATCTTCAATAACCGCAAGATAAAACTCATCGCCCTCGTTTGTGCAATTAAAAAGGGCGGCGGCAGGTGTGCTTAACAGTATATGCTTTCCTTGCCTTCCGCTTCCGAACAAATATCGGTCATAGGAGGAAAAATGAAAGGCGAACTGCCTGCGAAGAACACAAATGGATAGGTTGGTAGGGCAATGAAAAGTAATCTCCTGAAAATCGAATAAAGGAAAGTTTTCATCCTTGCCCACTACCTTATCGGTAACTATTTTGTATTTTCCCTTCGAGATGGCTATCAGGCATCTTATAAGACCGTAAAACTGATACGAAGATAAAAGTAAAGGCAATAATACCGCGATAATATAGCCAATCGTATGTAAAATTTCTAAAGAGGGCTTAATAAGTATCTTTGAATACAAAAATACCATAAACATAAAAAAGGCTATCTGAATTATGGTCGAGCCGATAACCTTATCTTCGTTTATATTCTTAACAGTTTCAAAGTGCTCAATTATTTTAAGAAAAGCATCGTTAACTGCATCCTCGGATAAAGAATCGTCACTAAGGATATTGTCGGCAATGGAAAACATCATATCCTTGTGTTTGTTATATAAATCCGTAAAATAGGTTTTATCCTCATCGGTTTCAATAAAGCTTAAAAGATTAACTAACATATTATCTCCTTAGCCAAAGCTCTTTATTTAATTATATCCGTTATTAACCGCTAAAGCAAGAGTAAAGGCAAATTGGCCAATGCTTTTACTGAACTATATTATATCTTGCTACTTAATATATAACATTATTAAAATCTCTTATATCGCTTTTTTGTGACAAAAATTTTACCCTTGTTGAAAAGAATTTCGGGATATGGTATAATCTTAATGCAATAAATTTTTGAAAAGTTTGTCACAAAATAGCCTTTTAGGTGATATTATAAGTATAAAAAGCAGGTGGGAGTTATGAGTAAAGCATTAAAAATCATCATTTGTATTATATTATATATAATCGCCTTCGCTATTCAAATTTCAAATATAGGTAAAGTGGAGCAAGGCGTTTATGATATCCACTTCTTTAATTTTATAACAAGCTTAGTGCCTGGCTCTGTAATGTTTGCAATTATATCAACGTTTTTCGGGGAAAAAACCAAATTTTTGAAAAATGTATTTGTTATTATGTCAGGCGTGTGCCTTGTTGGCTTTGTAGTACTTGGAATAATGTGTTTTATTAACAACTAACCTAAAGGAGAAATGAATATGCGAAAATTGATTCCTCTTAAATTTCAGCGTATAGTTATGTTTATACCCTTTATTAACGCTTTGGTTTTATTTTTGTATCTGTTTAATATCCATCAGTCCCCCGATAGTGTAAAGCTGTTTTCAAGGTCGCTTCCTGGTTTTTTCGCTTCGTTTATAATCCCTAATATTTTTTTCGCGATTATCGGGCATTTCGTTAGCAATCCAATTATCAATTTAGTAGGAATATATCTGATTTTGATTTGTATGGATTTATATCTTATTGGCTATCAAAAAAAGAATATGAATTTTCCTGATAATAAGAAAAAAGGGTAGAGGGTGTTAAGGATGTTCAAGCCTATTAAAAACAAAGCCTTTGGAATAGCCAAAAGCCGATTCAAGATATTTTTTATACCTTCCTTTGCATATATGCTTTCCCTTGCCTTGCAGTTTATGTTCGGCGAAGCCTTTGGTTTTGGAGAGTGGAATAATATATTTTTGGCTAAAGGAGCAATCGGTTACCTCTGGGTAGTTCCCGCGTTTTTGATATCCACCTTTGTTCTTATTCCTATTACCTTGGCGGTAATGTTCAGGGTTTGTATCACCCTTATAAACGGGGAACACAAGAAGGTTGATGACTCCATCATCAAATTCCTCTCACTCACAAACATAAAGCAGATTATATTGATAAATCTTGTTCCGCAGTTTATCGGTATGATAAGGAGTCTTTATAGCGTAAAAGGCTTGGTAGCTACGTATATCCCGTATTTAGCCAATGAAGATACGTATCAGATAGTTAAATTAGTTATACTTGCCATCTATATTTATGTAACGTATAAGTTCTTCATCTGCAATTATTATTTTGCTAAAACCGAAACGCCCGCAAAAGAAACGGTTTTATATTCCTTTGAAATAATGAAAAAATTCAGAATTTTTATAAAAGAGGAATTGTTAAAGCTATCCTTTATCCTGTGGGAGTTTTTCGCGCTGATGCTCTATTGGATATTCAAAATATTATCAATCAATGTGGAAAGCCACGGCGCAAGCGTGGCCCCCGCCGTTCTGTTGGCGCAAGAGGTGCCACAGCTTGATGTGCTTTACATATTCCGTTGCGGATTAGGATTTTTCATCTATCCCTTTATGCTGCTCAGCTTTTCGCTGTTTATAGAGGAGCTGATAAAGGAAAAAGAACAAAGCCGCGAGGTTTTGTGGAAGGATAACTGAAAATATAAAAGCACCGACCAAAAGGTCGGCGCTTTCTTTTTGGAATGGTTGTACAAATTCGATACCGTTTGAATTTTGAGATATGTGTTCGAAATCGCTACATATTTTATAATTCGTGCCGCAAGGCACACCGAAACTTATTACCTCTTACTTTTTACTTATTACTTCAAAAATTTCGAGAACTTTGAGGGAGGAGTGAAGAGGTAATAGGTAAGAAGTAAAAAATTCCCCGAAACAAGTTCGAGGAATTTTTTGGCAGGGGCAGAAGGAATCTCCTCTCCGGCTATCGAACAGTCCACAGGACTGTTCTCCCAAACTCTTTGCTCGATCACTCGCAGAGTTTGGAGGTCGTTTCGATTCCTCCTTTTTATCCGAAACTAAAAAGAAAGCACCAACCAAAAGGTCAGTGCTTTCTTTTTGGCAGGGGCAGAAGGAATCGAACCCTCGACACTCGGTTTTGGAGACCGATGCTCTACCTGCTGAGCTATACCCCTAAATCAAATCGCTAGACCATTATATAATAAGCGGTGGGCTTTGTCAAGATAAAAATTCATATTTGAAAATCATTTTTATATCTTTTATTTTAGTTATGTTTAGGGTATAATGTAAAAAAACAATATCAATCAAATTCTAGGAGAAATACTATGAAATTTGCTTTTTTTGATACCAAACCATACGATAAGATTTCTTTTCAGAAATACGGAGAGGAAAAGGGGATAACCTTTAAGTTTTACGAAACAAAGTTAACCCCTGATACCGTTTCTCTGGCAAGCGGCTGTGATGGCGTATGCATATTTGTTAACGATAATGCCTCTGCCGAGGTGATTGAAAGCCTTCATAAGCTTGGAGTAAAGGTTATAGCTCTTCGCTGCGCAGGTTATAACAATGTTGATGTTAAGAGCGCCTACGGTAAGATACACGTGGTTCACGTTCCTGCATATTCGCCCTATGCCGTTGCGGAACACGCTATGGCTATGTTGCTTACCTCTATCCGCCGCATCCACAAGGCGTATATCCGAACAAGAGATTTTAATTTTAGTCTTCACGGGCTTACAGGCTTCGATCTTCACGGAAAAACAGTAGGTGTTATAGGAACTGGTAAGATAGGCAGGGTTTTCATAGATATATGCAGGGGCTTTGGAATGAATGTTATCGCCTATGATAAATATCCCGATAAGAGCAGTGATATAAATTATGTTTCCTTAGAGGATCTGCTTGAGAAAAGTGATATAATTTCACTCCATTGCCCCTTAACAAAGGAAACCCATCATCTGATTAACTCCGAAACCGTGGATAAAATGAAAAAGGGTGTTGTTATAGTAAACACCTCACGCGGAGCGCTTATTGATGCCGAGGTTTTACTGGAAGGTATCAAATCGCGAAAAATCGGCGCGGCCTGTCTTGATGTTTATGAAGAGGAATCGGATGTATTCTTTGAGGATTTCTCAGGCCACATTATTAACGATGATATACTCGCCCGTCTTATTTCAATGCCCAATGTAATTGTTACCTCGCATCAGGGCTTTTTAACCGAGGAGGCGCTCAATAATATCGCCGAAACAACCGCGCAGAATATAATCGATATCTTCAATACGGGCGGTTGTGAAAACGAGCTTTGCTACCATTGCGGAAATATTGAGAATTGTAAAAAGAAAAGAAATTGCAAATGCTTCTAAAGTCTACGAGTCGTAGATATTTTGGGTGTAAAAGGGGGGCAAATCTGCAAAAAATCTACTATCTTTGGGTTTACTAAGTCCAAATTTATGATATAATTAAAATATAAAATAATTATGGCGGTGAAGATATGGACCCTAAAAGCATAGGCGGTGTAATAGCCGATTTGCGTAAAAAATGCGGCATTACCCAAACCGATTTAGCAGAGCGCCTCAATATCAGCAATAAAACCGTAAGCCGTTGGGAAAACGGCTTAGGCTTTCCCGAAATCACCCAGTTTCCGCTGTTAGCATCCGTTTTCGGAGTAACTGTGGATTATCTTATGACAGGGGATAAAAAGGGCATTACCATTGCGGGAAATATTCTCGCCGATATCATTAAAAATATCGATTATTATCCAAGCATTGGCCTTCTTTCTACTATAAGAGAGATAAAGATGTCGGTAGGAGGATGTGTGCCTAATACCGCAATCAATCTTGCTAAAATCGATAAAACTCTGCCAATTTCCGCCCTCGGCAAAGTAGGTAAGGATGAATACGGCAGATTTGTGCTTTCCGAAATGAGCCGTTATGGCATCGATTGTGAGCAGGTTAAAATATCGGCAGATAAACCTACAAGCTTTACCGATGTTATGAATGAGCCTTCGGGTGAGCGGACCTTCTTCCACGCCCGCGGCGCAAACGCGCAGTTTTCACCTTTGGATGTGGATATTGATGCCATCAATACTCAGATGCTTCACATTGGCTACATATTATTACTCGATTCCTTTGATGAGCCCGATAGTGAGTACGGCACCGTTATGGCGCATTTCCTTCACGATGTTCAGGCAAGGGGAATTAAAACCTCTATTGATGTTGTAAGTGAAAGCCGCCCTGATTTTAAGGATAAAATTGTTCCCGCCCTTAAATATTGCGATTATGCAATTATCAATGAAATTGAGGCAGGTATGGTTGCCGATATTTCGGCTTACAACGAAAAGGGTGAGCTTGATAAAAACAATATCCGTAAAATGATGGAGTTTATAGCCGCCAAGGGTGTTAAGGAAAAGATTGTTATTCATTGTAAGCCCGCAGGCTTTTGCTATGATGTGGCAACGGGTAATTTCACCTGTGTGCCCTCACTTAATATTCCTTCAGATAAAATAAAGGGAAGCGTTGGAGCAGGGGATGCCTTCTGCGCCGCCACTCTTTACGGAATATATAACAATTTCACCGATAAACAGCTTCTTGAGTTCGCTTCGGCCGCCGCAGCCTGCAACCTTTTTGCAGAAAACTCGGTTGACGGTATGAAGAAAAAAGAAGAAATAGAAAAAATGGGTGAAATCTATGGGAGGAAAAGAATATGACCAGAAATGAATATGATGCTCAGGTAAAAAAGGCGTTAAAGTATTATAAAAAGGCAAATATTGTTTTAACCGAAGATGAGAAAAACAGCATTGAGGTTGCCGATTTTGGCTTAGGCCGTGTTAATGAAATAGGTCTTCAGCTCTTGGTTTATATCAACACCGAGCGTGTTTGCGCAAAGGAAATGGTGTTATTACCCGAGCAGACCTGCCCCGAGCATAAGCATATCCCAAGCGAAACTATGGCTGGCAAGGAGGAAACCTTCCGTTGCCGCTACGGCGAGGTTTATCTCTATGTTGAGGGTGAAAAGAATACCGATAATATAAAGGGTAAGCTTCCCTCTAGCAAGGTTACCGTTTTCCACGAGGTTGTGCTTAAAGCAGGCGAGCAATATACCATTATGCCTGAAACTCTTCACTGGTTCCAAGCAGGTAAAAAAGGCGCCGTTGTTTCTGAGTTCTCAACAAAGAGCACCGATGAAACCGATGTTTTCACCGATACCGAAATTGTAAGAGAAACAAAAATCGAAGAATAAAGATAAGGCACCCATCAAGGTGCCTTTTTTCTTTATTTTACATCAGTTTTATCCGTTTGTATGTTGAATCTATGTGAAATAGAGTTTATAATCAACTTACAAAGCGGAAAAGGAGTTTTGTTATGAAAATCGACCTTAACGGAGCTTGGAAGTTAGGCTTTACGCACCCCGAAAGCAAGGAGTATATAACCCTTGAGGCGAGTGTGCCGGGTAACGCCGAGCTTGATTTATATAAAAAGGGAATAATAGGCAATCCCATGCCTGTCGATGAGATTGCTCCCTATGAGGAGCTATGCGATGTTGATGATTGGACCTATACCACAACCTTTGATGCAAGAAAAGCAGAGAAGGATGAGGATGTTTTTCTTAAGTTTGAGGGCATAGATACTATTGCCGATGTTTATCTTAACGGTGAAAAAATCTATGAAGCCGATAATATGCACCTTATCCATTCCATCGATGTTAACGGCAAATTAAAGGAAAAGGATAACGAGCTTAAGGTTATTATCCACAGCGCTATGCTGTGGGCAAGAAAGCATCCTACCGATATAGTGGGAACCGCCCGTAGTATTACATATTACGGTGGTTCGCCCTATCTTAGAAAAGCAAGGCATCAGTGGGGCTGGGATAATGCTCCAAGGCTCTTAACAAGCGGTATTTTTCGCCCTGTTTATATTGAATATCTTCCCAAAGAACGTTTTGAGGATGTTTATCTTTATACTATATGTGTAACCGATGGCGGCGCTAATATCGGCGTTGTTTGGGATTATAAGCTACCCGAGGAAACCTCCTGCAAGGGCTATGTTCTGCGCTATACCGTTTCGCAGGATGGAAATGTTTTGGCTTCAGGCGGAATAAAGATGTTTTATCCATCGGGCAAGAAGCATATCTGGCTTTCTGCCGAAAAGCTTAAGCTTTGGTGGCCCAGAAACTTAGGCGACCCCAATCTATGCGATATTAAGCTTGAGGTATTTAAGGATGAAGTGCTTAAAAATGTTTGGGAGTCAAAATTCGGCGTTCGCACTGTAAAGCTTATTAACACCGGCGATATTTTAGATGATGGAACGGGCGAGTTTAAGTTCGTTGTAAACGGTAAGGATGCCTATATTCACGGTACCAACTGGAAGCCCCTTGATGCATTTCATTCTCAGGCAGAGGATAGGGTAGAAAGGGCTTTAGGGCTTGTTGATGACCTTAATTGCAATATGATTCGTATTTGGGGCGGCGGTATCTATGAGGGCAAGGCCTTCTTTGATTACTGCGATAAAAACGGAATTATGGTCTGGCAGGATTTTATGTTTGCCTGTGAATTCCCACCCCTTGACGATTGGTTTATGCAAAAGGTGGAGATTGAGGCTAAGCAGATTATAAAAAGGCTTCGCAACCACCCAAGCCTTGCGGTATGGTCGGGTGATAATGAGGATGATTACTGCGTTGATTGGAACTTTACCCGCCATAGCAATATGCGTCCCTCCCATAACCGCCTTACCCGTGAAGTAATAAAGAAGTGTGTTCTTTATAATGACCCATTCCGTGATTATGTTGAAAGCTCTCCCTATCAATCGGATGAGAACTTCGTAGAGCAAAGGGATGGCAAGGTAATCCACCATAGCACAGAGGAGCATTTCTATAAAAAACCTGATGTTTATGCAGAAAGATTAAGGAATCTTAAGAGCAAGTTCTTAGGTGAAACGGGCCCAATACTTATCTGCGCCTCAACCGAAAATGAGCATATATGGGATATCGAAAAGCCGAGAGCTAAACGGCTTTGGGATGATTTATCAGATAGAAATCCCATCGCCCATCAATATGATTCATATTTCCGTATGTGGCGTTATGTGGGCAAGCTTACCTGTGAGGATTGGTTTGGCAGAGATTTTTCCTTTGATGAGTTTGGTGATTATAATTTCGCCGTAAATGTGATATGCTCTAATATATTTAAGGATATAATCGAATATTGCAGAGCCAGCCGCCCTGAAAAAACGGGAGTTATCTGGTGGTCCCTTTTGGATATGTGGCCCATGCTCTTTAACTATTCGGTTGTGGATTACGATTTTCATAAAAAGCACTGCTATAGTTGGATTAAGCAGTCTCAACAGTTCTTCTGCCTTATGGCTGTAAGAAAAGGGATAGATGGTGAGATAGGCATCTATGCTTCTAACGATACCCTTAAAACCCATAGCGGCAGCTATAAAATAATCGCTGTTGATAAAAAGGGTAATAAAAAGGAAATCGCTTCAGGCAGGTTTTCACAGAAAGAAAATAGTGTCAGCCTTATTCAAAAGCTTCCCGAAGCGGCTGAGCCTGAGCTTTGGATAATCGAGTGGGAAGAGGATAATAAAACCTATTACAACCACTTTACCCCCAACTATAAAACAGGGGATATTGATATCTGGAAAATCTGGCAGAAAGAGCTTGATAGAATTTACAAATAAGAGATTAGTAACTGTGCCCTATTTTTAAGGTGGGGCGCAGTTCTTTTTGTTAAAAATTTTTCTCCTTTTCGGTTGACAAAGATATATATAAGTGATATAATACATAGGAAATCTTTAAGAACGATCCCGTGAGGTCGGCAAGATTGGAAATATATAGGATGCAGGATTACTGCGTCAGTTTTTGTATGCCAAATCTTGCCCTTAAAGCAAGATTTTTTTGTTATATAAAATTTCCTCTTGTGCCTTCCTTGCCTAAATCTCTATGAGATATTTTCCTCGCTTAGCCTCCCTTGTCTAAAGGGATGGGGACCAACGAGTGTTGGTGGAGGGATTGTCGAGGGGGACCAACGAATGTTGGCGGAGGGAAATTATAGTGATTTTTGTATCATAATGAGGAGGATTATTAACAATGTCAACAAACATAGGAATGCAAAAAATCAAAAAAATCCTCACCGATATTACCCCTAATGATACTATCTTAAAATCCCTTTTGGCTTCAAAGGGTTCATTATCCGATTTTGCTGTATTTCCCGGTTTTTGCGATGTGCATGTGCATTTTCGTGAGCCGGGATTTTCTTATAAAGAAACTGTTTTATCAGGTAGCCGCGCGGCAGCGAAAGGCGGATATACCGCAGTATGCACAATGCCAAATCTTAACCCCGTTCCCGATAGTAAAGAGAATATAGAAAAGCAGATAGATTTAATTAAGAAAAACGGGCTTATAAATATCTACCCCTACGCCTCTATAACCGTAGGGCAAAAGGGAGAACAGCTTTCCGATATGGAGGGGCTTAAAAATCTTTGTATTGCCTTTTCGGATGATGGCAGGGGAGTGCAAAGTGATAGTATGATGGAAAGCGCTATGCTGAAAGCAAAGACGCTCGGCAAAATGATAGTTGCTCACTGCGAGGTAAACGATCTATTATTCGGCGGTTATATCCATAAGGGTGAATATGCAAAGCTTCACGGTCACAAGGGTATATGTAGTGAGAGCGAATATAAGCAGATAGAAAGAGATATAGAGCTTGTAAAGAAAACGGGATGCAGTTATCATGTATGCCATATATCCGCAAAGGAAAGCGTTGAGCTTATAAGAAAAGCCAAGGCTGAGGGTGTGGATATAACCTGCGAAACCGCGCCCCATTACTTAGTTCTTGATGATAGCGATTTAAGGGAAGAGGGAAGATTCAAAATGAATCCGCCCCTTCGCGATAAATCTGATAGGTTGGCTCTCATAGAAGGCGTAAAAGATGGCACAATCGATATGATAGCCACCGACCACGCCCCCCACTCAGCCGAAGAAAAATCCAAGGGCCTTGAAAAAAGCGCCTTTGGTATAACGGGGCTTGAAACCGCCTTTGCGGTTTTATATACTCATCTTGTTAAAACGGGTATAATAACCTTAGAAAAGCTGATTGAGCTTATGGCTATAAATCCCCGAAAGCGTTTCGGAATACCTTTGGGTGATGATTTCACCGTGTGGGATTTAAGCAAAGAGATTAAAGTAAATTCAAACGATTTTCTATCCCTCGGCAAAGCAACACCCTTTGAGGATATGAGGCTTTACGGCGAATGCGTTCTCACCGTGAGAGATGGAAAAACAGTTTACAGTAAAATAGATTAGGAGTAAGAAAAATGGCAAAAAGAACAGATATCAAGAAAATTTTAATTATTGGCTCGGGCCCCATAGTTATCGGTCAGGCCGCCGAGTTTGATTATGCAGGAACTCAGGCCTGCTTAGCCCTTAAAGAAGAGGGCTATCAGGTAGTGCTTTGCAATTCCAACCCTGCCACTATTATGACCGATACCACCATAGCCGATAAGGTTTATATGGAGCCTCTTACTCTTGAATATATCGCAAAGATTTTAAGATATGAGCGCCCCGATGCAATCGTTCCTGGTATCGGCGGTCAAACAGGTCTTAACCTTGCTATGCAGCTTGAAAAGAAGGGAATACTCCGTGAGTGCGGCGTTGAGCTTCTTGGAACCAGCAGTAAGAGTATTGAGCGAGCAGAGGATAGAGAGATGTTTAAGGAGCTTTGCCAATCCATAGGCGAGCCCACCATCCCCTCTGAAATCACATATAGCATCGAGGAGGCTAAAGAGGCAGCCAAGAGAATCGGATACCCCGTAGTTCTCCGCCCCGCATTTACCTTAGGCGGAACGGGCGGTGGCTTTGCCTATGATGAAAAAGAGCTTATGGAAATAGGCCTTAACGCCTTTAAGCTTTCTCCCGTTCATCAGGTGCTGATTGAAAAGAGCGTTAAGGGTTATAAGGAAATTGAGTTTGAGGTTATGCGCGATTCAAATGATACCGCCATAACCATATGCGGTATGGAAAATATCGACCCCGTTGGCGTTCACACGGGTGACTCTTTGGTTGTAGCCCCCATTATGACTCTTAATGACCACGACCTTAAGATGCTTAACGATAGCGCTATTAAGATTATTCGCGAGTTAAAAATCGAGGGTGGCTGTAATGTTCAGTTTGCCCTTAACCCCGAAACCAGCGAGTATTATCTTATCGAGGTTAATCCCCGAGTTTCCCGTTCATCAGCCCTTGCTTCCAAGGCATCGGGCTATCCTATTGCAAGGGTAACAGCTAAGATTGCCGTTGGTATGGCGCTTGAGGATATTAAGATTGCCAATACCAATGCCGCTTTTGAGCCCAGCCTTGATTATGTTATAGCAAAATTACCCCGTTTCCCCTTCGATAAGTTCGCAAGTGCTACCAACACCCTTGGTACTCAGATGAAGGCGACGGGTGAGGTTATGGGCATCGGCTCTAACCTTGAAGAGTGTCTGCTTAAATCCGTAAGATCCTTGGAAACAGGCGTTGACCATTTCTTTATGCCTAAGTTCTGCGATATGGCAGATGATGAGCTGTTTGATTATCTTAAGGAGTTCAAGGATGATAATATCTTCTGTGTAGCCGAGCTTCTCCGCAGAGGCGTTAGCACACTTAAGCTTCACGAGGTAACCAAGATTACCGAGTATTTCCTTATCGCTGTGAAGAATATCGTTGATATGGAAAAGAAGTTAGCCGAAAACAAGGGCGATACGGCTGTTCTTACCGAGGCTAAGAAGATGGGCTTCGGCGATAAGTATATTGCAAAGCTTTGGAATATGAAGGAGATTGAGATTTATAATCTCCGTAAAGAGCAGGGTATAATCCCCGTATTCAAGATGGTTGATACATGTCACACAAATGCATATATCCCTTATTTCTATTCCTCATATTCGGGTGAGAATGCTTCAAAGCTTACCGATAAGAAGAAGATAGTAGTTTTGGGCGCAGGTCCTATCCGTATAGGTCAGGGCGTTGAGTTCGATTACTCCACCGTTCACGCCGTAACAACCATTAAGAATTCGGGCTACGAGGCTATTATTATCAACAATAACCCCGAAACCGTTTCCACCGATTATACCACTGCGGATAAGCTTTATTTCGAGCCCCTTACCCCCGAGGATGTTATGAACATCATCGATTTTGAAAAGCCAGAGGGCGTTATTGCATCCCTTGGCGGTCAGACCGCTATTAACCTTGCAGAACCCCTTATGCAGAGAGGCGTTAAGATTATCGGTACCGATTGTGCCGCTATTGAAAGAGCCGAAAACCGCGATAGCTTTGAAAAGATTCTTAATGAGCTTAATATCCCTCAGCCCAAGGGCAGAGCTGTTACCAAGATTGAGGATGGTATTGCCGCCGCCGAGGAAATAGGTTACCCCGTGCTCGTTCGCCCCAGCTTTGTTTTGGGCGGCAGAGCAATGCAGATAGTAGGTAGTGAGGAGCAGCTCCGTCATTACCTTAAAACTGCCGTTGAAATTGATGAGGACAAGCCCGTTTTAGTTGATAAATATATTCAGGGTAAAGAGGTTGAGATCGATGCTATTTGCGATGGCAGAGATATCTTCGTGCCCGGTATTATGGAGCTTGTTGAGCGTACAGGCGTTCACAGCGGTGACTCCATAAGCGTTTATCCCACCTTCAGTATTTCAAATAAGGTTAAGGGAACAATTCTCCGCTATGCAAGGCAGTTAGGCCTTGGTATCGGCATTATAGGTCTTTACAATATCCAGTTTATCGTTGATGAAAACGATAATGTGTTTATAATCGAGGTTAACCCCCGTTCTTCAAGAACGGTACCCTTCCTTTCAAAAGCTACAGGCTACAGCCTTGCAGATATTGCTACTGAGGTAATTTTGGGCAGAACACTCAAAGAGCAGGGAATATTCGATATATATCCCAAGGAGAAGGATAGATGGTATGTTAAGGTGCCCGTATTCTCCTTTAATAAGATAAGAGGTCTTGATGCTTATCTTTCACCCGAAATGAAATCCACGGGTGAAGCCATAGGCTATGATGATAAGCTTAACCGCGCGCTTTATAAAGCCCTTCAGGCATCGGGTATGAAGGTGCAGAATTACGGCACCGTATTTGCCACCATTGCCGATAAGGATAAGGAGGAGGCTCTGCCTTATATCCGCCGCTTCTATAATTTAGGCTTTAATATCGTTGCAACAAGCGGCACCGCCACCTTCTTAAAGCAAAACGGCATCCGCACCCATGTTCTTAAGAAGATACATGAGGATAAGGATGAAATCCACGATGCAATCCGTCAGGGCCATATCGCCTATGTTATTAACACTAAGGACCTTGATGATGCAGGCGTTTCAAGGGATGGTCAGCAGATAAGGCAGTTTGCAACCGAAAACAATGTTAATATCTTCACAGCCCTTGATACAGTTGGCGTTCTTCTTGATGTACTGGAAGAAACCACACTTACAATTTCAACTATTGATGCATAAGGAAATATGATATGAAGCAGGGAATTTATACTGTTAAATCAAATGTGAAAATCGCAAACAGCGTATATAAAATGGAGCTTAGCGGTGATACCGATGGGCTTACAAAATCGGGTCAGTTTATCAATATCATGATAGAGGGTATGTACCTTCGCCGCCCCATATCCGTTTGCGATTGTGAGAACGGTGTTATCACCATAATCTATAAGGTTGTAGGTAAGGGCACCGAGGCTATGGCCAAAATGGAAATCGGCAAAGAGCTTGATGTCTTAACCGATTTAGGCAACGGCTACGACCTTTCAAAAGCAGGGGATAATCCTCTGCTTTTAGGCGGAGGCGTAGGTGTTCCGCCCCTTTATCTACTTGCTAAAAAGTTAATTGCCGAGGGTAAAAAGGTTTCGGTTATCTTAGGCTTTAATACCAAGGATGAGGTTTTTTACGAAGAAGAGTTTAAGGCCCTCGGAGCCGATGTAAAGGTTACCACCGCCGATGGCTCTTACGGTATAAAAGGCTTTGTTACCGATGCTATGGAAAGCGGTTATTCCTATTTTTACACCTGCGGTCCCGAGCCTATGCTTAAGGCAATTTATAAAAAAGCAGATACCAGCGGTCAAATGAGCTTTGAGGAGCGTATGGGCTGTGGCTTTGGCGCTTGTATGGGTTGCTCCTGCAAAACGGTTACGGGCTATAAGCGAATTTGTAAGGATGGCCCCGTGCTTGAAAAGGAGGAAATATTATGGGAAGTATGAAGGTAAACCTTTGCGGTATAGAACTTGATAACCCCTTAATTCCCGCCAGCGGCACCTTTGGTTACGGTTACGAGTTCGCAGAATTTTACGATATAAATATGCTTGGCACCTTTTCCTTTAAGGGCACCACCAAGGATGCCCGTTTCGGCAATCCAACACCAAGAATTGCAGAATGCCCAATGGGTATGATAAATGCCGTTGGTCTTCAGAATCCTGGGGTGGAAAAGGTTATAAGCGAGGAATTGCCAAAACTTAAAAAATGCTTTGATAAAAAGGTTATGGCAAATGTAAGCGGTTTTTCCGTAGAGGATTATGCTTATACCTGCGAAAAATTAGATAAATGCGAGCAGGTGGGTTGGCTTGAGGTTAATGTAAGCTGTCCCAACGTTCACGGAGGCGGTATGAGCTTTGGAACAAGTCCTGAAGCCGCCGCCCAAGTGGTAAAGGCAGTTAAAGAGGTTACAACCAAGCCTGTCATCATTAAGTTATCTCCCAATGTTACAGATATCGTGGCTATTGCCAAGGCATGTGAGGAGGCAGGCGCTGATGGTATCAGTCTTATTAACACAATGCTCGGTATGAGGATAGACCTTAAAACTAAAAAACCTGTAATAGCCAATAAAATGGGCGGTTTTTCAGGCCCTGCCATCTTCCCCGTAGCAGTGAGAATGGTTTATCAGGTGGCAAACGCCGTTAAAATTCCCGTAGTTGGTATGGGCGGTGTATCAAGCGCCGAGGATGTAATCGAAATGATGCTTGCAGGCGCCTGTGCAGTAGAAATAGGCGCGGCAAATCTTGTTAATCCCTATGTATGTCGTGATATAATAAACGAATTACCAAGTGTAATGAAGAAATACAACATAGAAAATTTAAGTGATATTATAGGAGGAGTAAAGTAATGGGCAAGGATGTTATTGTGGCCTGTGATTTTTCAAGCGCCGAGGCAGTTTATGCCTTCCTTGATAAGTTCACAGAAAGAAAACCATTTGTTAAAATCGGTATGGAGCTTTTCTATGCTGAGGGACCCCAGATTGTTAAGGAGATTAAAAAGAGAGGTCATAAGATTTTCTTAGATCTTAAGCTTCACGATATCCCCAATACAGTTAAAAAGGCAATGAGCGTGCTTTCTAACCTTGATGTAGATATCTGCAACCTCCACGCAGGAGGAACGGTTAGAATGATGGAGGCCGCTATTGAGGGCCTTACCCGTGAGGATGGCACAAGACCTTTACTTATCGCCGTAACTCAGCTTACCTCCACCGATCAGGAGAGTATGGAAAACGACCTTCTTATAAAAGAGCCTATAGATAAGGTTGTTATGCACTATGCCGCCAATGCCAAAAAAGCAGGGCTTGATGGCGTTGTTTGCTCACCCTTAGAGGCAGGCAAGGTTCACGAAACCTGCGGTAAGGATTTCTTAACCGTAACCCCCGGTGTTCGCTTTGCTGATGGCGATATAGGCGACCAGAAGAGAGTTATGACCCCTGCCGAAGCCAAGAAAATCGGCTCCGATTATATCGTAGTAGGCAGACCTATTACTGCGGCAGAAGATGTTGTAGCCGCATATAACCGTTGCGTAGCAGAATTTGTAGATTGAGGAGAAGAGAAATGGAAGGCTATAAGAGAGAATTTATTGAGTTTCTAGAGGGAGCAGGCGTTCTCAAATTTGGTGATTTCACCGCAAAATCAGGCAGAAAAATACCCTATTTTATCAACGCGGGCGATATTAAAACAGGCGAACAGATTTGTAAGCTTGGCGAGTTCTACGCTAAGGCTTATTTCGAAAAGGTTGGCAATAAGAAAACCGTTCTTTACGGCCCCGCTTATAAGGGTATTCCCATAGCAGTATCTGTGGCAGTTGCCCTTGCTAAAAACGGCCTCGATGTTCCTTTCTTCTTTAACAGAAAAGAGGAGAAAGATCACGGTGAAGGCGGTGTATTTGTTGGCTATAAACCTACCGAGAACGAGGAAATCGTTATCGTTGAGGATGTTATAACCGCAGGTACCGCCATAAGAGAGAGTATGGAAATTCTTTCAAAGCTTGAGGGCACCAAGGTTGCCGCAACATTTGTTATGGTTGACCGTAAGGAAAAGGGAAAAACCGAAAAGAGCGCAATGGCAGAGGTTGGCGAAGAGTTTGGCTTCCCCGTATATTCGGTTGTTGATGTTTATGATATTATCGAGTATCTCGAGGAAGATGAGAAAAACCGCGAAAACGTTCAGCGAATTAAAAATTATCTCGCTGTAAACGGAGCAAAAGAATGAGAAGTGTAATTGATATTCTGGATTTAACCGTAGAGGAGCTTGAGGAGCTTATCTCTACTGCCCTTGATATTATCGAAAATCCTTCAAAATACGCGCATATCTGCGAGGGCAAAAAGCTTGCAACTCTTTTCTTTGAGCCCTCCACAAGAACAAGACTCAGCTTTGAGGCGGCTATGTATGAGCTGGGCGGAAACGTACTTGGCTTTTCCGAGTCGAACAGCTCCTCCGCTGCAAAGGGTGAGAGCATTGCTGATACCGCCAAAACCGTTAGCTGTTATGCCGATATTATCGCTATGCGCCACCCCAAAGAAGGCGCGGCGCTTGTGGCGGCAAATAATGCAACCGTACCCGTAATAAATGCGGGTGACGGCGGTCATTGTCACCCCACACAAACCTTGGCTGATTTGCTTACCATCTACCGTGAAAAAGGCGGATTTGATAATTTAACCGTCGGTCTTTGCGGTGACCTTAAATTCGGCAGAACGGTTCACTCGCTTATCAATGCTTTAAGCCGCTATAAAAACATAAATTTCGTTCTTATTTCTCCCGAGGAATTAAAGCTTCCAAGCTATGTTAAAAAGGGTATACTTGTAAAGAACAATATCCCTTATGAGCAGACTACCGATTTAGAGACTGCAATGCCTAAGCTTGATATCCTCTATATGACACGTGTTCAGCGCGAGAGATTTTTCAACGAAGAGGATTATTTAAGACTCAAGGATAGCTATATCCTCACCCCCGATAAGCTTAAAAATGCAAAGGAAAGCCTATCCATTCTTCATCCTCTTCCAAGGGTTAACGAAATAAGCGTTGCTATTGATAAGGATAAGCGCGCCTGCTACTTTAAGCAGGTGCTTAACGGCAAATATATGCGGATGGCGCTTATTCTTAAGCTTCTGAAGGAGGCGGGAACAATATGAATATAGATTCGATTCAGAACGGCGTTGTAATAGACCATATTACAGCGGGACTCGGTATGAAGCTTTATAAACTCTTAGGCCTTGATACCCTCGATGTTTCTGTTGCCCTTATAAAGAATGTTTCAAGCAAAAAGATGGGCAAAAAGGATATTATCAAAATTGATGCCGATATCGATGTTGATTTTGATGTAATAGGATTCGTTGACCCCGATGCCACCGTTAACATCATCAAGGAAGGAAAGCTTGTAAATAAGCTTTCAATCGATATGCCCAAAACCCTTGTAGATGTTATCAAATGCAAAAATCCACGTTGCATAACCTCCTGCGAACAGGAGCTTCAACACATATTTGAGCTTACCGATAGGGAGAATAAGGTTTACCGTTGCAGGTACTGCGAAACCAAGGCAAATTAGTCAAAATCCTTAAATTTTTTGGCAAAAAGTAATATATATCAATCATTATTCCAAAAAATATCAAAATCGCTCAAATAACCTTGACTGATAGCGAATTTAATGGTAAAATCAAAGGGTAATAGATTTATAATCTATTAAGCCAAAATTTAAGATGCCCTTTACGACTGACGGATTAAAGTGGAGCACCACACGGAGCAAAGGGTAGGGTAGCAAAAGCTACCGATTAGTCGGCCGTCTGGGCACATTTAACCCTATAAGTTAAGTGTGCCTATTTTGTTTTTTAGGAGGATTTTTATGAAAAAAGTCGGTATCATTATGGGTAGTGATAGTGATTTACCCATCATCAAAAAGGCAACCGATATGTTAAAAAGCCTTGAAGTTCCCTTCGAGGTGCATATCTATTCTGCCCACCGCACTCCCGTTGAGGCAAGAGATTTTGCCCTTAGCGCGAGAGATAACGGTTTCGGCGTACTTATTGCGGCGGCAGGTATGGCGGCTCACCTTGCAGGCGCTATTGCCGCGAATACAACCCTTCCCGTAATCGGCATACCCTGTAAATCCTCTAATTTCGATGGGCTTGATGCTCTGCTCTCCACCGTTCAGATGCCTACGGGAATCCCCGTTGCCTGTGTTGCGGTTGATGGCGGCGCCAATGCGGCACTGCTTGCAGCTCAGATCATTGCGGTTGAGGATAAGGCTCTTGCCGATAAGCTTAACCTTAAGAGAGTAAGCGATGCAAAAAAAGTTCTCGAAAAAGATGCTTCCGTTATGGAGAAGCTTTAATTTAGTATTTTTAATTACATAAAGGAGAAATAATTATGGAAAAGAAACTTGTTTACACTGGAAAGACAAAGGATGTTTTTGAACTTTCAAACGGCAACTGCCTTCTCAAGTTCAAGGATGATTGCACAGGCAAGGATGGAGTATTTGATCCGGGCGAAAATGCAGTAGGCCTTACCATAGATGGCGTTGGCGATGTTAACCTTCGTATGTCTATTTATTTCTTCGAAAAGGTAAATAATGCGGGCATAAAAACTCATTTCATAAATGCAAACCTTGAGGATACCACTATGGAGGTTCTTCCCGCTAAGGTTTTCGGTCACGGCCTTGAGGTTATCTGCCGCTATAAAGCAGTTGGCAGCTTTATCCGCCGCTACGGCGATTATATTGAAGAGGGCGCAGACCTTCCCGCCTATGTTGAAATGACCTTCAAAAACGATGAAAAGGGCGATCCCCTCGTTATCAAGGATGCCCTTGTAGCTCTCGGCGTTATGACCGATAAACAGTATGATGATATTAAGGTTATGACTCAGCAGATTACAAAAATCGTTGCTGATGACCTTAAGGAAAAGGGACTTGACCTTTATGATATCAAGTTTGAGTTCGGTTACGATAAGGATGGCAATGTAATGCTCATCGATGAAATCGCATCGGGCAATATGAGAGTTTATAAGAACGGTGAGTATATCGATCCTATGACTCTTTCTAAACTTTTCTTTGCTTAATTCGTTAATTAAAATCTATAAAGGTAGGTTACTATGGGCGGCTTTTTTGGCATAACCTCTAAGACCGACTGTATGATGGATGTCTTCTTCGGTGTAGATTATCACTCCCATTTGGGCACCCGCCGAGGCGGTCTTGCTGCATACGATAAGGAAATCGGTCTGCAGCGTAAAATACATAACATAGAAAACGCTCCCTTCAGAACAAAGTTCGAAAAAATCTTTGATGAAATGAAGGGTACCTCTGCAATAGGTTGTATAAGCGATACCGATCCCCAGCCTATGCTTATCCGTTCAAATTTCGGCACTTACGCTATATGCACCGTTGGAATTATCAACAATGCCGATGAGCTTATCGATAAGTGTCTTGCACAAACGGGCGGATATTTTGATGCTATGACAGGCGGCAGGGTTAACACCACCGAGCTTGTTGCGGCGCTTGTTAATCAGAGGGATACCTTTGCTGAGGGTATTAGATATGCGCAGGAGCAGATAAAGGGAACTGCCTCCATTCTTATTTTAACGAGCAAGGGCGCTATTATTGCGGCCCGTGACCTTTTAGGCAGGATACCCGTGCTTATAGGTAAAAACGAGGATGGATATGCCGTTACCTTTGAATCCTTTGCTTATCAGAAATTAGGCTATATGGATGAAAAAGAGTTAGGCCCAGGTGAGATAGTTAAAATCACACCAAACGGTATAACTCAGCTGGTAGCTCCCGGTAAAAAGAAAAGAATATGCTCTTTCCTTTGGAGCTATTACGGTTATCCCACCTCCACCTATGAGGGTGTTAATGTTGAGGCGATGCGTTGCCGCAACGGTGAGATTATGGCTCAGAACGATAAAAAGAACGGAGTAGCTCAGGATGTAGACTATGTTGGAGGCGTTCCCGATTCGGGTATTCCTCACGCCATAGGCTATGCTAACGAGAGCGGCAAAAAATATACCCGCGCGTTTATCAAATATACTCCCACTTGGGCGCGAAGCTTTACACCTACAAAGCAAACCGAGCGTAATAAGGTGGCGCGAATGAAGCAGATACCCGTTCACGATTTCATTGTTGATAAAAATCTGCTTTTCGTTGATGATTCCATTGTTCGCGGAACTCAGCTTAAGGAAACCGTAGATTTCCTATACGAAAACGGCGCAAAATCAGTTCATATGCGGTCGGCCTGCCCTCCCATTATGTATGGCTGTAAATACCTTAACTTCTCCCGCTCTACTAATGATATGGAGCTCATAGCCCGTAGAGTAATAATGGAGCTTGAAGGGGAAGAGGGCTTCAATTATATTGATGAATACAGCAACGGGGAGACCGAGCGTGGCAAGAAACTGCGCCAAACAATATGCGAAAAATTCAATTTCGCATCCTTGGAATTTCAGTCCCTCGAGGGAATTATAAAGGCAATCGGCATAGATGAATGTGACCTTTGCACATATTGCTGGAACGGAAAGGAATAAAGGTTTGAATAAAATCGCCCACAGCGCCGCTTTTTCATTAGGGGCAGTACCCCTTGTACAGCACCGCTCATTTCAAAGCGGCACTGCGAACAATTTTATTTCAAACCCCGCCTTATAAAATTTTAGAAGATATAGAGGATATTTTTATGCATACTAATTCAAAATCTGATAGCTACGCCGCTGCGGGCGTTGATATTACCGCAGGTTATAAATCAGTTGAGCTTATGAAAAAGCATATAGCAAGAACAAAGAACGAAGGATGCCTTGATGATGTGGGCGGCTTCGGCGGTTGCTTTGGTCTTGACCTGACGGGTATTACCGAGCCTGTTTTGGTTTCGGGCACTGATGGTGTTGGCACCAAGATTAAACTTGCTATGCTTCTTGATAAACACGATACTATTGGTATTGACTGTGTGGCAATGTGCGCAAACGATATTATCTGTTGCGGCGCCAAGCCCCTTTTCTTCCTCGATTACATTGCCTGCGGCAAAAACTATCCCGAAAAGATAGCCGAAATCGTTGGAGGTGTTGCAGAGGGTTGTGTTCAGGCAGGCTGCGCCCTTATCGGCGGTGAAACTGCCGAGCATCCAGGCCTTATGCCCGAGGATGATTATGACCTTGCAGGCTATTGCACGGGCGTGGTTGATAAATCAAAGATACTTGATAAAAATACCGTAGCCGATGGTGATACCGTTATAGCCCTTGCTTCAACAGGTGTTCACTCAAACGGCTTCTCCCTTGTAAGAAAGGTTTTCGATATCGAAAATGCAGACCTCTTGGCCCCTGTAGAAGAGCTTGGCGGTAAGAGCCTGGGAGAAACTCTGCTCACTCCTACTAAAATGTACGTTAAATCAATGCTTGCCCTCTTTAATGAGGTTAGTGTTAAGGCAGTTTCTCATATAACGGGCGGCGGATTTTATGAAAATATTCCGAGAGCTCTGCCAAACGGTAAGAGCGTAAAGGTGGATAAGAGCGCCCTTAAGATTCTTCCCATCTTTAACTATATAGCTAAGGTCGGCAATATTCCTGAGCGCGATATGTTCAATACCTTTAATATGGGCGTTGGTATGAGCGTTGTTGTAGCAAAAGAGGATGCCGAGAAAGCGCTCGAGATATTGAATGCCAACGGTGAGGATGCCTATGTTATCGGTGAGATAATCTCATCCGATGAGGGTGTTATCCTATGAGTAAAAAGAAAATAGCGGTTTTAGTTTCGGGCGGCGGAACAAATCTTCAAGCCCTTATAGATGCGCAGAAAAGGGGAGAGTTAGGCTCAGGCGAGATTACCTGCGTTATAGCCTCAAATCCCGAGGCTTATGCTCTTAAACGCGCAGAACAAAACGGAATTAAAACCAAGGTTTTGGTAAGGAAGGATTTTGCGGATATTTCTTCTTATAGCAAGGCTATGCGAGATTTGCTGATTGATGAAGGAGCAGACCTTGTTGTATATGCAGGATTTATGACCATTCTCGATCACAATGTCTGCGATGCATTCGAAAATAGGATGATAAATGTTCATCCGGCCTTAATACCTTCCTTCTGCGGCAAAGGCTTTTACGGGCTCCATGTTCACGAAGCGGCGCTTAAAAAGGGCGTAAAGGTATCGGGCGCTACGGTGCATTTTGTTACCGCTGAGTGCGATGCAGGTCCCATAATTCTGCAAAAGGCGGTAGAGGTTTTAGATGGTGATACCCCCGAAACCCTACAGAGAAGAATTATGGAGCAGGCAGAATAGAAAATACTGCCCCGTGCAGTAAAGCTTTTCTGTGAAGGCAAGATAACTGTTAAAGACGGAAAAACACAAATATCAGAATAACCGAAAGGAAAAAGGCTATGGAAATCAAGAATATTGCAGAGGAATTAAATTCCCTTAAATATCACGGTAGAGGTATTATGATCGGCAAGAGCGCCGATGGCAAAAAGGCAGTTACCGCCTACTTTATAATGGGCAGAAGCGAAAACAGCCGCAACCGCGTTTTTGTTGAGGATGGCGAAGGTATCAGAACTCAGGCATTTGATGAGTCTAAGATGACCGACCCCCATCTTATTATCTATGCTCCCGTAAGAGTGCTCGGCAATAAGACCATCGTTACCAACGGTGACCAGACCGATACCATCTATGAGCTTATGGATAGGCAGATGACCTTCGAGCAGGCTCTTCGTACCCGTGAGTTTGAGGATGATGCTCCAAACTTCACTCCTCGTATTTCGGGCATTATCCGCCTTGAAAACCGCGATATGAATTATGCAATGTCTATTCTCAAATCTGCCGAGGGAGATGGCTCCTCCTGTCAGAGATATACCTATGCCTATTCAAATCCTCTCGCAGGCAGAGCTAAGTTTATTCACACATATAAGTGCGATGGCAATCCACTTCCAAGCTTTGAGGGAGAGCCTAAAACCTTAGAACTTCCTGATATGGATATCGATGCTTTCACCAATTTAGTTTGGGAAAACTTAAATATGGATAATAAGGTTTCTCTCTTTGTAAGATATATTGACCTTGAAACAGGCAAGTACGATTCAAGAATTGTAAATAAAAACGAGGCGTAAATATGGAACTTAAAAATTTGAAAATCAATTTCCTCGGCGATAGTATAACACAGGGGAGCGGTACCACAGGCCCCGATAATGTTTTCCATCAGATTATCAAAAGAGATTTCGGTTTAACCCGCGCTTATAATTGCGGTGTAGGCGGAACACGTATTGCCAGGCAAACAGTTCATTATAATCATATTTACGATTTATATTTTGGTCTTAGAGCCAAGATTATGACAAAGGCTGTAGATGCTGTTGTAGTTTTTGGCGGCACCAATGATTTCGGCCACGGCGATTCCAAAATGGGCGATATAGATAGCAGAGATATTTATACCTTCTGCGGCGCTGTAAATACCCTTATTGAAGAGCTGAAGGCTGATTTCAAAGATGCTAAAATCATTTTTATGACACCGCTCAGAAGAGCAGATGAGAATGTTCCAAATCACGATGGTAAGATTTTGAAGGATTATGTTGATGCCATTATTGAGATAACTAAAAAGCATAATGTTCCCGTCATTGATTTGTTTAGAAGCGGTATAATTGATCCATATGATAAAGAGATAGTTCCCGATGGACTTCATCCAAGCGATAAGGGACATATTATTATGGCAGATTATATCGGCAAAAAGTTACTTGAAATTTAAGGAGTAATAAAATGAAAGAATTTGAACTTAAATACGGTTGTAACCCCAATCAAAAACCCTCTAAGATTTTTATGAAGGATGGTAGCGACCTTCCTATAGAAATCCTTTGCGGCAGACCCGGTTACATAAATTTTCTTGATGCTTTTAACTCATGGCAGCTTGTAAAGGAGCTTAAAGGGGCCTTGGGTCTTCCCGCAGTTACCTCCTTTAAGCACGTTAGCCCCACCTCTGCCGCAGTTGGCATACCCCTTTCCGATAAGCTTAAAAAGGCTTGCTTTGTTGATGATATCGAAAATCTTGATGAATCTCCCTTAGCCTGCGCTTATGCAAGGGCCAGAGGCACCGATAGAATGTGCTCCTTCGGTGATTGGGTTGCTTTATCCGATGTTTGCGATGTTACCACCGCTTTACTCATTAAGCGCGAGGTATCTGATGGCGTTATAGCCCCTGGTTACGAGCCCGAGGCTCTCGAAATTCTTAAATCAAAGCGTAAGGGCAACTATAATATAGTTAAAATTGACCCCGATTATGTTCCTGCGCCCACCGAAAATAAGGATGTTTTCGGTATCACCTTTGAGCAGGGAAGAAATAATTTTGAGATCAATAAAGAGCTCCTTTCTAATATCGTTACCGCTAATAAGGATATGCCCGAAAGCGCAGTACGCGATTTGATTATCGCTCTTATTACCCTTAAATATACCCAGTCCAACTCCGTATGCTATGCGGTAGATGGTCAGGCTATAGGCGTGGGAGCAGGTCAGCAGTCAAGAATCCACTGCACAAGACTTGCAGGTACCAAGGCAGATACCTGGTTCCTTCGTCAGCACGATAAGGTTTTAAACCTTCCCTTTAAGGATACTCTTGGTCGCCCCGATAGAGATAATGTTATCGATGGCTACATCAACCGCAACGAAGAGGATGTTTGCGCCGAGGGTAATTGGCAGAAGTACTTTACCGTAAAACCCGAGCCCTTAACCGATGCCGAAATCAGAGCTTATCTTGATAGTATCGATGGTATTGCTTTAGGCTCAGATGCTTTCTTCCCCTTCAGTGATAATATTGAAAGGGCAAAGAGAAGCGGCGTTAAGTATATCGCAGAGCCCGGCGGCTCCATCCGTGACGATGCAGTTATTGAGTGCTGTGATAAATACGGGATGGTAATGTCCTTTACGGGTATGCGTTTATTCCACCACTAATTAGGAGAAATATAATGAAGATATTAGTAGTTGGCGGCGGCGGCCGTGAACATGCGATTATAAAGAAAATCAAGGAAAACCCCGAAGTAAAAGAAATCTTTGCTCTCCCGGGTAACGGAGGTATGAGCGGGGATGCTACTTGTGTAAATATTGATGCTAAGGATATTGATGGCATTGTTAAGTTTGCAACCGAGCAGAAAATTGATTATGCCATAGTAGCCCCCGATGATCCGTTGGTGTTAGGATGCGTTGATGCTCTCGAAAATGCGGGTATCGATTGCTTTGGTCCTAAAGCTAATGCCGCAATAATAGAGGGCAGTAAGGTGTTTTCCAAAAATCTTATGAAGAAATACGGTATTCCCACCGCTTCCTATGAGGTTTTTGATAATCTTGATGAGGCTCTCAAATACCTTGAGACCGCGCCCATTCCTACCGTTATTAAGGCGGATGGCTTAGCCCTTGGTAAAGGTGTTATCATAGCTACCACAAGGGAAGAGGCAAATAGGGCAGTCGTTGAAATGATGCAGAACAAGAAGTTCGGCAGTAGCGGCGATAACGTGGTTGTAGAGGAGTTCCTAACAGGCCCTGAGGTTTCTGTTCTTGCCTTTACTGATGGTAAAACCGTTGTTCCTATGATATCTTCAATGGACCATAAAAGAGCAGGGGATAACGATACGGGTCTTAATACAGGCGGTATGGGTACCGTTGCTCCTAATCCTTACTACACAAAGGATATTGCTAAAGAGTGTATGGAAACTATTTTCCTACCCACCATAAACGCTATGAACAGCGAGGGCAGAACCTTTAAAGGATGCCTTTATTTTGGACTTATGCTAACCGAAAAGGGACCGAAGGTTATAGAATATAACTGCCGCTTCGGTGACCCCGAAACTCAGGTTGTTTTACCCCTTCTTGAAAGTGACCTGCTCACCGTTATGAAGGCTACCACCTTTGGCACCTTGGAAAAAACAGATGTTAAGTTTAGTGATAAGTCTGCCTGCTGTGTAATTATGGCATCAAAGGGCTATCCCGAGGCCTACGAAAAAGGCTACGAGATGAATATACCCGAAACGCTTTCGGATAAGGTTTTCGTGGCAGGCGCCAAGCTTGATGGAGATAGGCTATTAACTAACGGAGGCAGAGTTTTAGGCGCAACCGCAGTTGAGGATACTCTCGATAAGGCAATAAAAACTGCCTATTCCTATGTAGATAAAATTCATTTTGATAACGCTTATTTCCGCAAGGATATAGGCGCCAAGGCATTAAAGGCATTAACGGAGGTTAAGTAATGGTTTACAGAGTATTTGTAGAAAAGAAAAAGGAACTCGCTAATGAAGCAAAGGCGCTCCTTGCGGATGCCAAAAATCTTCTTAGCATAAAAGAACTTGAGGATGTAAGAGTTATAAACCGTTACGATGCGGAAAATATAACCGAAGAACTTTTTGATTATGCCATTAAGACTGTATTTTCCGAGCCTCAGCTCGATATAGCATCGGCCGATGTGGATTTATCAGGCGCCACTGTTTTTGCAGTAGAATATCTCCCAGGTCAGTTTGATCAGCGAGCCGATTCCGCCGCGCAGTGCATACAGATTATATCTCAGGGCGAGCGCCCCATAATTCGCTCTGCTAAGGTTTATGCCCTCTACGGCAACCTTACAGAAGATGATATAGCCGAAATCAAGAAGTATGTTATAAACCCTGTAGAAGCAAGGGAAGCGGCTCTTACTAAGCCCGAAACCCTAAAGGTTAATTATAATATTCCTACTACCGTAGAAACCCTAGAGGGCTTTTTAGACCTTGATAGAAAGGGCCTTGAGGATTTTGTTAAGAACTACGGTCTTGCTATGGATGCCGATGATATTGCCTTCTGTCAGGATTACTTTAAGAGTGAAAATCGCAATCCCACCATTACAGAGATTCGTATGATAGATACCTATTGGTCGGATCATTGCCGTCACACCACCTTCTTAACCGTTATTGATGACGTTAAGTTTGAGGATGAGCTTTTACAGAAGGCTTATGATGATTATATTGCTGTCCGTAAGGAGCTTGGCAGAACAAAGCCTATATGCCTAATGGACCTTGCCACCGTTGCCGTTAAGTATCTTAAAAAGCACGGTAAACTTGATAAGCTTGATGAGTCCGAAGAAATCAATGCCTGCACCGTTAAAATCGATGTTGATGTTGATGGCGTAACAGAGCCTTGGCTTCTTCTCTTTAAAAACGAAACCCATAACCACCCCACCGAAATTGAGCCCTTCGGCGGCGCCGCCACCTGTATTGGCGGAGCTATCCGTGATCCCCCTTCAGGCCGTTCTTATGTATATGGCGCTATGCGTGTTACGGGCGCGGCAGACCCCTTAAAGCCCGTTAATGAGACCATTAAGGGCAAATTGCCTCAGAGAAAAATAGTTACTACTGCGGCGGCGGGTTATTCCTCTTACGGTAACCAGATAGGTCTTGCAACGGGTATCGTTGATGAAATCTATCACCCCGGTTACGCCGCAAAGCGTATGGAAATAGGCGCCGTTATTGCCGCCGCTCCTGCTAAGAATGTTCGCAGAGAGTGTCCCGCCCCTGGAGATGTTGTAATACTCCTTGGCGGTAGCACGGGCCGTGACGGTATCGGCGGAGCTACGGGCTCCTCTAAGGCTCATAACGCGCAGTCGGTAGAAACCTGCGGAGCTGAGGTACAAAAGGGTAATGCTCCCGAAGAGCGTAAGCTTCAGCGCCTTTTCCGCAACGAAGAGGCAACCCTTATGATTAAGCGTTGTAACGACTTTGGCGCAGGCGGTGTATCGGTTGCTATCGGCGAGCTTGCTGATGGCCTTGAAATCGACCTTAACGCCGTTCCTAAGAAATATGAGGGACTTGATGGTACCGAGCTTGCCATAAGCGAATCTCAGGAGAGAATGGCGGTTGTGGTTGAGCCTCATAATGTGGATGCATTCTTAAAGCTTGCCGCTACCGAGAATCTTCAGGCTTTCCCCGTTGCAGTAGTAAAGGAAGAGCCTAGACTTGTTATGAACTGGAACGGTAAGAAAATCGTTGATATCAGCCGCGATTTCCTCAATTCCAACGGCGCAGAAAAGCATATTACTATTACCCCCGAAAAACCTGCTCTTAAGGACTGCAAGGTTGAAGGCACATTTACCGAGAATTACGAAAGAATAGCAAGCGACCTTAATATCTGCTCAAAGCGCGGTCTTTCCGAGCGTTTTGATTCTACCATCGGCGCGGGCACGGTTCTTATGCCCTTTGGCGGTAAGAATCAGCTTACTCCCATTCAGGCTATGGTGCAGAAGATTTCGGTTGAGAAAAAGCATACCGATGATTGCTCGCTTATGTCCTTTGGATATAATCCCTTTATTACCGAGCAAAGCCCCTATCACGGCGCATACTTAGCCGTTGTTGAGTCTGTTTGCAAGCTTATTGCAACGGGCGCTAAGTTTGAGGATGTATATCTTACCTTCCAGGAATATTTTGAAAGCCCTGGAAAAGACGGTAAGCGTTGGGGCAAACCCTTAGCAGCACTCCTCGGCGCTTTTGAGGCTCAGAAAGAGCTTGGCATCGGTTCCATCGGCGGTAAGGATTCTATGAGCGGTACCTTTGAGGATATAGATGTTCCTCCCACCCTGGTTTCCTTTGCAGTAACCACCGAAAAGGTTAAGGATATCATATCCCCCGAGTTTAAGAAGGCGGGAAATAAGGTTTATGTCATTTGTCCTGAGTATGATAAGGCAACAAATCTGCCTGATACTAAATCCTTGCTTGATACCTTTGATAAGGTTACGGAAATACTCCGTAGCGGTAAAGCTGTTTCCTGCTACACTCCCGGAATGGGTGGCATTGGCGAAGCCATTATGAAGATGGCGTTTGGTAACGGACTTGGATTTAAGTATGAGAACATCTGTAATCAGGGTATCTTTGATTATTGCTATGCAGGCTTCGTTCTTGAAGCTACCGAAGAAATTGATGGCGCTTTGTATATCGGTACCGTTACTGATAACGGTACGATAACCTTAGGTGAAGAAAGTATCGAGCTTTCAAATCTCTTAAAGATTTATGAGGATAAGCTTGAAAGCGTTTACAGCTGTAACATTCCCGACCGCAAAACTCCTATGGAGAATTTCTCCTTTAAGGCAGAGGGCCATAAAGCGCCTGCCATAAAGGTTGCAAAACCCAAGGTGCTTATTCCTGCATTCCCTGGTACTAACTGCGAATACGATAGCGCAAAGGCGGTTAGCGATGCGGGCGCCGAGCCTAAGATTATGGTAATAAATAACCTTTCGGCTTCGGGTATTCAGAGAAGCATTGAAAACTTTGCAGAAGAGCTTAAAACCTCACAGATGATATTCATCCCCGGCGGTTTCTCAGGCGGAGATGAGCCCGATGGAAGCGGTAAGTTTATAACCGCATTCTTCCGCAATGCCGAAATAAAAGAGGGCGTTACCGAGTTGCTCGAAAATAGAGATGGTCTGATGTGCGGTATCTGTAACGGCTTCCAGGCGCTTATAAAGCTTGGCCTTGTTCCTTACGGTAAAATCATCGATACCGATGAGAATTGCCCCACGCTTACCTTTAACACCATCTCCCGCCACCAGTCAAGAATAGTTCGCACAAGAATTGCTTCTAATAAATCTCCTTGGCTTTCGCTCACAGAAGTAGGCGATATCTATAATGTGCCCATTTCTCACGGTGAGGGCAGATTCTTAGCAAGTGAAGAGTTAATCAAGGAGCTTGCTAAAAACGGTCAGATTGCTACGCAGTATGTTGACCTTGATGGCAATGCCACAAGTGATGTTCACTTCAACCCCAACGATTCTATGTACGCCATTGAGGGTATCACATCACCCGATGGCCGAGTATTCGGTAAAATGGGACACAGTGAGCGTATCGGCGAGGGACTTTATAAGAATGTTTGCGGTGATTACGATATTCGTATGTTTGAAGCCGCAGTTAAATATTTCAAATAATAGGGGAGTGCATTAAATGGCTTATTTATCTGATATTGAAATAGCTCAAAGCTGTGAGATGAAAAATATTAAAGAAATTGCCAAGACCGCTCATGTGGATGAAAAATATATAGAGCAGTACGGAAATTTCAAGGCAAAAATCGACCCCGCGTTACTTAATGAAACCGATAGGGAAAACGGTAAGCTTATTTTGGTTACCGCTATAACTCCCACCCCTGCAGGCGAGGGTAAGACCACTACCACCATCGGCCTTGCAGATGGCCTTAAAAGAATAGGCAAGGATGTAACAGTTGCCCTTCGTGAGCCCTCCCTTGGCCCCGTTTTCGGTGTTAAGGGCGGAGCCGCAGGCGGCGGCTATGCTCAGGTTGTTCCTATGGAGGATATTAACCTTCACTTTACAGGCGATTTCCATGCCATAGGCGCCGCAAATAACCTTCTTGCCGCTATGCTTGATAACCATATTCAGCAGGGAAATGCTTTAGGTATTGATGTTCGCAAAATCACCTGGAAGCGTTGTGTTGATATGAACGACCGTCAACTCCGCTTTGTTGTTGACGGTATGGGCGGTAAGGCAAACGGTGTTCCCCGTGAGGATGGCTTTGACATCACCGTTGCAAGTGAAATTATGGCAGTTTTATGCCTTTCGGATTCTATTACCGACCTTAAGGAAAGACTTTCAAGAATCATCGTCGGTTACACTTATGATGATAAGCCCGTTACCTGCGGAGAGTTAAAGGCCGCAGGCGCTATGACTGCGCTTTTGAAGGATGCTATCAAGCCTAATTTGGTGCAGACGCTTGAGGGCACACCCGCCTTTGTTCACGGAGGTCCCTTCGCTAATATTGCCCATGGCTGTAACTCCGTTATGGCTACTAAAATGGCTCTTAAGATGGGTGATTATACCATCACCGAGGCAGGCTTCGGCGCCGATTTAGGCGCTGAAAAGTTCCTTGATATTAAATGCCGCATGGCAGGGCTCACACCCGATGCCGTAGTGGTAGTTGCCACTGTTCGCGCACTTAAAATGCACGGTGGTCTCGCTAAAACCGAGCTTGGTAATGAGGATTTGGCGGCTCTCGAAAAGGGTATTCCCAATCTTCTTCGCCACGTTTCCAATATGAAGAATGTTTATAAGCTTCCCTGTGTGGTAGCCGTTAACCGTTTCCCCACGGATACCGATAATGAAATCGAGTTTATCATCGATAAGTGCCGCGAGCTCGGCGTTAATACCGTGCTTTCAACCGTTTGGGCTGATGGCGGTAAGGGCGGCGAGGCGTTGGCTAAAGAGGTTGTACGCCTTTGCGAAGAGGAGAAAGGTGACTTTACCTTCTCTTATGAGCTTGAGGGCTCCATTGAGGAAAAAATCGAGGCTGTTGTTAAAAAGGTTTACGGCGGTGACGGTATCATAGTTTTACCCAACGCCAAAAAGCAGATTGCACAGCTTGAAGCATTAGGATTTTCCAATTGCCCCGTTTGTATGGCTAAAACTCAGTATAGCTTTTCCGATGATCCCACAAAGCTTGGCGCTCCCGAAAACTTTACCGTTACCATCAAAAATGTAAAGATTTCCGCAGGCGCAGGCTTCATAGTTGTTCTTACGGGAGATATACTCACAATGCCGGGTCTGCCCAAATCACCCGCCGCAGAGCGTATCGATGTGGATGAAAACGGCAAAATTATTGGACTATTTTGACATATTGCATAAATTTATAGGGCTCTTTTGACTTGTTCAAAAAAGCCCTTTAATTTTACTTGAAACCATTGTATAATTATCTTGAATATTTATACTTTTGGTGGTGTTTATATGAGAAAAATGCATTTGCTGTGTAATGCCCATCTTGATCCCGCTTGGCTGTGGCGTTGGAACGAGGGACTTGCCGAGGCAATCTCAACCTTCCGCGTTGCCGCAGATTTTTGTGAGGAATACGATGGCTTTATCTTCAATCACAACGAAGCACTTTTATATGAGTGGGTTGAGGAGCATGAGCCTCAGCTATTTGAGCGCATCAAAAAATTGGTAGCCGCAGGCAAGTGGCATATTATAGGCGGCTGGTATCTACAGCCCGATTGCGTTATGACCTCGGGCGAAAGCCTTCTTGAACAGATAAATTTAGGCAGAGAATATTTCAAGGAAAAATTCGGTGTTGAGCCTAAAACCGCTATGAATATTGACTCCTTCGGTCATACCCAAGGCCTTGTTCAGATACTCAATAAAAAAGGCTTCGAGAATTATATTGTTATGCGTCCGGGCGGCAAGTATAAGGATAATTTCTGGTGGCAGGGTTATGATGACAGTAAAATTTTAACCCATAGTATATATTCAGGCTATAACAGCGGCAAAGGAAACGCTCTGCTTAAGGTAAAACAACATATTGGCACCTATAAAGACCAAAAGGAAATATTCCTGCTTTATTGGGGTGTAGGCAACCACGGCGGCGGTCCTTCAAGAAAGGATATTGAGGATATTAACGAGTTTGCCGCAAGGTATGAAGATGTTGAGATTATCCATTCAAATGCTCCCCAATATTTTGCCGATGTAAATACTGATAATATTCCTACATATAATGAGCCCCTTATTGCTTGGGCAGTAGGCTGCTATACCTCTATGGTAAGAATTAAGCAGGCTAACCGTACCCTTGAAAATAAAATCGCTTTAACCGAAAAGGCAATGAGCAATGCTAAGGCATTAAAGGATTGTGATTTTGATTACGGTGAGCTTAAAAAAGCTAAAAAGGCATTGGCATTCTGCCAGTTCCACGATATTCTTCCGGGTTCAGGCATTAAGCCAGTTGAGGAGGATGCGCTCCACACCTTAGGCTATGGCGAGGAGATTGCCGACCGTCTTTATACAAAGGCTTTCTTCAAGCTCTGTGAGGGTCAGAAGAAGGCTAATGAGGGAGAAATTCCTATAATGGTATATAATCCACATCCGTATGAGGTTGAGGGCGAGTTCGAAATCGGCTTTATGCTTCAGGATCAGAACTGGAACGAGGAAGAAATAACTCTTGCCAAGGTTTATGATGAGCAGGGTAATGAGGTACCTTCTCAGAATGAAAAGCCTGAATGTACCTTTAATCTTGATTGGATAGAAAAGGTTTCCTTCGTGGGCAAGCTTGCGCCCTCTTCGGTTACAAGATTTGATTGCAGACTTACTGTATATAAGAAAAAGGACCTTCCTGAAAAAGTATATGGCGAAGATGATATTACGGTTGAAAACAGTCGTATGAAGGTTCGTATCAGTAAGAAAACAGGTCTTATTGACCTTTATGAAGTTGACGGTAAGGCTCTTGTTAAAAACAGCGGTATCTTAGAGGTTTATAATGATAATGAAGATCCTTGGGGTATGAATGTTAACTCCTTTAAGGATTATAAGGATTGTTTTAAGCTCCTAAGTGATGAAGAGGCAAATGACTTTGTAGGATATCCTGAAGAAAAATGTTCTAATGTTAGAATAGTTGAGGATGGCGAAGTAAGAACTAAGGTACAGGCATTCTTTAATTACCGCAAATCCTATGCTGTTGTAGAGTATACAATACCTAAGAATAATGTTTACATAGATGTTGATGTAATTCTTTATTCAAATGAGCCTAATGTTATGGTTAAATATAGGCTTGATACTCAGTTTAAGGGCACACCTTGGGGTCAGACTGCATTTGGCAGTGAGCCCCTCTATGATGATGAGAGGGAAGCCGTTTCTCATAAGTGGTGCGGAATTAAATCTGATAGCGATAGGCTCTATGTTGTAAATAAGGGTATATATGGCGGCAGTTTTAATGAAAACACCATTAAGCTATCACTACTGAGAACACCTATTTATTCGGCTCATCCTATTGAGAAAAGGCAGATAGCTCCCCACAATAGATATCTTAAGCACATCGATATTGGTGAGAGAAGCTTCTCATTCAGGATTACAACGGAAGAAAATATCGATAAGGTAGCGCAAATATATAATGAGCAGCCCCAGATAATTTCCTTCTTCCCATCGGGCGAGGGAGAAAAGGCAGGTAGCTTTATAACCGCCACCAATGAGTATGTTCTTCTATCCTCTGTAAGAAGCAAAGATGATGGATACGAGATAACGATGTTCAACACCACCGATGATGAACAGAAGACCGTGGTTGAAATACCGAGCCTTGATAAAAAACTTGAGCTTACCTTCGCAAAAAGAGAACTCAAGATATTTACGGTATAAAATAAAAACCCTTTCGCAAGAAAGGGTTTTATTTTTATAATAAGTAGCTTGGCAAATTTTCTTTTTTTGTTTCAGGAGCTCTTTTCGGTCTAGGTTGAGTTTTAGGCTTAACTAAAGGTACTTCAGTATCGTTACTGAAATAAGATTTAGGAGAAACACCCGTTATCTTCTTAAAAGCGGCAGAAAAATAGGCTTGGGTTGCAAAGCCAACAAGCCTTGCAGTTTCGGTTACTGAAACATTTTGTTTCAGCAGTTCCTTAGCCCTTAATATTTTAAGAGCAAGCAAATATTCGTGGGCGCCAAGATAGGAGTATTTTGCAAAAAGCCTTTTGATGTGCGAAAGGCTGATTTTTAGCACCTCAGATAATTCGTTAACCGAAATATCTCCGCCCACATTATCCTCTAAAATCGAAACAGCCTTGCCGAATAAAATGGCATCCTTCTTATCGGAAATTAAATCAGCACTATCTGTTTCATAACAGTAGGAGAAAATAAGCCTTAAAGCAGAATCGTATTTATAAAGCTTTAGGTTATCACTCTTGGCGGCGATTTCAAAAATAAGATTTACTTTATCCTCATCTAATTCGAACGCTTTGCATTTAATCTTTTCTAAGATTTCACCGCTTCCATCAAAGGCGAGTGATAAAGCAACCAGGTTATCATCAGCCTTTATGTAATTGACGGTATCGGAAGATAAAACAATCAAATGATTTTGTGGCACCGTTAAAACATCTGCACCGATGGAGGCAGTAAGAGCGCCGTTTTTTATAATGATAGCATTATAGCAGTCGGCTTTAACAGTAGCGTTTTCATTTAATACTAAACCGCTGATATTAAGCATAGAAGCATACTCGCTCATAATCCTACTCCTTGAAACAAAAATGAATAAATCAGGATAAAAATATAGAAAAATATAAATATAGTTCACTTTGATTATAACCTATATTTTTAGAAATGTAAAGAAAAAACCGATGGAATTCCATCGGTTTTTTTAATTATTTAATTATCTTCACCTTAGCGCCGTTGCCGATGCCTGCCGCATTTGCATCATCGGTATCGATATGCATTTCAAGTCTGAAAGCCTTATTAACTCTCACCTGAACATCATAGAATGTGGTGCGGCGTTCACCGTTTGCCTCAACGGTAACATAGTCGCCATCCTTAAGTCCAAAAGCCTTGCCTTCATCCTCGCTCATATGAATATGGCGGTTAGCAATTATACAACCTTCTTTAAGTGTTACAACACCCTTAGGTCCAATGATGGTGATGGGGGCAGAGCCTGCGATATCACCCGATTCGCGAACGGGGGGCTTAACCTTAAGCGCAAAGGAATCGGTGCGGGATATCTCTACCTGAGAAGCAGAACGCACGGGACCTAAAACCCTGACGTTTTCTATAGGGCGAAGTGAGGGGCCAACGATGGTAAGTAACTCCTTACAAGCATATTGACCCGGTTGAGATAAATCCTTAAAGGGAGTAAGCTCGTAGCCTTTACCGAAAAGAATTTCAACGTGCTCATTACTCAAATGAATGTGGCGGTTAGAAACGCCAACGGGAACGGTGTTCTCATCATCAGAACATTGCGCCATAATTCTGCTGACAATTTCAGCAACTAAAGCATCATCGTATGCCATAAACTTACCTCCTAACAAAATTTTAAGGTATCGAGGGCAATCATATACTCCTCATCAGTGGGTATAACCAAGGTTTTAACCTTGGAATCATCTGCCGAAATATCAGCAGCGCCTGAGGCGGAACTATTCTTATCCTCATCTATCCTAATTCCAAGATAATCCATATCCTTGCAAACAAGGCTTCTTATGGTGGAATCGTTTTCGCCGATACCTGCGGTGAAAACGATAGCGTCAAGACCGTTCATTTCGGCAGTGTAGCTGCCGATATATTTCTTAATGCCGTTTGAAAGCATCTTAATAGCAAGGTCTGCGCGGTAGTTACCCTCTTTAGCGGCGGTTAAAACATTCCTGTAGTCATTAGAAAGACCGCTAACACCCAAAAGTCCGGATTTCTTATTGAGAACATCCTCTACCTCTTCGGCAGAAAGACCTCTTTGCTTCATAATATAGGGAACAACGGTGGGGTCAATAGTACCGCTTCTTGTACCCATAGGGATACCCTCCTGAGGAGTGAAGCCCATGGATGTATCAACGGCGATGCCGCCGTTAACCGCAGTTATAGAAGAGCCGTTACCCAAATGACAGGTAATAATTTTAAGTTCTTCAATAGGTTTTCCAAGCATTTCGGCAGCCTTGGCAGAAACATATCTGTGGGAGGTGCCGTGGAAACCGTAACGGCGGATTTTATTTTCGGTGTAATACTCATAGGGAATGGCGTAGATAATGCGGTAATCCTCAATCTGAGAATAAAAAGAGGTATCGAAAACGCCAACCTGCGGAGTATCTTTCATAAGCCTTCTGCAAGCCTTAATTCCCTTAATAGCAGGAGGGCCGTGTAAGGGATTGATGGGAACGATGGTTTCAAGGTAAGCTATTGCCTCATCATCAATAAGGGTGGAGCTTTTGAATTTTTCACCGCCGTGAGCAATTCTGTGACCTACGGCATCGATTTCATCAATACTGCTTAAAACTCCGTATTCCTCACTTACAAGAAGGCCTAAAACGAGGGAGAGAGCCTCATCGTGAGAGGGGAGATCTACCTCGCAGGCGTAGTTTTCAAACCCAGGTCTTTTATGGGTGATAAAACCGCCCGAGCCTATACGCTCGCAGTTACCCTTAGCAAGTACTTCGCCGCTATCCATATTGTAAAGCTGGTATTTAAGCGAAGAACTACCTGCATTTATAACAAGAATTTTCATAATTTAACACCTTAATACTGATTATAGAATTTTCTGCCAGAATTTCTCATCGGGGCGGGGGATAACGGCGCTGTCAAGGAACATACCGTATTCGCCTGCGCCTGCCTTAGCCCGTTCAATAGCGGCTTCAACAGCGGCAATTTCGCCCGTTAAGAGCAGATAGGATTTACCGCACATACCTCTTGCAAGTCGAAGCTCAATAAGGTCAACCAAAGAGGTTTTTGCGGCAGTATCAGCGGCAACAATGGCGGCGGCGGCAGAGAAGGTTTCCAAAACGCCTAAGGCGTTGGGATTGCCGATTTCGGCCGAGCCGTAAAGGGCGCTGAATATGGAATCGTGGGGATTACCGAGAGTAAAGCTATCTATAAGCTGCTCAGGGTCGGCAACACAAGCCGCCTCAACGGCAGCCTTAACGGCGCTTAATTCACCGCTTATAAGCGCTAAATACTTACCGGGACACACGGTATCCGCTTGAATTAAATCAACATCGGCAGTCTTCACCATTCGGTCTGCCGCGCGCATACCGGAGGATACTGTCTTAAACTCAACCATACCTAATGCTTTATTCATTATTCAGTTCCTCCTGATACTAAAATGGTTATGTATTTTTTGTTTATATCTGCAACCGTTCCGCTCATAGAAGCGTGTATTGCAACGCTAAGCGCATCGGGAGCAGCCTCGGCTATTAACTGACCTGCTAAAACCTTATCACCCTTATTAACAACGGGTACCGCGGGGGCGCCTATGTGCTGAGAAAGGGCAATTTTGAGCTTTTTAGCCCTAACCTCATCCTCGGTTACAGGGGCGGACTTATTATAGGGGTTAAGCCCGAGCCTTGAACGAAGACGGGATAAAGGAATCATACGGAATTGCCTATCGGGATGAACGCTGTGCATATTGGGATCTTGCGGTGGCTTCAAGCCGTTTTTACGAAGACCATTCTTAGCGGCGGTGAGCAGTGCTCTGGGGGAAAGCCCCTGACCGCAGGAATACATCTCACAAAGACCGCAGCCCGAACAAAACATAGAGTTAACATAGGGCATAACATCGCAGGTTACGTGATTGGACGCCGCATACATAAAGGCGCTGGGGTCGATAGGATGACCTAAAAGCTGACGGGGGCAAAGGGAAGTGCAGTAACTGCACTGGCAACAGGCCGACATAGCTCTCTTAAGGTCAATAGAGGTCTTGCTAAGCTTCTTCTGAACAAGCGGAAGATTTTTAGGTAACACCAAAACTGCATTGGTGGTCTTGGTCACGGGCTCTGTGGGGGAGCCAAGCTTTCCCATCATAGGTCCGCCGATAAGATAAGCGGGGTCCTCTATGGTAATTCCGCCTGCCATATCAATAAGATTTTGCAGAGGAACACCGATGGGGGCGTAAACTGTTATGGGGTTTTTAACCTCGCCCGTAACGGTTACATACTTATGTGTAACAGGGCTACCCTCTAATGCGCGGTAAATATTATATACCGTTTCAACATTAAGGACAGTAACACCCACAGAAAGCGGAATAGAGCCAGCGGGAACAACTCTGCCCGTAGCTTCATATGTAAGCACTACTTCATCGCCTGCGGGATAAACCTCAGGCAGAGTGCAAACCTTCATATTTGGAAAAGAGGTAAGCTCCGCATTTACTGCCTCAAGAGTTCTCTTGTAAGAGCCCTTGATGCCGATGTAAACGGTTTCAACCTCTAATATTTTCGAAATCAAATCAAGGGTGCTTAAAATTTCATAGGTGAACATTTTAAGTACCTGCCTGTGCAGACGAAGCAAGGGCTCGCATTCTGCGCAGTTAAGTATTAAGGTATCGGCTTTTTTATCAAGCTTAGCATATGTAGGGAAACCTGCTCCGCCTGCGCCAACGATACCGTTTTCGCGTAAAAGATTTTTTATCTGTTCTAAATTCATACCTGACTAACTCCGGTAAGTCCCGTGCCGCTATCAACAATACCAACAATGGCGGCATCAATGGGGGATGTTGCCATACCGCAGCCGATTCGCGCGGCAGAGCCTGTTGCTACTAATACGGTTTCACCGATACCGGCGCCCACGTTATCAACAGCAACGATTCTTTCCTTGGGGTTTCCAAGCTCGGCAATAGGCTCAACAACCATAAATTTGCTGCCAATAAGATTTTCATTTTTTCTTGTAGCAACGATGCTTCCGATTACTTTTCCGACAATCATTGTTCTAACCTATTCCTTCCAAAAAATGGGGTAAACCAACATTAAGGGGGCACATAGGCCCCCTTGTTGATTTCAGATAATTACTTTAAAGAGGGGAGAATCTTCTCTACATCTTCGTGGGGGCGGGGAATTACGTGGGTAGCAATAAGCTCGCCTAAACGGGAAGCAGAGTTGGAGCCGGCTTCAACAGCAGACTTAACTGCGCCTACATCGCCGCGTACCATAACAGATACAAGGCCGGAGCCGATTTTCTCGGTGCCTATTAACTGAACGTTAGCAGCCTTTACCATAGCATCGGCAGCCTCGATAGCAGCAACAAGACCTCTGGTTTCTACCATACCTAAAGCTTCAAGTGACATTTTTATATCCTCCTTAATAAAATGACAAAAAATTATTCAAAAGAGGGGAGGGAATCTCCCCGCCTTTTTTAGAAAATTGATTATAATCTGATACTGTTTTCAAAAATTCTTCTTCCGTATTCGGCTAAGAAGGTATCCTGCTCTTCACTGCCGCCGCTTACTCCAAGTCCCCCGATGATTTTACCAGAAGAGCTGTAAAGAGGCTCGCCGCCGCCGAAAATAACAATTTTACCGTTGTTGGTAAACTGTATTCCGTAAAGGGAGCCACCGGGCTGAGCCAAGGGCTTAAGTGTTGAGGTGGACATCTTAAGGGAAACTACAGTAAACGCCTTTTGTACTGCAACATCGTAGCTTGCAATATATGCATCATCCATACATTCAACCAAAATGGGATTGGCGGTGCTGTTAGATATAGCAACAACCGCATTAACACCCATTTCCTTGGCCTTTTTCTGAATTTCTGCGCAAAGAAGCTTGGCTTGATTAAGGGTTATATTCTGCGCTTCCGATTTAACCTCACGGACTACGGATTCAATCAAGTTTCGCAAAACATGTTCATCCATGCTGCTCACCTGATTATTTACCCATCTGCTCAAGAACGCGGCGGGTGATTTCGGAAACTAAATCGTTATCAGCGCCGTGATTGCAGTTGCAGTTACCGCCGCAACCGTGACAGCTGGGCTTGCCGCTCTTAGCATTGGGGCAAAGATCAGCAGGGTGCTTGCCCTTCATACCGAACTGACGGCGAATTTCATAAAGGCGCTGAACCTGAGATTCGGAAAGCTCCTTGGGACCGCCAAGCTGGTTGGATATGTAAAGAAGACGGGCATAGAACTCTACAGACTCCATCTTGTGATAAGCGTTAAGAAGGCTATCAGAGAAGGAAAGAGCGCCATGGTTTTCAAGAAGAACAGCATCAAAGGACTGTAAATACTTAGATACTGCATCGGGGATTTCCTCGGTGGAGGGGGTACCATACTCAGCGATGGGCACACAGCCAAGAGCAATTACTGCCTCAGGCATAATGGGCTGAGTTAGGGGAATACCTGCTATTGCAAAGCCGGTAGCATATAAGGGATGAGCGTGAACAACCGCATTAACATCGGGACGCTCCTTATATACACGCATATGCATCTTTATTTCAGAAGAGGGTCTGAAACCGGGGTTAGCCTGAATAACCTTACCGTCACGGTCAACCTTACAAATGTACTCGGGAGTCATAAAGCCCTTGCTAACACCTGTGGGGGTGCAGAGGAACTCATTGTCGCTTAACTTAACGGAGATATTTCCGTCATTAGAAGCAACCATGCCCTTGTCATAAATACGCTTTCCGATTTCACAAATTTGTTTCTTAATTTCAAATTCGTTTGCCATTTTTGGTTCTCCTTTGAATATATTTTTTGGTTTTTTGTTTGGTTTACACCTTATTACATCATAACAATACCACAAAATGCGTAAAAAGTCAAGGAATTTTTTTGAATTTTTCTTTGTTTTTTGGTTTTTTCTTTGTTTTCGCCCTGTTTTTTGCATCGAAAAAGGCAAAAATTCAAAAATTTTCTGTTTTTTAATAAAAAATGACCGACCGCAAGTATATTTGCAGTCGGTCGGAAATATTATCTTTTATCCATAGGGATATATTCGTGAGGCTCCTTAACATTGACATAGGCGGGACGGATGATTTTACCTGCGCACTGAATTTCTTCGATTCTGTGGGCGCTCCAACCTGCTATTCGGGAAATTGCGAAGATGGGAGTATATAGCTCGTAGGGGAGGCGGAGCATTCTGTAAACAAGACCTGAGTAGAAATCCACATTGGCGCTTACACCCTTATATATCTTACGCTTTTCGGCAATGATTTCGGGCGCTATACGGGCAACGGTTTCATAAAGCTTATATTCTTCCTCGTAGCCGTTTTCAATAGAAAGGTCACGGGCGCATTTCATAAGCACATCGGCTCGTGGGTCAGATTTGGAATAAACCGCGTGGCCCATACCGTAGATGAGACCTGCTTTATCAAAGGCCTCCTTATCAAGAAGCTTTCTCAAATAATCTCTGATGGCGTCCTCATTTTTGATATCGATATTTGCAATCATATCATCAAACATACGAACAACCTTAACGTTTGCGCCGCCGTGGCGCGGTCCCTTAAGGGAGCCGAGAGCCGCCGCAACCGAAGAATAGGTATCGGTACCTGAGGAGGTTACAACGTGGGTGGTAAAGGTGGAGTTGTTACCGCCGCCGTGCTCCGCGTGGAGCACTAAGGCAAGGTCAAGCATCTTGGCTTCAAGGGCAGAATATTTGCTATCCTCTCTTAAAAGGCGAAGAATATTCTCGGCAGTAGAAAGCTCGGGGTGAGGCATGTGAATAAAGAGGCTCTTGCCGTTGTGGTAATGCTGGAAGGATTGATAGCTGTAAACCGCAAGTAAAGGGAGAACGGAAATAAGGAACAGGCTCTGCCTTAAAACATTGGGAATAGAAATATCATCGGCATTATCATCATAGGCATAAAGCACCAGAACGCTACGGGAAAGAATGTTCATCATATCCTTACCGGGCGCCTTCAGTATCATATCACGCACAAAGGAGGTAGGCAGACTTCTGTAATCCGCAAGGGCTAACTTAAACTCGGCCAACTGCTCCTTGGTGGGCAGCTCGGAGAAAAGCAGAAGATAAACCGTTTCTTCAAAGCCAAAACGGTTATCGGCCATAAAGCCGTTTACCAAATCCTTTATATTATAGCCTCTGTAGCACAGAACTCCATCGCAGGATTCCTCGGTGCCATCGGGTAAAACCCTTCTTGATGTTATGGAGGATATTTCGGTAAGCCCCGTAACAACGCCCTTACCATCCAAATCTCGAAGACCTCTTTTAACCGAATGCTCGCTATACATTTCAGGCTTTATATTATTGTTATTGCAGGAAAGCTCTGCGAGCTTTTCTATATATTCTGTAATTTCGCAGTAGGAATCTTTCATTTTTAACCTCGTTTATCAATTTCTTTAATTGATTTTATCATAAAATCCGATTATAGTCAAATTACAGAATGGTATCAATTGTAAACAGTTTTTTAATTGGTATTGTGTTGACAATAGTTAAATAAAGGTATAAAATATGATTAAGATACCAAAGGAGGTAATTTATTTTGGTTAAGATTTCACCATCGGTGCTTATTTCCGATTTCTTGAATTTGGCGCAGGATATAAAAAAGCTTGAGGCAGCAGGGGTTGATATGCTGCATCTTGATGTTATGGATGGCATCTTCGTGCCCAATATTTCCTTTGGCGTACCTGTTATCAAGTCAATAAAGGAGCATACTAAGCTTCCCCTTGATATTCACCTTATGATAGATAGACCCCATAGATATGTTGAGGACTTTGCTAAGTATGCCGATATTTTAGGATTTCACTATGAAGCAGGCTCTGATAATGTGGCGTTGCTTAAAAAAATCCGTGAGCTTGGATGTAAATCCTGCATAACTATTAAACCCTGCACACCTGCAGAAAGTATTTTCGATTTACTGCCCCTTTGCGATATGGTGCTTGTTATGTCGGTTGAGCCTGGTTTTGGGGGACAAAAGTTTATGCCAAGCGCCCTCGATAAATTAACTGCGCTTAAAAATGAGTGTAACAGTAGGGGCCTTAATATTGATATAGAGGTAGATGGCGGAATAAACAAAGAAACGGCCCCCTTAGCCGTAAAGGCGGGAGCCAATGTTCTTGTTGCAGGTAACTATATATTCTCAGCCGAGGATATGGCGGCAAGGGTAAAAGAGATTAAGTCACTTTAATTTATTAAATGCCTTGTTTATTCTCTCAACCGCATCAGAACCGTAAATATATTTACCGTATTCTTCGGTTAACGAAAATTCTGTACTGCCTGATTTTACGGCGGTGCAGAATTCTTTTATTATAATGATTTTGGGCGGCGTTCTACAGCAGAGCAGTAATCGGTAGCCGTCCTCCCATCTGTAAAGGATGCTTTTCTGCGAACTGGATAAGTATGCGCAGCAGCATGCTAAATCCTCAAAGCAATTAAAGGTGAGAACATATTTTTTTGCGGGAACTACCTTTATGTTCGGAGTTATTTTTTTATATATCAGCATATATACCTCCGATGAATAAACAGCAGATAAGATGAAAACCTAATATGTGGGTGAAGGAAATGCAGATGAAATATAAAATCTTTTTCAAAAGCGCCGCATTAACCCTTGTTGCAGTGGCGCTCATTCTTTTTGGGTATTTCGGCGCAAGGATGTTTATATAGCCTTAAAAATTCGCCTCCCTTATGGGAGGCTTAATTTTTGTTTAGTTTCCGCAGCCGCAGGGATTATCTCCGTCTAATGAGCGGGGAGGGAAGAAATCTTCTGTGGGGAATTTAAGGTTTCTGAAAACATCGCAGGGCTGATCGGTGGTATCGCCGCAGCAGTGCTTTTCGGGCATACAGAAATCGTATGCAGGGATAAGCATCTGAACATTTCTTACGAGCTGAACAATGGTAAATAGACCAAGGGATGCATAAACCGTAGTATTGTCATCATCATCCATAACTAAGGGTGAGCCTAAGTATTCAAGAATGTTCTTGGGAATATAGCAGGATTTTTCGTACCTGCCCTTGCATTTGCCGAGATGAGCGCCAAGGGCTACGGGCTCAACGGTCTGTACCACGCATTTAGGCATGTTGGTAGAGCCAATTGTCTGTGTTTCGCAGGAACTGTCATCCATAACACTTGTAAAGGTTTTAACACTGCCCTCACTGCCGAAAAGGATTGCCTTTTTGTTATAGAAGCATATTCCGTTAACATCAACGGGACAGGTGTTATGTGAGGTGAAAACCTCCAAATTTACGAGGAAGAAGAATGTCATATCGCAAGAGTAAAAGCCGCGGTTAAAGTTAACGGGCTCCACATCGATATAAACATTAAGTACCTCTGCCTTTTTAAGTCTGATGCTTTTGGCTTGATTGATGTATGTTTGTGATTCTGCAGTGAAGTAGCAGCGCATATCTTCAAGACAGTCACGGTCGCAGCAGGAATCATAAACTCTGCCCACATCTACACATACAGCTTCTCTGAATTCGCCGTTTTCGGCGGTATTGATATCTGCCATATAATTGCCTCCTGATTTCAAAATATATTTGAAGACTACACTTCAATACATTGTATGAAAGTTTATAAAAAAGGTTAAAAAATAACCTCCGCGTATAAAAACACGAAGGTTATTTTGACTTATATTCTGTTTACTGCCTTTTTTAAGACCGAGGCAATAGGGAAGATAAGTGTTCCTACAAGCAGATTGCTTACTCCGTGGATAACATCAAAGGGAATCCCCGCAATTATCCAGTTGATTGTTCCTTTGAAATCAAGGCCGAATGCCAAAGCTTGAAAGGGTGAGTAGAGAACACCGAATAAAAATCCGTGTAATCCGCAAACCGAAATATACAGGATAACCAAAAACTTTTTAGGTAAGTTCTGCGGTATCAGCATTGCAAAAGCCCAAAGAACTGTCCATATATATAAGTATGGGTACCACCAAAGCCCGAAACCGCCGAAAAGCCCATCCAAAAACACATAAACATAAATAGGGAACAGGGCCTTACTGCGAAATGCCGCAGTATAGGCAACGGTTAAGGTGCCCACAAGATGTATATTAGGCAGGAATTCCATCAGCTTTTTTGAGGTGAACATCAGAACTCCAAGTAAAGCAAAGAGAGCAATCTCCTTTAATTTGAGCTTCATTATTTTGCTACCTTAAAGGAATAGGAATCCTCCGTGTTAATTTCGGTGGTATCAGCGCCTGCGGAGGCATACTCACCGTTGATGAGGAAGGACCAGTATGTACCGTCAACATCATAATCGGCGGTAATTCCGTTAACCTTCTTTACATAAAGGCCGAATTCACTGTCTTCTCCTTCAATAAGACCTACCTTCTGAAGAGCGGCTCCCACGGTGGTCTCATCGGTTGAAACCTCAAATTTGGTTTCGTTACCCTCAATATCGATTACGGTAAAATCGAAAACGGTTGTGCCTTCACCGATTTTTGTAACAGTATCGGTAACAGTTTGGGAAGGACCGCTGCTTAAAGGGCCATCATCTTTGGTATCGTTACAAGCCGTAAATGTTAGTGCTGTAGCCGTAATGAGCACACATAAAAGGACTGTAAACGAAAAACGGGAAATAAAGTTTTTCTTAGTCATTTTAACATCTCCAAATTTAATTTTCCTACTCCAATCGGCGCTCGCGACTATGCGGAGCTTGTTAACTTGTTCAGGTCTTCCGGCTTGGCACAAGCTAAGGACCTTCTCGGGAAATCCCAATGGCTTTCATCCCTTTACGGCAGGGGATATACCTTAACTCGTTCGGTGCCTTACGGCGACGGGCTCGCGCAGGAATCCCACCTGCTTCCCTTGAACTTTATAATTTTAGCATACTTATTAGCTGATTTCAATGTAAATATGTGTCATAAATTAGTAAAATATTAAACAATATAGCCACCCTTGCGGATGGCTATATGATTATAATACTTTACTTAAGAAGTCGCGAAGGCGGGGACTTTTGGGATTTGTGAAAACCTCTTCGGGTGTGCCTTCTTCCATAATAATACCCTCATCGATAAAGAGTATGCGATCGGCAACCTCACGGGCAAAGCCCATTTCGTGAGTTACAACCGCCATGGTCATACCGCTCTGCGCCAATTCCTTCATAACTGTCAGCACCTCGCCAACCATCTCGGGATCAAGAGCACTTGTGGGCTCATCAAAGAGCATAACCTCGGGGTTCATACAAAGAGCGCGAACTATGGCAACACGCTGCTTCTGTCCGCCCGAAAGCTGAGAGGGGTAGGAGTTTGCTCTATCTGCAAGACCAACCTTCTCCAGCAATTCCATAGCCTTTTTCTCAGCATCCGCTTTTGAAAGACCTAAAAGCTTAATGGGGGCTATGGTCATATTCTTAAGTATGGTCATATGGGGGAAAAGGTTAAACTGCTGGAAAACCATACCCCTTTTCTGACGGTGCAGGTTTATATCGGTCTTAGGGTCGGTAATATCTGTGCCGTTAAAATATATATGGCCGTCAGTAGATTCCTCAAGCCTGTTAAGGCAGCGTAAGAAGGTGGATTTACCCGAGCCCGATGCTCCGATAATAACAACAACCTCGCCCTTCTTGATTTCGGAGTTGATGCCTTTCAAAACCTCGATGCTATCAAAGTTCTTTTTAAGATTTTCAACCTTGATCAAAATATCGTTAGTGGTCACTCTTGCGCAGCCTCCTTTCAAGTATTCCTACAAGCCAGGTAAGAATCATAACAACAACTAAGTAGATAGCCGCAACGGTGAGCAATGGTAGGAAATAAGAATAAGTTCTGCCCGCAATGGAGTTACCTGCTTTGGTAAGGTCCATAACACCCACATATCCTGCTACGGAGGTTTCTTTAAGCAATGCTATAAACTCGTTACAAAGGGTAGGGAGCACAGCCTTGAACATTTGTGGAATGATTATATGTATCATAGTTTGAACATAGTTAAAGCCAAGGCTTCGGCCTGCCTCAAACTGACCGTTATCAACCGCCATAATACCGCCGCGGAAGATTTCGGCAACATAGGCGCCTGAGTTAATACCAAAGGCAAATATTGCAACGGGTACGCCATCTCTTGCCGATACAAAAACAAGGAAATAGAAAATCATAAGCTGAACAACAACAGGTGTTCCCCTTATAACAGTAAGATAAATCTTGCAGATGGCATTCAGCACTTTAAGTATAGTAAAGCCGAAGCCACGCCTTACTCTGCTCTTATCATAGGAAGAGCGGATAGCGGCAACAATAATACCTATAAGCACACCTATAAGTAAAGCGCCTGCGGTGATTTTTAGGGTGTTAAGAATACCTGTGAGCATCTGCTGATATCGGCCGCCCTGAATAAAAACAAAATCAAATTCGTGGGAGAAGGATTCCCAGAGCTGTTTTAACCAATCTAAAATTTTAATCACATCCGTTCGTAATGCACAAATAAGGGCGGTATCAAACCGCCCTTAAATTTTTTTGAGTGTAGGGATTATTCCTCAGCCTTGATGTACTTATCAACAACCTTCTGAACAGAACCGTCAGCAATGAGCTCCTTAAGAGCATCGTTAACCTTGGTCTGAAGCTCGGTGTTTTCCTTAGCAAAGCAAATAGCATAGTCCTCATTAGCATACTCAGTATCAAGAATCTTAAGACCCTCGTTAGCCTTTACATAAGCCTTAGCAGGCTCGTTATCAATGATAACGCAATCAACCTTGTCGGACTTAAGAGCCTCAACCGCTAAAGCGCCATTGGCATACTTGGTAACATTCTCTTCGCCATAGCCGCCGTTTTCAACGGAATCGGAAGCATAGATATCACCGGTAGTGCCCTGCTGAACGCCAATCTTCTTGCCTTCAACATCATCAAGGGAAGCGATGTTGCCATCTTCCTTAACGATAACAACCTGAACACCCTTGGCATAAGTATCAGAGAATGCAACTTTTTCGAGACGCTCATCGGTAACAGTCATACCAGCCATACCCATATCGTACTTGCCTTCCTGAACGCCGGGGATAATGGAATCGAAATCAACATCGGCGATTTCAAGCTCCATATCAAGCTTCTCAGCGATTAAAGCTGCGATTTCAGCATCGATACCAACAATCTCATCACCCTCATGATACTCATAGGGAGGGAACTCGGCATTGGTTGCCATAACAAGCTTGTTATCGGCATCATCTGTGTTCTTACCGCAGGCTGCAAAGCAGAATACCATGCAAACTGCTAAAAGTAATGCTATAATCTTTTTCATAATTTTCCTCATTTCCGCGTATTAAAATACGCCTTAATTTAAGTTTATGAAGTGATTATAGCACCGTATATATGATTTGTCAAGGGGCAAATTGCATAAATATTCAAAATATTTTGCATTTTATGAAAATATTATGCAAAAAATCAGTAAAAATTTTCTATATGAAATGTCTGCGAATCCCGTATTCTATCAATAATCACCGTAATCTGACTACAACTTGCATAAAAATCCGATTTGCTCTTCAAATTTGCATATATGGGTAGGGTAGATATGGCTTCTGTAATATTATCAAGCAACTTGTGGTCTATAAATATTGCCATAAACTTCTCTCTTTTTTTCCAGTTATCTATGGCATCTATTGATAAGGCTTCGGCGCTCTTCCAATCCTCTTCCTCACAAAGAGCAAGACAAAAGCTCAGTTCTTCCTTTGAGTTTTCGCAGTAATGACATATAAGAATACTGCCGAATATACACACAGCAGTTATAAACAGTAAAATTACCAGCGCGTAAAAAAGCCTCTTCATAAACCTACACCTTTTTCACAATGTTTTTATTACCCTTTTTATCCACCATCATAAGAAAAACATCCTTAATGGTGAGTCGCTCTTTTTTTAATATACCTTCAAGATTATTTCTGCTTATCTGCAAAAAATCGAGGGATTCATCTATAACCTTACCGTCACTGATAACGGGTAAGGGGAGCCCCTTGTCCTCTGCGCCTAAATTAAGGTCGCTGGGCGTTACGGGCTTTGCCTTACCCTTAAGAAGAACGCTCAGACTTCCGTTAACCTCTAGTACTGCATAGGCAACAGAGGATATATCAAAAACCTCCTGTGAGCGTAAAAGCTCCACTAGGTCAAATACAGTCATCCTCACATTTTTCATAGCCTTTTGGTCTATCATACCGTTTTTAATAAGCACAACCGATTTGCCGTTAACGATTTTTCTGAAGAAATAGCTTCTCATTGAAAGTATGGAAATAATAATTTCAATAATAACAAGGGTAAATATTGCAACAACACCTATAAATACGGGCTGATCCATATCTTGCAGGGGAATGGCGGCTATTTCGGATATGAGCAGGGTAACTACAAGCTCATTAGGCTGCATATCACCGATCTGCCTTTTACCCATAAGCCTTATACCCACGGTAACGATAATATAAAGTATTGCCGTTCTTATAACTACAGAAATCAAATTTATCACCCTATTTATTATTTGCAATTTCTCTTGCAATATTATTACTTGTTTGGTATAATTTAGAAAGGACTATATTGATTTAGTGAGGGATATATTTTGAGCAATAAAAAAGCAGGTTCCAAGGGTCTCATTTCTGATTTTAAGAGATTTACTCCTCTTCTTCAAAATCTTGTTTCAAAGGATTTCAAGGTTAAATACCGTCGTTCTGTTCTCGGTATTGCCTGGAGTGTGTTAAATCCGCTTCTTACTATGCTTGTCCTTACAGCAGTTTTCAGTAAGATGCTGAGGATTCAGGTTGATGGAGATTTTGCCACCTATTATATAGTGGGCGCATCTCTTTGGAATTTCTTTGCCGAAGCAACCTCTAATTCTATGACCTCTATATTAGGTTCCGCCGCCCTTATAAAGAAAGTTTATATTCCTAAATATATCTTCCCCTTGGAAAAATGCCTTTTTTCACTTGTCAGCTTCTCGCTTAGTCTGGTGGCGGTTTTCCTTGTAATGATATTCAGGTCAAATTTTCTTCCCGCATTCCCCTCATTTACTATACTGTTAGCCCCCGTAGCAATATTCTATTGTTTCCTGTTTGTTTGCGGTATGAGCCTGTTGCTCAGCGCCCTCACCGTGTTTTTCAGAGATATCATTCACCTATACAGCGTGCTTCTTACTATGTGGATGTATATGACCCCCGTTTTCTATCAGATAAGTATGGTAGATGGAGCTGATCCCGTTTTCGTATTCATTAGAAATATTATCCGTTGTAACCCGATGTATCACTATATAAATTATTTTAGAAATGTTATGATTTACGGCGTTGTGCCTTCCCTTAAGGATAATCTGATTTGCTTCGGCGTGGGACTTGCTGTGTTAGCGCTCGGCTGGGTGTTCTTCAGAAAGACCGAGAAAAAGTTTATTCTTCACATTTAATTGAGGAGGAATTAAATTGATTAACCAAGAAAATGCAGTTGAACTGCGTGATATAGTAATGCGCTTTAATATGAGCAACGAAAAGCTCGATAGCCTTAAGGAATACTTCTTAAAGGCAATTAAAAGGCAGCTTAAGTTTGAAAATTTCACCGCGCTTGACGGTATATCCTTCGATATAAAAAAAGGTGATGTTTTCGGTATCGTGGGCCTTAACGGCTGTGGTAAAAGTACCACCCTTAAAATAATTTCGGGCATTTTGGAGCCCACAAGCGGCTCGGTGGAAACAAGTGGCGTAATAGCCCCCTTAATAGAACTTGGCGCAGGCTTCGATATGGAGCTTACAGCAAGGGAAAATATCTATCTTAACGGCTCGGTGCTCGGATACTCCAAGAAGTTTATGGATGAAAAATTCGATGAAATAGTAGAGTTTTCCGAGATGAGAGATTTTCTCGATGTGCCTATGAAAAATTATTCTTCGGGTATGGTTGCCCGCATAGGCTTTGCCATTGCTACCGTTATTATCCCCGATATTTTAATAGTTGATGAAATTTTAGCGGTTGGCGATTTTCTGTTTCAGCGTAAGTGTGAAGAGAAAATCAAGCAGATGATAGAAGGGGATACTACGGTAATTATCGTTTCCCATTCTATTGAGCAGATAGAGCGGCTGTGTAAGCACTGCGTTTGGATTGAAAAAGGTAAGATTAAAATGATTGGCGAAACCAAAGAGGTTTGCGATCAGTATAAAACAACTACAAGATAGGTTTGAATCTATGTTAAAAAAACTTTTAAGTTTTGTGAAAAAACAGATGCTTAAAAACAGATTTACCACCGTTTTAGGCATCTTCCTTAAATGGTTTTTCAGAGTGGGACCTATGGCCGCTATTGCCCATACAAAGCATTTTACCGCATTCGATAAGCAAAAGATAAGCATCGATGTTTCGGATAAGGAAAGATATGGGCAGGAGAATTTCCCATTTAGAAATAATGTGAAATTCAGCGTTTTGGTACCCTTATATAATACCCCCGAGAGCTTTTTAAGGGAAATGATTGAGTCGGTTGTAAATCAGACCTATAAAAATTTTGAACTCTGCCTTGCGGATGGAAGCGATGATGAGCATAGCTTTGTAGAAAAAGTGTGCTGTGAATATGCGCAAAAGGATAATCGCATCGTATATAAGAAGCTTAACGAAAACAAGGGCATTGCAGAAAATACCAATGAGTGTATAAAAATGTCCTCGGGCGAATATATAGCCCTTTTTGACCATGATGACCTGCTCCATCCATCTGCGCTTTTTAAGGTTGCATTGGCTATTGAGCAGGAGAATGCCGATTTTATTTATACCGATGAATATACCTTTGATGGCAGTAAAGGTAAAGGGGCGATTTTAGCCCGTCACTATAAGCCCGATTTTTCCTACGATAACCTTCTTGCCAATAACTATATCTGTCATCTCTCGGTTTTCAAGGCCTCCCTTTTAGATAAGGTAGGGGTTTTCAGAACTATGTATGATGGCAGTCAGGACCACGATATGATTCTGCGGCTCACCTCTGCCGCCGAAAAAGTAATTCACATACCCGAAATGCTGTATTTCTGGCGTTCTCATAAAAATTCCGTGGCTATGGATATCGGCTCAAAGCTCTATGCCGTTAAATCGGGCATAAGGCTTGTGGAGGACCACCTGAAAGAGCAGGGTATTGAGGCGAAGGTCGAAAGCTCGCCTGCTTTCCCAACAATTTACCGCGTTAGCTACAAAATCAAGGATAACCCGTTGGTTTCGGTAATAATCTCGGCAGAAAACAGTAAAAAAGCATCCGCTGTGGCAAATGCCGTGCTCAGTAATACGGATTACAACAATTACGAGGTAATTATTACTATACCCGAAGCCCAAAATGTAAACTGCCGTTTCGATAATGATAATATAACGGTATTGGGTTTTGAAGAAAAAATTTCGCTTTCCTCCGCTTATAATCTTGCGGCAGGGAAGGCTCGGGGAGATTATCTTCTGTTTCTTGATGAAAACTGTTTGCCCACCCATGCTTCGTGGCTTAAGGAACTGCTTTCCTATGCTCAGTTTGATTATGCAGGGGCAGTGGGAGCTAAGGTGCTTAATAAAAACAAAACCGTTAAGAGCACGGGAAAGATACTCAGTGCCAACGGTGTTATGGCGGAAAGATACGCGGGCACGGATAAAAGTGAGCTCGGCTATTTCGGTAAGCTATTTTATTCGCAGAATATATCCGCCGTGGCGACCGATTGCTTTATGGTAAAGCGCGGGGATTTTGAAAAGGCTTCGGGTTTTGATGAAAAACTACAAAACAGCCTTTTCGATACCGATTTATGCCTTAAGCTTATGGAAATGGGCAAAAAGAATCTGGTAAATCCCTTCTGCGTAACCCTTTCTGATATTAAAACTGTTAAAGCAACCGAAGAAGAGCAAAACTACTTCAAAGCTAAATGGAAAAACACCTTGGATAAGGGTGATCCTTACTACAATAAATCTTTACCAAACGGCTATTATTATTTTTAGAGTATTGACAAAGTGTCCATCACTTTGTAAAATGTGCATATATAAATATATTAAATTTAAGGAGTTGGTATCCTGATGGATGACCCGGGGAGTACGATAATCAGTATTGTGCTTTATTGTTTACTTATTGTTGCAAGCGCATATTTTTCGGGAACGGAAATTTCACTTGCCAGCGTAAACAGAATTCATATGATGAGTCTTGCTGATGAGGGCAATAAAAACGCTTCAAGAGTTTTGAGAATACTCGAAAACTTTGATGAGGCATTAACGGTGCTGCTCATCGGTAATAATCTTGTTAATATCGGCTGCGCTACCATCTCGGTAGTTATTGCCACTAAAATTTGGGGAACAACCGCCGTATCTGCGGCAACGGTTATAACCACCCTCGTTCTATTTTTTTTAGGAGAGATGCTGCCTAAGTGTTATGCTCACTCCTGCAACGAGAAATTCGCAATGTTCTCTTCGCCATTGCTTCTGTTTCTTATGAAGGTATTAAAGCCCCTTTCAATTTTCTTTACAGCTATTTCAAAGGCGGCATCTAAACCTTTTGTTAACAGAATCGAGCCCGAGGTTACGGTTACCGAGGATGAATTCAACGAAATAGTTGAGAATATATCCGAGGAAGATGGCTTTGATGAGGAAAAGGGCGAGCTTGTTAAATCCGCCCTTAAGCTTTCAAACCTTACCGCCTTAGAGGTTATGACACCGTGGGATAATGTTGTTAAAATTAACGCGGGAACAAAAAATGAGGCAATCCTCCAAATCATTAAGAACTGCACCCATTCGAGAATTCCCGTTGTAAGCCGTAACGGTAGTGTCAGAGGCGTTCTTCATATACGCCGTTTCTTAAAGGCTTATATTAAAAATCCCCATATAGTTTTAGCATCAGTTTTAGATTATCCCTACTATGCCAAGTCAGATATTCTCATAGATGATTTGTTAACTCAGATGAGTAATCATCGCCGTAATCTTGCGGTTATTAAAAATTCGCAGGATGAGATTCTTGGCATTGTTACCATCGAAGATATTTTAGAAGAGCTTGTCGGCGAAATATACGATGAGGATGATATCGGAGGTGGGGAAGATGATTAAGTATTTACCCTACATAAGCATTGTTTTATTGCTTATTGTATCCGCATTCTTCTCTGCCAGCGAGATGGCCCTTTCAAGCTCTAATATTAAGCGTCTGCGCTCACTAAAGGAAGAGAAAAACACCTTTGGTCTTAGAGCGGCAAATCGTTTGAAAGAGGGCTATGATGAGGCGCTTGGCGTTATTCTTATAGGTAATAACCTTGCTAATAATGCCGCATCATCGGTTATGACCGTTATAATACTCGGCATTCTCGGTGAAAACTATGTATGGGTTTCAACCTTGGTTATGACCTTGCTTGTTCTTATCTTCTGTGAAATTCTACCGAAAACCATTGCCAAGCAGTTCCCCGAAAAGCTATCCGCAATACTTGCAGGCCCTTTATATATCCTTAACTTTATTCTTATGCCTGTTAACTGGATAGTTGTAGGATTTGTAGGTCTTGTTTCTAAGCTTTGGGAAAACAATGTAAGCGATAACGAGGCTGTTTCCGAAAAGGATTTTGAGAACATAATCGATATAGCTGAGGATGAGGGAGTGCTTGATGAAGAGCAGTGTGACCTCCTCCAGAATGCTCTTGATTTCGATGAGGTTTTAGCCTACGAAATCGTTACCCACAGAGTTGATATGGATGCCCTTGATATCCGTGATCCTTATGAGGTAAATATTAAAAAGATTCTCGAATCAAAGTATTCCCGAATGCCTGTTTTTGAGGATACCCCCGATAATGTTATCGGCATTTTGCACCTTAACAGAGTGTTTAAGCGCCTTGTTGATGATAAGAAGATAAATATCAGGGAGCTTTTGCTTCCTGTAACCTTTGTTCATAAAACAATGTCCCTTCCCGATGTTCTTGAAAAGATGCGGGATAGTAAGTGCCATATGGTAGTTGTTCTTGATGAATACGGCGGCACCATGGGAATTCTTACTATGGAGGATGTTCTCGAGCAGATAGTCGGCGAGATCTTTGATGAAACTGATGAGGTTGAAAGGGAATTTGTTTGTATTGATGATACCCATTTCGAAGCCTCGGGAGATATGCGAATTTACGATTTCTTTGATGAATTTGATAAGGATATCGAAGAAGATGAGGAGTTTGAGGGCGATTATTCAACGGTAAGCGGCTTTGTAATGCACACCTTAGAGGGTGAGGTAAACAAGGGCGATACCTTTGATTACGAAGAGCTTCGTATCACCATTCTCGATTGTGATGAACGCCGAATAGAAAAAATCTCGGTAGAGATTCTTCCCGAGCCCGAAGAGGATGAGGAAGAGGATGAGGATGAATAAAATCAAAACCCGATGGATACCATCGGGTTTTTTATGTAAATTTTTTGTCACAATTCCGTAGGATATGTGATTTTATATATAGCACTATTGAAAAACCAAGAAAAAGTGATATATTAGAGTTTGCAGAGGAGGAGTTATTATGGAAGCAAAACGGAAGAAAAATTTAATTTTATCAGCGGTGGTTTTACTTTTAGCTTTTTTGATCGAATCCCCGTTACATATCAAGATACAGGTGTTGTTTTCCTTTTCGGCGCTTGGTTCGCTTATAGTCTATGCTTTATTAAGCTTAATATGTTATATAGCAATAATTGTTTGCTTGCTTTTTACCTTAGAAGATAAGCCTCAATTTTCGGATTTCCTAAAGGCATCTGTTTCGGTTCTCGCCCTGTTTATAGTTGATAAGCTTATCAGCTTTGCGTTATCCATACAAATCATCGTTCTTGTTTATCAGGTGATAAGGCCCGCGGTTACATTCGCCTTTATTTACTTGGCAGTTAAGTGGATGGGTAAATGCGAATTCAAAAAAACGAAAATGTTATTAGTAATCGGCGTTGTAGTTTTTGTAATCAGCATAGTATTAAACGTTTACGGTCACGTTCTTTTTCTTATTGCTGTGAGCGATACTCAAAATCAGTTTTACTCTTATCTTGACCTGTTATCAGCCAGTGATGAGGGTTACAATATGTGGGCGAGCCTTTGCCGATATATTTTAATATTTATCCCGTTGTGCGCAATTAAACTTAAAAATTATACACAGATAGAAGAAACCGCCTCATAGGCGGTTTCTTTATTTGCTTTGTTTGAACTTTTTATCTTCAAGATGGAAGGTGGCATCGCTTACATCGGTAGGCTTAGCCCTGTGCGTTATAAAGATAACGGTTTTATCCGTAAGGCTTTTTATGTTGTTAAGAACCGCCTCTTCAAGCTGTTCATCAAGAGCCGAGGTTGCCTCATCAAGCAGAAGAATCGGCGCATCGGAAAGGAGCGCTCTTGCGATGGCAATACGCTGTATCTGGCCCTCCGATAATCCCACGCCTCTTTCCGAAAGCACGGTATCAAAGCCGTTGGGCAGGGATTTTATGAACTCATAAATTTCGGCTATCCTCGCGGCCTTTTCTATCTGTTCCTCGGCAATATGGGTGTTGCAGAGGGTTATATTATCCTTTATGGTGCCTGATAACAGCATGTTACCCTGTGGCACAAAGGCAAACATTTTTCTTGTGGTTGCATCAATAGCTGTGCCATCGTTGAAGGAAATAAATCCGCTGTTTTGAGTATATAAACCTAACAGCAACTTAAAAAGCGTACTCTTTCCGCTACCCGATTCACCCGTAATAACCGAAAGCTTACCAGCATGGAGTTCAAGATTGCAATCCTCCAAGATAACCTCATCGCCATAGCTGAATGTAAGATTTTTAATGGAAATACCGCTTAAATTATCCTTAAGAGCTTTTAGCTTGTCCTCTTTAATAAGCGGTGGCTCATCAGCAAGCTCTTCCAATTCAATAAGTCTTTCAGCGCTTGCTATCATAGAATAATATTTGGGTATGATTCCCGAAACATTCTGAAGGGGAGCGCGGAGTATTGTTATAAGCTGAAGCAGATAATAAAGTGTGCCGTAGCTAAGACCTGCTACTACAGCCCAGATGATTACCGCATAGTAGCCGAGGGTAAAGGCGCCGTGCATAAAAGTGTTTACAACGGATTTGAAGAAATTATGCTTTATCTTAAACTTAAAATTTTCGGTTAAATACGCGTTCATTTTCTCGGTTATGGGCTCTTCGCTCGAAAAGGTTTTTATAACAACCGAGTTTTCAAGGCACTCACTGATAAAACTGCGGGAATTACCCTCGGTAACCTGAACGCTCTTTGAAAGTTGCTTATATTTCTTGCCGAAAATACGGGCGCACAAAGGCAGAACAATGCCTAAAAAAACAATTATAATACCAACGGTAAGGTTAACTGCAAGCAGCGCATAAACCGCCACGGCAATTTTAGTTACCATTGAGCAAACAGAGGGGATAAGGGTTATAACACCGCTTGCTATAATGCCTACATCACCTGTCATTCGGTTTAATATATCTCCCGAATGAAGCTTCTCGGTATCGGAATATTTTTTATGTATCAGCTCGGTAAAAATCTTGTTCCTGAGAGAGATAATAAGCTTGCCGTTTGCCCTCGCGTTTATTTGTGAGTTAACAAAGGTAAGCAATAACTGCAAAAGCACAAGAAAAGCTATTGTTATTCCTTTATGGAATACTGTTAAATCTCCTGAGGCATCAATAACGCTTTTAGAAACCGATGCCAATAAAATGAGCAGTACAGATACAAAAATATTGATAAGAGAAATTATCACTATATGGGGTAATACGCATTTAGTCCTGCGGTATATCCATTTAACAGCGGAAGATTTTTTCATTCCTCAATAATTCCATCCTTTTTCAAAGTCTTAACAAAAATATCAATATCATTAAGAGCAAGAACGGTGGAGATATCATAGTTTTCGAGCAGTAACCCTAAAAGCTCCTCCTTGGATTTTTCGCCCTCTTTAAGCTTTGACCAAAGAAAAGCGGAATTGGCGGAAAGGGAAATAGAGCGGGTGAAATCCTTAACAGCATCACCGTTATATACGATAATGTTCTCACCGTGAATATTCTTCAGTTCAAAGCCTTCCTTGATACGCATATAAACACCTCTTAATGAATTGTTCTTGCTTTTTTAACAATTATATACTAAAATATATACTAATGCAAGTTGTAATATTATATGCAAATCAAGGGAGAAATATAATGGATACTTTTTTTGAGCAAATTGTTGTTATTAAAAAAACTGCTAAAGATATAGTTTTATTGGGCCTTATCTGGCTTCTCGCGTTGGCAATTTCGGTATTTGCTTTTCTTTTCTTAAGCGGTATCGGTCTTATACTTATGATGCTGTCAGTTTACGGCGCTTTTAAGCTTTCTAATTTCTTTTTCAATGAGTATGAGTATATCATCACCAACGGAATTATGGATGTTGATAAAATCATAGCCAAAAGTTCCCGTAAGAGAGAGGCTTCCTTTGATTTAACAAAGGTGGATAGGCTTGAAAAATATAACCCCAATATGAAAATAGATGGCAAGTTTCAAAAAACCGTTTTCGCCTGCAATAAGGATGATGAAAATGCCTATTTGTTAACTGCCGATAACGGCAAAATCCTTTTGGTATTTGCCCCCGATGAACGTATTAAATCAGCTGTGATTAAGTATGTTCCCAAGTTTTTATCAAACAGCGCTTTTAAGTAAAAAAAGAGAGTGAATGCCCAGTATGAAGATTTTAAGTTTATCTCAGATCAGGGCGGCAGAGATAAGTGCCGTGGAAAGCGGCGCTTTTTCTTTTGCAGGCCTTATGAAAAACGCGGGTGAGGAAGCCGTGGAAATTATGAAAAACCGTTACTCCTTTGAGGGTAAACGGGTTGCAGTTTTCTGCGGTAAGGGTAATAACGGGGGAGATGGTTTGGTTATCGCATCCCGCCTTTCAAGGCTTGGCGCCAATGTATCCCTCTGTTTTCCTTTCGGTATCCCTGCAACCGATACCGCCGCCTGTTTTTTTGAGGATATTAAGGGGCTTAATATAATCAGTGAAATCGGTGATGATTACGATTTCGTTATTGATGCTCTCTTCGGTATAGGCCTTGATAGAGCGTTAGAGGGCTATGCCGCCGAGATTATCGATAAAATGAATATGTGTAGCGGCGTAAAGATTGCGATTGATATTCCATCGGGTGTGCCCTGCGATGCGGATTTTACCCCTAAAAAAGCCTTTATGGCGGATTTTACCGTAACCTTTATTGCAACCAAGCCCTGCTTCGTTCTGCCCGCCACATCCCATTTTTGCGGTGAGTTTGCCGTGGCGGATATAGGCGCCGAGACAAAGGACTATTCATATCTCACAATAGAAAGACCCATAGCGGTCAAAAGAAACAAAAATACCCATAAAGGTAGTTACGGTACCGCTTTAATGCTTTGCGGAAGCTATGGTATGTGCGGCGCATCCATTCTTGCGGCAAGGTCGGCCCTTAGAAGTGGCGTGGGCCTATTAAAAGCCTTTGTTTGCGATAAAAATTATACCGCCTTTACAACCTCTGTGCCCGAGGCAGTAACCCTGCCCGTTCCAACCGATATTAACGGCGTTCATATAATCGGTAACGAAATTCTTGAAGCGGAGCTTAAAAATGCCGATAGTCTTCTTTTGGGTTGCGGTTTAGGTCAAAGTGATACCGCCGTAAAGCTTATAAAAAAAGTTCTTTTAACGGTTGAAAACACCCCTTTGGTAATTGATGCCGATGGTATAAATGCAGTGAGTAGGGACATAAATATAATAAAGAAAATAAAAGCTCCCGTAATATTCACCCCTCATCCCAAAGAGATGGCGCGGCTATGCCACACAACCGTTAATGAGATTGAAAAAAACCGCGTGGAATATGCTAAAAATTTCGCAAGAAATTATTCCTGCATAGTGGTGCTTAAAGGCGCTAATACCATAGTTGCCGCACCAGATGGCAGAATTTTCTTTAACCTAACGGGTAATGCTGGGTTAGCTACGGGCGGTAGCGGAGATGTGCTTTCAGGTATGATAGCATCCTACCTTGCCCAAGGTGTGAGCCCGCTAAGCAGCGCCCTTAATGCAGTATATTTCCACGGCTTAGCAGGGGATATGGCGGCAGAAAAATCCAGCAAACGAGCGCTGTTGCCCAGTGATATAATCGAGGAGCTAAAATATATTCCTTATTAGTATTTGGAGTGATTAGCTTGAAAAGAGCGGTTATATCGGTAGTTATCCTTATCCTGTTCCTTTGCGGTTGCGGCGGCAGTAAAAAAACTGCTACCCCCGTTACAAAAGGTATCTCCTTTACCGCAGATGTAACATATTATAACGAGTGTTATACCTGCGAGGTAAATGTGGATGAGGCAGGGCTTATGTCTGCTGAGGTAATCTCTCCCGATGAGCTTAAGGGAGTTAAGCTTAAATTTGATGGTGAGAATGTAACCGCCGAGTATTTAGGGCTTACCTATACTCTTAAAACCGATACTATGCCTCTTGGCAATGTGGCGCTGAGCATTTATAAGGTCTTTACCGATATAGCAAATAACGGCCTCTCGGCAGAATATTCGGAAGAAAACTGCCTTATTGAAAATAAGGTGGATGGAGAGAAATACGAGTTCTGTTTTTCCCCCGCAGGCCTGCCACTCAGCCTAAAAATACCAAACAAAGAATTTCTGGTAATTTTCAGTAATGTAGCAATAAATAAGGATGGCAGTTAAATTGAACTGCCATCCTTTATTTTATCTGTTTATGTGATCTATCGTCAGCTTAACTCGGTCGGTGATGTTAACCGTGCTAACGCCGAATATCGTGGTCTCTATCTTGTTGTTTATCGGCTTGCTCCAATATTCAGGTATGATTTCAACACCTTTCGCCATACCGATTATCGAGCCTACCGTGGCTCCGTTGCAATCGGTATCAAAGCAGGTTTCAACAGCCATACAGATAGATTTAGCATAATCACCGTTACCGTAAAGCAGGGAGGCGGCAACTATCATAGCGTTAGGTGCTGTGTGGCACCAGCCGTGGGCGGTGTATTCATCGTATTTTTCGTGAATTGTGTTAAAGCAATCCTCTTTGGAAACACCTTTTTTGTATCCGTCTAAAACGCTCATTACCTCCTCATAAAGTCTTGAGGTGTGAGGAATTTCGCCAAGCCCTGCAAGAATTATATCCTCAAAGTTATCAGTCTCGGCGGCGGCCGCTAACATTGCCGCTACGAACATTTCGCCGTAAATACCGTTTTTAACGTGGGAAATTCTCGCATCTCTCCAAGCCATCTCTGCCGCAAGAGAAGGATTACGGGGGTTAATATAACCAAAATAATCTGCTCTTATCTGTCCGCCTAACCACTCACGGTAGGGGTTTTTGTGTATGGCGGAATCAGGGGGAGCATAGCCCTTAACAAAATTGCAGAAGGCAACCCTTTCAGCAGTACAATATGCGTTTTTAATCTGTGAGTTAAGCCAAAGGGTTGCCACATCGTTAGAGTTAAAGCCCTTGCCGCTTTTATTTATCAGCTCCTGATATAAAACGGTATAATTCATATCGTCGTCTGCGGGGAAGCAGTCTATATCATCGGCATAAGGGCGGGTAAGAAAACCAAATTTATATTTATTTAATATCTCATCGGTAATATCGCTGCGGTAGATGTAGCGATGCAAAGGATAATTTCCGCTTTCCTTTAAGAATGGTATAAATATATCCGTGTGGATGCCCTCAACGGTTTTACCAAGCATACAGCCGCAGGTTCTGCCAAGCCATGCGCCGTGAATGCGGCTCTCCATATCAGCGCCCTTAACCTTATCGTAAGTATAAGGCTTTCTGAGCGTTTTTATCTTTTCAAGATCGTTAGGCTCTATATATTTGTAATCTTCTCTTACCTTGGCATTAAGAACAACGTTAAAAAGCGCATCGCCGAGTATTCTTTTGTGTTCGCTTTTGGGAAGACGGGCTACCGATGCGAAAACATCCTTATATTGCTCAATATCAAGCCCTTCTTCAACACACTGATTATATTCAACCATTAGGTCAGTAGGATAATATTCCCACATAGAAATAACCTGATATTCGGGGCGGAGCTGTTTTATATTCTGCTCAATTTCAATGTTGCGATCGTTGTTATCAAGTATGAGAGCATCAAGTGATATTCCAAAATATTTGGAAATCTTAATAAGTTTATTAAGCTCGGGCACCGAGTCGCCCATTTCCCATTTTTGTACCGATTGCTGAGAAACATCAAAGATATCCGCAAACTGCTCCTGAGTGAGATGAGCATCAGTTCTGAGTGAGTTTATCGCTTTTGCTATGGACATACAATTTACCTCCTGAATCTTTATATTATTATTTTATAATGCCTCCTAAAATAAATCAACAAACCCTTAACTGTAATCTTAACAACCGTGGGTTGTAAACAAAAACTCAACCAATGGTTGCATCGGGATAAACTGATATGTTATACTAATTAAAACCGATATCCGTTATAATAAACACACGGAAGCTTTCGAATAAATTTCAAGGAGTATAAAAGTATGACACTCAAAATCGGTGAAACAATTAAAAGGTTAAGAAAAGAACAGGATATAACCCAAGAAAAGTTAGCAGATTATCTTAACATCTCCTACCAAGCAGTTAGCAAATGGGAAAACGGTTTAGCTTTGCCAGACATAACACTATTGCCTAAATTGGCAAATTTCTTTGGCGTCAGCACAGATGAGTTGCTTGATTTGAAAGCAAGTGAAAACGAAACTGAATTAAGAAGGTACGAAAAAGAGTACCACGAACTTGGACGTAAGGGAAAAATTTTAGAAAAAATTGAATTGTCACGTAAAGTACTTGATTTGTATCCAAGAAACTATCAATGGATGTTAAATCTTGCCTATGGTTTAATATCTTATGGTGCTACAAGTGAACAACAAAAATATAGAGAAGAACACAAATTTGTTGAGGAAGCTATATCCTTATGTGAAAGGATTTTAGAAGATTGTACTATTGATAGTATTAGACACAGTGCTATACAAATACTTTGCTATGAATATCCCAAATTTGACAAAAAAGAAGCGGCTATTAAACTCGCCGAAGATATGCCTGATATGCTAATTTGTAAAGAAATGCTTTTAAGTCATATCTATTCTGGGACGGAACGATTAAAACAAGAACAAACCAATTTAAGATGGATGCTTCATTATTCATTAAGCATACTTTATTTAATGGCCTGTGATAAGGAACTGCGCCAAGGATTAACCGTTGACCAACGAATTAAATTACTTGATACTGCAATCAACCTCAACAAAACGATGCTTTACGATGATGAAAATGAAGATTTATACAATGGTCAACTATCAATATATTATTTAATGATAGCAAGGCTTTACTGTCAAAAAAATGAAAGTGATATGGTTATTAAAAATTTGTTGTTGTCGGAAAAATGTGCAATAAACCATGATAACGCTTCTAATTTAGGGGAACAAAATTATAATTCTATTTTTTTCAGTAAGATAACATGGAATCCGCAAAATGTGTCAACAAACTCCGATAAAACATTATGTGAACAATTATTATTAAATCTAAATGATAATTGTTTCGATGGATTAAAACACAATTCAGAGTTTATCGCATTAAAAGAACGATTAGAAAGCAGCAATAAAGTGATTAAATTCAAAATTTCAGATATAGCTAAACTTCATAAGTTCATTGATAACAATGTAAAAATCCTTGAATGGCAAAAAGATTTTGAACTAATAAATCAATTTTATAAAGATGGGTTTGCTATATACGATTTATTAAAAGATGACCCTGATGAATTTGAAAGTTTAGGAACAGTTGCTTATATAAAGGATAACAAAATTATATCACTTGCAGATATAATGAAAATCAATGAAAACGAACTGCAGATTGGTGCAGTTGCCACCTTACCTACCGAGCGTAATAAAGGCTATTGCAAAGCAGTTGTTTCAGTTGCCGTCAAAAGAATTTTGAGTTTAGGTTATACTGCAAAACTAACAACAAAAAATAATAACATTGCTATGCGAAAGGTTGCGAAAGCTATAGGAATGTCGCCAGATAAAAATTAGTACTTCGTGTGTCCAATATGCAAGTGCCGCCTGTACTCTGCAGGCGGCATAATGCTAAAACACAATCCAACTTGGAGTTGGAAAAATCCAATAATTGCGTTATTGATTTGTAGTGTTTTGACACTTACAATATAAATGTAGCTACAAGAAATATAAGGGAGTGTACCTATGGATAATTTGAAGTTAAACGATACTATTTGTTTTTATAGAAAAAAGCAAGGCTTAACGCAAGAGGAACTTGCCGTGAAATTAGGTGTAACCAACCAGTCGGTATCCAAATGGGAGTCGGCACAGTGTTGTCCGGATATTAGTTTAATACCCAAGCTTGCCGATATATTTGATGTTAGTATCGATGAGTTGTTTGGGAAAGAGCCAAAGCCTACCGTAAATAATTATGATTTATGTACCGAATTTCCTTGGCCGGATGATAATACGCTACGTGTTGTTTTTGCGAGAGGTAGAAAAATTTTAGATAAGTCAGACAATATTAACGAATGCATTAGCATTAGGTTTCCTCACGATTGTAATGAAACCACAAGGCAATATTTTAAAGTTGAAGTCTTAGGTAATATATCTTGTGATGCAAGTATCAATGGTGATGTTGTAAGTCACGGTAAAATTGAGTGCAATCAAATTAATGGCGATATCAAAGAGTGTAAAAATAATATTTCTTGCAAAGGTGCTATAAACGGAGATGTTAACGCTGACGGCAATGTCGGTTGTGGTGATTCAATTAGCGGTAACGTAAGTTGCGGTGAAAATGTTGCTTGTGGAGATGGAATAGGCGGTAAAGTAAACTGCGGCGGAAGCATTACCTGTGGAGATGGTATAAACGGTGATGTCAAATGTGGTGGTAACATTGAATGCAAAAAAATAGAAGGTGATGTTGAGTGCCAAGGAAATATTATTTATAAATAATGTTTAATAATCACAAACAATGCAAAAACGGCAGGGGAAACCCTGCCGTTTGTTTTATCTTTCAAATATCCTATTGCCCAAACCATCAATTCCAACTATAAGTGGGAAATCTTTAAGTTCAAGCTTTTTTATGGATTCACAGCCTAAGTCGTGGAAGGCGATAACCGTGCATTCTGTTATGCTTTTTGCCGCCAGAGCGCCTGCGCCGCCTATGGCGCAAAGATAAACCGAGCCGTTTCGTTTTATTGCCTCTACCGTTTCTTTGCTTCTGCCGCCCTTGCCAATGGTGGCAACAAGCCCCATATCGAGTAGCTTCGGGGTATAGGGGTCCATCCTCGAGGATGTGGTGGGGCCGCAGCTGCCGATAGGTAAATTATCGGGAGTGGGCGTGGGTCCTGCATAATAAATGACCGCTCCGTTTATATCAAAGGGCAGGGGAGAACCGCTTTCCATCAGCTCGAAAATCCTCTTGTGCGCCGCATCGCGAGCGGTATAAACGGTGCCTGAAAGGTAAACCTTATCGCCAACCTGAAAATCCTTACATTTTTCCTTTAGTTCGGCGGTGTTTATATAAAATTCTCTCATTTTACTATTTGATTGTAAAGGGATGCAAATTCTTCTGCATGTTCCTTAGAGGACCTGCTATTCTGTTCGATAATATCCTTGGTATCGTTAAGAGAGCTTATTAACTCTTCAACCTGACCTATAAAGTCATTAGAGGTCTTAAGAACACGCTCCTTAAGCTCATCGAGAGCTATATGAGCTTCGTTAATAGAGCCTAAATTGCGCTCTATCTCATTTTCTGCAAGTGTGCGGCTCTTATCGCTATTCTTCATAATAGCCTGAGCGTTGGATTGGGCCACAAGGTAAAGCTTGCCTATATTTTGTGAAAGACGCTCGATTTCCTCACGCTTATCGGTATAGGATTTAAGCTCGGCCTCAACCTCAGCCTTTGCAGATTTAATGTTTTCAAGCTCGGCGTTAACATTCTTTATAACGCCATCAAGCTCATCAATTTTCTCCTTAAATTCCTTCTCCTTTTTGGAAAAAGCCTTATGTGAGCTTTCTATATAGGACATAACATCTTCACAGTTAAAACCGAGAAGAGATTTTCTGAAACCTACTGACATAATATTTTATCCCCTTAATTTTTCTTATAAATTTATTTCTTCAAGTTCTTTAAGCCAAATGCTGTTTACTGCATCGGTGGGCATATTAAGACTGCCTCTCGGTGAGAGGGAAACCTCGGTAGCCTTAGGACCATCTGGCATACAGGAGCGCTTAAACTGCTGAGTAAAAAATCTTCTTACAAAAACCTTAAGCCATTTAAGAATGATTTCATTTTTATATTCATCACCGAAAACATAGGTTGCAATTCTATAAATCTTTGCAGGGCTTTCATTTAAGTGAACTAAATGATAAAGGAAGAAATCGTGAAGCTCATAGGGGCCAACGAGGTCCTCTGTCTTCTGCGATAGGTTTCCGTTATCGGTGGGGAGAAGCTCGGGAGATACGGGAGTATCAAGAATATCCTTTAATATATCCGCAATCTCTCCGCCAAGCCGCTGAGCCTCATAGCTAACAAGCGCCCTCACAAGAGTTTTTGGAACGGAAGCGTTAACACTGTAATTTGACATATGGTCGCCGTTATAGGTAGCCCAGCCGAGAGCAAGCTCGGATAAATCGCCTGTGCCTATAACAAGGCCGTTTTCCATGTTGGCAATATCCATAAGCACCTGAGTGCGCTCTCTTGCCTGAGCGTTTTCAAAGGTAACGTCGGTTTTGCTTTTATCCTGTCCGATATCCTCAAAATGAGATAAAACCGAGTTTGCAATATTTATCTCTTTAAGCCGAACGCCTAAAAGCTCACAAAGCCTTACGGCATTTGATTTAGTGCGGCTTGTGGTGCCAAAGCAGGGCATAGTAACCGCTAAAATATCGGTTAGGGGCCTACCTGAAAGATTAAGCGTTCTTGCGGCAACGAGCAAGGCTAAAGTGCTGTCAAGTCCGCCCGAGATACCTAAAACAAGGGTTTTGCAGTTTGTGTGCGAAACTCTCTTTTTAAGCCCATAGGCCTGAATATTCAAAACAGTTTCGGCGGTTTGGCTTAATAACCTTTCATTCTCAGGAACGAAGGGGTTTTTATCAAAGCCTCTTGTAAGAATGGTTTCGGCAATCTCTTGATTAAAGTAAACCGTTTCGCAAGAAGCCGCGGTATCACGCTCAACCGAGTTTCTAACCCTTCTTGCAAGAATATTTTTAACATCGATCTCACTTACAATAAATGTATCGTCACCAAAGGGGAGGTTTTCTGCTAAAAGTTTTCCGTTTTCGGCAATTATCAAATGCCTTGAAAAAACCGTATCGGTGGTGGATTCGCTATAATCGGCATCTGCATAAACAAAGCCGCAGGAAAGCTCATCTGAAATGGAGGAAACTGCATTTCTTCTCTTGCTCAAGGCGTTAGGAGTTTCATTTAATGCGGATGAGTTAGCTATAACAGCGGCGCCTCCGTTGGTTAAAGCCTCTGCTTTATTTCTAATAGAGGTAAAATGCTTACCAATTGTAACACCAAAACTAAACTCAGAAAGATTTTCGCTTTTGAAAACAAGGTCCTCTCCGAATGGAACAACCTGTCCATCAATTAAAATATCCTGCGTTTCCTTAGAAACCGAGAAGATGGGGGAGGAGTCACCATAGTTTTTTGAAACAATACCGAGAATGTTACCGTTCCAAAGCGCCGCAACACAGTTATAAATTCTGCCGTTTTCCTTTAAGGGAAGACCAAGGGTTACAACGGGGTATTTGCCTGCCGTAAATCCGCAAAGCTCCTTAAGTGCGCACAGCGCCTCATCAAGAAGGGCTTCGGAAAGGAATAAATCCCCGCAGGTACATCCCGTAACGCAAAGCTCGGGCAGGGTAAGAAGATTAACCTTTAAGTTATCCGCCTTTTCAATTTGCCTTTTGATGTTCAAAACATTATTTTTAACATCGGCAACACCCACCTCTACGGTGGCGGCGGCAACCTTTATAAAACCGTCCTTCATAACTATCCTCCTTAAACTCGCCTTAAAAAAGCCGAAATTACTCCTTTTAATATATTATTTTATAACTTATATACCGTTTTGTCAAGATGTATTGGCGCCTTGAGTGATAGATAGCGGTTTCTTATAACACCCTAATATGTCAGGAAAATTTCATAATTCAAAAGGCTTCAGAGCTTGATCCTAAAAGCGTTGCCTATAAGCTTGCGAATGAAATTCAAAGCTCAGGTAAACTAAATAATCAAAAGTTAGGTAAATTGGGCTTTGAAATAAAAAGCGAAATCAATAATGCCATCAATAAAAAAATCAATGCCGCGGTAGGCGCTCAGATAGATGCCGCAGACATCTCCGCCGATGAGAAGCAGGAGCTTTCACTAGCTTTTGAAAAAGCAATATCAGGCGAAGCTATATCCGATTTAGAAAATAAGATTCTATCCGATAGCGAAGTTGCTTCCCAAATATCAAACGACCTTACGTCAAGAACTGCGCCGTGGGTTAAATCTCTTGATACCCAGCTTGAGCAAAACCGCAGCGATTTTAACCTGATAAATTCTGCAATGAATTTATCTTTGGAAAAGTTGGCGGAAAATATTCCTGATGCAGATACAAATGCCGCTACTTCTGAGAGCGTTAATGAAAATTCTAACCTCACCCAAGAGCAGAAGAATCTTAATGCTGTTCTCTCTGCAGCAACAAACGGGATGAAGAAAAGCTATCCCTTGCAAGTAGACAATACCGCAGATTCATCTTCCAACTTGCAGATGGAAAGAAATAGTGATATAATAAACTCGGAAGCAATAGAGAATCGCACGGTAAAATACAGCTCTGAGCAACATGAAGCCGCTATTTTAAGATATAAGAGCAGCGAGTCTTATCACATTAACGCAGCTCTAAGAGAAAATGAAACACTTTCACAACAGGAGCAAGAGTTTGTTGATACGCTTGATGAGGCGCTATTGCAATTACCTACATACGAGGGAATTGTATATAGAAACCTCACTTTTGATGATTTTGGCGGTGAGGAAGCGTACAACGAATTTTTAGAACAATATGTTCCTGATAGAATTGTTTATTACGAACAGTTTATATCTTGCAGCAAAAAGCAAGACGGCTACCCGGTTGAAGGGCAATTTAAGGTACAATTAATTATTGATAGTAAAAACGCACGTGATGTCGAAGGTTTCGGAAACAACATGGAAAGTGAAGTTATCTATCCTCTCAATAGTGTTTTTATAGTAAATTCTATTGCTCTTGATGGCGAATATCCGATTATATACTTACAGGAGGTTACGGAATATGGATACAACCCCACTAAAAAACAAGGCGATGCAGTGCGCGACCTGCAAGAATCATATACCGAGAACGGTGACTTGCAAGGCGTTCCCGAACGGAATACCAATGGAAATAATATCGGGACGATTCGACCACAGCAAACCACATCCTCAGGACAACGGGATTCTGTACGAACCCGAAGAAAATCGAAAACCGTACTACCCACCGAATCCAAAGAATCAATAAACACCCAAGCAACTTCCAACGCGGAGGTTGCTTCTTTTGCGCCTGAAAACGAGCAGGGCGAGGCTTTTGAGAGCGGAGAGGAAAACAACACCCCCGAAAACAAAAACCCCGATAGTGAGGATTTGGGAGAAGATTCTGAGGTGAACCGCCCTACTTTCAGGGAGCCAAGTGGCCGAGAAATCGCCAGAGAGGCTTCACCTGATGAAAAGATTTCATCCCTTCTCGGTGAAACCATGAGCATCCGCCAAAGGCAAGTAAATGCTATCGCAGCGAAGTTCGGTTTAACTATCAGGTGG
>JAFTWW010000036.1 GCA_017465085.1 Clostridia bacterium | reverse complement strand
GAATTTTGAAAAGCGGAGAGATAAGGATAACCAACAGTTATTCTTCCTCACATAAGGGCGTGGATATTGTAAAGGCGCCTTCTAATCTTGAAACCGTAATTGCCCATTCGGGAGGCAAGGTCATCTTTTGCCAGACAGGGCAGAAGAATAACAAGGGCTCGCGCGGTAATTTAAGCTACGGTAACTGCATAAAAATAGAGCACAGCGGCGGATATTCCACCCTATATGCTCATCTTGATAAGGCCTATGTAAAGCTCGGCGATTTTGTTACCGAGGGTCAGGAAATAGGCTTTATGGGTAACACGGGTAACTCCTACGGCGCCCATCTTCACTTTGAGGTACGAAGAGAAAATGTGAGGATTAACCCCACCGAGTATCTTGATAGGGATTTGCCCTGCTCACCCTCGGTTATATATGCCGCCCACGCTGTAGGTGAAAATTGGCTTGCCGATATAATCGATTATAATGAGAAAAACGCTAACGGCTATGCAGGCCTTATAGGTAAATCCGTAGATGGCATAAGAGCAAGGCTTACAAGGGGAAATATTCTTTACAGAGTCCACACTATAGGCGGTAATTACTTGCCTTGGGTTAAGGATTTAGATAAAGAACAAAACGGCTATTCTGGTGTTTACGGCAAGGAAATTGATGGTGTTCAGATGAAGCTTCAAGGCCTTGATGGCTATGCGGTGGAATATAGAGTTGCCCCCAAGGGAAAGGAATATCTTCCTTGGGTTAGAAACTATAATGAAACAGGCGCCGATGGCTATGCTGGTATTTTTGGCAGAGCCATCGACCGAATACAAATAAGAATCGTAAAGGAGTAAAATCTATGAAAGAAAAGTTTTCAAAATGGATTAAGGCGGCGGGTACAAGAGCAGTAAAAACTGTTGCAGAAACAGCGATAGCCACCATCGGCACCTCGGCGGTTATAAACGAGGTGGATTGGCGGCTTGTGATTTCTGCATCCCTGCTTTCAGGTATAATTTCTTTACTTATTTCTATTAAAGGTCTGCCTGAGATTAAAGAAGCTTAAATCTATATGGTATCCCTGATTTCACAGCCGGGATAGTAATGTGTTAGTATTTCACCGTAACTGCTACCCTGCTTAGCCATATAGTTGGCTCCGTTCTGACTCATTCCAACGCCGTGACCGTAGCCCTTAACCAAAAATGTATAAATACCATCGGCAAAGCTTACCTCAAAGCAGGCAGAACGAAGCTCCAAGGCTTTGCTTACGGCAAAACCCGTAACGGTTTTGCCGTTTATTTTTATGCTGAGCACCGTTCCTGATGAGCTTACCTGGGGCTCTGTAAAGGCAAATCCCTCAGCAGTAGGCTCTGCAAGAGAGGATAATCTGCTTGTTATATCCTCCGCCGAAAAGCTTATAACGGATAGATAGGTTTCGGCAAGCTTATCCCCAAGACTTTCTACGGGAATAAGGTAGGGCAGAGCGTTACCCCATACATTTTCGCTGCTTTCGGTCACCCCTGAAGAAATAGCGTGGTAGGCGCTCAAAATTATCTCATTCTTATATGTAAGCACCTTGCCGCGAACTTCTGCTACGGCGCTTTTGATTTTTTGCTCGTATTCATCCGCTTTTTCGCCCCATTTTTCTCGGGCGGCGGCAGAGGATATATAGCATTGGTCGGTTTCGGAATCGGTTGTAAGATGGTAATCCTTGCCCTGTTTTTCGGCCTCGGCTTTTCGGTGGCAGGCAAAGGTATATGCCGCCACCGCCTGCGCCTTTAATGCCTCGTTTTCATAAAGAGCGGGCATCTCCGCCGCAACTACTCCGAATATATAATCCTCGGCCGATAGCTCGGTTATAATATTGGTGGCGGTATCCAGCACCTTAAAGGAGGCGATGTTCTCAACCTTGGCAGGTATTTTTTCTACGGTTTCATTCTTAGCCTCGGTTTTAAGCACATCGCTGTTTTCACCCATAACGGATATGGGGATAAGTAACATAGCGCAAATAATACACAGTCCCGAAATAAAAATCGATTTCATTTTAATCCTCACTTAAATATTGACTTTTTTGCCGTTCTCGTTTACATTTATATATATGTTAATCAAAAGCATATAATTCTTTTGAAGGTGAAAAGATGAAATATAAATATATCCTCATAACCTTTTTTGTTTCCCTTGGGGTAAGCCTTGCCCTTCGCACCTATGAGATAGTGGCTCTTACCGATTCGGTTACAGGCTTCGTGGAAAACGAATATGTTACCGTAGCATCGGTGCTTACGGGTATAATCGCGTTGCTTTCGGCGCTGGTGGGTGTGTTTGCATATACCGTAAAGCGCAATCCCGTGAAGCTTCCGAAAACAAGTATTCCATTAAGCATAGCCTCTTTTTTATTGGCTTTCGGAATTTTGTTTGATGTTGCTAATGTGTATTTTTCTAGCAATGTGCCCGCATGGCAGGCAACCCTCGTTAATGTATCGGGGCTGATTTCTGTGGTATTCTTTGTGTGCTACGGAGTAACGGCATTTGTAAGCTTCCGCCTGATGAGAGCGCTGTTTATCGCTCCCGTTATCTATTGGCTTTTTAAGCTGGTCTGCGTGTTCACCTCCATCTCTTCAATTTCGCTTTTAACCGATTATGCCTTTATGATGCTTGCAATTTGCGCTACGCTGCTCTTTATGTTCGAGTTTGCAAAAATCGCGAATAAAATTGAGCTTAGTATAAGCTATAAGCGGCTTCTCATAACGGGGCTTCTGGCATCCCTTTTCAGCTTTTTAACCGTTGTTCCGCCCCTTCTTGCAAGATTTTTCGGCGCCACCACAGTTTTCAGAGAGGGCAGCACAGATGCTGTGGTTTATATGTTGAGCGGAATATTCGTAATAGTTTTCATTCTCAATATTTTTAAGGGTGGAAATCTTACCAATGCAAAAAAATTAAATAAATAATTTTAAGGACCGCTTTACAAAAGGCGGTCCTCATTTTAGAATTGACAAAGGGTATATATTTGTATATAATAATAATTGGTTTGTAATGCAATTATGTTTCTTTTTGCGAAAAAGGGGCATAATAATTCAAGTAATTTTAACGGGAGTGCCGGATATGGAAAAATTTGTTATATGCGGCGGAAGAAAGCTAAAGGGAAGAGTAAGGATAAGCGGCGCTAAAAATGCGGCAGTTGCTATTCTTCCCGCGGTTCTTCTGGCTGATAGCCCCTGCACAATTGAAAATCTCCCTGAAATATCTGATGTTTCAACACTATTAAAGGCTCTAAGCGCTCTAGGCGCCAATATCCGCCTTATAAACAGAACTACCGTAGAGATCGACCCGAGAGGCGTTCGTTCCTTCACCGTTTCAAAAGAAATGGCAGAGGGTATGCGGGCTTCAAGCTATTTCTTGGGCGCCCTGCTCGGCAGAGGTAACAGAGCAAGAGTTGCCCCTCCGGGTGGATGTGATTTCGGCGTTAGACCAATTGATCAGCACATCAAGGGCTTTGAGGCTCTTGGCGCTAAGGTTATAATCGAAAACGGTATGGTAGATGCAAGGGCTTCTCGTCTTTCAGGCTGCTCGGTTTATCTTGATGTGGTATCGGTTGGAGCTACCATCAATATAATGCTTGCCGCCGCCAAGGCTAAGGGACTTACGGTTATAGAAAATGCCGCAAGAGAGCCTCATATAGTTGACCTTGCAAACTTCCTTAACTCCATGGGCGCCAACATTATGGGCGCAGGAACGGGAGTTATCAAGATTCGCGGAGTAGATAATCTTCACGGAACGGAATATAACATCATCCCCGATCAGATAGAGGCAGGCACCTATATGGTTGCCGCCGCTGCCACAAGGGGAGATGTTATGATAGAGAATGTAACACCTAAGCACCTTGAATCCATAATTGCAAAGCTTGTTGAGGCAGGCGTTACGGTTGAGGAGTTTGATGAGGCCGTAAGGGTTAAGATGGATGGCAGACCTAAAAAGTGCAATGTTAAGACTATGCCGCATCCTGGTTTTCCAACCGATATGCAACCTCAGATAGCAACGCTTTTATCTGTCGCTGAGGGGACAAGTATTATAACCGAAGGCGTATGGGATAACCGATTCAGATATGTGGATCAGTTAACCTTTATGGGCGCCGATGTTCAGGTTGATGGAAAAATGGCGGTGTTCACGGGCGTTAAAGAGCTTAAGGGCTCACCCGTTAAGGCGGTGGACCTGCGAGCAGGCGCCGCTATGATAATAGCAGGTCTTATGGCAAGCGGCACCACCGAAATCACCGATATTGTTCATATAGACCGCGGATATGAAAATGTTGTTGAAAAGTTTTCGGCCCTTGGTGCAGATATTAAAAGGGTGGATGATACCCCCGATATCAGAATATTAAAACAAGCATAATATTAAGGCGGCTTAAATAGCCGCCTTAAATTTTAAGGAGGGTAAATATGGCAAGAGTAGCGTCACTTTTCAGCGGATCTACGGGTAACAGTACATATATATCCTCCGGCAATACATCAGTTTTGATTGATGCGGGTGTATCGGGAAAGGCAATAAATGAGGCCCTTATAAATATAGGCGCAACCGCTTCCGATATTAAGGCCGTTGCCGTAACCCACGAGCATATAGACCATATTAAAGGCTTAAAGCCCTTTCTTAAAACCACGGGAGCAATGCTATACGCTTCTTCAAAAACCCTTGAAGCTTTGGCAGATATGGATAAAATACCGGCAGGTATTAAAACAATCTGCGCCGAAGAGGATTTGGATTTAGGCGAGATTAAGTTGTCCCGTTTTGCCACAAGTCACGATTGCGAGGGCTCAAGCGGTTTTACGGCGCTTCTTTCCACAGGCGCGAAAATCTCACTCTGCACCGATCTTGGTGTTATGAGTGATGATATAAGAGCGTGTCTATCGGGCAGCGACCTTGTTTTTATAGAATCTAATCACGATATAGATATGCTAAAAAGAGGTCCATATCCGCCCGAGCTTAAGGTGAGAATACTCTCGGATAAGGGCCACCTATCAAATAACGCCTGCGCCGCAGAGTTGCCCGAGCTTTTAAGAAGCGGCGCAACAAGAATAGTGTTAAGTCATATAAGTCAGCACAATAATCTGCCTATGCTTGCATCAAATGCGGCTAAACGGGTGCTGGGCGCTATGGGCGCCGAGATGGGTAGTGATTATCTGCTTTATACCGCAAAGCCAAAGGATAACGGGGTGATTGTGCTATGATGAAGGTAGATTTTATAACCCTTGGAAAGCTTAAGGAAAAGTATTTAAGGGAAGCGTGTAGCGAGTATGAAAAGCGATTATCCCGATATTGCGACCTTAAAATATGCGAGCTTAACCCTGTAAGCCTTCCCGAAAATCCTTCGGCGGCAGAGATAGAAAATGCTCTTTCTAAAGAATCTGACCTTATATTTAAGAATATTCCTAAGGATGCCTATCTTATTGCCCTTTGTGTTGAGGGTAAAGGTATTTCCAGCGAGGAGTTAGCGCAGTTATTAAACCAAAAGGCAAACGAGGGCAAAAGAATATGCTTCGTTATTGGCAGCTCTTACGGATTAAGCGGCGAGGTAAAACAAAGGGCGGATTTAAGGCTCTCCCTTTCTAAAATGACCTTTCCCCATCAACTATTCAGAGTAATGCTTTTAGAGCAAACCTACCGAGCCTTCAAAATAAACGAAGGCGGCGCATATCATAAATAAAAAAACAAAAGGAGTAAGCGTTATGTTGGTTTCTTCCCCAATCGAATTACTTGATACCCGTATAGGAGAAAAAGAGGCGATAAAGGTATTCAAGGATGCAGGCTTTGAGGCCTTTGATATGTCCCTTTTCCGTATGATAAGCAAGGAGGAGGGCTACTACACTCCCGAGGATTATGTTGAGAGAGCCAAGAATTTAAGGAAATACATAGATGAAATAGGTATTGTCTGCAATCAGGCCCACGCTCCCTTCCATAACGGCTTTGGTGCGGAGGGCAACGAGTGGATGATGGATAGGGTAATCAAATCCATTGAGATTGCCGCAATACTTGGCGCTAAAATAATAGTTGTTCACCCCATTCAATGCCTTAACTATGCCGAAAACGCGCAGAAGCTTTTCGATATGAATGTGGAGCTTTATAAAAGCCTTGTCCCTTATGCCGAAAAATTCGGTATAAAAATAGCTACCGAAAATATGTGGCAGACCAATAACGGCTCCAGAACACCCACAGATTCGGTTTGCTCAAGGTCCTGGGAGTTCTGCAAGCTTATTGATGCGGTGAACAGTCCATATATAGTAGGCTGTCTTGATTTAGGCCACGTTGCCATTATGGGCGCGGATATCCCCGCCTTTATAAAGGCTATGGGACCTAAGCGTTTACAGGCTCTTCATGTTCACGATACCGATTTAATTCACGATTCCCACACCTTACCCTTCACGCAGAAGATGAGCTTCGCGCCTATTATGGAGGCTCTCGGTGAGATAGGCTATAAGGGTGACCTTACCTTTGAAGCCAATTCTATTTTCAGAAATTATCCTCCCGAGCTTTATGTTTCTGTGGCGCGGCTTATGAAGGATACAGGTGATTATCTTGCATCCCTCATAAACAAAGCAAAATAAGTTGAAAAACGAATAAAAAAATACTTGACCTTACAGAGTATTTGTGGTAAAATGTTATCACCTCTGTAAGGCTCTTTTTTAGGTAAAAATGAGCCGTTTCAACACAGGTACGCTCTATGTTGTATAGTGCTTTCCGAGGTACTCAATATGCAGTATTTTGGTACAATGGGAGTTTGTATCTGTAATGAGGGAGGCGTTTACTTTACAAGGGGCCAACCCTTAAGTAAAGCAAAAATAATTTCCGTAAAGCGGGAGGTGCCGTTAATGAGAGTAAAAATTACACTCGCTTGCACAGAGTGCAAACAACGCAACTACAACACTATGAAAAACAAAAAGAACGATCCTGACAGGCTTGAGATGAACAAGTATTGTAGGTTCTGCAAAAAGCACACCTTGCACAAGGAAACGAAGTAAGGAGGACTAAAGGTGAAAATTGTAAATAGAATTTGTCAGATTCTCGCAATAGTCTTCGGCCTTGGTTCGCTTGCTCTTTTCTTTATGGATTTTGCTTCCGTTATCTGTAACGGTGAGCCGGTAAATCTTATCGGCGCACAGCTCGGCTTCGGCAGCAAGATTAAGGTGGATGGGGAAACCATTCAGATGGCAAAATCAGCAGATATTCTTGTCTGCTTTGTACTTACAGCCATCGCTTTTGTGCTCAGCATAGTCGGATTTAAGTCTAAGAAGGTAAGATACTTTGCTCCTGCCTTTGGCCTTGCATCTGCTATCTATATGCTGGTTATTGCACTGAGCAGTGCCAATAGCTTTGTTGATATTCGCCCTCTTAACACTCTTTTCAGTGTAACTGCGGTTGAATATACTCCTTTCGTTCTTATCACAGCAATCGCACTTTTTGTGTTCGCAGCATTCGCTGTGGCATATCTGCTTATTGATGATTATATTGAGGTCGTTGAATCCAAGGGCTCCAAGAGAACCATCGTAAAGCGTATCGTGCTTTTCCTTCGTGATTATAAGAGCGAAGTTAAGAAGATTGTATGGCCAAGCTTTAAAGAGGTGCTCAAAAACACTCTTATTGTTATCATCATCTGCGTTATCGTAGGTCTTCTTATCTGGGGCGTTGATTTAGGCTTAGGAAAGCTTCTTGAACTTATCCTCGGCGTATAGGAGGATTAAAATGTCAGAACAAACCGAAGCAAGATGGTATGTCATTCATACCTATTCAGGCTATGAAAACAAGGTCGCGAGTGACCTTGCAACAATGGTTGAGAGCAGAGGAATGCAGGATCTTATTCAGGATATTAAGATCCCTACCGAAACCGTTACTGAAATCAAGGATGATGTAAAGCGTGAGGTAGAAAGAAAGATATTCCCTGGTTATGTTCTCATCAAAATGATCGTTACCGATGATAGCTGGTATGTTGTCCGCAATATCCGCGGCTGCACAGGCTTTGTCGGCCCCGCTTCTAAGCCCGTTCCTCTTACTGACAGTGAGGTTGCGGCGCTCGGCGTTGAAAAGCACAGCGTTGAGGTTCAGTATAGCGAGGGTGATAATGTTAAAATTATCAGCGGTCCTCTTGAGGGATACAGCGGCGTTGTTAAAACAGTTGATGTTAATAACAACAATGTTTGTGTTGTCCTCTCTATGTTCGGTAGAGAAACCCCCGTTGAGCTCGAGCTCGACCAGATTTCTCTCGAAGATTAAGTGTTAATACGCATAATTGCTTAATATATGCTTATTAACTTCCGGCAAAATAAGTTTGCTTTATGGCAAGGTTAACCGTCCGTAAAGCAAGGATGCTTATTTGTCACGGTGGGAGGAGCAAGTATAGGATTGCTCCGCCAAGTGTTATCTAAACACGGTTACCACGAATTTTGGAGGTGCTATTTATGGCTCAGAAAATTACAGGTTACATTAAATTGCAGATTCCCGCCGGTAAAGCCACTCCGGCTCCCCCGGTAGGTCCTGCCCTCGGTCAGCACGGTGTTAACATTATGGAGTTCACCAAGGCTTTCAACGAAAGAACTAAGAACGATGTTGGCCTTATTATCCCCGTTATCATCACCGTTTACGCAGACCGTTCATTCACTTTTGTCACTAAGACACCGCCCGCCGCTGTTCTTATCAAGAAGGCTTGCGGTATCGAAACCGCATCCGGCACACCTAACAAAACTAAGGTTGCCAAGATTACCAGCGAGCAGGTAAGAAAGATCGCCGAAACCAAGATGCCCGACCTTAATGCAGCTAACATTGAATCTGCTATGAGCATGATCGCAGGTACTGCACGCAGCATGGGCGTAGAAGTAGTCGATTAGTTCTCTCTCGTGGGAGGAAAATTCCGATTTAACCACTTATTGGGAGGTAAATTTACAAATGAAACACGGAAAAAAGTATAATGATAGCGCAAAGCTTATCGAAACCGGTAAGTTTTACGATGTTGAAGAAGCAGTAGCCGTTGCTGTTAAGACCGGTACTGCAAAGTTTGATGAAACCGTTGAGGTTCACGTTCGCCTTGGTGTTGACTCTCGTCACGCTGACCAGCAGGTTAGAGGCGCCGTTGTTCTTCCTAACGGAACAGGTAAAACCGTAAGAACCCTCGTTCTTGCAAAGGCTGATAAGGCTGACGCCGCTAAAGAGGCAGGTGCAGACTTCGTAGGCGCAGAAGAGCTCGTAGCTAAGATTCAGAATGAAAACTGGCTCGATTTCGATGTTGTTATCGCAACCCCCGATATGATGGGCGTTGTAGGTCGTTTAGGTAAGGTTTTAGGCCCCCGCGGTCTTATGCCTACTCCTAAGGCTGGTACCGTTACTCCTGATGTTGCTAAGGCTGTTACCGAAGCAAAGGCAGGTAAGATTGAGTACCGTCTTGATAAGACCAACATCATCCACTGCCCCATCGGCAAGGTTTCCTTTGGTCCCGAGAAGCTTCAGGAGAACTTTGATACCCTCATGGCTGCTATTGTTAAGGCTAAGCCCGCAGCTACCAAGGGTCAGTATATCAAGTCCTGCGTAATTGCTACTACAATGGGCCCCGGAATCAAGCTTAACGTTGCTAAGTTTGGCGCGTAATTAAATAAAAATAAAGCCTTCCGAAAGGAAGGCTTATTTTTATAGTTATATTCGCCTTGCGGCGAGTGATATTGCTTCGCAGTGATATTATGCTTCGCATAGTTATATTGCCTTCGGCAGTTTGAAAGGCGCAGAAAATCACTAAACAAAAAAGACGCTACCTGATGGTAGCGTCTTTTGGTTTTTGAGCAAAAATTACTTAAGTTCAACAGTTGCGCCAACTTCAGCAAGCTTAGCCTTGATTTCTTCAGCCTCTTCCTTGCTTGCAGACTCCTTAAGAGTCTTGGGAGCGCCGTCAACAACAGCCTTTGCATCAGCAAGGCCAAGACCGGTGATCTCGCGAACAACCTTGATAACCTTAATCTTTTCAGCGCCAGCTTCCTTAAGAACAACCTCAAACTCGGTCTTCTCTTCAGCAGCAGCGGCAGCACCTGCAGCGGGAGCAGCAACTGCAACAGCAGCAGCAGCGGATACGCCGAACTCCTCTTCTACAGCTTTAACGAGCTCAGAAAGCTCAAGAACGGTAAGAGTCTTTAACTCTTCAATCATAGCAGTAATCTTTTCAGATGCCATTTTAATTTCCTCCAATTAGTAAATTTTTTAAGTTATTTTTTGTTTAATTATTCTGCGCTTTCAGCAGATCCGTCTTCTTTATCGACAATAGCCTGTACGGCACGTGCGAAGGCTGCGATAGGAGCCTGGAATGCACTGCATACAGTTGCGAGAAGAACTTCCTTTGTGGGAAGCTTTGCGAGAGATTCAATGGTTTCAATATCAACGAGCTTACCATCGAGGAAGCCTGACTTAACCTTGAAATTCTCGTGTTTCTCTGCGAAATTGCAGAGAATTCTTGCGGCTGCGGTGTAATCCTCGTTTGAAAGGGCGATTGCGGTAGTTCCCTCGAGAACTTCCTTCATACCCTCAAGCTCGGTACCCTCAACAGCGCGGCCAAGAAGAGTGTTCTTAACAACGAAGTATTCTACGTTGTTTTCGCGAAGCTCTTTACGGAGAGCTGTATCATCAGCAACGGAAGTACCGCTGTAATCAACAACTACACCTGTAACGGCTTTACCGAGTTTCTCGGAAAGCTCGGCAACGAGCTTCTGCTTTTGCTCTAAAACCTTTGCGTTAGGCAATTGTTTCACCTCCGATTAAATTTGCTCTTGCATCGGACGGAACATAAAAAAATTCCGCCCAAAACCTTGGGCGGACATGAAAAAGCATAAAGTATTTCACGCGCACCTCGGCAGGCGTAAAACTTACGGCAAACTTGCCACCTGCTGTCTATGGTTTTGCAACATATTGATTATAATGGCGTAGGGAACATTTGTCAAGTGTTTTTTTCAAAAAAATTCTTAATTTGGCAAAAATATATTGCTCTAAAATCTTGCTTATTTGTAATAAATATAGTATAATAAATTAAATATATATTGGAGGATTGTGTTTTGTTGTTTTCAGCGCCTCTAAGCTTATATCCGCCCGAGCAAACGGCGTATATGCAGCGAGTAAGAGAAATTCTTTTTAGTAAATATTCTTCGCCCCCCAAGGCTCATATAATAACCTACGGATGTCAGCAAAATGTAAGCGATTCCGAGCGAATTAAGGGAATGCTCATAGCTATGGGCTATACCCTTACCGATTCTCCCGATGGCGCCGATTTTGTTCTCTTTAATACCTGCGCCGTTCGCGGTCACGCGGAGGATAGAGTTTACGGCAACGTAGGCGGAATGAAGCAGTATAAGCGCAGAAGGCCCAATATGATTGTGGCGGTATGCGGATGTATGGCTCAGCAGGAGCAGGTGGCGGAAAAATTCAAATTCAGTTATCCTTATGTTGATTTGGTTTTCGGCACTCAGGTGGAGCACCGCCTACCCGAATTTATCTACCGCCGATTAACCGAGGGCAAACGGATATTTGAGCTTTCTCTCGATAATAAGGATATTGTTGAGGATATTCCCGTCAGTCGCGATGGTGATATAAAGGGCTGGCTTCCTATAATGTACGGCTGCAATAATTTTTGCACCTACTGTATTGTGCCCTATGTTCGAGGACGAGAGCGTTCAAGAGAGCCCGAGAAAATCATCGAAGAAGCGCGGAATATGGTAAAAGCGGGCTATAAAGAGATAATGCTTTTAGGTCAGAATGTTAACTCCTACGGGGCGGGCTGTGATCACGGCATTAACTTTGCAAAGCTACTTCGTATGATAAACGATATTGAGGGCGATTTCAGAATAAGGTTTATGACCTCCCACCCCAAAGATTGCACCGTTGAGCTTCTTGATGCCATCCGCGATTGCGAGAAGGTGGAAAGAAGGCTCCATCTGCCTATGCAAAGCGGTAGCAGCAGAATCCTTAAGCTTATGAACCGCCGATACACAAGGGAAAAATACTTAGAGCTCATTAACGAGGCTAAAAAGAGAATACCTGATGTGGTGTTTACAAGCGATATCATCGTAGGCTTCCCAGGGGAAACTTATGAGGACTTTAAGGAAACATTGAGCCTTGTTAAAGAGGTTGAATATTCTTCACTTTTCACCTTTATATTTTCACCCCGCGAGGGCACCCCTGCCGCCGCTATGGAGGATCCCATAAGCCGCGAGGAAAAGGGAAGATGGTTTGCAGAGCTTCTGCGCGAGCAGGATATAATCGGCCTTAAAAAGCAAAGAGAGCTTGTTGGTAAAATAGTTAGGGTGCTTTGCGAGGAAGCCTCATCAAGAGAGGGCTATATCGTAGGCAAGACCGCGGGTACCGCAAGCGTTGAATTTGAGGGGGATTTATCCCTTATAGGCAAATTTGCCGATGTAAAAATAGAGTCTTTCACAAACATACTAAACGGTAGTTTGATGGAATAATAAAAATTATAAAATAGAGAGGATTTTCAAAATGGGAATTTTAGAAGCAACAAGAGCGCTTGGTAAGGAGATGCAGAAGGATGAGCGTTTTATCGCCTTCGCTAAGGCAAAGCTTGCCAACGATAATGATGAACAGTTACAGAAGGATATCGGCGAGTTTAATATTGTTCGAATGAATCTCGAAAAGGAAACCGGCGCCGAGCAGGTTAACGAAGAAAAGGTTAAGGAGCTTAACGAGGAGCTTCGCTCGATTTACACCAAGATTATGTCCAGCAAAACAATGGTTGATTATAACAACGCCAAGGCAGGCCTTGATGCTATGCTTAACGATATCAACAGCGTTATTATGCAGTGCGCTCTGGGCGCAGACCCCGAGACCTGTGAGCCTGAGCACGAGTGTTCGGGTAGCTGCTCCACCTGCGGCGGTTGCCACTAATTTTATTTGATTTTTTAGGACAAGGGGAATTTTTAGTATGCCTGAATTATCGCCGATGATGAGTCAGTATATGCAAATTAAAGAGCAGAATGAGGACTGCATCATTTTCTTCAGACTGGGCGATTTTTACGAAATGTTCTTTGATGATGCCAAAACCGCATCAGCAGAGCTTGAGCTTACCCTTACGGGTAGGGACTGCGGTCTTGAGGAGAGGGCTCCCATGTGCGGCGTTCCCTATCACAGCTGCGAGGGTTATATCGCAAGGCTTGTGGATAGGGGCTATAAGGTGGCCATCTGCGAGCAGACCGAGGACCCTGCCAAAGCAAAGGGCTTGGTTAAAAGAGAAATAGTCCGCATAATAACACCGGGAACGGTTATTGAGGATACGATGCTTGATGAGGCAAGAAACAACTACCTTGCAGGTGTGTTTATTGAAAATCAGGCGGCAGGTCTTTGCTTCGCCGATGCTTCAACGGGCGAATCCCACGTTACCGAGGTTGCAGGGCAGGATTATCTTTTGCGTGTGGTGGACGAGCTTATGCGCTTCCGCCCAAGCGAGATAATTTTAACTAAAGAGGCATCCGAGCTAAAAGAGCTTTCCGAGTTCTTTAGGGATTCCTTTGAGGGTGCTGTTACCATAAGGGAAAATGAATCCTTTGATAAGGGTTACACTCGAGGTCTTATTTGCGAGCAGTTTTCGGTAATCAGCCCCGAGAATTTAGGCGTTGCCGATGGAAGCTTAGCCGTGTGCGCATTAGGCGCGGTTATAGATTATCTCAAGGAAACGGGCAAGATGGCAAACACCACGCTTAACTCGGTTGAGGTTTATACCGAATCCCAGTTTATGCGCCTTGATATGACCGCCTTAAGAAATCTTGAAATCAGCGAAACCATGCGCTCTAAGTCTAAAAAAGGCTCACTGCTTTGGGTTATGGATAAAACCAAAACTCCAATGGGCAAGCGCCTCATGAGAAGCTGGCTTGAAAAACCCCTTCTATCCATTCCCGAAATTACCCTTAGGCAGAATGCGGTTGAGGAGCTTTCAAACGATACAGTAATGCGCGGCGAGGCCTTTGAGTATATGAGCGGAGTAAGGGATGTTGAGCGAATAATAACCAAGGTTATTTACGGCTCGGCAAGTCCCCGAGACCTTCTGGCTCTATCATCCACCGCCCACCGCTTCCCCTATATAAAGGCGCTTTTGGCAGGCGCCGCAAGCAGAATGTTAAAGGGAGTTTACAGTGATATCGATCCCCTTGAGGAAATAGTTGACCTTATAGATGCCGCTATTGCCGAGGATGCCCCCATTACTGTTAAAGAGGGCAAAATCATTAAAACGGGTTATAGCGAAGAGGTTGACCGCCTCCGCGATGATATGAACGGCGGAACGGGTTATATCTCTGCAATAGAGGCAAGAGAAAAGGAGCGCACGGGAATTAAAAACCTGCGTGTTCGTTACAATAAGGTTTTCGGCTATTATATCGAGGTTACAAATTCATTCCTTGATAAAGTGCCCGAGGATTATATCCGTAAGCAAACTCTTACCAACTGCGAACGCTTTATAACCGAAGAATTAAAAGAGCTTGAAAGCCGCGTTTTAACCGCCAAGGATAAGGTAGTAAGGCTTGAATATGAGCTTTTCGATGAAATCAGAAAAACGGTGGCAAGCTGCACGGAGCGATTCAGAAAAACCGCTAATGCCATAGCGCGCTTTGATGCCCTTTGCTCCTTTGCAGAGGTTGCCGTTAACAATAACTATTGCCGCCCTCTTATCAATAACAGCGGCGCTATAAACATTAAATCGGGAAGGCATCCCGTTGTAGAGCAGATTATCAATACCCCCTTCGTTTCAAACGATACCCTCCTTGATGGCGGTGAAAACCGTTGTTCCATCATTACGGGACCCAATATGGCGGGTAAATCCACTTATATGAGGCAGGTAGCCCTTATAACCCTTATGGCTCAAACAGGCTCCTTCGTTCCCGCGCAGATGGCGGAAATAGGTCTTGTGGATGCTATCTACACAAGGGTTGGCGCTTCCGATGATCTGGCTTCGGGCAAATCTACCTTTATGGTAGAAATGAATGAGGTTGCGGAAATACTTAAATCGGCTACCAAAAACAGCTTGCTTATACTGGATGAAATCGGCAGAGGCACCTCTACCTTTGATGGAATGTCCATTGCCCGCGCTGTGCTTGAGTATGTGGCAGATAAGAAAAAGCTTGGCGCTAAGGCGCTTTTTGCCACCCACTATCATGAGCTCACCGTAATGGAAAATGAGCTTACAGGGGTTAAGAATTATAACATCGCTGTTAAAAAGAGGGGCGATGATATAATATTCCTGCGCCGAATAGTAGCGGGCGGAGCCGACCGAAGCTACGGTATTGAGGTTGCAAAGCTTAGCGGTATTCCCAATGCCGTAATCGATAGAGCAAAGCAGATACTTAAGGAAACCGAGGAGAACGGCACCGTTACCTATAAAACCGTTAAGAGCGATGCTCAGCTACCTCTTGAGATGGTAAATGCCGCCGAGATTTTAGATGAGCTTAAAACCCTTGATGTTAATACGCTGACTCCCATAGAGGCTATGGGTGTGCTTTTCGATATTGCCAATAAGGCAAAATCCATTTAAGAAAGGAAGGAAAAGAAATGCCGAAAATAAACGTGCTCCCAAAGGCGCTTGCCGAGCTTATTGCCGCAGGTGAGGTAGTTGAAAGACCTGCCTCCGTGGTTAAGGAAATGGTGGAAAACTCCATCGATTCGGGGGCTACCCATATAACCGTTGAAATTAAACGGGGCGGTGTTACATATATCCGCGTAACCGATGATGGCTGCGGCATTTCACCTTCCGATGTACCCCTTGCATTCCTCCGCCACGCCACAAGCAAAATTTCAAAAAGTGATGACCTTTACAGCATTTCTACCTTAGGCTTTCGCGGTGAAGCCCTTGCGGCTACTGCCAGCGTTTCAAGGATTGAGATGTTCACTAAAAGGAAAGCGGATTTGCTTGGCACACACTATGAGATAGAGGGCGGTCAGGAAAAAGTCAATGAAGAATCGGGCTGTCCCGATGGAACTACCATAATCGTAAGGGATATTTTTTATAATACCCCCGCTCGAATGAAATTCTTAAAAACCGATATGGGCGAGGGCAATGCGGTTGCCGCCGTTTGCGAGAGAGCCGCCCTTTCCCACCCCGAAATTGCCTTTAAGCTTATAAGGGATGGAAAGCAGGTAATCTCCACCGCAGGCGATGGTAAGCTTCACTCCGCCATATATTCGGTTTTAGGCAGAGAGTTTGCTTCTACCTTGCTTTCGGTTGATACCGAGCTTGGCGGCATAGGTGTTTCGGGCTTTACCTGTAAGCCCATTTACTGCCGCCAATCAAAAGCAAATCAGATAGTTTTCCTAAACGGCAGATTCGTTCGTTCAGGCACGGTTAGCGCCGCCGTGGAGAGAGCCTATAAAAACAGCGCTATGGTGGGTAAATATCCTGCCTTTGTAGTTAATCTTACAGTTCCTTTTGGAGCCGTGGATGTTAATGTGCATCCCGCCAAAACCGAAATCCGCTTTTCTGATGAAAAGAGGATATTTGATGCGGTTTACTATGGGGTTAAATCTGCCATTGAGGCGGGGGATACAAGACCCGCCGTAAATATGGCCGCTCCCAAAAAGGCTGTACCCTTAGCCGAGGAAACCGAGAACTTAAAGTACCGACAGGCAGGCGTGGACCTTTCCATTTATAAAAAAAGCATGGAGGAGAAGCCCTATAATCATCAAAGGCCTTCTTCACCCCAGCCCCCCTTTGCCCCTCCCGTAAAAAAGGAGCCCCTTGTGCTTCATGAGGATAAAACTCCCTTCTTTGAGAGAGAAGATGTTAAGGAGTTTATGGCAAAAAGGGATGAGGTAAAAAAAGATACCGTTAATTTCAAGGAGAATACCGAAATTAAAGAAACGGAAGAGTATGCTCCCGAAAAGGAGATAAGGCTTATCGGAGAGGCCTTTTCCACCTATATCGTGGCGCAGCAGGGGGATAGCATTTTCCTTATAGATAAGCATGCCGCCCACGAAAGAATACTTTTTAATAGCCTTAAAAAGAGTCAGAATGTGGAGATGCAAAATCTTCTCACCCCCGTAACCGTAAGGCTTGATTCTCAGGAATATACCGCCCTTTTAGATAATCAGGAGCTTCTTTTGAAGGTAGGCTTCGATATTGAGGATTTCGGCGGTAGCACCGTTATAGTAAGAGCCGTTCCTGCCGTGCTTGGCGGCGAGGATGTGGCGTCAGCTGTAAATGAGGCGGCGGCAAGTCTTGTTAAAACGGGTAGTGTGGATATAGAAAGAATAGATGATATATTCCATTCTGTTTCCTGCAAGGCGGCAATTAAGGCAGGATATAAAACTACTGATACCGAACTTTTGAGTCTGGCGCAAAAGGTGCTTTCCGACCGCGATGTTATGTATTGCCCCCACGGAAGACCCGTTGCTTTTGAGATAAAGAAAAAAGACCTTGAAAAACAGTTTGGCAGAATACAATGAGTAAGAAGATAAAAGTAATTTGCGTAGTGGGCCCCACCGCCTCGGGTAAAACGGGGCTCGGCATAGAAATAGCAAGAAAAGTTGGCGGCGAGATTATCTGCGCCGATTCTATGCAGATATATAAAAATATGAGCATAGCCTCCGCCGCTCCTACTAAGGAGGAAAGAGCCAAGGCTCCCCATCACCTTGCCGAATTTCTCGATTACGGGCAGAGCTTCACCGTAGCGGATTATGTTAAGGCGGCAAAGGAAAAGATTGAGGAGATAGCAGGCCGAGGCAAAACCCCTATTATAGTTGGCGGAACGGGACTGTATATATCCTCCCTTGCCGATAATATCTCCTTTACCGAAACAGGTACCGATATTGATTTAAGAAATCGGCTCAATAGGGAAATGGAGGAAATCGGCGCCGAGGAAATGCTTAAAAAATTAAGCATTATAGACCCCGAGGCTGCAAAACGGCTTCATCCTAATAACAGAAGAAGAATTATAAGAGCGTTTGAGATATATGAAAGCGCAGGTATAACGCTCAGTGAGCAAAACCGCCTTTCCAAAATGAATGAAAGCCCCTATGATTTTATTATCATAGGTATAAATTACCGCGACCGCCAAGCGCTTTACAACCGAATAAACTCAAGGGTTGATAAGATGCTTGAAGCAGGTATATTAAATGAGGCAAAGGCTGCCTTCAAAAATCAGAGCGGCAGAACAGACGGAGCCATTCAAGCTATAGGCCACAAGGAGTTTTTCCCTTATTTTAAGGGGGAAAGTACTGTAGAAGAATGTACCGAAAAATTAAAGCAATCCACAAGGCGTTATGCCAAAAGGCAGATAACCTGGTTTTCAAGGGATGAGCGTATAAATTGGATTTATCCCGATGAAACCGAAAAAATAACAGAAAAGGCATTAGAGATAATTCAAGGAAAGGAGTAAATTTATGAAAACCAACACTGTTATCAGAATATTTGCAATAACACTTTTAGCGGTGTTTGTTCTCCATCAGGTTTACTCCTCTGTTTATAAGCCCGTTGTTACCGAAAGCGCCGAGTATTTCGAAACGGTTGATGGCCTTAAAATAACGGGCACCATCATTCGCAGGGAGAGTATTGTCACCTGCAACACCAAGGGCTCCCTGCACTTTGCCGTGAGTGATGGTATGCGGGTTTCAAAGAATGGCGCAGTTGCCTATGTTTACGAAAGCGACGATGCATCCATAACACTCAGCTCCATAGAGGAGCTTAATAAGCAGATCGAAGATATTGAAAATATGATTGCCTATAACGATTTGCAGGCCGTTGATTTAGACCTTGTAAATTCAAAGGTTGATAAGGCGGTAAACGGCATCGTTTTAGGGGCAAGAGGCGGAAACCTTACGGGTATAGGGGGCGAGCTTAACGAACTGCTATCCGCCATAAACCGCCGTCAGCTCATAACGGGTGAGCAAACCGATTTTTCGGAAAAGCTTACCTCACTTAAAGGTCAGGTAGAAGCGCTCGAGGCCTCTCTCCCAACGCCTAAGGGCAATATTAAGGCGGCTCAGTCGGGATATTTCGTTTCGGGAACGGATGGTTACGAAGCCGTTTTCACCTGCGAGGATTTATCCCTTATAACCCCCGAATTTTTAGCCTCGGCAAAGCCACAGAAAATCCCCGATAACGCCATCGGCAAAATAGTATCGGATTATGAGTGGTATATTGCCGCAAGTGTGAGTCTCAGCGATTCCCTTAAGTATAAGGAGGGCGATGCTCTCACGATTAAGACAAGTATTAAATCCCACTCTAACCTTTCGGTCACGGTGGAGAAGATAAACACATCAGAGGAAAATGATACCGCCACCGTTATTTTCTCCTGTCAGCAGATGAGCAGTGAGCTTGCAAATCTCCGTTCGGGCAGTATGACCGTGGTCAGCAAATCCTATGAGGGCTTAAAGGTTTCAAGAAGAGCGCAGAGAATTGTTGATGGACAATCGGGCGTTTATGTTTTAAGCGGAAGAAGCGTTAAGTTTGTTCCCATAAATGTGCTTTATAAAACGGATGATTATATAATCTGCGAACAGCAGGTAAGCAATACCTCGGTGCTTCGCCTTTATGATGAGGTTGTGGTGAAAGGCAGGAATCTTTATGATGGAAAAATTGTCGGTTAATATATTTGAAGAAAATTACAGTCGCATTAAAGAGGAAATAGCATTAGCCGCCGAGAAGAGCGGTAAGGCGGCTGAGGATATAATTCTTCTTGCCGCTACGAAAACCGTTGATGCGGATGTTATAAATCACGCCATAAAAAGCGGCATAGAGTATATTGGTGAAAACAGAGTTCAGGAGCTCAAGGCAAAAAATGATTTTTACCTCCCTGTTCATAAGCATTTTATCGGCCATCTGCAAACCAATAAGGTTAAGGATGTTATAGATAAGGTTGAGCTTATCCAGTCGGTAGATTCTGTAAAACTTGCAAATGAGATTTCCCGTCTTGCTGAAAATAGGGGGAAAGTGATGGATATACTCCTGGAAATCAATATAGGTAACGAGGAATCAAAATCGGGCTTCTGTGAGGAAGAGGCATTGGATGCCGTATATGAGATAAGCAGTCTTAAGGGCGTTAAAATTAAGGGACTGATGGCAATACCTCCCATTTGTGAGGATGAAAAGATTTTGCGCGGATATTTTTATAAAATGCATAAACTGTTTGTTGACATTGGCGCTAAAAAAATAGATAATAGTAGTATGGATATTCTCTCTATGGGAATGTCTGAAGATTTCTCACAAGCCATCGAAGAGGGGGCAAATCTTGTTCGTATAGGCACCGCCCTTTTCGGCAGAAGAAACTATAATATATAAAATAAATTCAAAGGAGAATTTTTGATATGAGCATTTGGGATAACATTAAAAACATTATGACCATTCCCGATGAGGATGAGTTTGAGGATGAGATGGAGGAAACCGTTCAGGAGCATAAGGAAGAGAATGAATATACTGCTAAAAAGCCTGAATCCACCCCCCGTATAATCAAATCTAAAAACGCAAATTACAATCCCGATAAAGCGCAGATGCAGGTAGTTCTCGTTAAACCCGATAGATTTGAGGATGTTGAGGCCATTGCCGATCATCTTAACAATAAGAAAACCGTAGTTCTTAACCTTGAGGATGCTAACCGCGAGGTTTCCAGAAGGATTATAGACTTTTTGAGCGGTGTTGCCTATGCTAATCACGGAAATATCCGCAAGGTAGCCAACAGCACCTTTATCATCGTTGCCCGTGATGTTGATATTATGGGTGAATTGATGCTTGATGATTTAACCGAAAGCAAGCTTTACTTTTAATGGATGAAAAAACCTTTTGCGCTCGTGTAAACGATACGGCAACACTTGCCTTCAAAAGCGATAAACCTAAATTTTTAGGTTTTCTTACCGAAGCCGAGCGGGGAAAAGCAGAGGAGCTCCTTAAGCAAAGGAGCGCCAAATTTGAATTTTTCGGCGGCTTTGAGGAAGCTGATAGGGTTATGCTGTGCTGTAAGCCTGATTGGTGCGATGAAGCAGTTTTCCCTATAACCCCCGTTACTGCAACCTTCAGAGAGTGTGATAGCCTTACCCATCGCGATATATTGGGCGCCCTTATGGGCCTTGGTATAACGAGGGAATCGGTAGGGGATATACTTATCGAAAGCGGAAGAGCTGTGTTCTTTGTAACCGAGGAGGTTTCCGATTTCGTTATATCCGAGCTTCATAAGGCGGGCAGAGTAGGAGTTAAATTAAGCCTCGGCGCCCATACTCCCTTGCCGCAGATGAGTAGCCTTCAGCTATTCAGAGAAACTGTGGCTTCCCTGCGGCTTGATTGCGTTGTGAGCGCAATTGTGAATACTTCGAGGGCAGGCGCCACCTCTCTTATTGAAGAGGGCTTTGTGTGCTTAAACGGCGTTCCCGTGAGCAAAGCCACCAGGTCGGTTTCGCAAGGGGATAAAATAAGCATCAGAGGTAAAGGCAAATTTACCGTTACAGCCTGCAAGGATTTAACCCGAAAGGGCAGAACAGTTCTTGAATATTCAAAATATGTATGATATATGGAGAGTAAGTTATGTTAAATTCAAAGGAACTAAAAAACATTAAATTTTCAAAGTCTATGGGCGGCTATAAGCAGGAGGAGGTTGAAATCCTGCTTGATAGAATCGAGGCGGATTATGAGATTTTCGAGCGTACCGTAAGGGAGCTTCAGGCGGGGATCGAAAACAAGGATAAGGAGATTGCCGCTCTTAAGGATTCTCAGTCAAGTATTCAGGAGGTGCTTTTAAGCGCTCAGAAGCTTGCCGAGCAGATAGTAAATGAAGCAAAGCAGAAGAGTGAGGAAATTGTTAAATCTGCAGAAGAGAGCATCGTTAATATAACGGGCAAGCAGAGAGATGTTATCGCAAATTTTGAAACCGAACATGCACTTCGCCTTAAAAAAGCGGAGGAGGAATATAACGAGCTTATTGCCGCCTTGGAGGCAAGAAAGCTTAGTGTAGAAAAGGCTACCGAGGATTGCATTGAGCGTCAGCAGGTGTTATTCAACAAGTTAAAGCTTGAGGTTGCTTCCTTTAAGGCCGAAATCTCTGCTAAATATAAGCAGCATATCGAACTGCTGAGCAAACTACCCGATGAGGTGCCTATGGATCCTAAATCTGTAGCAGAGCTTATAACTGCCGATGTGGAGAAGGCTCCCGAGGTTTCGGGCTTTGTGGTTGATTCGTCCTCTGTGGAAGAAACAAAGGAAGAAACCGAAGAAGTTCAAACGGAAGAAATTTAACATTACGGAGTGGTATTGTGATATCATATATTTTATCAGTAATTGTGGGCATTTTGTTCTTTATAGCTGATCGCTACACAAAGAATATAGTAGCCTCCACCTTTTATCTTTCCGAAACTAAGGATTTTATACCTGGCTTTATAGATTTTACCTATATACATAACCGAGGCGGAGCCTGGGGAATGTTAAGCGGCTATACCTGGTTGCTTGTTAGTATGACCGTGATTATTATGCTTGTTTGCATAGCCCTCCTGCTTAAATGGGGCTTTAAGGATAAGCTTATGTTCTGGGCAGTTTCCCTTATCTTTTTCGGCGGATTAGGTAATATGTATGACCGTCTTTTCAACGGCGGTAATGTGGTAGATTTTATTCACCTTTCCTTTATGCCCGAGTTCCCCGTGTTCAATGTGGCGGATTGCGCCATAGTTATAGGCGCAGGGCTGTTTATCCTTTATTTTGTAATAGGTATGATAAAGGAAAGCAGAGAGAAAAAGGAAATAGTTATTCCCGAAGATAAGAAAGATGAATAAAACCGAGCGAATCTATGAGGGCGATGGCGTAAGGCTTGATGTGTATGCCGCTTCGGCGCTTGATGCCACCCGTTCTTATGCCGCCAAGCTTATAGAAGAGGGCGGCGTTACCGTAAACGGAGCCGTGGCGGCTAAGAATACCAAGCTTAAATGCGGTGATAGGGTAGAGATAACCGAGCCCGAGCCCGAAGAATATGAGGTAAAGGCGCAGAATATACCTTTAGAGATAGTTTATGAGGATAACGACCTTTTGGTAGTAAATAAGCCGAAGGGTATGGTAGTGCATCCCGCCGCAGGCAATCCTGACAATACTCTTGTGAACGCCATAATGTATCATTGCGGTGATTCCCTTTCGGGTATAAACGGGGTTATGCGCCCGGGTATCGTTCACCGAATAGATAAAAACACCAGCGGTCTTTTAATGATTGCTAAAAATGATGCCGCGCATAACGGCTTAGCCGAGCAGATAAAGGAGCATAGCTTCACCCGCGAGTATGAGGCGGTGGTCTATGGTAACTTAAGGGCGGATAGCGGCACTATTACCGCTCCTATCGGCAGGCACCCTGCAAAACGTAAGCAGATGGCAGTAACCGAGAAGAACAGCAAGGATGCTGTTACTCACTATGAGGTTATAAACCGTTTCGGCAATTTCACCCATTTGAGATTAAGGCTGGAAACAGGCAGAACACATCAGATAAGGGTGCATATGGCATATATCGGTCACGCCGTTGCAGGCGATGATGTGTATGGCCCTAAAAATGTTATTAAAAAGCTTGAGGGCCAATGCCTTCACGCGAAAAAGGTGGGCTTTATCCACCCCGTAACAAAGGAATATATGGAGTTTGATAGTGAGCTCCCCGATTATTTCAAGGCGTTTCTAAAGGAGATTTCTAAATAAAATGAAGCTTTTCGAGGGTTGCCTTTTGGCCTGTGATGTTGATGGCACATTGATTTCGGATGGAATCGTGCCCGAGAGAAATGTGGAGAAAATCAAATATTTTCTAAGTGAGGGCGGCGCCTTTTCACTTGCCACGGGTAGAACTCCAAGCGCCGTTAATTCCATACTTAAAGTCTTAGGCGAGGTTTCCCCCTCGGTTTTGGCAAACGGTGGGGTTATATACGATTTCAAAAATAAAAAGAGCTTGTTTTCTCTTAAAATTCCGAAAAACGATCGTTTTGTTCTTCGGGATATTTTAACCCGCTTTAGCGGTGTTGCCGCCGAGGTGCATATAGGAGAACTGGTTTACGGCTTTAATGATAATACAGAGAGCCGTGACCACGAGGAATTTGAGGAATTTGGCCTTGAGCGTTGCAGTTTTGATGAAATGTGCGAGAAAGATTTTGAGAAAATAATTTTCTTTGCCACAAGTGAAGAGGAATGTAACAGGGTTTTTGATTATGCGAATAACCTAAATATTTCTTCAAGATTCATCAAAACCTCCGCCTTTATAAAGGGCAGAAAACGTAATTACATAGAGCTTGTGCCCCAAGGGGTTTCAAAGGCTTTAACCGTTAAAAAACTATGCGAAATTCTATCCGTTAAAAAGGGATGTTGCTTCGCGATGGGAGATTACTATAACGATGTGGAGATGTTAGCGGCCTCCGATATAAGCGGTGTGCCCAGTGATGCCCCCGATGACATTAAAAAGATTGCTACAAGGGTAGTAGGAGAAGCTAAAAACGGCGCGGTAGCCGATTTTATAGATTATCTGTCGCAGGTAAGAACTGCGACTTTGAAAGGAAGCATATGATGGACAAGATTAAAAAGACAGAACTTATGAAAAAAGCCTTGGATGTCCGTATGGGCATTATCGAGGGCGTGCACGCGGCAAAGTCAGGCCATCCGGGAGGCTCTCTCTCCTGCGCCGATATCCTGACCTATCTTTATTTTGAATATATGAAGATAGACCCTAAAAATCCCAAGGCAGAGGACCGTGACCGCTTTGTGCTTTCAAAGGGCCATGCGGCGCCTGCGCTTTACTCTGTTCTTGCTAACAGAGGATATTTCCCCGTGGAAGATCTTAAGACCTTAAGGCATATAGGCTCGGTTCTTCAGGGTCATCCCGATATGAAACATATCCCCGGCGTTGATATGAGCAGCGGCTCATTAGGTCAGGGAATATCCACCGCCTGCGGTATGGCGCTTTCTGCCAAGCATTTTGGCAACGATTACCGTGTATTCACCATTCTTGGTGACGGTGAGTTAGAAGAAGGTCAGGTTTGGGAGGCTGCTATGTTTGCGGCTAATAAGAATCTTTCAAACCTTGTGGCTTTTGTTGATTTCAATAATCTCCAGATTGATGGTACCATCGATGAGGTTAACTCTGCAAAGCCTATTGATAAGAAGTTCGAGGCTTTTAACTGGCACGTTATTACTATAAACGGTCACGATTTTGATGAGATTGAAGCCGCCTTAAAGGAAGCTGAAACTGTAGATAAGCCCGTAGCAATCGTTGCTAACACCGTTAAGGGTAAGGGAGTTTCCTTTATGGAAAACAAGGTTTCTTGGCACGGCTCTGCTCCTAATGATGAGCAGTATGAGGAAGCTTTAGCAGAGCTTAAGGCTCAGTATGAAGAGATATAAGGAGGGAACGAAAATGTCAGAAATTAAAACTGTTGCAACAAGAGCATCCTACGGTAAGGCATTAGTAGAGCTCGGCAAAAAAAGGGATGACTTTATCGTTCTTGATGCCGATCTTGCCGCCGCTACACAAACGGGTATGTTCAAAAAGGAATTTCCCGAAAGATTTTACGATTGCGGTATCGCAGAGCAGAATATGATAAGCATAGCAGCAGGCGTTGCCGCTACGGGCAAAAAGGTATTTGCAAGCTCCTTTGCAATGTTTGCCGCAGGCAGAGCCTTTGAGCAGGTTAGAAACTCCATCGGCTATCCCCACTTAAATGTTATTATCGGCGCTACCCACGCAGGCATTTCCGTTGGTGAGGACGGCGCAACCCATCAGTGCAATGAGGATATTGCCCTTATGCGTACGATTCCCGGTATGACCGTTATCAACCCTGCCGATGATACCGAGGCTCGCCTTGCCGTTGAAGCAGCCCTCGATGCAGATGGCCCCGTATATATCCGCTTTGGCAGACTTGCCGTTCCCGTTATCTTCGGTGATGATTATAAGTTCGAAATCGGCAAGGGCGTAGAAATGCGTGAGGGAAGCGATGTTACCATCGTTGCCACAGGTCTTATGGTTAATGAGGCTTTACAGGCTCACGATATGTTAAAGGCCGAGGGTATAAGCGCAAGAGTAATCAATATTGCTACCATTAAGCCCCTTGATAAAGAAATTATTCTTAAAGCCGCCCGTGAAACAGGCACCATTGTTACTGCCGAAGAGCATTCTGTTGTAGGCGGTCTTGGCAGCGCTGTAAGCGATGTTGTTTGCGAGGAATATCCCGTTCCCGTAGTTAAGCTTGGCGTTAACGATGTGTTCGGTCACTCAGGCCCCGCTGTTAAGCTTCTTGATGAGTTTGGCCTCCGCGCAGTAAATATAGTAGAAAAGGCAAAGCAGGCATTAGCGCTTAAAAAATAATTGAAGAAGATTCAATTATTTGGTACGCAAATTAAAAAACACGGTATAAGCAACCGCTTATACCGTGTTTTATGTTTTAAGTTAATTAAAGCTTAGAAAATCCGTAGCAGTTAATAAGCGCATCTATCTTTTCGCCGCGCTTACACATAGGACATTCATTCGCGCTAAATGTTCCGTAACCCTCAAGATTATGTGGGTTGAAGGCAGAGCGAACGGGGAAGCCGCCGCAGGTTTCAACTGTAGCGAATATAGAGGCAACGCCTACTACCATTCCGCTATAATACTTAACAGCCTCAATTGCGGTTTCAACAGTTCTGCCTGTTGAAACGGAGGCGGCAAGAATAAGCACGTGCTTACCTGCTATCATAGGAACAATATTATCCCTGAAAAGCAGCTGACTTGAGTTAACTGATTCGGGGGTTACAACATAAATGGTCTGGTGAGCGTTCATATTGATATAATCGCCCTTTGTAAGCTTATCTGCAAGGCAGGCGCCGATAACCTCGGTGCCGTCAAGGCAAAGGATGGTATCAACGATGGTATCGCTATAGTAATAGGAACTGATTTCCTCTGCAATTGCTCTTGCTTCGGAAAGACGGGATTTCTGCGCGGCAACATCGATATAATAGTTGGTATGGCAGTTGCTTGTAGCAAAATGTCCCTTAGCCACACGAAGATGCAGATTTTCGCGTTTGGTTTTAATTTTGAAAGAGTTAATGGTTGGCATAAAGTTCCTCCTTATTTATGATCTGATTATATTTTATAATAAAATTCCATATATTACAAGAAAAATTTTATTTAGCGTAGCCAAGTTCCTCAATAAGCTTAGTAATTCTATCAGCATAAAGTTCGCAGGATTTCTGGTTAGAGCACTCTACCATTACTCTGATAACGGGCTCGGTGCCGCTTTCACGAAGTAAAATTCTGCCCGTGTTACCAAGCTCCTCGCCCACCTTTTTAACAGCTTCAAGCACACGCTCATCACCCGTTACTGCCGCCTTATCCTTAACAGCAATATTCTTAACCGTTTGGGGATACATCTGAACAGGAGCGGCAAGGGCGCTTAAAGTAGATTTGTTTTCCACCATACACTCGGCAAGCATAATGGCGGTAAGTATTCCATCACCCGTAGAGGCATACTTTCTTATTATTGTGTGGCCGCTCTGCTCACCGCCCACACTGCAATCGTTCTTGGTCATAGCCTCGTGAACATATTTATCACCAACGGTGGTCTGGATATACTTAATACCTGCCTCATCGCAAGCGCGGAAGAAGCCCAGATTTGACATAACTGTAGCAACAACGGTATCGCCTTTCAAAAGACCTTTCTTCCTTAACATCTGTGCAAGGATGTATACTGCGTGGTCGCCGTTAACGATTTCGCCGTTTTCATCAACAGCAATACAGCGGTCGGCATCGCCATCAAAAGCAAAGCCTACGTCACAGTGATTATCCTTAACGAACTTACGTAGGTTGCCAATATGGGTGGAGCCTGCATTGGCGTTTATGTTTATGCCATCGGGAGAGGCATTGATTATATGGGTTTTAGCGCCGAGGGCATCAAAAACCGATTTAGCAATCATCCAGGCAGAGCCGTTAGCACAGTCAAGAGCGATGTTAAGGTTTTTATAGGAGTTAGCCGCCACCGAGATAAGATAACCAACGTAGCGGTTTCTTCCTGCGGAGTAATCGATAATCTTACCTATGTTTTCCTTAACGGCATAGGGCAAATCATCCTGGAAGCCGAATTCCTCCACATCCCCATCAATATATTTTTCAACGAGGGATAGGGTATAGTCATCCATCTTTTCGCCATAGGTGTTGATAAGCTTTATTCCGTTATCAAAGAAAGGGTTGTGGGAAGCGGAAATCATAATGCCGCAATCAAAGTTATCCTGCCTTGCCACATAGGAAACGCTTGGTGTTGTGGTAACGTGAAGCATATAAACATCGGCGCCCGATGCAGAAAGACCTGCCGCAATAGCATACTCAAACATATAGCTCGAACGGCGGGTATCCTTACCCATTACAACTCTTGTTTTATGTCCGTCACGGTTGCCCGAAAGGGAGGAGGAATAATACCAGCCTAAAAATCTGCCTATCTTATAGGCGTGGTCGGCGGTAAGAACGGTGCCAGCCTCACCTCTGAAGCCATCGGTGCCGAAATACTTAAAGTTATAATCAACCACTTCAGCAGGGGTAAATAGGGGCTCTGTATAGGTGGGAGCCAGAGGAATTTCATCCTTTAATAAATCATCAAGAGAAATATTAAAGATATTAGATAACTTTAAAACTATGCTTATCTCGGGGATGGATTTATCCGATTCCCATTTAGAAACCGATTGCCTTGAAACCTCTAATTTTTCGGCAAGCTGTTCCTGAGAAATTTTAAGCGCTGTGCGGAGAATGGAAATTTTTTGTCCTAATGTCATAATATATGACCTCCTTTAAGGCTATTCTACTCCACTCGGGTGTCACCGTCAAGCAATTGCTGTAACCATCTTTTTGTCAACTGTTGGTTGCTAAAATAAAAAAACCGCGTAATTACGCGGTTTTTGTCGTTTTACGAAAGTTTACCTTAAAACATGCGGGGAGGGCCTACGTGCCCTCCCGTTTGCATTACGGTAAAAAAACGGAACGGCGCATACGCCGTTCCATACAACGAAATTTTTAATTTTTTGTAAAATTCGTTCCCGTTATCAGATAATCAATGGAAACTCCAAAATACTCTGACATTCTCTGCAGCATTTCTAAAGATGGTTCTCTTTTACCGTTTTCATAATGGGATAAAGCTTCGCGAGAAATGTTCAAATCCATAGCGACTTTTAATTGATTTAATTTTCGTTCTTTTCTTATCTGTTTTAATCCAATCATAAATTCACCTTGAATTTATTGTAACAATTTGTTACAATAAAAATGTTACATATCGTAACATTGGTGGAGGTAATTTATGGTTTGCACATTTTTTGGACATTCTGACGCGGGAAAGGAGATTATCCCAACCCTTAGAAGAGAAATTATAAATTTAATCGAAAATAAAAATGTGGATACCTTTTATGTTGGTAATCACGGGCAGTTTGATTTTTATACCAGAAAG
>JAFTWW010000002.1 GCA_017465085.1 Clostridia bacterium | reverse complement strand
GTAGAAAAGGCGGTTACCAGCGACGGCTACCGCTATGTGCTGGGCAGCGTTCTCAATCAGGTACTGCTTCATCAGTCGGTAATCGGTCTGGAAACCAAAGCCGCCCTTGATAAATACGGCATTAAACCTGATATCATTATCGGCTGCGCAGGCGGTGGTTCTAACCTTGGCGGTCTTATCGCACCTTTCATGGGCGAAAAACTCCGTGGAGAAGCTGATTACCGTATCATTGCCGTTGAACCTGCATCGTGTCCGAGCTTCACAAGAGGTGTGTATACCTACGACTTCTGCGATACCGGAAAGGTTTGCCCGATGGCGAAAATGTACACGCTCGGCTGTGATTTCATTCCTTCCGCCAACCACGCAGGCGGTTTGCGCTATCACGGAATGAGCTCGACCCTTTCCGAACTTTACGATCAGGGACTTATGGAAGCAGTAAGCGTGAAACAGACCGATGTATTTGAAGCGGCGGAATATTTTGCAAGAGTCGAAGGCATCCTGCCTGCACCCGAAAGTTCTCACGCTATTCGTGTAGCAATTGATGAAGCCCTTAAATGCAAAGAAACTGGCGAGGAAAAGACCATCGTGTTCGGTCTTACCGGTACCGGTTACTTTGATATGGTGGCTTATGAGAAATTCCACGCCGGCGAAATGAGCGACTATATCCCCACCGATGAGGAACTCGAAAACTATCGTGTGAAACTCCTCAAAATAGATTAAAGAATTCATTCATACACAAAACGGCGCCGCTGACAGCGACGCCGTTTTATTATCTCTTTCACTCATCCAATATGTTTTGCGTTTTAATTGCCAGTTTGTTATATCATTTCATTAGTTTAATTTGAGAAAGTCGGTTTAAGTGGTTCTTAAACGAGTCATTTATATTGAATCAAAACAAACTTGTAATAAAGATTTCAAGACCAATAAATATTAAAATAGCGCCGCCGAGGATACCGGATTTTCCTGCGAGCTTGGTTCCTGCCTTTTTGCCGATGGCAAGTCCGGCATAACAGATAAAGAAGGTAACGATACCAATCAGCAGGCAGGAAAGCAAAGCGTGTAGCCAGTCATAATCGGAAATGGTAAAACCGACAGACAGTGCATCAATAGATGTAGCAACTCCCTGTACCAAAAGATCTTTGAAAACCATAGCGGGCTTGTCCTTGTCATAATCCTTGTTTTTGATGCCCTCATAGAGCATCTTACCGCCGATGAATCCAAGCAAGCCAAGAGCGATCCACGGGATGCATTTCTCAAATACTTTGAAATACTGTGCAATGGTGGACACGCAAATCCAACCGATCATGGGCATTGCAAACTGAAAGACTGCAAATATGCCGGCAACACCCGACATTTTTCTTTTCTTCATTTTCGGTTCGTTGAGACCGTTTGCGAGAGATACCGAAAAGGCATCCATAGCCAGTCCCACACCGAGCATAATGCTTGTGAAAAAGAAATCAAATCCTAAGTTCATTTTTGTTTCCTCCGTTTTGACAATAAAAATACCGAGCAAGGTAAAAACCATACTCGGTGTCAAAAACAAGATATAATGACTCCACGTAGAGCTTTACAGAAGCTCTACGTGAGTCTCGCAAATTAAAACAAGCCAGGTCGAAACCAGTATGTTGACTTGTTACACTTAGGATGCGCTTGCTACTCCCTCACAACAAACAATAGTATATTCGACAAAATTCAACCCAAAGTAAACTCAACTTCAACAATTGTTGAACTTTGGTTGAAGTTGAATTGAAATAAAACCTTTATACTTTCTTATACAATAGGTTTATTATGTCTGCAAGGAGCTAAATTATGTTTGAGAAAATGAAGGATAACCGCACACTGAGCTTTGTTGTAATAACAGTAGTTTACATACTTGCCGCTTTAACAGGAATTGTCGTTTATAAATCACTGCCCTATGATTGGTGGCTCAATTTGCTGATTGCAGATATTGTGGCAACTGTTGTCACATTTATCTTTAGTTTGATTTTTGGAAATGCCTCGGTTTATGATCCGTACTGGAGCGTTCAGCCGATTGTAATTCTGATTGCCTTTGCTTTAAATGCCGAACTGACACCGTTTCGTTTGCTCTTGCTTATTGCGGTTTGCTTTTGGGGTGTCCGTTTAACTGCAAATTGGGCCTACACATTTCACGGTCTTAAACATCAGGATTGGCGTTACACAATGCTCAAAGAAAAGACAGGAGTATTTTATCCGATTATAAATTTTCTTGGGATCCATCTTGTGCCGACACTTATCGTGTATGGATGTGTGCTTCCTGCCGTTTACGCTATGCTTTACAGTGCTGAACTGCGTGTGGGAAGTATTGTTTTCTTCTGCTTGTCTATCGGCGCAACTATACTGCAAGGTGTATCCGATCTGCAGATGCAACGGTTCCGTAAGCAAAAGACGGGAGGTTTCATCCGCAGCGGCCTTTGGAAATATTCTCGTCACCCAAACTATCTTGGAGAAATCCTGATGTGGTGGGGTGTGGCACTTTCAGTTATTTCAGCGTTCCCTGAAGCGTGGTATCTCTGTGTTGGTGCAGCAGCCAACACCTTGCTTTTCCTTTTTGTAAGCATACCGATGGCGGATAATCGGATGTCCCGGCGACAGGGCTTTGATGAATATAAAAAGCAAACACGAATGCTACTGCCGATTAAGAAGTAACGATTTCTTTTTGTAAGCTACGCCTTTGGGGTAAGGTGTATTCCTCTATCATATTTTCGGGAGGTGAAACATACGGAACATCACGCCATTTATAACGAACCAATCAATTTACTGGTAACAATTGACCGCAACTACCTTTTTCCATTAGCGACGATGCTCGGCTCTTATGCCGAAACACATAAGGGCATCAAAACGGATGTCTTTGTGGCTCATTCAGTCTTAACAGCGGAGGATTTTCAGTGTCTTGAGCACGCGGTCGAAGGTGCCGAAATTCAAATACATAATATCAAAATAACCGACAGATATTTCAGTAATACTCCCGTACTGGAACGGCTGCCTGAAGAATCCTTTTATCGCCTTTTGGCGTTCCGATATCTTCCTGAGAGTGTAGAACGGTGTCTGTATCTCGACCCGGATATTTACATCCGAAAATCGATACTGTCTCTTTACAATATGGAATTGGGTGATTCCTATCTTGCGGCCGCTGGTCATATGCACGGTTTCGGCAACGCCTTCAATAAGGCAAGGCTTAGCTGCAAAGGGCAGGAACGATATTTCAACTCCGGCATTATGCTGATGAATTTATCTGCCATTCGCAGAGATTTTACGTTGGAGTATGTGCTTGAATGTCTGGAGGCAAACGCTCAGCGACTCCTTCTCGGCGATCAGGATATGGCAAATATTCTGTTCGGAGAAAAGACGATATTTATTGACGAGCGTGTTTATAATCTCGACGAGAAGACTTTCAAATACTTTAGCAAGCGTAAGCAATATGATTTGGATGCAGTGGCGCGTGAAACGGCTATCGTTCACTATAACGGCAAGTATAAGCCCTGGAACGACGGATACAAAGGTGTACTGAACTGCTTTTATCCGGAGATTAAAGAATTGGGAAATGCTCCATCAGGCGTCTTGAAAAAACACATAAAATCTTTCTACCGTATAACCCATCCCACCAAACAGCAAGCAATAGTCCTGCTCGGCGGTTTGGTGTTTATTCTTGTCTGCATCTTTTCCTATATGTTCTTCGGCAAAGAGCTTGTAAAGATCGTTTCGGACCCGACAGTTTTCCGTGAATGGCTGAACAAGTTTGGTGTCTTTGATGAAATTATCTTTATTCTGATACGAGCGGCACAAACAGTAGTGAAATTTATCCCTGCCGAGCCACTTGAGATTGGGTCGGGTTATGCCTGGGGTGTTGTGCCCGGAATGCTTTATTGTGTGATCGGCAATATGATCGGAACAGTCATTATCTTTGCCTTAACTAAGAAGTTCGGACAAAAAATTATCGAGCTTTTCCTGCCGACCAAGAATATGAAGTCCATAAAGCTGTTCCAAAGCAGTGATAAGATCTATGCACTGTTGTTCTTCCTTTACCTGATTCCCGGTTCACCGAAAGATGGCTTTACCTATTTCGTGGGCTTGCTGCCTGTAAAATTCGTTCCGTTTATGGTCATCACCTTTATTGCCAGAATGCCGTCTGTGCTTTCATCAACCCTTTGCGGCTCTGCACTGGCAGAACGGCAGTACCTGACATCTGCCTTGATCTTTGCGGCAACGATCGTACTGGCAATCCTCGGAGGATTGATCTACCGATGGTATGCCAAGAAGAAAGAAAAGATACTGCAGAGTTCACAAAAATGGCCTTGACAGTGTTCGTTTATCCGAATACAATATAAGTGATAATATATTCGGAGGGAAGCAATGGACTATATTTCAGTAAAAGAGGTGGCCGAGCTTTGGGGTGTTTCCGAACGGTGGGTACAAAAGTTCTGCGTTGAAAACAGAATACCGAACGTGCAGCGTTTCGGACGTTCGTGGATGATACCCAAGGATGCTAAGCGGCCGTGTGATCTAAGAAGAAAAAGCGAAACTGAAAACAAACCGGAGGGTAAATAGTTATGCTTAAGATTTTAATTGCAGAAGATGACCGTGAGCTGAGGCGATTGTTCGCTCATGTGCTCATCAAGAACGGATATAACGTAAAAGAAGTTGCCAATGGCCAAGAGGCGCTGGATGCTATGGATGGGGACTATTATGACCTTATCATTACCGATATTATGATGCCGGTAATGGACGGTTATGAGCTTGTCCGTATGCTCAGGGACGCCGGAAATAATACACCCGTGCTGATGATCACTGCCAAGGATGCTTTTGACGATATGCGGCTCGGAATTTTGTCCGGCGCCGATGACTATATGATAAAACCGATCAATGTCAATGAAATGGTGCTGCGTGTGCAGGCGCTCCTTCGCCGTGCACAAATGATCAGTGAGCGCAAGCAGACTATTGGAAATACGGTGCTTGAATGTGATACCTTCACTGTCACTTCGGAGAAGGGCGTTATGATTCTTCCGCAGAAAGAGTTCATGCTGCTTTATAAAATGGCATCTTACCCGGGGCGCATCTTCACCCGTCAGCAACTGATGGATGATGTGTGGGGCTATGATTCCGAAAGCGACACCCATACCGTTGATGTTCATATCGGCAGACTTAGAGACAAATTTAAAGAAAACGCTGACTTTAAGATTGTCACGATGCGCGGTGTCGGATATAAGGTGGTCAAGGTATGAAAGCAAGAGAAACGTTTGAAGAAATACGAAAACAAGAAACAAAGTTCAGTTTAAGAACTCGACTGACTGCGCTTGTCGGTGTTGTGGTTCTTTTTAGTACTCTAATTTCCTTTGGTATCTCCAAACTCCTTGAGTTATTGCTCCCGCCCATCACGAGCATACCGCTTTTGATACAGTTAAATCTTTTTAGTCTTGTCATTGCAGTTATATCGACATACTTTTTATCTAAAATGTTTTTTGACCCGATAAAAGAACTTCGAATCGGAATGCAAAAGGTTGCGGATGGCAAGTTTGATACGCGGTTAGAAACAAAATCTTCGTCAAGTGAAATACAGGAAGTATTTGCCGGCTTTAATATGATGACACAGGAGCTTGGCTCTACAGAAATTTTGCAGACCGATTTTGTTTCCAACGTTTCTCACGAGTTTAAGACACCGATTAACGCTATAGAGGGATATTCCACGCTTTTGCAGGGCGGCGATAATCTTGACACCGATCAGCAAGAATATGTAGAGAAAATCCTTTTTAACACCAAGCGGCTTTCTACCCTTGTCAGTAACATACTGCTTCTTTCCAAAATTGAAAACCAATCCATTCAGACACATAAGGAGTGGTATGGACTTGATGAGCAGATCCGTGAGGCTTTTCTTGCATTGGAATCAGCCTGGGCACCGAAGGATATTGACTTTGATGTTGATATGGAAGACCTTGAGTATTACGGAAACGAGCAAATGATGTACCATGTGTGGACCAACATCATTGGAAACGCCGTAAAGTTTAGTCCGCAGGGCGAAATCATAAAAATTCGGCTCTACAAAAAGGAAGGCAATATTTTCTTTGTTGTTGACGATAGGGGTCCGGGGCTTTCTGCTGAGGCACAGAAACACCTTTTTGATAAATTCTATCAAGAAGACAGCTCTCACAAGCAGGAAGGAAACGGACTTGGTTTGGCTTTGGTAAAACGGATTTTAACGATGGCAGACGGAGATGTTTTTGCAGAAAATATAATGGGTGGCGGCTGTAGATTTACTGTAACGCTTCACTCAAACAAGTAAATAGTTCTTATAAAAGAGGTATTGGTTCTGTGTAACACCAATACCTCTTTTTTCAACAAATGTTGATGTTGGGTTGAACTTGAGTTGCAACTTGTTTTATATACTTTGTGAGTACAATACGGAAAATAGGGGTTGATTTACAGTGAACGACGTCGCCGAAAAATATCAAAATAAAATATTGACTATACCGAATATCCTCTCTTTTTTCAGACTGTGTCTGATCCCGGTTATTATTTGGCTGTATATCGAAAAACAGGATTATCTCTGGACGCTGCTGATTCTGACTTTATCCGGCATTACGGATATTGTTGACGGTATTATTGCACGAAAATTCAATATGATAAGCAATTTCGGGAAGGCGTTTGATCCGATTGCCGATAAGCTGACACAGATGGCGATGTTGTTTTGCCTTGTATCCCGTTTTCCTTATATGGCGATACCTCTTGTTCTTCTTGTGGTAAAAGAGGTATGTACGGGAATTACCGCCCTCATCTCCATTAAGAGAACAAGCACAGTCAAGGGTGCAGTGTGGCACGGAAAACTGACAACGGTTTCCCTATATGCGATGATGGCCATTCATCTGATTTGGTATAACATTCCCCACACGATATCGCTGATTTTGGTAGGCACGTGTATTGGCATTATGCTAATGTCTTTTATTATGTATTCGGTTCAGAACATTAAAGCTATAAAGAAGGGTAGTTTTGAAAAATAAGCGTACTGCTCGGGGAGGAAAAAATGAGTATCGGATATGTCCTTTATAACTCAAAGGCAGGCACAAAAAATGATGTTGAAGATGTCAAACTTCTTGAGGTGGTCATAGATGAGGAACTCAAGTTTATTGATGTTCTTAATATCAAAAATTACAGAGTATTTCTTTCGGGGCTGGAAGAAAAAGATTTTATCATACTTGCGGGTGGTAACGGTACATTAAATCGCTTTGCCAATGCCACAGATGGCATTGATTTTGACAATGAGGTTCTGTATTTCCCAAATGGAACCGACAATGACTTTGCACACGATCTCGGGTATTCAAAGGAATGCAATCCATTCCCCATAACAGATTATCTTAAAAATCTTCCGAGCATTGTTATTAACGGTAAAAAATATCGCTTTATCAATGGCGTCGGTTACGGTTTCGACAGCTACTGCTACAAAGCGAGAGACAAGTTTAAGAGCAATCGCAACAAGAGAGCCAATTATATTTCTATTGCCATAAAAGGTTTACTGTTTCACTATAAGCCGACCAATGCCAAGGTGACGGTGGACGGAAAGACCTATACATATGAAAAGGTATGGCTGGCACCGACAATGAACGGCAGATTCTACGGCGGCGGAATGATGCCCACACCAAACCAGGACAGAAAAAGCAAAGAAAAAACGCTTTCGGTTATGGTGTTGCACAGCTCGGGCAAATTGAAAACTTTGTGCGTATTTCCTTCCATTTTCAAGGGAAAGCATATTAAGCACACAAAAATGGTGGAAATATTGACTGGTCATGAAATTAAGGTCGAGTATGATCGCCCGACATCGCTTCACATTGACGGCGAGATGATTTTAGGTGTCACCTCATACACAGCACGTTCACCGATTACGGAAAATGTAAAACCGAGCTAAGCTTTTGCGGTCACAGCATGGCAAGCGCTTAATATTAGTAAGGAAAGGTTTATGATTATATGAAAAAAAGCACGCGAAATATGTTGATAGGTTCCGGTATTGCTGTAGCCGGTATAGCTGCAGTCGGAATCGCTCACCACTACACAACTAAGTACTTGATGAAACTTGCTCTTGATCGAGAAGGTCCAAAAAGTGCAGCCAAGGATAAGGAAAAGCTGATGTCCTCGAGGGACTTATCAGAAACGGTTGCAGCTATTATGGATGCTGCCAAGGTGCTGGAAGATACCGAGCATAAGAAGGTGGAAATTGCCGCGCAGGATGGAACTTTGTTAGTCGGTCATTGGTTTTGGCCCGAAAATGCAAAGAGAATCATTATTGCTATGCATGGCTGGCGTTCGACCTGGTCGCAGGATTTTGGTGCCATTGCGCCGTTCTGGTTTGATAATGACTGTGCTGTTTTGTTTGCTGAGCAGCGCGGTCAGGGCAATAGTGGCGGTGAATATATGGGCTTCGGACTGTTGGAACGGTACGATTGCCTTGATTGGATCAATTGGGTAAACGAGCGTACCGAAGCAAAACTGCCGATTTACCTCGGCGGTGTGTCGATGGGTGCTACTACTATTCTTATGACGTCAGGCTTTGAACTGCCCGAAAATGTGAAAGGAATCGTTGCCGATTGCGCCTTTACCTCTCCGCACGCCATTTGGAAGCACGTGGTTGAAAATAATTTCAAGCTGCCGTTTGGCTTATATAGCCGTGCCGCAAGGGATATTTGTGAAAAGCGAATTCAGGCGCCTTCCGATTCGTACTCTACGGTTGAAGCTCTTTCAAATTGCAAAATCCCCGTATTATTCATTCACGGCACAGATGATAACTTCGTGCCCATTGAAATGACCTATGAAAACTATAAAGCCTGCGTATCCGAAAAGCGTTTGTTCGTTGTGCCTGGTGCCGAGCACGGTATGAGTTATATTGTCGATAAAAACGGTTATGAGGATGCGGTGATGGATTTCTGGACTAAAAACAATTAACTTAAAGAATATAGCAATAGTGGGTGTCTTATGAAAGAGAAAAAAACAGCGTGGTTTTCAAAATGTATTTTTAAGATAGTGCGATGGCTTGTTAGGCTGTTTTACGGTAAAACGGATGTTGTCGGCATTGAAAACCTCCCGAAGAAGGACGCGGTCATTGTTGCAAATCACACGCAAATGAACGGCCCCATTGTCGGTGAGCTTTTTATGCCCGATAACTGTTACATTTGGTGTGCAGGACAAATGATGAATATGAAAGAGGTTCCGCAGTACGCTTTTACGGATTTCTGGTCTCAAAAACCGAAGTGGATGCACCCCTTTTTCAAGGCTTTATCATACATAATCGCCCCTTTGGCATCTTGCCTTTTTAATAATGCGAGAACGATTGCCGTTTACCGTGATAACAGAGTATTATCTACCTTTCGTGAATCTGTAGCTATGCTAAAGGAAGGAAAAAACCTTCTTATTTTTCCCGAAAAGGATGAAACGTACAATAACATCCTCTATAAATTTCAGCAGAATTTCATTGATGTGGCAAGATTGTATTATAAAAAAACCGGAACAGAACTTACCTTTGTACCGATGTATATAGCTCCGAAACTCAAAAAAATGTATATCGGAAAAGGGATAAAATTCAACAGCCAGAACGATATTGCTGATGAGAGAACAAAGATCGCTCAGTATCTGGCTGATGAAATCACAGAAATTGCACGCAATTTACCGGAGCATATTGTAATTCCTTACAGAAATATTCCCAAGAAAAACTATTTGACAAACAAGGACATTACAGAGGTGCCGCAATGAGAAAACCTGTGGTTGATTACCGAACCTTTCGGCTTTCAAAGATCAATGAGCCGCAATTTGAGCATCTGAAATTTTTGCTTGGCTGGCTCGGCTATTTTGCTCTTTATTTTCTGACCGAAAATTCAATTCCGTATGAAAAGTGTTACTCCGTTCACTGCGCACTTGATGATGTCATTCCTTTTTGCGAATATTTCGTGATACCGTATGTGGGCTGGTATCTGCTGATCGTTGGGTCGCTTATATATTTTGCTCTCTATAACCCTGACAACTTTAAGAATATGATGAAGTTTATTATCGTTACGCAGATTGTTGCGATGGCGATTTATATCATCTTCCCCAACCGTCAGGATTTAAGACCTGCCGAATTTGCGAGAGATAATATTTTTACGGATATTGTCGGACTGTTATACTCCTTCGACACAAGCACGAATGTTTGTCCTTCCTTGCACGTGGCATACTCTATCGGCATTGCCTCAACCTGGCTTAAAGAAAGGTCCGCGTCAAAATGGTGCAAGGTGCTGATAGTTATTTTCTGCCTTTTGGTATGTATATCGGTCGCTTTTGTAAAACAACATTCGGTCGTGGATATTTTTGCAGCGATCCCCGTGTGTTTATTGGCAGAATACATTGCCTTTGGAAAAAGCTATTGGAAGAACAGAAAAACAGTATCGAATTCATAAAGTGGAAAACCTGCATCAGAGAGTTAAGCTGGTGCACCTAGTTCACAAAACAATATGAGGGGGAATTATAATGTCCAAAAAACGAGGAGACCGTAAAGACGGCAAGCTTCTCAGAAAGATCGATTCTATGCACTACATTATGCCGCTGATGTACCCAAATCGGTGCGACAACGAGGCGTGTATGAATTTCAGAATCGACCTTACTAAAGCAGACGAATATCTGGCGATGAAAAATGCCGATGATCCGGCGTATAAGTACAACCTGTTTCAGTTGGTGCTGACAGCCATACTTAAAACCATTATGCTGCGCCCGAAAATGAACTACTTTATTGCCAACGGAAATATGTATGAACGAAATGAGCTCACGGCAGCGTTTACAGTAAAAAAGGTGTTTTCTGATAAGGGGGGCGAGGCCCTTGCCAGAATACACGCCAAGGAAATCGACACGATCGATTCCATACACGATGAAATATATCGGCAGGTATCCTTTTGCCGAAGTGATGAAAAGGATCAGTCCACCGCCAGTATGGATGCAATTCAGAAACTTCCGGGCAAACATTTAATTGGAAAAGTGGCTCGCTTTCTCGATCGACACGGCTGGATGCCTTCTTCTATTATCGCTACCGATCCCTATTATTGTTCGGTTGTTCTGACAAACCTCGGCTCTCTTAAAATGGACGCGGGTTATCATCATATGACAAACTGGGGAACTAACTCGGTGTTTTGTGTTATCGGCATGATCAAGAAGCGTCCGTTTTATGACGATGAAGGAAATATAACGATGCGCAACAGCGTAAATTTAAGTCTCACGATTGATGAAAGAATCGCAGATGGCTATTACTACGCAAAAACAATTCGGTTGCTAAAACACCTTCTGGAAAATCCGGAACTGCTGGAATTACCGCTAAATGAAAGGGTTGGCTATTAAATGAATACAGTAACAGCGAAAACTCCGTGGAAAGACAATCTCGGCGACCTTCCGATGCACCTTGATTATTTTGAAGGTACAATGTATGATGCCGTTGCAGCCATTGCCGAAAAGTATCCGGATTACATAGCCTTTGATTTTATGGGAAAATCAACAACCTACAGAAAACTTATCGAGCAAATTGAAACCTGCGCTAAGGCACTGAAAACTATCGGTATTCGTGAGGGTGATAAGGTTACCATTGCCATGCCGAACTGTCCGCAGGCAATTTATCTTTTTTATGCAGTAAATCTTGTGGGCGGTATTGCCAATATGATTCATCCGCTTTCCGCAGAAAAGGAGATAGAATTTTATCTGAATGAATCTCAGTCGGTAACGGCTATAACTCTAGACCAATTCTATCATAAATTCGAGCATATCCGCCAAAATACAAAGGTTGTAAATATTATTATCGCGTCGATTAAGGACGAGCTGGCACAACCTATAAAAGCGGGATATATGCTTACATCGGGCAGAAAGATAGCCAAGATTCCCGAGGATGCTCCCGTTATTCGCTGGGATGAATTTATGAAGCTTTCCAAGCATTGCTTCTACAATTATAAGGTTGAGAAAAAATCAGATGATCCCGCAGTAATTCTCTATTCGGGAGGCACTACCGGTACGACAAAGGGTATTCTGCTTACAAATAAAAACTTTAATGCATTGGGCCAGCAGGTTATCGCCGCAAATCCAATGTTTAATCCCGGAGATAAAATGCTTTCCGCTATGCCGATTTTTCACGGCTTCGGACTCGGTGTGTGTATTCATACTATGCTCAGCCAAGGTGGCCGTTGTGTGTTGGTGCCGCGCTTTACTCCGAAATCTTATGCTAAGGATCTGGTGAAAAACAAATGCAATTTTATCGCAGGCGTTCCCACGCTTTACGAAGCTCTACTGCGCCTTCCCGATATGGACGGCGCTGATTTAAGTTGTCTGAAAGGTGTGTTTTCGGGCGGAGACTCACTTTCCATAGAGCTTAAAAAGAAATTTGATAAATTTCTTCAAGAGCATAATGCTCCTATTCAGGTGCGCGAGGGATACGGTACGACCGAAACGGTTACCGCTTGCTGCTTAACGCCGAGCCATATGGCTAAGGAGGGGTCTATCGGGTTGCCTTTCCCCGATACATACATAAAAATTGTCGAACCAGATACAGACAAAGAGCTTCCGTACGGTGAAGAGGGCGAAATTCTGTTAGCAGGTCCTACGGTTATGATGGAATATATGGGACACCCCGAAGAAACGGCGAAAACGCTTCGCACCCATGCCGACGGTCTTACCTGGGTTTATACCGGCGACCTCGGTACAATGGACGAGCAAGGCTTTGTCTATTTCAAAGGCAGGGCAAAGCGAATGATAGTATCCTCTGGCTATAATATTTATCCTGCACAACTTGAAAATATATTAGATGCTCACGAGCTTGTTCAGATGAGCTGTGTAATCGGTGTGCCCGATTCTTACAAAATGCAAAAGGTCAAAGCCTTTGTGAAATTGGTGCCGAATGCTCAGCCTAACGAAGAAACCAAACAAATACTTATGGACTACTGCCGTGACAACATTGCCAAATACGCTATGCCCTATGATCTTGTTTTCAAGGAGGATATGCCTAAAACACTTGTAGGAAAGGTTGCTTATCGAGTATTGGAAGAGGAAGAACTAAAAGCATAGAATAGTGCAGCAGTATAATACGGAAAGGGTGATATATGTGAACAACACCTACAAAATTAACTATGAGATAAAATATTCAGAGGTAGACAGCTTTTATAAACTGCGGTTGGATCATATTTTTTTGCATTTTGAGAACATCGCTGATCTGCATTCAAAGGAAATGAAAACGGACGGCGAAGTACTCCTTAAAAAGTCTAATGTTTTTTGGGTATTAACCAAGATGAAACTGAAAATTGCAGATTTTCCTCGATCCGGCGAAACAATTACAGTTGAAACATGGCCACTTAAAGCAAAAGGTGTTCGCTATGACCGAGATTTTTGTCTATGCAACGCAGATAAGCCTTTGGTGATGGGTTCAAGTGAGTGGTGTACTCTGGATTACACTTCTCACAAGCTACGCAGAGTGGATAGCGTTGCTTATCCGCAGGATATGCAGTTTCGCGATGACCGAAGCGGCGCAGGCGAATTTTTAAGAGCAAAAGAAGCCGTTTGTGATACGGATCTGCATCACACCTACCGTTCTTCCTTTGTGGATATTGATACCAACAAGCATACAAATAATGTTGCGTATCTGAGAATGGTTTTAAATTGCTTTTCACCCGATGAATTTGAATTGATGAAAATGGACGAATTTCAAATCAACTTTTTGTCTCAGACTTTTTACGGTGATGAAATAAAAATCTATAAAAAGAAAGTTGATAACGGATTTTACATCGAAGGAAAGTGTAATGAAACTACTGTATTTAATTGCATAATTTTAGTCGAAAATATTTAATTTTGGACAGCACCGCTTGTGTGATACTGTTTCCTTTTTTATGCTGGACTTGTGAGAAATTATGTAGTATAAAACGCTGCCCTAATAGAGAAACCAAAAGAAGTCTTTAAGAACAAATAATTATTACCGGTATGAAAAAGTTCGTGAGAAGCAATTATTGGGTTTCGTCTTGACAAAACCGCCGTATTACTGTAATATAATAATTGTTAGGTGTATTCTCCGTTAAGGAGTTTGGTTTGAGTATACTCCCGCAAGGGAGTTGGGTTTGATAAGCATGGTTGGAATTCGCCTAATTTTCTTCCTGCCATGTACCCCAGATGAAGCGGGGATACAATTGAAAAATTGTGTCGTTTTGCCGACTTTCAATCGAAGGATTGAAGGTCGGCTTTTTGCTTTATTTGGAGGTTTTCAGCAAGGGCGGTGATGAAATGAAAAAATATTTTATGCGGCCATAACCCGCATAAACAAAGGACTTTTAGGATTTGACGTCCCCAAAAGCCCAAAACGAAACTTGACAAAATTTTAGCGGTTTATATACTGAAAGCACAAAGCGAAAACATCTCTCTGCCTGTGCTGTCAGTATAGCCGCACGGGAGGTGATGAGATGGGTACGGAAACAAGAACGTATAACAAAGATATTAAAGAACTGAAAAAGCAACAGACATATGAGTTCGGGAGAATAAGCTTTATTGTAGAGGCAAGATTTAATGATAGCGGCAATAATACGCTTGTCTCCGTACTTGCAAGATTATTGCAAAAAGAAGACTTGTCTTCAAATTTTTAACCGCAGCGGAGGTGCCGTATTTTTTAACAACTGAATTTTTATTTTAACTGAAAGGTACTGTTTATTTGACTGCAGAAAGGAGGATAGATGTTACAGTCAAGTAATAAAAATATAAGGGATATCACAGCGTTTTTATACGAGCGATTATCCCGCGATGATGATTTGGAGGGTGAAAGCTACAGCATTGCCAATCAGAGAAAACTGCTCACAAAAACAGCAAATGAAATGGGATATACCAAAGTAGTACATTTCTGTGATGACGGTGTTTCGGGTGTCACAATGAACCGACCGCAGTTTAATGAGATGATAAAGCAATTAGAACTCGGTAAAGCTTCGGCGGTATTTGTTAAGGACTTATCCCGACTTGGCAGAAACTATATAGCAGTCGGAAAGCTTACGGAAGAATTCTTTCCTGACAACGATATCCGTTTGGTCGCTATATCGGATAACATTGATACAGCCGAGGGCGAAAACGAGATGGCTCCTATAAGGAATCTGTTCAATGAGTGGTACTCAAGAGATATCAGCAAAAAGCGACGCATCAGTAATAAGATTCGGGGAAGCTCGGGAGAGCCGTTAGGCTTTGCTCCATATGGATATATGAAGGATCCCGAAAATCCAAAACGGTGGATTATTGATGATGCCGCTGCGAACATTGTTCGCCAAATATACGATTTCGCAAAAAACGGTATGGGTACAGAGCAAATCGCTGTATATCTTACAGAGCATAAGGTCTTAACACCAATGGCTTATGCGGTAAGCAAGGGTTTCAAAAAGCCAACCAACCGTACAAATCCCGATCCGTATCACTGGAATTCTTCAACTATAACAAAGATACTAAATCAGCAGGAATACTGTGGCGATGTTATTAACTTTAAAACCTATTCCAAATCATATAAAAACAAAAAGCGTATACCTAATTTACCTGAAAATATGATGGTGTTTGAGGGTGTGCACGAACCGATTATCGAAAGAGAAGTATTTGAGGCTATGCAACGAAAACGGAACAACACACGAAAGCGCAAAACAATGGATGGCGAGCGTAATATGTTTTCGGGTATTCTCGTTTGTGCCGATTGTGGCAGTAATATGCAATATCATTTTAATCAGAAAAATCCCGATATTAAATATTTTAACTGCTACGGTTACAACCGAGGGAAACGAAAGATATGCAACTCCACTCATTACATACGGGTAGATTTTCTTGAACAGGTAGTCCTTGGTGAAATTAAAAGGTTAATTAAATTTGCTTCACAGGACGAAGATAGGTTTATATCAACCTTGATAGAATACTCCAAGAAATCTATCGAAAACGAGCAGAAAGCACGGCAAAATGAACTTAAAAGCCTGATTGCACGGCATAAAGATTTGGATTTCCTTTATGAAAAGGTGTATGAGGATAACGCTATGGGTAAGATTTCCGATGAACGATTTGTTAAACTTTCTGCGAAATACGAAGAGGACCAAAGGAATATATCCAAGCAAATAGATGAACTCAAATCAGCATTTGAGGAAGCCCAAGCAAAATTTGCTAACGCCGATATGTTCAGACAGGCATTAAAAAAGTATACCCGAATCAAGAAACTTACTCCGAATATACTTAATGAACTGATTGACCGTATTGAAGTGCATCAGGCAGAAAAGACTGAGCACGGCAAAGAACAAAAGCTTGTAATCTATTACAACTGCATCGGTTCGATTTATTTACCCGAAGACTCAGCTCCGCCGACACCCGACATACATTTACAAACGAGAAAGGGGGTAACAACAAGTTACGGCGGATTAGCAACAATTTAAAAACAAAAATAAATAAAAAAGAAAAAGTGTTCTTACAGGAGATTGAAATCCTGTAAGAACACCCATACTGGTCCGAGTGACAGGACTTGAACCTGCGGCCTCTTGACCCCCAGTCAAGCGCGCTACCAGCTGCGCCACACCCGGATATATGTAATCAGCCGAAGCCGTAATAGTTTCGGCTGATTCCTTTTATTTAATCTGCAAAGCCTGATTCAACGAGGGCTACTAAACCTTCGAGGGCTTCCTTCTCATCACTGCCATCAACGATAATCTTAATGGTTGCGCCGCCGATGATACCAAGGGAAAGAACACCTAAAAGACTCTTTGCGTTAACCTTGCGCTCATCCTTCTCTACCCAAATAGAAGATTTATATTCATTTGCTTTCTGAATAAAGAAGGTAGCAGGACGTGCATGTAAGCCTACCTGATTCTTAATAACAACATCTTTAACACACATGATGAAATCTCCTTTTTAGAAAATTCGCGTTCAAAGTTGATATTATTATACCACATTTAATGAAATAGTCAATAATTTGTTACTAAGTTCTAATATTTTTCCAATATTTCGGTGGGTTTTGCCCTGATATTTGTTGAATTTTTACCCTACTATCAGTCTTTTTCCAATATTTTCTTATCCTGTTTTGAAAGTTCGATTTTTTCATACATATCGGGGCGGCGTTCACGGGTTATAATCAGCTGCTGCTTTCTGCGCCACTTGGCGATTTCGGCGTGATTGCCCGAAAGCAAAACATCGGGAACTGCTTTTCCCATCCACTCGGCTGGCCTTGTATATTGAGGATATTCAAGAACGTTGGAAAAATGGCTTTCATCCTCGAAACACAGGTCATCTGAAAGAACGCCCGGAAGCATACGGCATACCGCATCTGCTACAATAAGCGCGGGTAGCTCCCCACCCGTTACCACATAATCGCCGACCGAAATCTCCTCATCAACAATCTCATCGATAACCCTTTGGTCAACGCCCTCATAATGACCGCAAAGAAGAACTATTCTATCTAGCTTTGAAAGCTCAACAACCCTTTGCTGAGTAAGGGTTTTACCCTTGGGGGAAAGGTAGATTAAATGGGGCTTGGGCTCATCCTCATTATAAAGGCTTTTATAGCAATCATAAATCGGAGCCGCCGCCATAACCATACCCATACCGCCTCCGTAGGGCATATCATCAACCTTATTATGCTTGTTTCCCGAAAAATCTCGGATATCCACGCAGTTAAGCTCTACCTTTTCGGCCTTCTGCGCTCTGCCGATAATGCTCTCGCCTAAAACGGTTTTGCACATTTCGGGAAAGAGGGTCATAATATCAATTCTCATCATCAAAAATTCCTTTAAGCACCTTCAGAATTGCAATTTCCTTCTCAACATCAACGCTTATAATTACATCGGGGATTGCGGGAACAAGGTATTCCTTATCATCCCTTGTTATATGCCACACATCGTTAGCGCCTGTTTTGGAAACATCGGTTATTATGCCGAGCAGGTCGCCGTTATCGTTATCAATCGCCTTACAACCTATAAGCTCATCCACAAAATATCTGCCTTCGGGAAGCTTTGCATCCTCGCGGCTGATAAGAAGCACCTTGCCGCGCATAGCCTCTGCCTTTTCGATAGTATCTATTCCTTCGATATCAAGCAAAACAACGGCGCCGTGGGTTTTAACCGATTTGACCTTCAAAGCGGCATCGCTGTTTTTAAGATAAAATCTCTTAAAGCCGCCTAAAAAATCGCCGTCATCCGACCAAGGCTTTACCCGCATGGTGCCACGCACTCCGTGGGTGCCTACAACCTGACCTACCTCTAAAAAATCTTTTTTCATAGGATTTCTCCTTATATGTTAATACCCCAGATGCTCTGGGGTAATTTTTTCTTTTAACGGGGTATTGCTACCCCGTAAAAATTAGTCAATCTCCACAGCGATTTTCTGGTCGTTACGGATAGCGGCAGAGCGCATAACGGTGCGGATAGCCTTAGCTATTCTGCCCTGCTTGCCGATAACTCTGCCCATATCACCCTCAGCAACCTTAAGGTGATATACGATAACGCCCTCTTCGTTGGGCTCATCAACTGTTACGGTTACTGCATCAGGCTGTTCAACGAGGCCTGCTGCAATAGCAATAAGAAGCTCTTTCATAATTTTCTCCTAATTAAAGAACGCCGTTCTTCTTGAGTAAAGCCTTAACGGTATCGGTGGGCTGAGCGCCGTTAGCGATCCACTTCTTAGCCTTCTCAGCATCAATCTGAACGATAGCGGGATCCTTGGTGGGATCGTAGTGACCGATTTCCTCGATGAAACGACCATCGCGGGGGAATCTGGAATCAGCTACAACTACACGGTAGAAAGGAGCCTTCTTAGCGCCCATTCTGCGAAGTCTGATTTTAACTGCCATTTTACTGCACCTCCATAAAAGAATATATAATAATTATTTAATAAGGATTTTCCTTATAAACCAAAGTTACCTGAGCCAAAGTTATTAGGACCTAAGCCACGCATCATTTTTCTTTTTGCGCCCTTAGAGTTCATCTGCTTAAACATCTTTTTCATCTGCTCATACTGACGGAGAAGCCTGTTTACCTCTTCAACCGTAAGACCGCAGCCTGCCGCAATTCTTCTCTTTCTTGAAGCATTTATAATTTCGGGCTTGGCCCTTTCCTTTTTGGTCATAGACTTGATTATTGCTTCAACCCTCAGCATCTGACGGTCATCAATATCCGCATCTCTTACCTGCTTTTCCATACCGGGAATCATAGAAAGAACGCTTTTAAGACTGCCCATCTTCTTTATCTGCTGGAACTGATCAAGCAGGTCGTTCATATCAAACTTATTTTCCTGCAGCCTTTTAGCAGTTTCCTCTGCCTTTTTCTCATCTATTTCACTTTCAACCTTTTCGATAAGGGAGAGCACATCGCCCATACCGAGAATTCTGGTTGCCATTCTATCGGGGTGGAACTCCTCAAGCTCGTGAAGCTTTTCGCCCACACCTGCAAACATAATGGGCTTGCCCGTTACTGCCTTTACCGAAAGGGCGGCACCTCCGCGGGTATCACCATCAAGCTTGGTAAGAATTACGCCATCAATCTCAAGGATATCGTTAAAGGCCTTAGCGATATTAACCGCATCCTGACCTACCATTGAATCGATAACAAGCAGGATATTGTTAACCTCAACTGCCTTTGTTATGCGAATGAGTTCATCCATAAGCTCGGTATCTATATGAAGACGGCCCGCCGTATCCAAAATAACATAATCGTGGCCGTAATCCCTTGCATATTTAATAGCCTCTACGGCAATTTTTTCAGGCTTTTCGGTACCCATTTCAAAAACGGGCGCTTCTACCGCTTTACCTACCACCTTTAACTGCTCGATAGCGGCGGGACGGTATATATCACAGGCAACAAGCATAGGTCTGTGTCCCTGAGATTTGAGAAGCCTTGCAAGCTTTGCCGAATGGGTGGTTTTACCCGAGCCCTGAAGACCGCACATCATAATAACCGTAGGTATCTTGGAGGCGGTTTTAAGGCGGGCTTGCTCACTACCCATCAGAGCGGTAAGCTCATCCTTTACTATCTTCACCACCATCTGAGCGGCGGTAAGGCTCTCTAAAACACCCGCGCCTATGCACTTTTCGGTTACGGTATTGGTAAACTCCTTTGCAACCTTATAGTTAACATCGGCTTCAAGAAGGGCAAGGCGGACTTCACGCATAGCCTCTTTAACATCGCTTTCATAAAGCTTGCCCTTATTCCGCAGTTTTTTGAATACGCCGCCTAATTTATCGGTAAGACTATCGAAACCCATATTGCCCCTCCTTTGTTAAATATTTTCTATTATCTCTATCAGCTCTTCTTTGGCGGAGTTATCCCCCGCTTTAAGATTATCGGCAAGTTCTCTCAGCTTTGCAAACTTTTCACAGTAGCCGCAATCGGCCTCCATTTTATATAGCTGTTGCTGAGCCCTTTTTATAAAATCGCTTACTCCCTGACGGGTGATACCCTCGTTCTCAGCTATCTCACCGAGGGATAAATCATCATTAAAATAATACTCCGCAAGGGTTCTTTGCTTTTCGCTTAAAAAGAAGCCGTAAACATCAAGCAGGGCGCTTATATATAAATCTTTCGGCATAAGAGCCCTCCTGTCAAGTATTTTTCTTTACAGTTAAGGATTATAGCATATATATCTACCGCTGTCAAGTATTTTTCTTTACAGCCATATTAAATGTTGAAAAAAGTCGCAAATTAGAATATAATAAGGGGGAATTAAGCGTTTCGGAGAGTTATATATGAGATTATTAAAACTTACGGCACTTATACTTAGTATTATAATGCTGCTCCCCTGCCTTTCGGGTTGCGGCAAGAGTTATCTTGATGCTACCATATATTTTGAGGTGGATAACGCCCCCGTAACCCTTGACCCTCAGGTTGCCTCAAGCGATATTGAGCTTATGGTAGTTCGCAATATTTTTGAAGGACTACTGCGCAAGAACAAGGATGGTTACATAGAAAACGGCGTTTGCGAAGCCTACGAAAAAGACGGGCTTACCTACACCTTCAAAATAAGAAAGGATGCTAAATGGAGTGATGGCTCCCCCATTTCCTCCTATGATTTTCTTTTTGCATTTGAAAGGGCGGTTAACCCCGATACCAAGGCGCCCTTTGTGAGCCGACTTTTTTCTGTTGCAAATGCAAAAGAAATATATGCAGGCGAGAAGGGTATATCCTCCCTCGGTGTTAACGCTCCTGATGAATACACCCTCACCATCGACCTCATATACGATGATAAGGAATTCCTGAACACCCTCACCACATCTATCTGTATGCCCTGCAATGAGGAATTTTTCGAGGGCACTGTGGGCAAATACGGTCTTGAAAGAAGCCAACTGCTCACCAACGGCTCATATTATGTGGGTAAGTGGAGTATAGAAAACTTTGGCATAAGGCTTTATAACAACGAGGAATATACGGGTAGCTTCACCCCCAATAACCACGCGGTATTCTTCTCTATAAGAGAGGAAACTCCTTTGGAGCTTATGAAAAAGGGAACCACCGATATAGCCTTTATCAATAATTCTCTTATTGATGAAGCGCAGGATAGCGGACTTAATATTATTTCTTTTCAGAATATCTGTTGGGTTATGACCCTTGGTGATGAGCTCACCCCCGAAATTAAAAACGCTTTTTTAAGCGCAACAAGTGAGGAGATTTTCGCCCCCTCCCTCAAAAGCGGATTTGTGGCGGCGGATTCCCTCTTCCCCGAAATTCTAGCGCCCAATAAATTTGTTTGCAGAGCGGGTTTTACCTCTTATAATCTTAACAGGGCAAAAAGTCTTATTTCGGCGGCAGTTAAGGAAACGGCTGATAAAAAATTCCCCAAAACCACCCTATATTATTACGGCGATGAGAACATCAAGCCTGTGGTAACCGCTATTGTTGGCCATTGGCAACAGAACTTAAGCACCTTTATAAATATTGAAGCCTCCGATTCTCTTTCGGTGCTTCAAAGCCAATTAAATACAAAGAATTTACCCTTTGCCGTATTCCCTATCACCTGCAAAAGCGCAAGTGAGATGGAGTATTTATCAAATTTCGGCGTAACCGAGGCGGGTGAACTTGAAGGTATTCAAACCACTCTTCTTGAGGGTAAAAACCTTATTCCCATCGCCTTCGAAAACACAAATATTGTTACTACCAACTCTATAAAGGAGATTTCTACCGAGTGCGAAAACGGGTACATCGATTTCGCCTTTATCATAAAAGAGGATTAGGTCCCGATTTTTCGGGACCTTTTTTCAAAAAATAACTTTAATTTCCGCAACAACTGTATTATAATATATACATATTTACTCTTTTAGGGGATAGATTTATGCGTATTGTAGTAAAAATAGGAACGAGCACCTTGGCGCATCCTACGGGACATCTTAATATAAGACTTGTTGAGGAGCTTTGCAAAATAATAAGCGATATTAAAAATGCGGGCAACGATATGACCATCGTTTCCTCGGGCGCTATCGGTATGGGCGTTGGTAAATTAGGTCTTATGAAGAGGCCTAACGATATACCCACCAAGCAGGCGGCCGCCGCGGTAGGTCAGTGCGAACTGATGTATACATACGATAAGATATTCAGCGAATATAACTTAACCGTTGCTCAGCTTCTTATAACGGGTGAGGATATTGCTTCTGAAAAGAGGCATCTCAATTTCAAAAATACCCTTAACCGCCTTTTAGAGTTGGGCGTTATCCCCATTATAAATGAGAACGATACCGTTGCCACCGAAGAGCTCGGCATCGGCGATAACGATACCCTCGCCGCCATTGTGGCAAAGAGCATCGGCGCCGAGAAGCTTATTCTCCTTTCGGATATTGATGGGCTCTTTACCGCCGATCCCCACAAGGATGAAAATGCCACCCTTATCTCCCGCATAACCGAGATTGATGATAAGATTTTATCCCTCGGCGGCGGAAGTGTTTTAGGTCAGGGCACGGGCGGAATGGCAACCAAGCTTGAAGCCGCCAAGATTTGTATGGAATCGGGCTGTGATATGATTATCGCCAACGGCAACCGCCCCACGAACCTTTACGATATTCTTGATGGTAAGGATATAGGCACCACATTTTCCGGAGGAAAGAAATGAAAGATATGTTCACTGCTGCCAAAGGGGCTGTTAGCGAGGTTTCGGGACTTACCACCGAGCAGAAGAACGATGCCCTTTACGCAATGGCAGATTATCTTATAAAAAACACCGATAAAATCCTTGCCGCAAACAGCCTGGATATAGAAAAAGCGCGGGGCGTTATCTCCGATGTTATGATAGATAGGCTACTGCTTACTGCCGACCGAATCAAAGGTATGGCAGAGGGTATAAGGCAGGTGGCCCTTCTTCCCGACCCCGTAGGCGAGGTATTGGAGGAAGCAATTCGCGAGGATGGGCTTAAGATACAGAAGGTTTCGGCTCCTATGGGAGTTATTGCCATTATTTATGAGAGCCGTCCTAATGTTACCAGCGATGCCGCCGCTCTCGCCATTAAGAGCGGAAATGTTTGTATCCTCCGAGGCGGCAAAGAGGCATTCTCCTCGGCAAGCGCCATTGTTGATGCGCTTAAGGAGGGACTTAAAAGCGTAAATATCACCGAAAACGCCGTTAATCTCGTTACCGATACTTCAAGGGAAAGCGCCAAGGCGCTTATGACCGCCAACGGCTTTGTTGACCTGCTTATTCCGCGCGGAGGAGCAGGACTTATAAATACCTGTGTCAAGGAGGCTACCGTTCCTTGCATTGCTACGGGCACGGGAATATGCCATATTTATGTTGAAAAAACCGCCGATACCCATAAGGCTCTTAAAATAATAGAAAATGCCAAAACAAGCAGGCCCAGCGTTTGCAACGCCGAGGAGGTCTTGCTTGTTGATAAGGCTATTGCAAAAGATTTTCTGCCCCGCCTTAAAGATGTTTTAGTTGATAAGAGGATTGCTTTGGGGCTTACCCCCGTAGAACTTCGCCTTTGCGAAAACGCTCAGAAAATCATTTCGGGCACACCCGCTACCGATGCGGATTTTGATACTGAATTTCTCGACTTTATTTTAGCCGTTAAATGTGTTGAGGATGTTAAGGAGGCGGTTAATCATATTTCCGCTCACTCTACGGGACACAGCGAGGCCATCATTTCAAACGACCGATTTTCAAAGGATTATTTTGCCAAGCGCATAGATAGCGCGGCGGTATATATTAACGCCTCCACCCGCTTTACCGATGGCGGTGAATTCGGTCTTGGCTGTGAGATGGGTATTTCCACACAGAAGCTCCACGCGAGAGGCCCTATGGGACTTAAGGAGCTTAATACATATAAGTATCTTATAACCGGTGACGGACACATCAGATAGGAGTAATTTTATGAAATACGGTTTTATCGGTTGCGGAAATATGGGCGGAGCGCTAGCGTTAGCCCTTTCTAAGAAAACTACCGATATTTGTATCGGCGACCCCGCCCCAAAGGCAAAAGAGTTTGCCGAAAAATTAGGTCTTTGCTATTTGGAGCCTAAGAAGGTAGCTCTTGTTTCCGATAGGCTTTTCTTAGGCGTTAAGCCGCAGATGATGGAGCAGGTTTTATCAGAGCTCTCCCCCGCCCTTAAAGAAAAAAAGCCCCTTATCATCACCATGGCGGCAGGGCTTAGCACCCGCAGAATATGCGAAATGGCAGGCATTACCCTTCCGATAATCCGCATTATGCCGAATACCCCCGTTGCCGTTAATAAGGGTACCGTTTTATACTGCTCCAATGGTCTTGTAAACGAAGAGGATATAAAAGATTTTCTTATGGATATGGAGTTTGCAGGAAGCTTTGAGGCTGTGCCCGAAGAGCTTTTTGATGCGGCAGGCACCGTATCGGGCTGTGGCCCCGCATACTTTTATATGATGATTGAGGGTCTTGCCCGAGGAGCCGAGAAATGCGGCGTTAATCGTGAGGATGCCATTAAATATGCCGCAAACACTATGCTTGGCGCGGCGCAGATGGTACTAAGCAGCCCCGATACCCCCGAAACTCTTAAAAATAATGTTTGCTCAAAGGGTGGCAGCACCATAGAGGGCGTTAAGGTTTTGGAGGAAAATGGATTTTACGAAACAATAACCGCTTGTATAGAGGCGGCATATAAGAGAAATAAAGAACTTGGTAAGAATTAAAAAATTCCCCAGATGCAAACTGCATCTGGGGAATTTTTTACTCTATTTCATCTGCCAATTTTAATATTAGCTTTTCGGTTTTCTCCCAACCAAGACAGGGGTCGGTTATGGATTTACCGTAGATGTGCTCGCCAATCTTCTGAGCGCCATCCTCAATATAGCTTTCTATCATAATACCCTTAACAAGCTTTTTGATATCGTTATTATGATTACGGCTATAGATAACATCCTTGGCAATTCTAATCTGCTCAAGATACTTTTTGCCCGAGTTTGCGTGGTTGGCGTCAACTATTGCCGCAGGGTTAGAAAGGCCTGATTTCTCATAATCCTCATAAAGCCTTACAAGATCCTCATAATGATAGTTGGAAACGCATCTGCCGCTTCCATCAATATAGCCTCTTAGAATAGCGTGAGCCAAGGGGTTGCCCTTTGAGTGTACCTCCCAGCCTCTGTATATGAAGGTGTGGGAGCTCTGAGCCGCCTTAATGGCGTTCATCATAACGCTGTTATCGCCACCCGTGGGGTTTTTCATACCAACGGGAACGTTAAGGCCGCTGGCGGTAAGGCGGTGTTGCTGATTTTCAACCGACCTTGCGCCCACCGCAACATAGGCTAAAAGGTCAGATAAATAACGGTGATTTTCGGGATAAAGCATCTCATCGGCGCAGGTAAAGCCATAATCTTTCAGAGCGGTCATATGAAGCTCTCTTATGGCTACAATGCCCTTTAGCATATCGGGGCGCTCATCGGGATTGGGCTGATGGAGCATACCCTTATAACCCTCTCCTGTGGTACGGGGCTTATTGGTATAAATTCTCGGGATTATGAAAATCTTATCCTTAACCTCATCGGAAACCTTACGGAGTCTTCCGATATAATCAAGCACCGATTCGCTGTTATCCGCAGAGCAGGGGCCGATAACAAGGATTAGCTTATCGGATTTACCCTCAAAAATATCCTTTATCTCCTCATCTCTCTGCTTCTTGATAAGGGCAAGCTTATCATTGATAGCATAACGGTTTTTAACCTGTTTTGGTATGGGTAATTTTCTCTCAAACTCTAAATTCATGATGTTTTCCTCTTTCCGAATAATTTTCTTCTTGCCGAGGAAAGTTGCATCATCTGGCGCATATCCTCTCGCTCGCCGTTTTTAATATGGTTATAAAGCTTATCGAAAGCCTCCCTATATGAATCCATTTCATCAAGGAGGGCTTTTTTGTTTTCCAGAAACAGCTCACTCCACATCTCATCGTTAATATCCGCGATTCTTGTAAGGTCCCTAAAAGAGTCACCCGTGTATCTTACAAGGTCGGGGTGGTCGTTTGCGCACATAAGGGAAACGGCTATACAGTGGGTAAGCTGGGATAGGAAGGCTATCATTTTATCGTGGTCCTCAGGACCTAATACCGAAACATCGGCAAAGCCGAGAGTATCACCTAAGGCCTTGCACATTTCTACGCCCTTTTCGGTGTTTTTATCGGTGGGAACAACAATATAGTTTGCGCCCTTGAAGATTTCGGGGTTGCTGTTTTTCACGCCGCAAACCTCTCTACCTGCCATAGGGTGAGCCGAGATAAATTCGGCCGAGATGCTCTCCTGCACCTTATAAACAATACTGCCCTTAACACCAGTAACATCGGTTACAACGGTATCTTCTTTTATGAGATTACCGTAGCTTTCTATCCAATCGAGAAACACCTTGGGATAGAGGGCGAAGATTATAAGGTCGGCGCTTTCTATTAAGGTTTTATCTACCTCGGTAGTGCCGTAATCTATCATATTTTCCTTAAGGGCATATTCAATATCGCCCTTATCCTTGGTTATGGCGCTCACCTTAAAGCCCTGCGATTTAAGGGCTTTGGCATAGCTTCCGCCAAGAAGACCTAAGCCTATTATTAAAATGTTTAAGTTTTTATCGAGTTTCATCCGTAACAAATCCTATATTTAAGGTTTTAATTTTCTCAAAAAAATCGGGGAAGCTTTTGCTTACTGCTTCAGCGCCCTCAATACTGCCGCCCGTAAGGGTAAGTAACAGCACAAGGGACATAACTATTCGGTGATCGTTATGACCGCAGAGTATTTCCTCGGGGGCTTTAAGCTCGCCTGCCTTAACCTCCACCGAGTTTTCGGAAACCTCCACATTTATACCAAACTTGTGAAGCTCCTGCTTCATAGCTTCGGCGCGGTCGCTTTCCTTGATTTTAAGCCTTTTTGTGCCCGTAAACTTAGCGCCGCCCAAAGCTGCCGACAAGGCAAACATAACAGGGGCTAAATCGGGGCAGTTTGCAAGATCAAAGCTTTTAATTCCGCTTTTTAACTGCTCAAACATCAGGCGGTAAATCTTATCACCCTGAAGGCTATCATCCTTTAGTCCCGTTACATCCACTTTTCCGCCTAAAAGATTAAAGGCATCTAAAAATGCGGCGTTTGAATAATCTCCCTCAACGGTTAAATCGCGGGCTACGTAACGCTGATTGCCCTTTATATAATAGCCGTAATCGGTTTTCTCGATTTTTATACCGAAGAAAGCTAAGGTGCTAAGAGTCATATTGATATAGGGCTCACTCTCAAGATTGCCCACTATAACTATTTTACTATCCTCAGCAAGAAGAGGCAGGGTGAAAAGAAGGCCTGTTATAAATTGGCTTGATATATCTCCTCTCACCCTGAATTCGCCGCCCGTAAGCCTACCGCAAACGGTGATTTTATTATCTGCTCGGGTAAACGAAACACCCCTGTTTTCGCATATCTCCTCATATACATCGAGAGGCCTTTCCATAAGCCTTCCTCTGCCCGTAAGGGTAACGGATTTATCCGAGAGCCAACAAAGAGGAAGCAAAAATCTAAGGGTGCTACCCGATTCCCCGCAATCTATAAGGGTGTTTTCGGGTATATCAAAGGGATTAAGCCCGCCGAGATATACTGTATCTCCCTTTATTTCTACCTTTGCGCCAAGATTCTTAAGGCAATTAAGGGTTGCCTTAATATCCTCGCTTTCGGCTACGTTTTTTATTCTACTGCCTTGGCTCATCGCCGCGGCAATAAGGCATCTGTGGGCATCTGATTTAGAGGGGGGAGCGGAAACCGTGCCAAAGGCCAAGGATTTATTGACTGTTACGGTCATACCTTACCCTCCGCCCTTTCGATAAGGCTATCAATGGCTTCAATATAGCCTTCAAGACCGTGGCCCGTTATGGTTTTGAAGCAATATTGCTTAACATAGCTTATCTGCCTGAATTCCTCCCTTGCGGGAACATCGGAAATATGCACCTCAACCGCGGGGATATTAACCGATTTTAAGGCATCGAGTATAGCAACGCTTGTATGTGTATAAGCCGCGGGATTTATCACAATTCCATCAAATATATTAAGGGCTCTTTGAATTTCGGTTACAATATCACCCTCATAGTTTGACTGAAAGAGCTTTACCTTCACACCCTTCGCCTTGGCGTAACACTTTATCTTCTCGGTAAGGGCTTTATAGGATTTATCCCCGTAAATTTCGGGCTCACGCACGCCTAACATATTTATGTTAGGACCGTTGATTACAAGAATTTTCATTTTGTGAATTCCTCTTCTATCATATTTGCAAATTCATCGGGTGTTCTATCCCCTGAAACTGAAAAATCGCAACTGCTTTTATAAATACTGTACCGCTCGTTATATCTTCTTTGAAGGTCTACCCTGTTACTTGAGAGGGGACGATCAGAGGTTGTTATGAGCTTATCTAAAGGACGGTCAATAAAATAAAGCCTACCGTTTTTCCTTAGGTTTTCCACATTCTCTTTTCTCAATATGGCGCCGCCGCCTGTGGCAATAACGGTGCCCTGCCTACCTGCAATAACGCCTATGGCATTACTTTCTATATCGCGGAAGGTTTTCTCACCCATAAAGCTGAAAATCTCAGGGATGGATCTACCCACCACATTTACTATCTCACTATCGGTATCTATAAACTCCCTGCCGAGCCTTTGGGCGAGAAGCTTTCCAACCGTTGTTTTACCGCTGGATGGCATACCGATAAGAACGATATTCTCCTTATCCTTAAGCATATCCTTAAATATCCGATTGATTTTCTCTTCGGATACCTTGCTGCCTACAAACTTTTCTGCCGCAAAGGCCGCCTGAGAAATAAGCATATAAAGACCGCCTTCTGCCTTTATACCCTTTTCTCTTGCCTTCAGAACAAGTTCGCTTCTTAAGGGATTATAAACTGCATCAATAACTCCCAAAAGGCAGGGGAATTTATCTATATCAATGGCCGTCCCCTTAATTTCGGGGAACATTCCCTTGGGTGTGGTATTGATGATAATCTGCGCATCGGTATGCTTTTCATAGGCCTCATCATAGGTTATGCAATCCTCAGATTTTCCTCTTGAAAGGCGGAAGATCGATTTTGCGCCCAAATTCTCTGCTACCTCCCTTGCGGTTTTAGAGGTGCCGCCTGAGCCTAAGATAAGAACCTTTTTATCCTTTATCTCAATACCCGCCTTTTTAATAAGGGCCTTGAGTCCCGAAAAATCGGTATTATACCCGTGAAGCTTTCCATCCTTATTAACGATGGTATTTACCGCGCCTATCTTTTTTGCCGTATCATCTATGTAATCAAGATAGGGAATCACAGCCTGCTTATATGGTATGGTAACATTGATAGCCTTAAAATCCTTTGCCTTCATAAAGGCATCTAAATCTTCCTCAGCTATCTCTTTAAGCTCATATTTATAATCGAAAAGCTTGGGGTGAATCTGAGCGGAAAAGCTATGAATAAGCCTTTCGCCTATACAACCGTATTCCATTGTTTACCTACCCTGTTTTTTATTTGCTTAACCAATCTGTGCTGTATTTCTGTACCAACATATCTGCAATGGTGAGCGCAGTAATACTATCCACCACAACCCTTGCTCTGTGAACTATGCAGGGGTCGTGCCTGCCCTTTGCGCTTAAAACCGTATCGGTTTTATCTATAAGATTTACGCTATCCTGCTCCTTTGAAATGGTGGGAGTGGGGCGTAACGCGCAACGAAAGATTACGGGGCTTCCGTTGGAAATGCCACCGTTTATACCGCCGCTATTGTTAGTTTTGGTTTTAACGGTGTCCTTATCCATATAAAAGGTATCGTTAGCCTCGCTGCCGAGCATATCGCTTATACCGAAGCCTGCGCCAAACTCAACACCCTTAACACCGGGGATAGAAAATAAAGCGTGGGATAATACGCCTTCAAGAGAATCAAACCAAGGCTCGCCTACGCCTGCAGGAAGACCTGTAACGGCTGTTTCAAGAACACCGCCAACGCTATCTCCCTGCGCCTTTGCCGCCTCAATTTTCGCCTTCATTTCTTCACCCTTGCATTCATCAAGGGCAGAGAATGTGAGGGTGCTCAGGACCTTTATATCCTCATCATAATTTTCAAAGCCTCTATCATCCACACCTGCGCATCTTGAAATATGGGTGCCTATATTTATACCCTTTGCCTTAAGCGCGCCCATAACTATGGCGCCTGCCGCCACTATTGCCGCCGTTATTCTGCCGCTGAAATGACCTCCGCCGCAGTAGTTTTCAAAGCCGCGGTATTTAACATTGGCGGCAAAATCCGCGTGGGAGGGGCGGGGTATCACCATACCCTCGCCGTAATCGGCAGAACGGGTATCGCTGTTTGGAATAATTATGCAAAGGGGTGAACCCGTAGTAAAGCCCTTAAAGGCGCCGCTTACAATCTTAAACTCATCCTGCTCTTTGCGGGAGGTGGATATTTTGCCGCTGGGCCTACGAAGAGAAAGCTGAGCCTTTATAAACTCTTCATCAATCTTAATACCAGGGGCCAAGCCATCTATAACCGCACCGATGGCTTCTCCATGGCTTTCGCCGAAAAGGGTTATGGCAACCTGATTTCCAAAGGTGTTTTTCATAGCTTCTCCGCCTTTCTTATTTCTTTTTCCAATTCGCTGAAGGTTATTTCGCTTAAAATAAAGCTTCCTGCCTTTTCAACCCTGACTGCCGTGATACTTTCCCCCGATTTTTTCTTATCGTGGCTCATAGCATCAACTATCTTGCTTGCGGGAACATTATGGCTTATGGGCAGATTAAGACTTTCAAGCACAGGAATAAGCCTTTCCCGAACGTTATCAGAGCACATAGGAAGCATACCAAGGGCTACACATTCCCCGTGATAAAGCTCGGGGGAATTTACCTCAATAGCGTGGCCCACTGTGTGACCGAAATTAAGGGTTTTGCGAAGGCCTGATTCCTTTTCATCCTCCTCTACTACCCTCTTCTTTATGTATAGCGAACGCTCAATAACGGTATCAAGGTCATCCTCGGTTATACCATCCTCAAAGAGAGAAAACAGCCCCTCATCAAAGGTGAGCGCCATCTTAACACTCTCGGCAAGGCCGTTGGAAATCTGCCTTTTAGGGAGGGTGCTTAAGGTTTCGGTATCGATTATTACACATTTAGGGGGATAAAACGCGCCCACAATATTCTTAACCGAGCAGAAATCTATTGCGGTTTTACCGCCTATGGAGGAATCCACCTGAGATAACACGGTTGTGGGGATATTATAAAAATCAATACCCCTCATAAAGCAGGCGGCGGCAAATCCCGCCATATCGCCCGCTACACCTCCACCTACCGCTACAATGCAATCGGTACGGGTGAAGCCATTTTTAACAAGAGCCTCTAAAATTTCCTTAAAGGTATCGAAATTCTTAGAAGCCTCACCCTCGGGGAAGGTAAATATAAAGGCCTCTTTGCACGCGGCGGCCACCGTTTTAGAATACTCCTTCGGTACGCCGCTATCGGTAACTATCAGCGTCTTCCTATCAAGGTTAAGATATTCGCCCGCCTTAGAAATCGCACCCTTTTCAAGTATTATGTTGTAACCTGATGCGGATGTTTTTACAGGTATTATCATACTTTCACCTAAATCTTAATTTCTTTCTCAAAGCTTCCTACGATTTTTATATTGTTGCAACACTCATTAAGCTCTTTAAGCATTGCCTTGCCTTCATCGCTGTTTATATTTCCCTCGCCCTCGGCGTAGAAATAATAATCCCAGATAAGCTCCTTTGTGGGCCTGCTCTTGAGGGCTTTAAGGTTGAAGCCGTGGTCACCTATAACCGAAACGGCTCTACCGAGTGAGCCTGCGGCATTTTTAACGGTAAAGAGCATTACGAAATGGTTATCGTTCTTACTTGCCGCCTTTTGAGCCTTTGAGAACACGGCAAAGCGGGTGGTATTGACATTACTTTGATTTATATTGGCTTCTATCACCTTAAGGCCGAATTCCTCCGCCGCCTCCACGCTGCCTATGGCGGCGAGGCTTACGTCACCCTTTTCGGCAACCTCCTTTGCGGCAACGGCGGTGTTTACCGCCTCCACGGTTTCAAAGCCCTTGCTTTCTATGTAAGCGGCGCATTGGCCAAGGGCTTGGGGATGACTTGTAACGGTTTTGATATCGGTTAAAGCCGCGCCCTTAACAGCAAGAAGATTCTGGGCTATTTCGGCATCGTAAATTCCGTTTATGTAAAGATTTCCGAAGAATGCTAAATCCATAACCTTACCAACATCGCCGTTAAAGCTGTTCTCAATGGGGAGAAGAGCGCAATCGCACTCTCCGCTGTCAACCGCATTGTAGGCCGCCTTAAAATCGGCAAAGGGCACTATATTGGCATCGGGGAAAATACGCCTTGCCGCAATAGAAGCAAAGGCGCCCTTAACGCCGCTGTAGGCTACGCGCATACCATCAAGCAATCTATGCTGTAAAGCCTTAGATAAATCAATATTGTTTCTTAAAAATGAGGTGTAGTAGGATTTATACTCCTCATTTTTGAGGTCCTCAACATTTTTACGGATAATCTCATCCTCACGGGTGAAATCATCTATGGGAATACCATGCTCTTTTTTATAAGAGGCCACAAGCCTTGCGGCATCCATCCTTTTTTCGAAGAGCTTTGCCATCTCGGCATCGGTCTTATTTATTATTTCTCTTGCTTTCAAAAGGTCGTTCATTATTTTTCTCCCTTGTATTCTTGGTAAAGCGCCTTAAAGGCGGGAAGCGAATTTTCTGTCTGCTCATAGGATACGCAGTAGGCTATCCGCACATATCCCTCAACGCCAAAGCTATCGCTTGGCACTAATAAAAGCTCATATTTTTTTGCTCTCTCGCAAAAGGCGGCGGCATCAGCCTCTAAGGATTTTACAAACAGATAAAATGCGCCATCGGGCGAAGCGGCTTCGTAACCCATAGCCGTAAGGGAGTTATATAAAAGCCTTCGGTTTTTATCATACTCACCTATATCGGAAGCGGTACCATCACACTCAGCTACCACCCTTTGCAGCAGACTTGGCGCGCACACAAAGCCTAAGCTTCTGCCTGCGCCGCAAACGGCGGCAAAGAAATCTTCGCTATCCTTTAGCAGCGGACTTACGAATATATAACCAATACGCTCGCCGGGCAGAGATAGTGATTTGCTGTAGGAATAGCAAACCACCGTATTGTTATAGAGTTTTGGAATAAAGGTAGGTGTTTTATCGCCGTAAACAAGCTCTCGGTAGGGCTCATCGCTGATAATATAAATCTCCGTTCCATATTCGTTTTGCTTAGCTTCGAGAAGCCCTGCGAGTTCTTCTAATTCTTCTTTGCTAAACACAACGCCCGAAGGGTTGTTGGGAGAATTTATAATTATTCCTTTGGTGTTTTTATTTATTGCCTTTTCTATAGCGGCAATATCTAGGGAGAAGGTATCTGCTTTGCACTTAACCTCAACCGCTTTAGCGCCTGCATTTGCGATGAACACCTTATATTCGGGAAAATACGGGGCTAAGATTATTATCTCATCCTCGTTTCCGCTTACCATTGCCTTTAAGGTTATGGTAAGGGACGCGGCGGCACCGCAGGTCATATAGATATTTTCTGCTTTGCACTCACAGTTAAAACGGTTTTCTATATTATGCGCGATTTTTGTTCTCACGCCCATATCGCCCTGAGCCGAGGTGTAACCGTGAAGATAGGTTGAAGGAAGGGAGGATACAAGCCTTGTTATTGTTTCGTTAACGGCTTTTGGGGCAGGGATACTTGGATTGCCGAGGCTAAAATCAAAAACCTTATCCGCGCCTATCTCATCCTTGCGCTTGCGGGAATATTCAAAAATCTGCCTTATAACCGAAGGCTCTTTGCCGAGCAATAGCATTTCGCGTGAAATCATAGCTTTTCCTCCTTTTATTCTTCAAAAAATAAAAAAGCCGCAACTTTATGCAAAATATGCACAAACTGTTGCAGGCTATCCCATCGCTCATAAATCCGTTATCTTGCGGATAATTCTGAAGAGTTTGGGCAGCCCGAATTAAAGTAATAAAAATAAGCATAAAACTTAAACATTATTGCTAAACCCCTTTCCTCTTCGAAATTTATTATATATATTACTATTCTTCATAGAATTTGTCAAGGTTTTATCATCAAAAAAAGGGAGTTTTTTGCAAAACTCCCGCATTTTTATTCAATTTCTTCTATTTTTATATGCTCGATTATAAAGGGGAGCACCTGCTCGGGTTTTATATCCAGCACTAATGCTAACTCATCGTAAAGCAGGGTTTCAGCGCGGTTAAATAGAATTTCATCCTGCTGATTAAGCTTTTTGCCAACCTGCTTTCTTCTTTGCTGCTCGTTGTGAAGATTTTTAATAACCCCCACCGTTGCCTTGATATCACCCGAAGAAAGTATCTCTCTGTATTTCTCGCGACGGCGAGCATCATCATCTATCCACTCCGCCTTTTCATCGGGCATTGAGCGGATAAGCTCATCTATCTCTTTGCGGGATAAAACCTTGCGCATTTTACCCGTTAACTGCTCATTATCCACAGGAACGAAAATGGTGTTATTCTCCCTATAAACCGGCTTTAAGACATAATATTTCAAGCTCCTGCCGCCTATCTCCTTCTCGGTTATTTCCAATATTTCGCAAACACCCTGCGAGCCATAGGAAATGGTCTGCCCTACCTTAAACATTTCAACCTCCGAATTTGCTGTTTATGCCTTTAATTATACCATTTTTTCTTTCTTTTTGTCATAGGCAATATTAACAAATATATAGTGGGCCTTATTTAGTAAAAACACATAAAATAAACCCCGAGGAAACCTCGGGGTTGAAGCTTAGTTTAGTCCATATTAGCCTGAATATACTCAACTACATCGCCAACGGTTTTAACATTTTCGATTTCCTCATCGGGAACCTCAACATCAAACTCATCTTCGATGGACATAAGTAATTCTACAACATCAAGGCTATCAGCGCCTAAATCTTCGGCGATTTTCGTTTCAAGTGTTATACTCTCTACATCAGCATCAAGCTGTTCTGCTAAAATTTGCGCAATTTTTTCAAATACCATAAATTTGCCTCCAGAAATAAAAATGTTTAGGTTGGCAAAAGTCGAGTCCATCGGCCTGACAACCTATACTCAAATAATATGTTTATTTTCCCCATTTGTCAATATATTTTTTTAATTTTGCCGCCGAGACAATTAAACTATTGCAAATTTTTTTGTTTTATTTTATAATGATTAAGTATAACTTTTTTATCAGGTGATTATTATGGCTAAAAATGAAAAGATGGTAAAGGAAATAACCTCTATGGAGGAGGATTTTGCCAAGTGGTACACCGATGTTTGTATCAAGGCAGAGCTTATTGATTACGCCTCTGTAAAGGGCTGTATGATAATAAGGCCCTATGGCTACGCCATCTGGGAAAATATTCAGAGGATTTTAGATGGTTTCTTTAAGGAAACAGGCCACGAAAATATTTATATGCCTCTGTTTATTCCTGAAAGTCTTTTACAAAAGGAAAAGGATCACGTTGAAGGCTTTGCCCCCGAGGTTGCTTGGGTAACCCACGGCGGCGAGGAAAAATTAGAGGAAAGGCTTTGTGTTAGACCTACCTCCGAAACTCTTTTCTGTGACCATTTCAAAAATATAGTTCACTCTTACCGCGACCTGCCCAAGCTTTATAACCAGTGGTGTAGCGTTGTTCGTTGGGAGAAGACCACAAGGCCCTTCCTTCGTTCAAGAGAGTTCTTATGGCAGGAGGGCCACACCCTTCACGCCACAGCCGAGGAGGCAAAGGCAGAGACCGAGCAGATGCTTAATATCTATGCGAAATTTGCCGAAGAGGCTCTTGCTATGCCCGTTGTTAAGGGTGAAAAGACTGCTAAGGAGCGTTTTGCAGGTGCGGAAGCCACCTATACCATCGAAGCTTTAATGCACGATGGCAAGGCTTTGCAGAGCGGCACCTCCCACTATTTCGGCGATGGCTTCTCAAGGGCATTTGATGTTGTTTATACCGATAAGGAAAACAAGCCCGTTCATCCCTTTCAGGCATCCTGGGGTGTTACTACAAGACTTATCGGCGCAATTATTATGACCCACGGCGACGATAACGGCCTTGTTCTCCCCCCTGCTGTTGCCCCTATTCAGACCGTTGTTATTCCTATTGCCTCTCATAAGGAGGGCGTTACCGAAAAGGCAACCGAGATTTACGATAGGCTTAAAAAGGTATGCCGCGTTAAGCTTGATACCACCGACCAGACTCCCGGTTGGAAATTTGCCGAATATGAGATGAAGGGTGTTCCCCTCCGCCTTGAAATCGGTCCCCGTGATATCGAGAACAACTGCTGTGTTATCGCAAGAAGAGATACCTATGAAAAGATTACCGTATCCCTTGATGAGCTTGAGGAGAAGATTCCCCAGTTGCTCAGCGCTGTTCATACCGATATGTACAATAAAGCCCTCGAGCGCCGTGAGAATATGACCTATGATGCCCATAACCTCGATGAAATGAAAGAAATCGCCGATACAAAGCCCGGCTTTATAAGGGCTATGTGGTGCGGCGACCGCGAGTGCGAGGATAAGCTTAAAGAGGTTGCAGGCGTTACCTCAAGATGCATCCCCTTAGAGCAGGAACATTTAAGCGATACCTGTGTTTGCTGTGGCAAAAAGGCAGATAAAATGCTTTATTGGGGCAAAGCGTATTGATTGCATTACAAAACACAATACAGCAATATATCGCAAACACCACCCAAAATTTTGGGTGGTGTTTTTTTACATATTTTTTATCTTTTCTATTATATTGTGAAAGTTTGCAGTGGGGAAATTTTCATAAGTATTCTGCCTGCTGCTTATGAACATTTCTTGGATTTTGAAGATGTTGGTAACACCCTCCTTGTTTTTCGCCTTAACGAAAGATATCATATCATTAAGGCACTCTTCGGCGCATTTTATATATTTCTTTACCTCCTCTTTTCCCGCGGCAACCGAGCCCAAGGGCACAAAATCGTGGGAGGCTAAAATATTATTTATCTCCATATTTTTAAGCTTATTCAAGGACTCAAAATAAAGCTTCGGGCTTCTTACGCCAAGGGCATAAACATCAAGACCGTAAAGCTGCAAAGAATCCCCTGATAAAAGGGTTTTTGAGGGAATATGCAGAAATCCGCCGCAGGACAAATCGTGACCCTCTAAGGCTACCGCTTTAATGCTTTCATCAATAATATCCCCATCGCAAAGAGCCACAAATCTGCTCACATCAAAGGGAACACAGGGCCTTGCAAAGCCGTAAATATACGCATTTTTGCACTGTTTTGCAAGCTGCGGGGTGCCGCCCACATGATCACCGTGGGTGTGAGTTAACAAAATTGCCGTAACCCTATCCTCGCTGATACCGAGTTCTCTTAAAGCAGGTAGAATATAGTTTTCGGCATCCGCCTCACTATCCGCCGCATCGATTATGGCAAAACCCTTTTGGGTTTTTACAAAAAACACCGCGGTATAAATATTATAAAAAGGCACCTCTAACTTAAAAATATCCTCGCTTATCCTATAAAGCATAACATCACCTTTTTTCTTTATATGCTTGTGTTAAATTGGGGACAAATTAGTCCTCGGCTCCCTCTGACGAGGGTAGATTCCCTCACGGTGTGAGGGAAATGTCACGAAGTGACAAAGGGAGACCGCCGCCGTCAGCGGCTGGATTTTGCGAAGCAAAAGACTGAGGGAGAGATTTTTTAACAGCTAAATCTATGTATTCACATACTCCGCTGAAATTACGCTCAACATCTAAATTGCAAATTCTTAAAACGGTTAAATTCATACTCTCTAACTCTTTTGTACGAACTATGTCCTTATCGGTTTGCTCTGCGGTATAGTGACCGCCACCGTCAAGCTCAACAACAAGTCTTGCCTTTGCACAATAAAAATCCGCTATGTAATTTCCAATGGCTTTTTGTCTTTGAAACCTTATAGGATAATTTCTTAAAAACTCATACCAAAGTTTTCGTTCCCAGGGTGTCATATTTTTCCTTAAAGTTTTTGCAAGAGGGATATTAGCTTTATTATATTCTTTCATTTTCTCTCCCTCCACCGCAAGCGGTCCCCCTCCCTCGTCAGAGGGAGGCTTTGTTTAAGATAAAACTACTAATTTTAATATAACAGTTACTTTCAATTTTTTCAAGTTATATATGAGAATAGAGTTATCCCGAAAATACGGGATAACTCTATTTTTGGTATGGCAAAAGTATGGCGGTTATTCCTGCCTTGATTAAAATTCTGAATACGCGCTATTATTTTTTGAATTTCTTTTTTCACCAAACTAAGTATAAAGAAATTATAGTATTTCCAGCATTTTCTTTTGAAGTTGAGTTCCGAATTTTATGCCCGAAAGTAAACCCAATTCAAAATACGAGGATTCCAAGACGCATATAGCAGATGTTAAATTATCTGTTTTTTCATCACGACTTTCTTCTTTGAAATTAGATTCTATAAAATTATATATTTCAGCGTACGCTTCCTTTATTCTTTCTTCATTGGTTTGTTCTTTGGGCAATTCTACTAATTCACCGCCGTTCATAATAAATTCTACGATATTTGCACAATCCGCCCTTTTTAACAATTCCTTAAACATTAAAACATCTCCTAAAATAAAAAAGTGTGTGCAACCGAAGCTACACACACCGAAAAATGCATAACTCCGAGTTGTCGCCAAACAAACTTATTCCACATAACACCAAGTATGCAAAATAGAGTATGCATTTTTACCAAAATAAAAATACACACTTAGTTTATGCGGAAAAATATTAAGTTCGTTTGGCAAAATTAGTATATCACACTTTTCGAGTTTTTACAAGTATTTGTTAAAAAAATTGTCCCTATCGTAGCGCAATCATATTACGGATTTTGATAAAAAACAATATAAATACTTTTTGCGGGTAAAATAAGAAAAAACAGTAAGGGTGATATTTATGAGCAGTGTTTGGGAGAAAAAAAGAAATTTTGGTAAATTCAATGAGTTAAGCGGGGATATAAACACCGATATTTTAATCATCGGCGGGGGAATCGCAGGGCTTTTGTGCGCCTACAAATTACATCAGCAGGGCGCAGATTATGTGCTTGTGGAAAAGGGTGAAATCTGCTCGGGTGTTACGGAAAACACCACCGCAAAAATCACAGCGCAGCACGGTCTTATCTATACTGATTTACTGCGCCGCTTTGGCAAGGAATATACTAAGCTCTATCTTGAAGCCAACCTTAAAGCCGTTGAAGATTACCGCAGCTTATGTAAAAATATCGACTGTGATTTTGAAAACGAAAACTCCTTTGTTTATTCCATCCTTGACCAAAAAAAGATAAAAGACGAAATAAACGCCCTTAAATATATAGGCTTTGATGCTAAATTTAAGCCGACCTTACCCTTGCCCGTAAAGACGGCGGGGGCAGTATGCTTTTTAGGTCAGGCTCAATTTAACCCCTTAAAATTTTTGGGTGAAATTTCAAGGGGACTTAATATATATGAGCACACAAAGGTGTTGGAGATGAAGAAAAACGTTGCCTTAACAAGCAAGGGCAAAATAAACGCCAAACGGGTGATAATAGCAACCCATTTCCCCTTTCTTAATAAGCACGGTGCATATTTTCTTAAAATGTTTCAGCACCGCTCTTATGTTTTAGGCTTGGAAAATGCTCAGCAGGTAGATGGCATTTATATTGATGAGCAGAAAACGGGATTATCCTTTAGAAATTACGGCGATTTATTGCTCTTGGGCGGCGGCTCTCACCGAACGGGTAAAAAGGGCGGAGGATATAAAGAGCTTGAGGCTTTTGCCCGAAAAAATTACCCCAATGCTAAAATCAAATACCGCTTTGCTACTCAGGACTGTATGACCTTAGATGATGTGGCATACATCGGCAGATACTCACCTGCCACTCCCGACCTTTTTGTTACCACGGGCTTTAACAAATGGGGTATGACCACGGCTCTTTTAGGAGCGGAGCTTTTATGCGATATGCTATGCGGCAAAAGGAATCCTTACGAGGAGATTTTCTCACCGCGAAGAAGCATTTTTAGGCCTCAGCTTGCGGTAAATGCCTTTGAGACGGTTACAAATCTTTTAACCCCCACCACTCCCAGATGCCCCCATCTTGGATGCGCTCTTAAATGGAACAAGGAGGAAAGAAGCTGGGATTGCTCCTGCCACGGCTCCCGTTTTGATGAAAAAGGCAGGGTATTAAACAACCCTGCCACCGATGATCTTAAAATTTAATCTTTATTTTTCTTAAGTTTAAGCTTATCCTTTATCTTCTTAAATTCTTCTTTTGCCTTCTTATACAGCTCCTTTAATATACCGAGAGTTTTGGTATCGTTAGGGAATAAAAGCCGCAAAAGACCGATGGCTATGGCAACGGTAAGCAGCTTCTCGGGGGATATGGGTAGCCACAGAAAAGTGACATAGCCTCCGCTAACCACCTTCATCCATTTAATATCAAAATATGTACCAAGCGCCAACATCACATAGGACCAGCCGTTAGTTATTATCCAGCCTATTCCAAGGCACAGAAGCAAACGGGGATTAGTGATAAAGAGCACCGCTTTTTTAAGGAATTTTTTGAATTTTTCCACTTTCAGATTATCCTTTTACAGTATTTGCTATTATTCTACCATATAAAACAAATTTTGCATATACTTTTTTGAAAAAAATAAATCCCGAGTGGTAAACTTGGGATTTATTTGTTATTTATTTTTATTAACCTCAAACCAGAAGCAGACGCCATCCTCTGTGTTATATACTCCGCAGTCGGTTTGGTGCATTTTCATAATCGCCGAAACGATTGAAAGTCCAAGGCCGAAGCGGTTTTCCTCCCTCTTATGAGAGGTATCTCCCCTATAAAAGCTCTGCCATATCTGAGGCATTATTTCGGGGCTTATGTGGCTACCCGTGTTAAACACCGAAACCCTGATTTTATCCCCTTTTTCCTCTGAAGCGAGGGTTACTGCGCCGCCCTCATCTGTATGGGAACGTGCATTTTCAAGGTAGGATTTAAGCACCTGCTCAATCTGCTGTTTATCGGCAAAAGCAAAGGTGCCTTCGGGTATTTTATTCTCGGTATTTATATTGGAATTTTTGAAAATCCGCTTAAGGCTCTCCCCTGCCAAATTGCTCATATCAAAGGCGGTGGGGGTTATGGGCATCTGACCCGATTCGTAACGGGAAAGCTCTAAAATGCTGAGCACCAGTGCATTCATTCTATCGGTTTCATCCATAATGGTTTCGCAGTATTCATCCTTAGAGCCCGAATTAACATTAAGCTTAAGTCCCTCGGCATAGCCCTTTATAATGGCAAGGGGGGTTTTAAGCTCATGAGAAACATTGGCAACAAAAGCCTTTCGCATAACATCGAGCTGCCTTTCAAGCTCGATTTCATCCCTGAGCTTTTCGTTGGATTCCTTAAGCTCCGAAAGGGCTGAATCAAGGGACCGAGACATAGTATTTATGGATTTTGCAAGGTGGGCTATTTCATCCTCGCCCTCCACAGACAGATGCTTATCAAACTGAAGCTTTGCCATACGGCTTGTGGTTTCGCTCATAAGTGTGAGGGGCTTTGAAAAGCGCCTTGCATAAAAATAAATCCACACAACCGAGAGTATAAAGCAGACTACCGCCACAATACTTACAAACTCACCCGCTATTTTTGCAGAGGAGGTTATAAGCTCCATTTTAACCCTGATTTCTGCGAAAATTCCATCTGAAATTTCCTTGCGGCAGAGCATATAGCTTTCCTTATCGCCCATCCTATATGCCCTTTCAAATACGGTGCCATCAGCAAAAATCTGCCTTCTGCTCGGTATCAGCTCTTCGTGGGACATAATAAAATCATCGCGGCCTATAATCAGATAATCCATCATCTGATTACCCCTTGTGGTATAAAGCACGGTGCCGTTTGATGAATAAATTTCGGTATCGAAGCTATATTTATCGCTAAGCTCGGTAAGTGTGTTGCTTACCTGCCTGCTATCGCTTATGTTAACTCCGCCAAGCCTTCTTATCTGGGTAAGCAGCTGATTTTTCTGCTTATAGGAAAAAAAGGAGGTAAGCAGGGTGCTGTTTGCCGCGGTTAACACCAATACAAAAACGGCAAATATTGCGCTGACGCGCAGGAATATATTAAACCAGAGCTTGTTTTTAAGCCCCTTTATGCCGCAAATTTTCTCCTTAAGGTTCAAGCTTATACCCCATTCCGTATATGGTTTTAAGGTGTGAGGAGCCGAAATCTCCCAGCTTTGTTCTCAGCCTTGCTATATGGGAATCCACAGTTCTTAAATCCCCATCGTAATCATAGCTCCAAACACTATCAAGCAGCTGATCACGGGATAGCACCATACCCTTATTTTCATAAAGAATGCTTAAAAGGCCAAACTCCTTTAAGGTGAGCTCAAGCTCCTTTCCATCAAGAAAAGCCGTGAAGGATTCCTTATCAACCACAAGGCCCTTTTTAGCCGCCTTTTCATCGATTTTTCCGCTCCTTTTAAGCAGAGCCTCCACCCGCTTTACAAGCACTGCGGGCGAAAAGGGCTTGGTAACATACTCATCCGCGCCCACCGAAAAACCCTCAAGCAAATCAAACTCTTCCGAACGTGCGGAAAGAATAATTATGGGCATATCGGAAAATTCTCTTATCTTCTTTGTTACCTCCCAGCCGTTGAGAGCGGGCATCATAATATCGAGAATTGCAAGGTCTATATTACCTTCTTTTGCCTTGTTTAATGCTGTTTCTCCATCGAAAGCCTTTTCGGTTTCAAAGCCTGCGGCGGTTAGAAAATCGCTTACCAAAGCAACAATTCTTTCTTCATCATCGGCTATAAGTATTCTCTTTTTCTCCATAAACCTTTCCCACCTTTCGCCCTTATTTTACCTGACACATTTCCCTTTTATTTTAACAGTTTGTAAATATCTTCGCAACAGTTAAATTTTATAATCTATTTTGCAAGGTTGCTTCTTGTAATACAGCGCAATTTATGTTATTATATATAAATAATAATAGTATAAGGAGAAATGTGCCTTGTCGTACCCCCTTGAAAATATAAGAAATTTCTGTATCGTGGCTCACATTGACCACGGCAAATCTACCCTTGCCGACCGTCTTCTTGAGCTTACCCAATCGGTTGCTCAGCGTGATATGGAGGAGCAGATACTTGATAGTATGGATTTAGAGCGTGAACGCGGTATTACCATTAAAGCCCACGCCGTAACCCTTTATTACACCGCTAAGGATGGCAAAGAATACGAGCTCAACCTTATTGATACCCCAGGTCATGTTGACTTTAACTATGAGGTTTCCCGCTCTCTTGCCGCCTGCGAGGGAGCAATACTCGTGGTGGATGCCTCTCAGGGAATTGAGGCTCAAACCCTTGCAAACACCTACCTTGCGGTAGACCACGGCCTTGAAATTTTGCCCGTTGTTAATAAGATTGACCTTCCCTCTGCCGACCCCGAGAGAATAAAGGCGGAAATCGAGGATGTTGTGGGTATTCCCGCCGAGGATGCTCCCTTGGTTTCGGCTAAAACGGGGCTTAATGTGGAAGAGGTTTTAGAGCTTATAGTAAACGGTGTTCCCGCCCCCGTGGGCCATAGAAACGAGCCCCTCAAGGCTTTGATTTTTGATTCATACTACGATGCCTATAAAGGCGTTATCGTATATTTCCGCGTTGTAAGCGGAAAAATTAAAACGGGTGATACTGTTCGTATGATGGCAACGGGCGCCGATTTTGATGTGGTTGAAATCGGCAGAAAGAGGGCCACCAGTATGGAGCCCTGCGATTGCCTCGAGGCTGGTGAGGTAGGCTATCTTGCCGCTTCCATCAAAACCGTTTCAGAGGCAAGAGTCGGCGATACCATCACTCTTGCCGATTCCCCTGCCGATGAGGCATTACCCGGATACAAGAACGTTAAGCCTGTTGTTTTCTGCGGTATTTACCCCGCCGATGGCGCAAAGTACCCTGACCTTAGAGAAGCCCTCGAAAAGCTTCAGCTTAACGATGCCTCCCTGCTTTTTGAGGCTGAGACCTCCACAGCCCTGGGCTTTGGCTTCCGTTGCGGATTTTTAGGTCTTCTTCATATGGAGATTATCGAGGAAAGGCTTGAGAGAGAATATAACCTTGATATCATAACCACCGCTCCCAGCGTTGAGTATGAGTTCCGTTTAACCGATGGAAGCTCGGTTATGGTGGATAACCCCACAAACTATCCCGACCCTGCTACCATTGCAGAGGCGTTGGAACCCGTAGCAAATGTGCATATATATTCCCCTAACGATTATGTGGGAACCATTATGCAGCTTTGCGAAGAGAGGCGCGGCACCTATATCGATATGAAATATATGGGCAACCGCGTTGATATTCACTATATTCTTCCCATGGGTGAAATAGTTTACGATTTCTTCGATGCCCTTAAATCCCGTACCAAAGGCTACGCCAGCTACGATTACGAAACCTCGGGCTATGAGAAATCAAAGCTTGTTAAGCTTGATGTTATGTTAGCGGGTGATACTGTGGATGCCCTATCCTTTATCGTTCACTCGGATAACGCCTACGCGAGAGCCCGAAGAATAGCAGAAAAGCTAAAGGATTATATACCACGTCAGCTCTTTGAGGTGCCCATTCAGGTAGCCGTTGGCGGCAAGATAATCGCAAGAGAAACCGTTAAGGCTATGAGGAAGGACGTTCTTGCCAAGTGCTACGGCGGTGATATAACGAGAAAGAAAAAGCTTCTTGAAAAACAGAAGGAAGGCAAAAAGAAGATGCGCCGCTTAGGCTCTGTTGAAGTACCGAAGGACGCATTTATGGCAGTTCTTAAACTTGATGAATAGAAGGAATTTTTATGACCTCTAAAAGAAAACAGGCAATTATCAGAAGAAGAATTTTTATCTGTGTTTGTATAGCGGTAATAGTTATGGCTTCTGCCCTTATCGGTGTTGTTATTTCGGCAATATCAAAGGCGGTAAATTCCGACCCCGCCGATACAAGCGCTCCCGCGGCCCCCACAGATAAAGCCGAGGATACCATTCCCTATGAGGATACCGTTTCTATCAATGAATACGGTCTTGATACCAAATACGAGCGGCTTATTCTTGTTAATCCCGATAATCCTCTTCCCGAGGATTTCGATTACGAGGGTAACCTTACCGAGATTCCTGCCGAATATATCAACGGCTCCTTAAATCAGATTGATAAGGATATTTGGCCCTATCTTAAGGCTATGATGGATAAGGCTTTAGAAGATGGCGTGAGGCTTTACGTTCGCTCGCCCTACCGCTCCTATTCCACACAGCAGATGCTTTATAACAATCAGGTTAACAAGCAACTTAATTTAGGTGTTGAAGAGGGTGAAGCCTATATAAAGGCGGCAACCATTGTTGCCCGCCCGGGCACCAGTGAGCACCACACAGGTCTTGCGGTGGATTTCAACATAGCCGATATAAGCTTCGAGGGAACCGAGATGTCCGATTGGCTTAAAGCAAACGCTCAGGACTTTGGATTCATTCTCCGTTACCCCGAAAACAAAACCGATATAACCAAGGTTATTTACGAGCCCTGGCATTACAGATTTGTTGGTATTGATGCGGCCAAGGAAATAAAAGAGCTTGGCGTTACCTTTGAAGAATATATGGCAAAAAGCAATTAGCCAAAACATTGGGACCCGAACCAGCCTAAAAGGGCGGTTTTAAGGCGTCTTTTGGCTCTTTGGCGCACATAGGCGTCAATTAACGAGTATTTTAACGAAGCCACAGCGTAAAATCCTTATCCCAAAATCTGATTCGGGTTCTAATGCTTTGGCTAACAGTTACTTGTTTGGAGGAGTAGAAATTGGATTGCAAACAGTTTTTTGAAAGTCTTAACGGAAAGAAAATAGCGATGTGCGGCATCGGCATCAGCAACACCCCCCTTATTTTGAGATTTCTTGAAAAGGGCGCCCGCGTTATCGCCTGCGATCGCAGAACAAGGGAGCAGATAGGCGAAAACGCCGATATGATCGAGGCGGCAGGCGGCGAGCTTAAGCTTGGCGAAGGCTATCTTGAGGATTTAGAGGTTGATGTTATATTCCGCACCCCAGGTATGAGCTTTAATCTCCCTGAGCTTGAGGATGCGCGAAAGAAGGGCATTGCCGTTACAAGTGAGATGGAGGTTTTCTTTGACCTTTGCCCTGCCACCGTTTTTGCGGTAACAGGGTCTGACGGTAAAACCACCACCACCACTCTTATTGCCAAAATGCTTGAGGCAGATGGAAAAACCGTTCATATAGGCGGCAATATAGGCAAGCCCCTGCTTCCCGAGATTGAAAATATCAAGGCGGAGGATTATGTGGTGGTTGAGCTTTCCTCCTTCCAGCTCATCTCTATGAGGAAGAGTCCCGATGTTGCAGTAGTTACGAATGTAGCCCCCAATCATCTTGATGTTCATAAGGATATGGATGAATATGTTGAGGCAAAGAAAAATGTTCTGCTTCACCAGAACGCCTTTTCAAGAACGGTGCTTAATCGGGATAACGATATAACCGAGGATTTCAGAAAATATGTAAGAGGCCAATCCCTAGGCTTTAGTATGGAAAGAAGACTTAATAACGGAGCCTGGCTCGATACAAAGGGTGTTCTCCATATGGCATACAGGGGCATTGATGTTCCCGTTATTGACCGTAAGGATATTGCCATTATAGGCGACCACAATGTTGCCAACTACCTTGCCGCCATAACTGCGGTTTGGGGCTATGTTGGCGTGGATAGTATTGTTAAGGTGGCTAAGGAGTTCGGCGGTGTTGAACACCGAAATGAATTGGTAAGGGAGCTTGGTGGAGTTAAATACTATAACGATTCCATAGCCTCCAGCCCCACAAGAACTATCGCGGGACTTAACTCCTTTGACAGAGAGGTTATCTTAATTGCAGGCGGCTACGATAAGCATATCCCCTTTGAGCCGCTGATGCCCCATCTTGTAGAAAAGGTTAAGCTTCTCTATCTCTGCGGCGCCACCGCCGATAAAATAGAAAACTGCCTTAAGGCTTATGAGGGCTATAACGGTCATCCCGAGATTGTAAGGGTAGCAAATATTGAAGAGGCGGTAAAATCCGCTAAGGAAAGGGCTGTGAGCGGTGATATTGTAACCCTTAGCCCTGCCTGCGCAAGCTTTGATGCATACCCAAACTTTGCCGCTCGCGGAAAACATTTTAAGGAAGTAGTGAATAAGCTTTAATGGATATAAAAAACACGTTATTCGATTTATCGGCTGCCTGCTCCCTTGGTAATATAACCGAGGCGAGAGATTTAGCCTTTGATATCTTAAAGGATTTTACCGATGAATGTGAAAAGACCGATAATCTCACCGTTATCGGCACCATAAAGGGCGAAAGCGATTACACCCTTATGCTTGCCGCCCATATTGATGAAATCGGATTTACCGTAACCGATATTGATGATAAGGGCTTTTTAACCGTTGCAAAATGTGGCGGAATAGACCTTAGAACCCTACCCGCTAAGCGTGTTACCGTTCACGGCAAGGAAAAGGTTGCGGGTGTGTTTTGCAGCACCCCTCCCCATCTTGCCGAGGGTGAAGGCAGTTTTGAGGATATAGGCAAATTCAAGATAGATACCCTTTTAGGTGAAAAGGCTACGGATATTATCGCCGTTGGCGATTTTGTTACCTTTGAGGGTGCGCCCTGTTTGCTTCAAGGAAGCCTTGTTTGCGGCAAATCCTTTGATGACCGCGCAGGTGTTGTAACCCTTTTGAAATTGGCCGAGGAATTAAAGGGTGAAAGGCTTCCCATAACCGTAAAAATAGTTCTTACCGATATGGAGGAGTTAGGTGTGCGAGGCGCCGTAACCTCCTGCTTTAAGGTAAATCCCGATGAAGCGATAGCCATTGACGTAAGCTTCGGCAACGCTCCCGATGTGAGCCCCGAGGAGTGCGGTAAATTAGGCGAGGGCGCTATGATAGGCTTTGCCCCCGTGCTTGATAAGGCTATCTCTAAGAAGCTTGATAAAATCGCAAGGGAAAACAGCATCCTTTGTCAGAAAGAGGTTATGGGAGGCAGAACGGGCACCGATGCCGATGCTCTCTCGGTAAGCCGCGAGGGTGTTAGAACGGGAGTAGTTTCCATACCCCTCAGAAATATGCATACCGATACCGAGATTCTCGACATAACCGATATTGAAAGCGTTTGCGAGCTGCTTAAAAAGTATATTCTTGAAGGAGGAGTTCTCAATGCTTAAAACTTTGGAAAAGCTCTGCCTTCTCAATTCCCCCAGCGGTGATGAAGGCGCCGTAAGGGATTTTATAATCGGCGAAATCAAGGATTTCTGCCAATACAGAATTGATAATTTAGGCAATATCATTGCCTTTAAGAAGGGTAAAAATACCCCCAATGCAAAAATTCTTCTTGATGCCCATATGGATGAGGTGGGACTCATTATCACCTCGGTAACATCGGAAGGCTTTTTGAAGTTTGCAACCGTAGGTGGAATCGATACCGCCGTTATGATTTCGAGAAGGGTTATCATAAACGGTAATGTAACGGGTGTTATAGGGCTTAAGCCCGTTCACCTTTGCCACGGTGACGAGGGCAAAAAACTGCCTAAGGCAGATAGTCTTTATATTGATATCGGTGTTAAGAGTAAGGAGGAGGCGCTGAGCCTCGTTTCCCTTGGCGATACCGCCGTTATCTGCGGGGACTATGTCCGCTCGGGAGATAAAATTCTCTCCAAAGCCCTTGATGACCGTATCGGTTGCGCTATACTCATTTCCCTTCTTAAAGAAGAGAGTGAATATGATTTTTACGCCACCTTCTCTGTTCAAGAGGAGGTAGGTCTTCGCGGCGCAAAGGTCGCCACCTTTGCGGTTGCTCCCGATTTTGCAATAATTCTTGAGGGCACCACCGCCGCCGATATTGCAGATGTAGCAGAAGAAAAACAGGTTTGCAATCTGGGAAACGGCGCCGCCGTTTCCTTTATGGATAGATCCACCCTTTATGATAAGGGGCTTTATAACCTAGCCCTTTCAAGCGGTATTCCCTGCCAGAGCAAGAGATTTGTTTCGGGTGGAAACAATGCAGGCGCCGTTCATTTAAGCCGCGAGGGTGTTCGCACTGTGGCAGTATCGGTACCCTGTCGATATATTCATTCCGCCTCCTCGGTTGCCGATATAAAGGATATTGATTCGGCTTACAAGCTTGCTAAATATCTTATTTTAAGTATCGCCGAGAAAAAGGTATGATCAAGCTTGAAAAAAGCCTGCCCTTTCTCGATTTTGAAAGGGCAGAATGTGTGCGGATAAACTGCATAAACGAATTATATTCCTTGGAGGCTCTTTTCTGGATTCAGGATGGGGACAGGCTATATATCGCCATGCTTGACGGGAATATGACCATCTTTAATAACAGCGGTAATCTTGAGGAGCTTTCCGAGTTTTTGAAGGTTTTAGCTCCATCCTCCGTTTTTTCCGATGCAGATACCTTGAATTTCCTTTTCGGTGAAGATTTTAACGAAACCAATGTTTACTCCATCAAGCCATCAGCCAAAGAGAAACAAAAAGGCGATGAGTTTTCAAGCGGTATAATATATAAGTTATTTAAGGAAGCGGGGCTTACCCTACCCGATTACCCTCACTTTGCGGTGGATTTCTGCAAGAGGATAAACAGGGGCAGGGCAAACTGCTTCTACATAAAGGATTGCGCCGCCGCATTTTCGGTAAACAGCGGAGAATACGCCGTTATAAACGGCATTGCAAGTAATAAAAAGGGTATGGGTAGCCGTTGCCTTACGGGGATTCTTTCCAAGAACTGCGGCAAAACAGTTTTTGCCGTTTGCGAGGACTCCCTTAAACCCTTCTATGAGAAAAACGGCTTTTGTTTCAAATATAAATCAGGATATTGGGTGAAAAAATGAGTTTCTTTAACTTTGATGAACGGCTTGAGGCTCTTGATAAAAAGGCCTTAAGTGAGGTTGCCCCCATTTTTGAATATGTGGAGGGTATTACCGAATACAATCAGCAAAAGGTATTAAAGGCCTTTATCGATAACCGAGTGAGCGAAGCTGACCTTGGAATTTCCACAGGCTACGGCTACGGAGATTCAGGCAGGGACAAGCTCGATAGCATTATGGCGGCTTGTATGGGAGCGGAGGATGCGCTTATCCGCCACAGCTTTGCTTCGGGCACCCATACCCTCACCGTTGCTCTTTTCGGCATTTTAAGGCCCGGAGATAAGGTGCTCTGCCTTACGGGCAGGCCCTATGATACCATTGTTGGAGTTTTCGGTATCGATGGAGAGAGCGATGGCTCTTTAAGAGATTTTGGCATTGAATATAATGAAATTCCTCTGCTTTCCGATGGCACCCCCGATATTAACTCTATAAAATCGGAGCTTTCCTGGGGAAAATACAAAATGGCATATATTCAGCGTTCCCGCGGATACAGTCTTAGACCAAGTCTCACCATAGGCAAAATCAAAGAGCTTTGCGAAGCGGTTAAAAGCGTTTCACCCGATACTGTAATTATGGTAGATAACTGCTACGGTGAGTTTGTAGAAAAGGAAGAGCCCTGTCAGGTAGGCGCCGATATTATTGCAGGCTCCCTCATTAAAAACCCAGGAGGCGGAATTGCCCCCACGGGCGGATATATAGCAGGTAAGAAAAAGTATATCGAGATGTGCGCTAACCGTATGACCTGCGCAGGCGTAGGCAGAGAGGTAGGAGCAACACTCGGCCACAACCGAGAGCTTTATATGGGACTCTTCTCTGCTCCCCACGTTGTTGGCGAGGCGCTTAAAACCGCCATCTATTCAGCCAAGCTTTTTGAGCTTTTAGGCTTTGAGGCTACTCCTAAGTTCGATGAAAAGAGAGCCGATATAATAGAGAGTATAATTTTAGGCAACAGCGAACGGCTTGTAGCCTTCTGTCAGGGAATGCAATCGGGCGCTCCCGTTGATTCCTTCGTTATCCCTGAGCCCTGGGATATGCCCGGCTATACCGATAAGGTAATTATGGCGGCAGGCGCCTTTACCCTTGGCTCATCAATTGAGCTTTCGGCGGATGCCCCTCTTCGCCCCCCTTACGCCGCCTGGCTTCAGGGCGGACTTAATTTCCACAGCGGAAAAACGGGAGTTTTGTGCGCCGTTCAGAGTATGATAGATAAAGGCGTTTTAAGAATATAATTGCTAAGAATTAAATTGCACAGAGAGTGATTTTGAGTGAAAACAATTTTCAAAGGCGAGGTATATGATGTTGTACCCATGGCAAACGGCTTTGTGTTTGCTTATGCCAAGGCCAAAACCGAGGATAAGGTAGCGGTTTTCTATAAGATGGTAAGCTTTGAGGGCGGTGTTGTTACCGATGTTGCAAAGAATATTTATCTTCTTTCTAAATTCGGCAGTAACTATCATCAGGCTGCCGAATTTACCGATAACCATATTACTGCCCACGCCCTGACCTTACAAAACGGTAAGGTGTTTATCTCCTCTACCGAGGGCGAAGCCTATCTTCTTGATGATGAAGGTAAGCTTCTGTGGTCGGGTGAGCTTAAATATAAGGGCAAGGCTCCATCGGGTATTGCTATACACAAAAACTCCCTTTGGGCTTGTTTCAAGGAATCCAATGTGATTTTGCGCATCAATATCGCCACTATGCGAGAGGAGCTGAGGATAGGCGGAAAGGTTTCCCCTTTAAACGCTCCCACGGGAATTTTCATTGATGGTGATACGGCGATTATTACATCAACGGGCAACAGCAAGCTTGTTAAAATAGACCTTAACTCATATGCTGTGAGTGATTACAAGGAATTTGAGGAGCCCATTACCAAATTTGTAAAGGTTAAAAACTTTGAACTCGGTATTGCCGATTCGGGACTATACCTGCTCTAGTAAAAGGAGAATTATTATGGTTAGTGAAAGAATTTATCTTAAAGACTTATATCCCCATTTAGCAAAGGATAACTGTAATCCCTATGTGGATACCTATCTTCCTTTTAATATGACCGAGATGCACAGAGAAAATCAGAAAAGGCCGTGTATGGTAGTATGCCCCGGAGGCGGCTACGGCGGTTGCTCTCAGAGAGAGGCAGAGCCCATAGCCCTTAATCTTCTTAATCTCGGCTTTAATGTTTTCGTTATTTTCTATTCGGTAGCGCCCCACAGATATCCCACCCAGCTTACCGAGGTTGCGGCCCTCTTTGACCTTATCAATAAAAATTCAGATAAATGGAACTGCGATACCGAAAGAATATCCATTATGGGCTTTTCGGCAGGCGGTCACCTTGCGGCGCACTATTCGAACGCCTATAAACTGCCCGAAATAGAAGAGCTTTACGGCGCTACATACCGCCCCTATTCGAGTGTGCTTTGCTATCCCGTAATCTCTGCCGACCCTGAGATTACCCACAAGGGCACTATAGTAAACCTTTTAGGCACCTTCCCCGAAGGCGAGGAAAACGATAAATTCTCCTGCGATAAGCTGGTAAGCGATACCACTCCCCCTGCTTTTATCTGGCACACAGCAGAGGATAATGTTGTTCCTGTGGAGAACAGTCTTCGCTATGCCGCCGCGCTTTCAAGGAAGAAAATTCCCTATACTCTTCATATTTATCCCTTTGGGGCCCACGGTCTTGCAACGGCAGATGCTCAAACCCTTGATGCTCCCGCCTTTGAAACGGTAGAAAAATATAAAAGGGTTGCCGATGTTAACTGCTGGTTTTATGAACTTAAAAAATGGTTTGAACTTATTCTCTGATTAAAGGGGACTTTTTAAGATGTTAGAAAAAACGCTTATGCTTCAAAGCTTTGAAGATGTTAAAAAATTTGTTGAGATAACCTCCGCTAAGGATTATCCCATTGAACTGCTTTCAGGCAAATATATTGTAAATGCAAAATCCATTATGGGTATTTTCAGTCTTGACCTTACCAAGCCCGTAACAATGGTTGCCCACTGCGAAAATATAGCCGAGCTATCCCGTCAGGTAGCTCCCTTCACTAAAGGACTCGAATAATTTATGGACCTGATTTCCCTTAGAAAAAAACTTATAGAAAAAGATTTCGGCAGTATGAACGAGCGCCAATTTGAAGCCGTTACCACCGTTAACGGTCCTCTGCTCGTTTTAGCGGGCGCGGGAAGCGGTAAAACCACCGTGCTTGTTAACCGTATTGCCAATCTTATAAAATACGGAAACGCATACCTAAGCTGTGACAAGGGTTTTGCTACCGAAGAAGATATAAAAGCCGCCGAGGGTTATCTTGACGGCAGTGTTGCCACGCTCCCCGAGGGAACCTTCTCGGTTAACGCGCCAAGACCTTGGGAGATTCTTGCCATCACCTTTACCAATAAGGCGGCGGGAGAATTAAAGGAGCGAATAGTGGCTAAGCTCGGCGATAAAGGTAACGATATATGGGCGGGTACCTTCCACTCGGTTTGCGGTAAATTCTTGCGCCGCAACGCCGATAGAATAGGCTTTAACTCTGATTTTACCATCTACGATGGCGATGACCAGAAGCGACTGATGAAGCTTATTCTTAAAGAAAACAATATTGATGATAAGATTATGCCTCCCAAGGCCGCTTTATCGGCTATATCCTCCGCTAAGGATAGCCTTATTGACCCCGATGAATTTGAAAAAAGCGTTGGTAGTGATTTAAGGCAGAAAATGATAGCGGGACTTTATCGGGAATATCAAAAGAGGCTTAAAGCCGCCAATGCTATGGATTTCGATGATATGATATTCCATACCGTAACACTTCTCGAAGAAAATCCCGATGTGTTGGAATTTTTAGGCAGTCGCTTTAAGTATATAATGGTGGATGAGTATCAGGATACCAACCACGCGCAGTATAGGCTTATCAGCCTGCTATCAAGCATCCACCACAATCTCTGCGTTGTGGGTGATGATGACCAGAGCATCTACCGATTCAGAGGCGCAACCATTGAAAACATCCTTAACTTTGAGGATGAAAATGAAAATGCGAGGACCATACGCCTTGAGCAGAACTACCGCTCAACAGGTAATATCCTTAATGCCGCCAATGAGGTTATTAAGAATAACCGAGGCAGAAAGGGCAAAACTCTTTGGACCGATAAGGGCGAGGGTGAGCCCATCAGCGTACACACCTGCGCCGATGAACGAGCCGAGGCTAAATTTGTTGCCGATAAAATTTTAGAAAGCGTAATGGATGGCAACAGCTTTTCTGCCCACGCCGTGCTCTACCGAATGAATGCTCAATCGGCGGCTGTGGAAAATGTTTTTGCCCGAAGCGGTATTGCCTATAAGGTTATAGGCGGTATGCGATTTTATGAAAGAAAAGAAATTAAGGATGTTTTGGCATACCTTAATGTTATAAATAATATAGATGATGACCTGCGTCTTCGCAGAATAATCAACGAGCCTAAGCGTGGCATAGGAGATACCACCATAGGCCGCGCCGCAGATATAGCCGCAAGCACGGGGCTTCATCTATTCGAGGTTTTAGAGCAGGCAGACCAATTTGCCGATATTAACCGCTGTGCTAACCGACTTAAAGATTTTTGCAACATAATAAACTCACTTCGCGAAAGGGCCGAGGATATGGCTTTAAGCGAGCTTGTTGAAGAAATGCTTGAAAAGGTAGGCTACCTTAACGCCCTGCGGCTTGAGGGTACCCCCGAGGCTGAGGATAGAATCGATAACGTTAAGGAGTTTGTTACCACCGTTAAGCTTTACGAGCAGGAAAACGATGAACCCTCCCTCTCTGCGTTCTTAGAGGAAATCGCCCTTGTAAGTGATATAGATTCCCTTGAGAGCGATGAAAACCGCGTTGTTTTGATGACGGTGCATTCCGCTAAGGGACTTGAATTTGACAATGTTTTTCTGGTTGGTATGGAAGAGAACATCTTCCCCGGAACACAATCGATTTACGGCGGAGAGGTTGAAATTGAAGAGGAAAGGCGCTTAGCTTACGTTGCCATAACGAGAGCTAAAAAACACCTTACCGTAACCCACGCCTCCACCCGTATGCTCTATGGCTCTACAAACCGCAATTTACCCTCCAGATTTTTACGGGAAATACCCGAGGAGTATTGCGAGTGTACCGCCGATATCACCCCCTCCTCCTCCTTTAGCGATAACAGGAGTTTTGCAGGCAGAGGCTTTGGCGGAGGCTCCTTTGATGATGATTTTTCATATCCGAGAAAGCGTACCGCGGCTTACGGATACAATCCGCAGAAATCCACCTCTTCTTATGGCTCTGCCTATGTTAAAAAGCAGGAGCCCAAGTCTACTGTGGGCTATACCGCGGGTATGCAGGTTGAACATAAAACCTTCGGCAAGGGTATGATACTAAAGGTTACGCCCATGGGTAACGATACCCTGCTTGAAATCGCTTTTGATACCGTTGGCACCAAAAAAATTATGGCAGGCTTTGCCAAGCTTACGGTTTTATAATTTTCCTAACACAAAGGAGTGTTTTTTATGACCCCTCCCTCTGTTGCGGTTAAATCCACCGCAAAGGCCATCTTAAAAGGGAATTTTTACAGATGCGTATGCGCTTGTCTTATACCCATCTTCATTTCCCTTTCCATAAGCTTTACCACAGCTATTGCGGGTATGGCAATAGGAGGCACGTTATCCTATATCTTTATGATAGCGATGGATATCTTTCTGCTTGTTCCCTGCTTTTTAGGTCTTTTAAGATTCTTTAAGCGGCTTATGTGGGAGCAGAAGGATGATATCCTTGTTGTTTTCCATTATTTCGGCAGTTTCACGCTTTATAAAAAGGCGGTTTTATCAGGCCTTGCCTATGCTTTAAGGCTACTGCTTATAGGTGTTGCAGTATATCTTCCCAGCATTATCATCTCAATACTCACAAGGCCCGAGCTCTATGACCTCTTAGGAATAACCATGCCCCCATTTATAATCTCTTTAGGGGGAGCGCTGACCGCATTCAATGTTATCAGCTTTGCTGTATTTATTATCGTTGCCGTAAGATTTTATCTTACTCCCTTTTTACTTGTGGCGGATGAGGATATGGATGTGGGCGAAGCTCTGCATATGTCAAGAGTTATCTCAAAAAAATCGGCCATAGATTTCGTGGGATTATTCTGCTCCCTTTCCTTCTGGGTGATAATTTCATTTTTTGTAATCCCCCTGCCCTTTACCCTGCCCTATATAATCACTGCCTATATGGTCCACTGCAGATTTTCGGTGGCCCATTACAATAAATTGGCAGATTCCGCTAACAGAAATGATGTTCCGTTCTATTCATCCGAAAATTAGGCTGATGAGGTGAGAAAATGAAGAAAAACATATTTTTTATCATCGTTTATGCCCTTACCCTTATAATATCCGCCGTGAATGTGGCTATTACCATTAAGGATAACCTTTTCTTCGATATAAACAGCCTGCCCCAAGGCAATTACTCTTATAGCGTAGCCTCACCAACGGGGGATAAGGTGCTCAATATTTATGTGGTTGAAAACTCCTTAGGCGCTGCAGTTCGCGGGGAAATCGTATCGGGCGGAGTTGCTAAGAATGTTTTCTGGCAGACCGATACTGCCGCCGTTGCTTCCTATTGGGAAAACAACGATGTTGTTAATGTTAATGAGCTTAGCATAAATATTGCGCAGGGCGCAGTTTATGATTGCCGCAGAGGTACCTCGCTGTTCCAGGAGGGTAATTTAGGCGGTCTGGCAGCACCCGAAATAATCAACAATTTGCAGGAAAATCAATGAGAAAAAACGATATTATAGAGCTTGATATTACTGCCGCCTCTTCCGAGGGGGCAGGTATCGGCAGATATGAAAATAAGGCAATCTTCGTTCCTCTTACCGCCATCGGAGATAGGGCGAAGATTCGCATTTTAAGGGATAAAAAGAATCTTGCCTTCGGAAAACTTGAGGAGCTGATAACCCCCTCTGCCAATCGGTGTGAGCCCGATTGCGAGAGCTTTTCAAAGTGCGGCGGCTGTGTATGGCGCCATATAAGTTATGATGCCGAGTGCGAGATTAAAGAAAACAAGGTTTATGAGGCTATGCGCCGTATAGGCGGAATTGATATGAAGCCTCAGCCTTTAATAAGGGCATCGGATACCGAGCGCTACCGCAACAAAGCCCAATTCCCCATCTCAGAGGATGGCTCAGTTGGCTTTTATGCCACCCATTCACATAGGGTTATCCCCACCCCCGATTGCCGTTTACAGCCACAGGTTTTTTCATCTCTATCTTCTGCCCTTAAAGAGTGGATAAATAAAACGGGTGTTACCGTTTATAACGAAGAAACAAACTCAGGCCTTGTAAAGCATTTTTATCTGAGAAACGCCGATGCCACGGGTGAGCTTATGGCGGTTCTTATAATAAACGGGGATAATATACCCCACAGGGAACTGCTTATATCCCTTTTAAGAGAGGCGGCAGGCGAAAACCTTAAAAGCGTTCAGCTTAATATAAATAAAAAGAACTCCAATGTTATTTTAGGCGAAAAAAATATACTCCTTTACGGCAAGGAGTATATTGAAGATATCCTCTGCGGAGTTAAGGTGAGGATCTCTCCCCTTTCCTTTTATCAGGTTAATAGAACTATGGCAGAGCATCTTTATAATAAGGCACAGGAATACGCCGAGCCCCAAGGCAAGAATATCCTTGACCTTTATTGCGGAGCGGGTACCATAGGTCTTTCTATGGCTAAAGATGCAAACAGCATAATAGGCGTTGAGATAATACCTGATGCTGTAAAGGATGCCATAGTAAATGCTAAGGAAAACGGCATAGAAAACGCCGAGTTTATCTGCGGTGATGCGGCAAAGGCGGCTCTGCAATTAAAGAAGAGGGGTATAAAGCCCCACGCGGTTATCGTTGACCCCCCAAGAAAAGGCTGCGAGGAAGCCCTGCTCAACACGGTTGCAAGGGACTTTTGCCCCGAAAGAATAGTCTATGTTTCCTGTGACGTAGCAACCCTCTCAAGAGATGCGAAGATTTTGGAAACTTTAGGCTATAGGCTGATAGAATATACTCCTGTGGACCTGTTTCCAAGAACAGCGCATGTAGAAACGGTAGCGTTGTTTCTAAAACTAAGTTTGCCTGACGGCAAGTGAAGTTGCCTTTAGCAGTGAAGTTCACTATGTGAGTGAAGTTTCGCCTAGCGGCGAAGTGGACAAACTTAACTTCACTTTGGACGAAACGACCAAAACTTCACTACGAGCAGAGGGAGTAACTTCACTGTGAGCTTAGCGAACAACTTCACCATTATATAAAGGAGCTAATTTATGAAAGATTCAGAATTGCGCAACCGAGCAAAAGCTTTAGCTTTGCATATAATATCCGTTTGTGATAATGTGGATACCCGCAAGGGCAGAAGTGTGCTGGTAAATCAAATTGTGCGCAGTTCCACATCTATCGGCGCCAATATTCACGAGGCTAATTATGCTGTGAGCAGAGCTGATTTCATAAATAAATTTCATATTGCATTAAAAGAATGTAGTGAAACGGAATATTGGATTGAAATGCTTTTGGGTTCAAGAACAATAGATGAAAAAAGCGCCAAAGAGCTCCTACAGGAGTGTGGAATTATAAGAAGAATATTAGTTAAATCTATCACCACCGCAAAGAAAAATGTAGATAATACAAAATAGATTTACCTAAACAGAAAAAGAGAACAAATCGGTTTATACCCGAAATGTTCTCTCTTTTTATATCCGCAAAGTTTTCTCTAATGCGAAAGTGAACTTGTGTTTGCCCACTTCGCCGATGGGCAAACTTAGTTTTTATATATGCTATGGTAAAATAATCAAGGAGTGAGAATTTATTTCAGCCCTAACACTCCTCATTACTTTTCTTCCCTCTTTTATAGGACTGGCTATAAAGCGCCTGACGAACGGCATCCGAAATGGTTACCTTAGTTCCCGGTCGCTTTGATTGGAGATAGTCTATTCTCTCCTTTATAAGCGCTTCCATTTCAGCATCAATCTCTACCGATATTCTTCTTTTCTTATCCGGCATATATTATATCCCCTTAATAGTTTATGGAAATTTACTGTTTTATCAGATAATTATTCCTCTGCTACATACCATATTATTAACCAATATCTTATGCAAATTTATTATATGACACATTGTCATATTTGTCAAGTTAAAATTATGACATAATGTCATTGGGTGAGAAGGTATGAAAACAAACTTGAAACTCTTGCGCCAAAAGAAAGGATATACACAAATCGCACTGCAAATGAAAACGGGAATTGAGCAATCATTGCTTTCAAAATTCGAAAACGGTGAACGCATCCCACCCACAGAAACGCTTATTAAGTTGGCCGATTTTTACAATGTAAGCATTGATTATATCCTGTGCCGCACCGATAATCCAAGCATATCAAAATAAATTTTAACACATCGTTTGGATTCCTTATCCCCTAAAATTTGTATATCCACTAAAACAGCGGTGTGCTTAGGTCATGCCGCTGTTTTATTTTATAAGTATCTAATCACAAACGTTTTTTCAAAATTTAATTTCAGATAAAAACAATTTGATTTGGGATAAACATTTTATGTTGTCTTAGCAGTTTATATATAGTAGAATTAAAATGGAAACTGATATTAGATTTCATAAAATACCGTTTATAGAGCGCTCGCAGATTTTATATATTGTGATTTCGTTCGCAAATATTATAGCTAATACTTTATTTGCCATAGAAAAGAGGGATTCTTAAAAAATGAAGCTGTTTTCAAAAAATAAAATGATTATTGGGGCTCCCGTAATTATAGTATTGTGCATAGCTCTCTATGCCTTTCTTACCAAGCCTGCTATCGAAACACACACCTGGGAGCTTTTTACGGCTCAACAGGCAGAGCCAATGCTTACGATCGCGCATCATCATAATTATACCTTTGATGATGACCCCCTTTTTGTAGCTTCAAAGCCCATAGAACTAACCTGCGTTGCAAAAAACGGGAAACTTACAATAACCGATAAAACAAATAATAAAACCTATAGCGGCGCCTATGAGGTTAAATCCCGAAATATATTTTCACTTCAACGCTACGAGGTGGTTATTGAAGGTAAAAAAGGCACGGCAAATATAAGCTCCCGATTCAACCGAACGCTGTTTATATCGGTTGACGGTTATTATTTGAACTTTGTTATTAAATAATTCCTTATTGCTTGTATATCCTTTAAAACTATGGTATGATAGATCATACCATAGTTTTATTTTAGGGGGATTTTATGGATATTTCCGTTCATTGTTTGAAAGAGGAATGTTTTCCTGCTCTTAAGGAAATCGGGTTTGTTGGCATTGATTTGAGCTTTGATAACAAAAAAGCCCCCGAAGAAATGCTTTCTCAGGCGGAGAAGGCTTTGGATTTGGGACTTAAAATCTGCCAGACTCATCTTTGGCCTCCCCATTTCAGCGGAGAAAAGGATGATTACGAGGGTTTTGTGGAAGCGGTATTTCCGATTTACAAGCGGCAGATAGAGGCGACTGCAAAAATGGGCTGCCACACCGCAGTTATGCACCCTTACGGAAACGCTGATTTTGATTTAGCTAAAAAGGGCACCGTACTTTTAATAGAAAAGCTTTTGCCCACCCTTCAGAAAACGGGCGTTATTCTCTCGGTAGAAAATGTTTACGGCGAAAATTACTCCTCCGTGGGCTTTGCCACCGCCGAGGATATGCTCTATATAACCGAGCATTTTAACAGCAAATATGTTGGTATCTGCTTTGATACGGGCCACGCCATTTTGCTTCGGCAAAATGTTTTAGAAATGCTTAAAAAGTTATCAGGTCATATCACCGCTTTACACCTGCACACCACCCTTACGGTTGCCGATATGCACTCCATCCCCTACTCCATAAAATACCATGAAACGATAAGGTGGAAAGAATTTTACGATATTTTGGTGGAGGGCGGCTACAAGGGCACCTTTAACCTTGAAATTAAGCCTCCCTTAGAGTATAGCGTACCCACCCGTAACGCCTTTTTCAAAATGGCTTATGAGGCTTCAAAGGATATAATTGAAAAAAGATTCTAAATCATGACTACCGGCCAAGCGAGACTTCTCGTAAGGATGTTCATAAAAAATTCCAGACAGAAATATTCTGTCTGGAATTTTTGTTATCTTGTTTTTCTATAGCCAATCATATTTCGATATATCTTTTTCTTTAAAGGAGAAAGTCTTTCAAGTTATATTCCGACTTTGTCGGAGTGTTATTATTGCCATAAGGCAATAGTGTTATTGAAACCTTTCGGTTTCAGTGATATTTTATTCGCCTTAAAACTGCCGAAGGCAATAAAACTTGCCGTAAGACAAATATAACTGCGAAGCAATAGAACTCGCCGCAAGGCGAATAAAACTGCCCAACTTCCTTATGAGAAGTTGGGCTAAGCTCGGGTTTTTAAGTTATTTTTTCTTCATTTCCTCAATTTCTTTTTTTGCCATGGCAAGTTCCTGAATCAAAACCTTGATGGAATTATGTTGTTTTGAAACGATGGAGGTAAGGGATACAAGAATAAGCAGCATCACAAAGAGGAACATAAGGAATACCGCATTTACAACGCTTTCAATGCCTAATATTTTTGAAATCCATATTGCAACATCAGGGAATATTACAAACACGAAGAGTACAAGGGCAGAGAAAAACCATAAAAGCGAGTATTTAAGGGTGAAATTCTTTTTGCGCAAAAGGGAAAAAATAAAGATAACATATATCAAAATGCCTATGAGAAGCGATATTCTTAAAACTATACTCATTTTCTGTTTCCTCCTTTGAAGGTTATTCTGAAGAACAGGATAGATAGGGAAACCTTAATCATATAATAAACCGATTTGATGGGATTTATGGAGGAAACGCCACCCATACGCTCGTTCATAATAACGGGTACCTCCGCAAGTCTTCCCCCATACATTCTTGCCGCTACTATTGCCTCGGGCTCGGGGTAATCATCAGCGTAATCCTTAGAATATATCTCGATAAACCTGCGGTTTACCGCGCGGTATCCGCTGGTTACATCCTTAATATCGGCGCCGCTGCAAAGCTTTATCAGAAGGCTTAAAAATTTGATGCCGAATCTTCTCATACCGCTTGACTGAAAGCCTTCCTTAGTTATAAACCTTGATCCTATAACTATATCGGCCTCATCCCTTTCTATTACGGAGGTAAGCTCGTCCAGAAAAGCGGGATCGTGCTGGCCGTCCCCATCCATCTGAACTGCTATATCATATCCGTTTTTAAGGGCGTATTTATACCCTGTCTGAACGCCGCCGCCTATACCTAAATTTGCGGGGAGGGAAACATAGTTAAACCCGTTCTCCTTGCAGATTTTTTCGGTATCATCGGTGGAGCAATCATTTATGATAACATAATCATACTTGGGATAATTTTCGGTAAGATTGGTGATTACCCTTTTAATATTTTCCCTTTCATTATAGGCGGGAATAATTATAAGAGTTTTCATAGCTTTTCCCCTTTCCAATCCTTTTTGAATTTTATAAGCCTACATATAAGAACAATGCCAAGACAAACTGCCAACGCCATCATTGATGCGGCATAGGTAACTGCGGCTCCCATAAGGCCGCTCTGCTTTACTGCCGCGAAGGAGAGGGTAGCAGATAAGACTGTTATAACGCCGTAGATTGCCGCCTGAACGCCCGTAACCCTGAAGGCTACAAGAACAAAGGAGAGCACAACCTCCAAAGCATACATAACCGAGCCGATGATAATAATCATCATCTCCCACTTATAAGGAGCAAAATCCATACCGAAAAGCAGAGATAACACGGGCGCCTCAAGGAAGAATGCCACTACGGTTACGGCTACGCCGCCTAAGGCTATTATAAGCAAAACTTTTTTTATTTCCCCTGCAATTTTTTTATGATTTCGTTCCTTAACACCTGCCGAAATGGAGGTGAGCACGGGCTGAATCACATACTGCCCGAACAAATTCATAAAGGTTGCGGGGATAATTATATAGCCGAATATTGCCTGAGTGATATTGGATTCATACTCATCAATGGCATATCGGGAAATATTTATAACAAGGGTATTAAGAACTGTAAGAATAAAATTGAAAAATCCTGCAACTAAGAGAGAACGGGAGGCCTTAAGGGAAAATCTGCTTTTTTCTATGCCGCATTTAACTGTGTTTGGCAAGTCAAGACACAAAAAGCAGAGAATATTTACGGCAACCAAAGCCGCCGAGGAAGCAACAAGATTCTCGGTTATTATATCCACCGCAAAGAATACCGCAACGCCGAGAACTGCTCTTACCGTTAGGGAAATTCCCACCTTATAAAGCAGATCCCGTTTTTGAATAACGGCGTAATAGGTTTCGATAAGCGCCTCGACTATTCTGTAAATGCAAAGCAGAATTATTATAGCCGATTTATAAATATCATATTGCCTTATAATGCAGAAAACTATTCCTGCCGCCGCAGAAACAGCGCAGGTAAATATGCGGACAAAGATATAATCCGTATCGCTGTATCTCCCTGAGATATCGGTAACCTGATAGGGCCTTGTTATATAGTTTGCAAGGCAAAACAGCACCAACGCTGTTGCAAAGCCATAGGAAAATATACCCGCGCTATCCTTGCCGTTTATAAAGGTTACAATCATTACAAAGATAAGCGAGGTAAAGGCATTGGCAGTGGCGCCTACCATATTCCAGATAACGTTTTTTCTGTTAAGATTCAAAAAAATCACCTATTTTAAGTAATTTCAGATTTTACTGTAGATCAAAACCGCCAACTTTGCAAGGCCTAACGCTTTAAGAAGACGAAACCCCCAAACCACAAATCTTACGGAGAAAATCTCACCGTTATTAACGATGGGGTTTATATATCTGTTTTTGCCCTCGGTATTATTATCAACCCAAGCAAAAAGCTTATCAAATCCGCTGTATAAATCCTTCTTTTCTGCGCCCTTGCAGGAGAACAAAATAGTATATATGGCAGATTTTATAAGGAAATAATCGAAAATTTCCTTATCCTTAGGAGTTATATCCGCCTTGATTTTACCAAAGGTTTCTATAACCGAATCTACAACCGCCATACTTTTACCCGTTGTTCTGGTAACCGATGCGGGATTTTCATAAATCTGGTATCCAATCATAGAGGAAACACCGATTTTTTCGGCGCTGTTATATGCCTTTAAGGTGAAATAGGAATCTTCAAAAAGGGTTGCGCCCTTCAAAAATCTAAGGTCTGCCTTTTTAACAAACTCGGTTCTATAGAGCTTTCCGCAGGTAGCAACATTAGCATAAATACCAAGGGGCTTTTCGGAAATACTGCGTTTTGCCAAAACCCTGCCCTCCTCAGTTATATTCATATAACCTGCAACTGCCATATCGGCGCCCTTCTCACACTCGCCCACAAGGGTTTCTATAAAAGAAGGGATGAGAGTATCATCACTATCGCAAAAGGTTATATAATCGCCTGAAACAAGACTAATGCCGTTGTTCCTCGCCCCTGCGGCGCCTGTGTTTTCCTGATAAGCATATCTTACGGCGCTGTTTTCCGCAGAGTATTTTTCAACCTTCTCCCGCGTATTATCCTTTGAGCCATCATCAATCACTATAATTTCAAGATTTTTATAGGTTTGACCTATAATGCTATCAAGGCAACGCTCTATATAATTTGCAGCATTATATGCAGGAATAATAACCGAAACTTTTTTCTGATTCATAAAAAACCTTACCTCTTTACAGGTTGTTGCTTTTTTCGCTCTTTGAATATGCCTTTGCGATTATCTTTGCGATACCCTTGCCCCAGAACTTACAGAACATATCATAATCCTCTTTTGAGCGGCGGTTATCGCCGATTATTTCGCTTGTTGCCGATTCCTCGTGGATTCGGTGGCACATAAGAGGATTTTTATTATAAACAAAGGAGCCCTTTTTACGCGACTGAATTTCCCATTGCTGCCAATCTATATTGCTGGAATAATCGTTGGTAAAGGGATTTTCTCCCACCTTTTCTTTGTTTAAGGTAACGGCGGGACAGCATATAGGACAGCCAAGGGAAAGTATTCTCCTGCGGATAAATTTGCTCTTCCAAAAGCCCTTTATTTTAAGGGGGGAAAGCATAAGCTTTTTTACTTTAAGCAGGGTGTTATTATAAACCTTCTCGCCTTCTCGAAGCTCGGCATAGCCGCTGAAATAGATAATCGGCTCTTCGGATTTATTTATAAACGCAAGCATTTCTTCGGTATATTCGGGCTCATAAATATCATCCTGATGTGCAATGGTAACAAGGGGAGTTTTTGCCTTTTGGTAAGCAAAATTCCAATCCCCGCCGATGCCCTTTACCCCATCATTTATGTAAAGGGGGATATCATACTTTTGAGCCAAGGAGTTAATGCTCTCATTGGGGGTGGAGGTAGCCATAATTATATTGCTTTTAACCGTTTGCGCCTTTAGGGATTTTATGCAATCCTCCAAAAAGGCGCTCTCTTTATAGGCGCACAGCGTATAGGTATGGTCCTGCGGGGTGAATTTCATACGAAAGCTCCTTAAATTATATTATACGGGGTAAAAATACGGTTGCGATGTTATACAGATTTATACAAACGCAGGGTATCAGCATCAGATAGTTATAAAATGTACGGTTACAGTTGTTTTTAATTCCCTCTATACCCACAACCGATAAAAGCGGATAAATAAGTGGCAGAATATATCTTGGTTGACATCCGTTAATGGTTTCATAGCCCACGGGGGTGAAGGCAACATACATAGAGGTTGCGATAAGCACCACGGTAATCGCAAAAATAAGGCATATAACGCTCTTAAGAGGAAGAGTGAATCTTCTTATATCGCTGCCTCCCCTATCGGTAAAGGAAGCTAATACCGCAAGGATAAGCAATATTATGCTTCCCTTGCCTATATTGGCATAAGCGAAGTTAGTTATATATTCATAGGCCTTAGCGGGAGAAAGATAATCCTTTAAGAAATCAAACAGAATTTTAGCATAGTTAAGGGGATCACCTAAAATAAAGGATATTTGTTGCATAGGATTAACCGCTCCGCCTCTTACATCACCCGTTCCCGAAACTACAATAAGGGACTTTGCCGCAAAAAACAATATGACAAATGCGAATGCGGCGGCGCAGATTATATAATTTTTCTTTTTATTGATAAAGGTATTCTTCCTCATAAAGAAGGGTATTAACAAAAGCCCTGCATAAATGGCTTTGGGCAGGCACGCCAAAGCAAACGCTCCGCACATTATAGCCGTTTCCATGGGGCTCATTTTCTTATCCCCTTGCACGTTTCCGCTTATAAAATAAGCCATACCCAAAAATACGAAGCCAATTATCCACACATCATAGCTTAAGGAGGATGCCTGGAACAAAGCTGTTGGGAAGAGGGCTGTAACCGATAAAACCATCTTGCCGCTCTTAAGCTTTTTCACCGCGAAATAGCACAGAAGCGCATATAGAATCACATTGCCTATTCTGCCCAAGGTTAAGGTAAGATAAAAGCTCGCGCCGAAGAATCTCGCAAGGGCCATAAAGATGCCAAAGGGCAGATGGGTAATACGCGGAAAGCCATACTCTATGGAGCTTAGCACCCCAGCCGCCTTGTTCATTCTGCTTATCTTGCCAAAATTATCCTGAGCATCCTGCGCTATGTAAGAATCCACATCGGCGTTCATACAGTTTCTATCCGCTTCGGTAACATAAACCGTACCCGCATAAGAGGAGCACAGCGACCAGCTGTAATGGGAATCGAAATCCCAGGAAGCATGTCCAAAAGGTCTTACAACCGAAAAGGCTATACCTAAAATCAAGATAATTCCAACAAGAATATTTTGGGGTTTTGTTGCCGCCGTTTTTCTGCAAAGGAAGAAAAGCGAAGCTATTAAAACCGTAGCCCATATTAAGATAAATCTATATGTATTAAACTCACTCTGCAAAGAGCGGGCTGCAACAAGCTCGCAAAGGTAGGCTGCCGCGCCGCTGATAACGAGCGCAATTATCCCCTTGATAACAGAGCTTTTGACTGCCTTCAATTTTGCGAATATTTTATCCGTAAGGGCGAATTTTTTATCCGCTACAGCATAGATAAATGCTACGCCCAAAGATAAAAGGATTACCAAAATATAGTAAAGGGGTGAAACCGAAATTTCATATATTTCACTTTTCGCCTCGTTGCTGTGAAGCTCAACGGATTCCAATAAGTAGGAGCTTTCAACGATTATTTTAAGGGAAACTATTCCCTGCCCATCAACATTAAGGGAGATTCCGTTATCTCCTTCTAAAAAATAGGCATAGGCGCCATCATTTGTAACATACCCCGCGCCCTTATCCACAAGAACCTGAACGGGTATATGCTCTTTAAATCTTTCGGTGTTTATCCTTATGGACCTGAAATCAGCGCCTATATCGGTAAATACAATGGCGGCGCCGCTATCGGTTACCTCAACTACCCCTTCTTTACTAAGGCTACATCCCTCGTAGGCATCGATATCTACGGCCTTAAGCACCTTTACTGTATCCTCGCTTGTGTGAGTATATCTATATAGATTTTTGGGTGGAGAAATTATAGAAAGACCGCAGGTTAACACAACAGCTAAAACTAATATTGCCGCAAAAACCTTCTTAAACATAGCCCTTCCCCTTACACTATATTTTTCCAATTTATTATTATATCATAATATATATATTTTTTCAATAGTGTACGTTCAGGCAGATTTGTTGATTATATTTTCCTATTTGCTTTTTTCATAAATTATATCTGTTTTTTTCATATATTTTGCCCTTTTATGCATTGACAAAATTTTGCTTTAAGATATAATGGAGTTGGCCGTAAAAAGCGAGTATTCATTCCCGAAACGGAGGAATTATTATGAGTGAAAACAAAAAATTCGTTAGTATGGTGTGCTTTGTAAGATCAACGCCCCGCCCCGGTACCACAAGGGATTTTTTAGGCGACCTTAACGGTGAGCGTATGAAATGCCGCGAAGCAGGAATTAAGGGTACATACCTTTTCCAATATGATTCTCTTTGCAAGCCCGAATTTCAAGAGGTAATCAAGGATGAGATGGCTTTTGGCTCCGAAATCGGCGCGTGGTTTGAGTTCCCTAAGTGCCTGATTGTTGATGCAGGAGTCCAGTGGCACGGCCGTGAGGGCTGGGATTGGGATTTCCACGTTCGCCCTGCCTTTTCACCTGCCTATACAATGGAAGAAAAGAAGAAAATCATAGATACATATATGAAGAAGTTCTATGAGGTTGTAGGAGAGTATCCTAAGTGTGTTTGCTCATGGCTGCTTGACTCCGAAAGTATGAAATACATTGCCGATACATATAAGCCCGACCTATTCTCTCTCTGCCGCGAACAGTGGGGTATGGATGGTTATACTCTTTGGGGCGGTCCTTACTACGGCGGTTATTATCCCTGCCTTAACAACGCTCTTTGCCCTGCAAAGACAAAAGAAAATCAAATTGACGTTCCCGTTTTCAGAATCACTGTAAACGACCCCATTTATGCTTATATGGACTTTGAGCACGGCGCTCACGATGGCGCTCCCTACGGATTATATACTACAGACCCCGTTTTCGCCCCCGTTGGCGGCAATCCCGTTTGGACACAGTGGGAATGGGACAATCTCTTCAAAAACTACGGCGAGGGCTATGCTTATGTATCGATTGGTCAGGAGGCAGGCTATATTTGGAAGGATATTGCTCCCGGCTTTAATTTCCAGGTTGATTACACCATGGGAAAGCAGGGTGAGCTTGGCTACGAAATAATTACCTTTGGTGAGATGGGCAGAAGATTCAAGGCCGATTACGCCACCACCCCCACCACCGTGCGCACCGCATTTAACGATTGGTACGGCCTTGGCCATCAGTCTGTTTGGTTTAACAACAATAATTATCGCGTAAACCTTATGCGTCACGAGGGCAAGTTCTATATCACCGATATTCACATCTTTGATGAAAAGTATCGCGATAAGTATCTTGATAACCCCTGTGAAACAGCCGCCGCTACCTATGACTGTCTCCCCGTTGTTGACGGCGCAAGATTTACAGGTGAGGACGGCAGAGGCAGAATTCACTTAGGCATGGGTGAGCTTAAAGAGGTTACTAAGGAAGACGGAAATACCGTTGTATATTGCTACAATAAGGGCAAGCTTGCCAAGATGTCCCTTCTTAATGACCGTATTGTTTTTGAAGGATTCGATGAATTCGAATTCGAATACGGAAAAACAGGCCCCAACTCCGATTCTATTAAGGAAACCACCGATGATAAGTGGAGCTACTGCCACAACGGTTTTGAATATGCTGTTGATATTACTAAAGAGGATGGCAAGGTTACCATCTCAGGTCTTGACAGATAGATAATGCGCAAAACGGATACCTATAAAAAAACGACTGTTACCAGTCGTTTTTTTATTATTTATATTTACGGAATAGCGCTTGATGCCGTTCCGTATAAAAAGAAAAACGCTTGAGTTACCTCAAGCGTTTTTTAGTGTTGGCATCTACTTATCTTCCCAGGCAGCTGCCCGCCAAGTATTTTCAGCGCAAGTGAGCTTAACTTCCGTGTTCGGAATGGGAACGGGTGGACCCTCACCGCAATCAACACCAACTTTTTCGTTGCCCTTAACAGACAACGATGTGATTATAACACAATGATTTACCTTTGTCAACACTTTTTTTGAAAAAATTAAAAATTATTTTGCAAAGTCGCTATACAACTTAATTAGACTGTTAACCGAGGGCCATTTTCCTGTTCCTCCAAAGACCACAACCACATATTCTGCGCCCTTATCAGATTTACCGTAGCTTGCGAAGCAATAGCCCGATTCGTTTACAAATCCCGTTTTGCCCGCAAGAATAGTTGCGCCCTCGGGCTCGGTGCCATACATATACTGAAAGATGGTATTCTGCATCTCTATTCCATCGGGATTCTGCTTAGTTTTGGAAGAGGTATATCTGTTGGTGCATAAAATCTTTCTGCAAAGCTCATTTTCGAGAGCCGCTCTCAAGATAACCGCCATATCCTCTGCCGTGCTGTAATGATTTTTATCGAAAAGACCTGTGCAGTTGGTAAAGTTAGTATTAAGAAGCCCTAATTCCTTGCCCTTCTTATTCATAAGCTTAACGAACTCTTCCTCGCCCCCTGAAATATGGGTAGCAAGGGCAAGCGCCGCATCACCGCCTGATGGAAGAATACAGCCATAGAGCAAATCCTCCATAGTTATGACCTCACCTGATAAAAATCCCGCCACGGTGGCCTTTGCATTAAACATGGGATCGGTTATTTCGTAGGTCATGGTGAAGGTTTCATCCAGGTCATCAAGATGCTCTATTGCCACAAGGGCGGTCATAATCTTAGTAGTGGAGGCAGGATATGCCTTTGCCTGCGGATTCTTTGCCGCAACCACCTTATTTGTTTTCATATTAACACAGTATATATTCTTATAACCGTAGGAATCATCGGGTATCTGCGTTTTGGCAGTATATTCGGCAAAAAGAGGATATTTTTCGCTGTTATCGGTAACGGAATATTCAAAATTGTTTACCGAATCGGGTCTTGAATGGTCAACAATCGCCTTGATAACGAAGGTTATGCCTAAAACGAGGGCTAAAACGATTGAGGTGAAGGCGATTTTAAGATTCCTTACCTCCTGCTTTTTGCTCCTTTTTGCCCTTGCCCGTTTAACAGCAGGTTTTTTATTCTCCTTTACCCTCTGAGGCTTTACCTCCTCGGGTGCAGGACTGCTCTCTGCCGCCTTTTCAGGCTTTTTTTCAGTTGTAAGTCTGCTCTCAAGGGCGGCGAAATAATCGCCGTAATCCTTGGAATTATAAAAGTCTGACATAGCGGCTCCCCATAATCCTTAATATTATAAATTCTTAACCCCCGCCCTGCCGTAACGGCTTTAAAATAACCTGAACTTATATTCAGGTGGATATCGGCCAGACGGCTTCGCGCTCCCTTCTTCCGAACTCGGCACAGCCGCGGGAGGTCTGCAAGCCCACCGCCTGAGCATAGACTCCATTTAGTTTGTTGTAGGGTTATAAAAGCTTCGATACACGAACAGGGCAGGAAAATTTTATACTATATTATTACTTTTTAGTGCTTAGGTCCCTTTTCATCTATCTCGAAAAAGTCCTCAAGGCGCTCAACAAAAGCATCGGCAATCATTTCATACTCTTCATCATCTTCGATTTCATAGTAATACTCTTCGCCATCTTCCTCGCCTACCTTAACGATAACAAGCTCGCCCGAATCCTCAAGCATCTTCTGAGGATCATCATATAAAGGAAGCAGGGCTAAATACCTATCGGTATCGGTTTCAATTGCATCAAGCACCTCAAAGTTATACTCCTTGCCATCATCATCGGCAAGGGTGATTAAATCGGGGTTATATTCTTCGTTTTTGATTTCTTCGCTCATTTTCTTTCTCCTTAAAGGTAACATATTTATCTTAACTATATTTTAATATATATATTCATTTTAGTCAACGGATAAATTATCCAAAAGCTTCTTAAATTGCGTTTCATATAAAAGCTTATAGGTATCGCTCGATTTAAGTAGCTCATCGTGCTTGCCGCTATGGGTGATTTTGCCGTCCTCCAACACCATTATACAATCGGCGGATAGCACCGTTGTAAGCCTATGGGCTATAACAAGGCTTGTTCTGCCCTCCATAACCTTTTCCAGCGCCGTTTGAATCAGACTCTCGGAAATGGAATCAAGGGAGGAGGTTGCCTCATCAAGAATTAAGATCTTGGGGTCTTTGAGAACTACTCGGGCTATGGATACCCTCTGTTTTTCTCCCCCCGAAAGCTTAAGACCGCGATTGCCTACCACCGTATCGTAGCCTTTAGGTAACGACATAATAAAATCGTGGATATTGGCTATTTTGCAGGCATTTTCAATTTCCTCACGGGTTGCATCCTCCTTGGCATAAAGAAGATTTTCCATAACGGTACCGTTGAAGAGATAGGTATCCTGCGTTACAGTACCTATATGCTTTCTAAGGTGTTCAAGATCAAATTCTTTAACATCCACACCTGACACACGAACCGAGCCTGAGGCGGCGTCATAAAGCCTTGGTATCATACCGATAACGGTGGATTTACCTGCGCCCGAGGCTCCTACTATGGCATACATTTTGCCCTTTGGCACCTTAAAGCTTACCCCCTTTAATACGGGAAGACCTCCCTTATAAGAAAACTCCACATTATTAAACTCTATCTCGCTGTTTTCCATAGAAGGAGTTTTAGGATTTTCGGGATTAACGATATCCTGCTTTTTATCGAAATACTCAAATATTCTTGAAAATAATGCAAGGGAGCGGATAAAATCAACCTGAACATTAAGTAGCATTCTAACGGGCTGATATAAGCGGTTAACCAGGGAAACGATTATGGATATTCCGCCTACGGTAAGGGATGAATCACTGCCGTAAATCATAAAGAAGGCGCCTGCAAAATAAATAAGCAGGGGCGCTATCTGAATAAACATACCCATAAACACATGGAACCAGCTTCCTGCCCGATGCTCCTTAACGGTGATGGCGGTTACCTCATCATTGATTTTGGAGAATTTATTAAACTCATACTTCTCCTTGGTAAAAAGCTTTACAAGCATTGAGCCGCTTACCGATAGGGTTTCATCAATATGCTGATTCATTTGGTCGTGCTTTTCTGCGGCGGCGCTCATAAGCTCCCAACGCTTTCTGCCCACAACTCTTGTGGGGATAATAAGCAGAGGTATTACCACAAGGCCCACAATGGCAAGACGCCAATCGGTATAAAACATATAGAAAACCGAGCTTGCGATAACCAAAATATTGCTTACAATGCTTGTAAGCGTTCCCGATATAACCGAGCTTACAGAGTTTATATCGCTGTTCATCCTTGTTATGATATCGCCCTGCTTTTCATCGGTAAAGAAGGAGTGGGACATATGCTGCAGATGGTTATACATCTGATTTCGCATATCCCTGATTATCATTTGGGATATCCAGGAGTTTATGTATTGCTCCAATACGCTTATTATCTGGGATAGAGATAGCAGCATAAAGGCCGCCACAAGCAAAATAACAAGCCTTTTGATGCTTTCGGGCGCGGATATGATTTCATCAACTATCTCACCCGTAACAATAGAAGGCATAAGACCAAGCACAGCAGAAACCGCAAGGGCCAAGACCACAAGGAAGAACTGTAATCTATAGGGCTTAAGGTAGCTCAAAATTCTTCCTATCAGTTCTTTGGTGATTTTTGGTTTATTCAGTTTTTCTTCTTCGGTGAGGAAGCTCCGAGGTCCCGGAGGCCTTCCCATTCCCCTCATTCCAGGGGGCGGCGGCATTCCCATAGCCATTAAAACATCTTCTTTCAAAACGGAATTTTAATTATTGAATATAACTAATTATACCATATATTGTATATAATTGCACTATTCAATATTTTATATAAAATTTATCAACTTTTTACTTGACAAATAGTGCATAATGCATTATAATAAAGACAGAAAAAAGAAAGAGGTGAGTCCAAAGGTTTAAGAAGCTTTAACTCAACGATTAAATTAAAGGATTGATTCCAAAAATCACGTAATTTTTAATCCAACCAAAAAATTAAAGTAAAGGTGAGTCCAATGGGCTAAGTAATTTGCCAAGAAAAGCGCGTTCCTTTGAATATCCGAGAAGGATTTAATATAGATGTAGGTGATAAACTATGATTGCGTTTATATTTAAGTTCAAGAATAAATTTTAAGTTCGGGTGGTACCAATGTACAGTTAAAAAGAAGCCAAGCTTTTCCTGACGGAGTAGTCCGTATATATAGACAAAATTAAATATGATTGAATTTTAATTCCCCTTCGTGAATATCAAAACGCGAAGGGGTTTTTGTTTAACCTGCTGTACGCAGGTTAAACAAGCCATAGTATAACTAAAAACTCATTTCCCGCTTTATTTTACACCGTAATTATGTTATAATTGTTACGGAATATTTTCCCATATCAAAAATTTATGAGGTGATGAAAATGGCACAGAACAAATTTGCAGGTTCTAAAACCGAAAAAAATCTTTTAGAGGCCTTTGCGGGCGAATCACAGGCAAGAAATAAATACACCTATTTCGCATCGGTAGCAAAGAAGCAAGGCTTTGAGCAGATAGCAGAGCTCTTCTTAAAAACCGCCGAAAACGAAAAGGAGCATGCTAAGCTTTGGTTCAAGGCTCTGGGTGAGCTTGGCAATACTGCCGAGAATTTAGCCGCTGCCGCCGCAGGAGAGAATTACGAGTGGACCGATATGTACGACCGCATGGCAAAAGAGGCCGATGAAGAAGGCTTCCATGAGCTTGCCGAGCAGTTCAGAGGCGTAGCCGCCATAGAAAAGGCTCACGAAGAAAGATACCGCGCTCTGCTTCACAATGTTGAAACTAAGGCTGTCTTTGAAAAATGTGACGTTCAGGTTTGGGAATGCCGTAATTGCGGACATATCGTTGTTGGCACTGCCGCTCCTGAGGTTTGCCCCGTTTGCAATCATCCTCAGAGCTATTTCGAGCTTCGCAAGGCCAACTACTAATTGGTCTTAAATTAGATATTTTAACTTAAATATTTATATTTTATACAATAATAGCCCGTATATCTCATACGGGCTATTATTGTATTCTTATTTATGCTTATTTTAATCCTTGCAATACGCCTTAACGATATCCTTCATTTTATCCCATTTTTCTTCCATATCGCTTACCAGCTTAAACTGGGTATGACATCTATCAAGATTGTGCTCTGGGTAGTGAACTCTGAAATATGTATCTCCGTTAAGATAATCGGTTAAAAATCTCATACCACACTCAAGAGTCATCATCTTAGCGCCCTCGGGCAGAAGCATAATTTCCGAATCCAAAAGCCCGCCGCCGCAACCTTCAAGGAAGCCTTTAGTATAGATATCGAACATTTCAAGGTCCATACTAACCTTGCTCAAATCCTTTTCGTCCTCGCTTGCGGTTGAAGCGCCGAAGCGGATGGCATCACCGAAATCGGTTACCGAAAAGCCCGGCATTATGGTATCGAGATCGATAACGCAAAGCGCCTTTCTTGTTTTGCCATCAAGCATAACGTTGTTCATTTTGGTATCATTATGGGTAACTCTTAAAGGAATCTCGCCCCTATCCTTTGCATCGTAGAGAACGGAGCAGAAATCCTTTCTTGCCTTAACGAATTCTATCTCTTCTCTGACATTCTTGGCTCTGCCGCAAACATCGGAATTTACAGCCTCGATAAAATCATTGTATCTTTTAGGAGTGTTGTGGAAATCGGGGATGGATTCATAAAGCTTTTCGGCAGGGAAATCGGCAAGATTTTTCTGGAACTCGCCGAAGGCCACCGCCGCCTGATAGAAATCCTCGGTGGTTTCGGGCAGGTCAAGGCATATGGAATCCTCAATAAAATCATATATTCTCCAGCATTTACCGCCCACGATATAGCAGGAGCTGCCATCCTTATTGGGAATAAGGTGCATAGTTGCTCTTTCATCCTCGTTTTTATCCCTTAAGAAATCGGTAACGCGCTGAATATTCTCCATAACCTCTAAGGGCCTCTTGAAAACATTGATGTTAACGCTCTGGAGAATATATCTCTTCATAGTGCCATCAAAAAGCTTTGAAACCACAAGCACCGTATCGTTGATGTGACCGTTACCGTAAGGACCGCACTCGGTAATCTCGCCTTCAATTTTGAAATGACTTAGAATTTCAAGTGTTTTTCTCATTATTTTTTACCCCCTAATTTATTCTTCATCCTTACCGCAGCAGCGTTTATACTTTTTACCGCTTCCGCAAGGGCACAGCGCATTTTTGCTAACGACGCCCTTACCCCGCACGGTAAGGGGCGCGCCTGTTTCATTCTCCTTAGCCACCTTTTCGCGTTTAACCTCTTCATTGCTTCTTACTCTTACGGTTAAAACAAGCTTTGAGGTTTGCTCGCGGATGGCATCGGTCATAGCCGAGAACATATCGTAGCTTTCATTTCGGTATTCTACTACGGGGTCGTGCTGACCGTAGGCTCTAAGCCCTATACCCTGACGGAGCCTATCCATATTATCGATATGGTCCATCCAATTGGTATCAACGCTTCTAAGCAGCATTACCCGCTCAATCTCGCGCATAACATTACTGCCGAACTCTGCCTCTCTTGCCTCATACTTATTATGAGCCTTTTCCTTTAAGAACTGAGCCACATCCTCGCGGGAGGTTTTCTCTAACTCCTCGAGGGTGAAATTAAGGTCATCGCCATCGGTTATCCAACCAAGGAAATGCTCGCGAAGTCCCTTAATATCCCACTCATCGCGGATAACATTATCGCTCATATAGAAGGCGGTGTAGGATTCAATGGTTTCATCAAGCATTTTAAGAACGCTTTCCTTAAGGTCCTCGCCATCAAGCACCTTATTACGCTGAGCATAGATAAGCTCACGCTGCTTGTTCATTACATCATCATACTGCAAAACGCTCTTACGGGCTGCAAAGTTCATACCCTCCTTCTTACGCTGAGCGCTCTCAATAGTTTTTGAGAGCATACCGCTTTCAAGGGGAATATTTTCATCAACATTAAGGCTCTCCATAAGGGCGGAGATACGCTCGCCGCCGTAAAGACGCATAAGGTCATCCTCAAGGGATATATAGAATTTTGTATCGCCCGGGTCGCCCTGACGGCCTGCGCGGCCGCGAAGCTGATTATCGATTCTTCTTGAATCGTGGCGCTCAGTACCTATGATGCAAAGACCGCCCGCCTTTCTTACGGCCTCGGCCTCGGGGGCAATTTCTGCCTTGAATCTATCGTAATATTCTTTGAATTTTTCACGGGCATCGATAATATCCTTATCATCAGTTTCGACAAAGCCCGTTGCCTCAACTATCATTTCCTCGCTAAGACCATCGTGGCGAAGGGCGGCTTTTGCAAGATACTCTGCATTACCGCCGAGCATAATATCGGTACCGCGGCCCGCCATATTGGTAGCGATGGTAACGGCGCCAAGCTTACCCGCCTGAGCAATTATCTCAGCTTCTTTTTCGTGGTGCTTGGCGTTAAGCACATTATGCTTAATGCCTCTCTTTTTAAGCAGGGAGGATAAAAGCTCTGATTTTTCAATGGTAACGGTACCCACGAGCACGGGCTGACCCTTTTTATTGCACTCGGTTATTCTATCGATAACCGCCATATATTTTGAAAGCTCGGTTTTATAAACCGCATCGTTTTCATCAATTCTTGCAAGGGACTTATTGGTGGGAATCTCCACAACATCAAGGCGGTAAATCTGCTGAAATTCTGCCTCCTCGGTCATAGCGGTACCCGTCATACCCGAAAGCTTATTATAAAGACGGAAGAAATTCTGGAAGGTGATGGTGGCAAGGGTTTTTGATTCGCTTGCAACCTTTACGCCCTCCTTGGCTTCGATTGCCTGATGGAGTCCCTCATTATAACGGCGGCCGAACATAAGACGGCCTGTGAACTCATCAACGATAATAACCTCGCCATCCTTAACCACATAATCAACATCGCGTTTCATAACGCCGTGGGCGCGGATAGCCTGATTTATATGGTGGGCTATTTCAATATTTTCACTATCATTAAGGTTTTCTATCTTAAAATACTGCTCCGCCTTGGCAACACCCGAGGGAGTGAGGGTGGCGCTACGGGCCTTTTCATCAACCACATAGTCCCCATCAAAGTTCTGCTCCTCATCGGTTACCTTATCATTCATTTCCTTAACCTTAACTACCTTTAAGGAGCGGGCAAAGGAATTGGCCTGCGCATACAAATCGGTGGATTTTTCACCCTGACCTGAAATTATAAGGGGGGTACGGGCTTCATCGATAAGAATTGAATCCACCTCATCCACAATAGCGAAGTTGTGGCCGCGCTGAACCTTTTGCTCTTTATAGATAACCATATTATCTCTGAGGTAATCAAAGCCGAGCTCGTTGTTGGTGCAGTAGGTAATATCGGCTTCATACGCCCTCTTCTTATCCTCGTGGTCAAGCCCGTGAATAATAAGGCCTACGGTAAGGCCTAAAAATCTATATAATTTGCCCATCCACTCAGAGTCACGCTTGGCAAGGTAATCGTTTACCGTAACAATGTGAACGCCCTTGCCCGAAAGGGCATTAAGATAGGCAGGAAGGGTTGCCACAAGGGTTTTACCCTCACCCGTTTTCATCTCGCTTATTCTGCCCTGATGGAGCACAATTCCGCCTAAAATCTGAACGGGGAAATGGCGCATACCGAGAACTCTATCCGCCGCCTCTCTGCAGGTGGCGAATGCCTCGGGGAGAATACTATCGAGGCTCTCGCCCTCGGCAATTCTCTCCTTAAACTCGTTGGTTTTATTCTTAAGCTGCTCATCGCTTAAGGCTCTGTACTCCTCTTCAAGCTCCAAAACCTTCTGTTGTAACGGCTTAATTCTCTTTATTTCCTTTTCGCTGTAAGTACCGAATAAGGCTTTTATAATACCCATTTATCTGACCTCGCAAGTAAGTTATACGTAGTTATAATTATTATAACAAAGTAATTTTCATAAGTAAAGCAATAAATTATGAACATATTACTTTATTTTTTTGAAAAAATATGTTACAATAACTTTGTATTGATTAAAGCTCGAAGGAGTAAATATATTTTATGTGTGGATTTGTAGGCTTTACAAATAGTATAAAGGATGATGGTTCAATTCTTAATATCATGATGGACCGCATCGTTCACAGAGGTCCCGATTCCTCGGGAAAGTTCGTTGACAGCAACGTTGCTTTGGGCTTTCGAAGGCTTAGCATTATTGACCTTGCCGAAGGCGACCAGCCCATGTTCAATGAGGATAAATCCTTGGTGCTCACCTTTAACGGCGAGATTTATAACTTTAAGGATTTGCGCAAGGAGCTTATAGAGGCAGGCCACACCTTTGCCAACAATTCCGATAGTGAGGTTTTGCTTCACGGCTTTGAGGAATGGGGCGAGGAGCTCGTAAAAAAGCTTCGCGGTATGTTTGCTTTTGTTATCTTCAACCGCAAGGATAACTCCATCTTCGGCGCCAGAGATATGTTTGGCATAAAGCCCTTTTACTATACCTTTATGGGTGAAAGCTTTATCTTCGGCTCGGAGATAAAATCCTTCCTCGACCACCCCGATTTCAAAAAAGAGCTCAATGAAGAGGCTCTCGGCCACTATCTCTCCTTCCAGTATTCACCCACCGAGGAAACCTTTTTTAAGAACGTATTCAAGCTTCCCCCCGCCCACTATTTTACCTATAAAGAGGGCAAATTTGACACGGTGAGATATTTCCGCCCCGAATTTAACGAAACGAGCGGTGCCCTTGAATACTTTGCCGATCTTACGGATGCCGCCGTAAGAGAATCGGTTAAGGCTCATAAGATTGCCGATGTTGAGGTTGGCTCCTTCCTTTCAAGCGGAATAGATTCAAGCTATATTGCCGAGGCCACCGATGTGGATAAAACCTTTACCGTTGGCTTTGAGAGTCCCGATGGGGACCGTTATAACGAGATAAGCTATGCCAAGGATTTTGCCAAAACAATCGGAGTTGAGAACATCTCCAAGGTTATCACCCCCGAGGAATATTGGGATAGCTTTGCCACCATTCAGTATCATATGGACGAGCCCTTGGCAGACCCTGCCGCCATTGCTCTTTACTTTGTAAGCAAGCTTGCAAGCGAGTATGTTAAGGTTGTTATGTCAGGCGAGGGCGCCGATGAGTTTTTTGGCGGCTACCGCATCTATCAGGAGCCCATCACGCTTACGGCTTATGACCATCTTCCCTTTGCTCTCAGGCGTATTATCAGCAAAATCTGCTCCTATCTTCCTAAAGTTCACGGTATCAACTACCTTATAAGAAGGGGCAAAACCGTTGAAGAGCGTTTTATAGGAAATGCCAATATTTTCTCATTTAAGGAGAGAAATAAAATCCTTAAAAGTGAGATTGCCAAGGGTGCTCCCGAGCCCAAGGTACTTTGCGATAAGTTCTATAAAGAGGTAGCCGATAAGGATGATATCACCAAGATGCAGTATCTCGATATCAATATGTGGCTTATGGGCGATATTCTCCTTAAAGCCGATAAAACAAGTATGGCAAACTCCTTAGAGCTTCGCGTTCCCTTCCTTGATAAAAAGGTTTTGGAGTTGGCTCAAACTATTCCCCTTAAATGCCGCGTTAACACGGTTACAACCAAGTTAGCCCTCAGAAAAGCGGCCGAGAAAACCTTGCCTAAAAGAACAGCCGATAAGGATAAATTAGGCTTCCCCGTTCCTATCCGCGTTTGGCTTAAGGAGGATAAGTATTACAATACTGTTAAAGCCGCATTCGAAAGCGAGGTTGCCAATAAGTATTTCGATACCAAGCTTCTTATTAAAATGCTCGACCGTCACAGAGCGGGAAAAGAAGATTTAAGCCGTAAGATTTGGACCGTTTACACCTTCCTTGTATGGTATAAAGAGTTCTTCGGTGAAAAGGTATAAAGATAACAAAAATCCCCGATAATTCGGGGATTTTTTTCATAACTTGCCGAAGGCAATCATAACTCTAAACTCATAGCGGAATGATGTGAGCATCATCCACTCCTATTTCCTTTCAGGTAAAACAACTAACGCCTTTTCTTGTTTTCTAGCATAATCCAAAGCAAGTTTAGTACCGCTTTTGCGGTTGGAGGGTACGTGATGCTCTTCATAATACACGATGCAAAAACGACTTTTATCTATCATTTCGTAATTTCGTTCCACGTAAACGGCTTTGCCTGAGCCAATGATATGTTCAGGATAGTACGTATCCTCGTAACTCTCTAACAAATAGCTCTCATACTGTTCACTTATATACGGATATTCCGCCCGCACATAAATTCGTTTTATGTGTGGGTATTTTTCTTTCATTTTATTCACAATACTAAGGCATAAACTGTTAAATCTGCTCTTGCTCCCAAAAAGAAAGGTGTCTATCGAATTTTCCACAATAAGTTTTTCAATAATATCATTAAGCTTTGATTTTAACTCATCAGTTTCATTTATGGTTCTATGACCGAAAAAGCAACAAGTGTTTTTACACATAATAAATCACTCCCTACACAAGTTTACCATATATGGTCCAAAAAGTCCATATATGGTCGTTGTTGTATCCCTAAAAAGCATACACTAAAATCAGAAACTTTTTAGGAGTGTTATTATGGATACAAGAAAAGCCGTAGCGAACAGACTATTACAGCTTTGTGAGAAAAACAGATTATCGGTAAACGCTCTCGCGAGGCTCTCCGCTGTTCCGCCTTCAACCTTAAAAAATATAATTAACGGCGGCAGTAAAAATGCAGGCGTTGTTACCCTTAAAAAATTGTGTGATGGATTAGAAATTTCGCTCCGCGAGTTCTTTGATGATGATATTTTCGATGATATAGAACAGGAAATAAAATAAGAGTTTTGTTGTTTTTTACGGACGGTCGGGGACGCCCGTCCCTACGAAATGTCTATATAGATAAAACGTAGGGGCAGGAGTCCCCGACTGCCCGCATTTACATCTGTGCGAAGTGCGCCAAATCTCTTCACTCTTCACTCGCAGGGCTCTGCCTTGCGTTATCCTCCGCCTCGGGTTTATCTCCACGGAACTTCTGTTGCTTTTTGTTATAGCCTTGAGCTATGGCGGGGTACTGATTATCCGTATCAGCGGTGGGCTGAATTTCATAGGTGCCGTACTTATTAACGAGGGTAAAGGTGTTTTCCGGCGCCTCGGTGCAGGGCGCTACCGATGGGGTCTTTACTATTTCTTTTTTATTTTTCTCCTTCATATCATCACCGATAATAGTATTATCTATATTTATTTAATAATACATTTGACAGAAATTTAACCTTATGATATAATTTACCTTTAGAAAATATATCTTTTATTGGGGGTCTTAAAAAATGTTGGACATCAGATTCATATGCGATAATCCACAGTTAGTTAAAGACAATATAAAGAAAAAATTCAAGGATAGCAAATTACCTTTAGTTGATGAGGTTATTGCCCTTTATAAAGAAAAATGCGATGCAAACACCCGCGCCAACGACCTTCGTGCTAACAGAAATAAGATAAGCAAGCAGATAGGCGGTCTTATGGCAAAGGGCCAGCGTGAAGAGGCCGAGGAGTTAAAGGCCCTCGTTGTTACTCAGGCTGAAGAATTAAAGGCTCTCGAAGAAAAGGAAGCCGAGCTTGAAATCAAGGTAAAAGAGCTTCAGATGAAAATACCCAACATTGTTGATGATAGTGTACCCGTAGGTAAGGACGATAGCGAAAATGTTGAGGTTAAGCAGTATGGCGAAAAATCAAATCCCGAATTTGAAATCCCCTACCATACCGATATTATGGCGCTGTTTGATGGCATAGATAAGGAGGCCGCAGGCAGAGTTGCAGGCGAGGGCTTCTATTATCTTATGGGCGATATTGCCCGTATGCACTCGGCAGTTACCGCCTATGCCCGTGATTTTATGATAAACAAGGGCTTTACCTATTGTAGTCCTCCCTTTATGATCAGAAGCAACGTTGTAACAGGCGTTATGAGCTTTGAGGAAATGGATGCTATGATGTATAAGATTGAGGGTGAGTATCTTTATCTTATAGGCACCTCGGAGCACTCTATGATAGGTAAGTTTATTGATACCATCACCGAGGAGG
>JAFTWW010000006.1 GCA_017465085.1 Clostridia bacterium | reverse complement strand
GCGATTTTGTTACCGAGGGTCAGGAAATAGGCTTTATGGGTAACACGGGTAACTCCTACGGCGCCCATCTTCACTTTGAGGTACGAAGAGAAAATGTGAGGATTAACCCCACCGAGTATTTAGATAAGGATCTGCCCATCGGCGTATCGGTAATATACGCCGTTCATACCAATAAGGGTAAATGGCTTTCGGATATCGTTGACTATAACGAGGTAAACTCAAGCGGCTATGCAGGTATTATAGGAAAGGCTATAGACGGCATCCGCGCAAGGCTTAATAAAGGCAGCATCCTTTACAGAGTTCATACCGTAGGCGGAAAATACTTGCCTTGGGTTAAGGATTTAGATAAGGAGCAGAACGGATATGCTGGTGTTTACGGCAACCTTATCGATGGGCTTCAGATGAAGCTGGAAGGCCTTGAGGGATATGCGGTTGAGTATCGAGTTTCACTCTCGGGTCAGGATTATCTACCCTGGGTAAGAAACTGCAACGATACCGATGCAGGCGGTTATGCAGGTATTTACGGTCAGACCATCGACCGAGTACAGATAAGAATTGTAAAGGAGTGAGAATTATGAAGAAGAAATTTTTGAGATGGATTAAGGCTGCAGGCGTGAGAGCTATTAAGACTGTTGCAGAAACAGCAATCGCCACCATCGGCACCTCGGCGGTTATAAACGAGGTGGATTGGAAATTAGTGGTTTCCGCTTCACTGCTTTCGGGTCTGATTTCCCTTCTGATTTCGATTAAGGGCCTACCCGAGATTAAAGAGTGATATAATGATATCATTATATCGTTTTAGAGCATTATAATAATACATAGTATAAACACCCCCATCTGTTTGGATGGGGGTGTTTTTATTCGTTAGAAGAAATTATTTCGGCTTTGTCATACTGTTTCCAACTAAGCTTGGCGCCGCATCGGTCACAGTAAGCCTGATATTCTCTTTCCAATGTTATGTTGCAGTTTGGACAAATAGGGAAATAACCCAAATCACCCATTTTACGATTCCAAAATATTTTGGTTACCGGTTTTGATTCGATGATATTATATTCTTCTCGTAATAATAAATCATTAGGCGTTACCTCAAGCGCGGCGCATATCTGTTCAAAGGTTCTCAAGGTAGGGACAGAATCACCGCGGATAATATCACCCACAAATCTGTGGCTTAGATTACTTTCGTTGGCAAGCTTCAACTGTGTGCTGTTAGTTTCCTTAATGTGTTTAGCTAATGCTTTAGATAAGTTTTCCGAAAATGTCATATTCTCACCTTCCCGCTGCGGCCATAAACCGCAGTATGTTTATTTGGTGAGGTTAATTTCTACTATATCTAATTGCAATTTGAACCGCCGTATTGACTTATTATAATCTGAGCATATTTGGGGTTGGAGTTTTTAATGTTTACAGGATACTGTAATTTCTTTTCATATTGCCACATATACTATTCCTCCGCAAATTTATTTTCCCAGGGCCAAGGTCCGTTTATCCAGTCCCAAGAGCCGCCTATTTCGGTTGAGTTTGCGGTTTCGTTCATACTGCCAAAGCGGGAGGTGTATTCCTCCACAAGCCTTGCCCGCTCATTACGGTACATTTTAAGTCTGTTAAGGGCGGTCGCGTTTTTAGGATGGGTATCAAGAAAGAGCACCATTTCGTGTATGGCAAAATCCAGTTCCCATATTTTTCTTCTGAGTCTTTTTTGATTCATCGTTCCTTGCCTCCTATACGGAAAGGCTTATCTATATCGGGGAACAGAGTACCTGCTCTTAGCGCCGATTCGGGACTGTAAACATCGCCCATAGGTTGCATATTCACAAACGCCATAGTAAGCACCTGCTCCTCTTCGTTACGCGGGGTATTCATTACATCCATTATCGTAACTCCTCTTAATTATTTACATAGGTCCACTACCATATTATGAAGCGAAAAACCTAAAAGTTAAATTTTTCACAAATCTTGGAAAAGATACTTGTGATTTGCAAAATAGTGTGATATACTATACAATGACCTAATTTGGTATTCTTTTGGGATTTGGTGTAAAAAATGCCAAAAACCAAACTGAAAAAACATATTTTTATTCTACCTTTGGGCAGAATCAGGGTATTAAAAAATTGCATTTCGGGAGGTGCAAAAATGTTAGAAAATATTTTATCGGGAATTTCGTTGCAGCCTGAAAACATTCCTAACTGGCTTGTGGTAGTGATGGGTATGGGCACCGTATTTATCGGTCTTATATGTATAATCATTATCTGTAAGATAGTTAGTCTTTTCTTTGTAAACAAGGCTGATGAGCCCGTTGCTGCGGCAACCCCTGCAGCCCCTGCGGCAACCGTAAACACGGTTATTGAGAACCGTCAGGAAATTATCGCGGCAGTAACCGCGGTAATCGCAGAAGAGATGGGAACAGATGTTAACGCTCTTCGTGTTATCTCATTTAAGAAAATCTAAAAAAACAAACTGAAAAAGAGGTATAAAGATATGAAACAGTATAAAGTAACCGTAAACGGCACCGCTTATGAAATCACCGTAGAGGCTATTGATGCAGCTGAGGTTAAGGCTGCTCCCGTAGCCGCACCCGCTCCCGTAGCCGCGCCCGCCCCCGAGGCAGCTCCTGCGCCCGCAGCAGCACCTGCTCCCGTAGCAGCAGGCGGCGAAACCGTAGCAAGCCCCATGCCCGGAAACATCCTTGATGTTAAGGTATCCGCAGGCCAAAGCGTTAAGAAGGGCGATGTTCTTGTTATCCTTGAAGCTATGAAGATGGAAAATGAAATTATGGCTCCCTGCGATGGCACCGTTGCTTCTGTAAATGTTCAGAAGGGTGAAACCGTTGAAAGCGGCTCCGTTCTTTGTGTAATCGCGTAAGAGGTAATCACAAATGGATATTTTAGAAAGAATTATAGACTTTCTGAAAAGCACAGGCTTTTATATGCTTTTCGGAAACTTTAGTGAAAACTGGGGTCAGCTTGCAATGATCTGCATATCCTTGCTTCTGCTTTGGCTCGCTATAAAGAAGCAGTTTGAGCCCCTTTTACTTATAGGTATTGCCTTCGGTATGCTTCTTACCAATCTCCCCGGAGCCGAAATGTATCACAGCGAATTGTGGACTGCGTTTATGGATAGTAGCTCTGAGCACTACCACGATTACGGTGTGATTTTGGCCGAGGGCGGACTTTTGGATATACTCTACATAGGCGTTAAGACTTGCCTTTACCCCTGCCTTATATTTATAGGTATCGGCGCTATGACCGATTTCGGTCCTCTTATTTCCAACCCTAAGAGCCTGCTCTTAGGCGCCGCTGCCCAGCTTGGTATATTCGTTACCTTTATCGGATGCTTCTATTTGGGATTCCCCCAGGAAGCCGCCGCATCTATCGGTATAATAGGCGGAGCTGATGGTCCTACCGCTATTTATACTACCTCAAAGCTTTTCCCCAACCTTTTAGGTCCCATCGCAGTTGCCGCATATTCATATATGGCATTAGTTCCCGTAATTCAGCCCCCCATCATGAAGGTGCTTACAACCAAGAAGGAAAGAGAAATCGTTATGAAGCCTCTCCGTCAGGTTTCTAAAACAGAAAAGATTATCTTCCCCATCGTTGTAACCATCTTTGTAGCCCTCCTTGTTCCTTCCGCAACCAGCCTTGTAGGTTGCCTAATGCTTGGTAACCTCTGGAAAGAATCGGGCGTTGCTGAGAGACTTTGCAAGACAGCTCAGAACGAGCTTATGAATATCGTTACCATATTCCTCGGCATCTCGGTTGGCGCTACCGCTACTGCGGCCTCCTTCCTTAACCCCGATACCCTCAAGATACTTGCTATGGGTATTGTTGCCTTTGGTATCGGTACCGCAGGCGGCGTTCTTCTTGCTAAGCTTATGAATCTCTTTACCAAGAATAAGATTAACCCCCTCATTGGCTCGGCAGGCGTTTCCGCCGTTCCTATGGCAGCCCGTGTATCTCAGTCGGTAGGTCAGAAGGCAAATCCCTCTAACTTCCTTCTTATGCACGCCATGGGTCCCAATGTTGCAGGAGTTATAGGTTCTGCAATTGCCGCAGGCGTACTAATCTCTCTCTTTGGTTAAGTAAAATTGTCCGCAACGCCGCTTTTTGTTCGGGGCAGTATAATAATACGGCACCGCTCACTTCAAAACGGCTCTGCAACCAATTTTCTCTCAAATTATCAACAAAATTTCCGATCCCTCGCCTCCCTTGCCTAAAGGGAGGGGGACCGTTTGCGGTGGAGGGATTTTACGTTGATTTTAATGTTACTAAAAACACAGAAAGGAAAAGTTATGGATAAAAAACCTTTACTTATAACTGATACTATTCTTCGTGATGCCCATCAATCTCAGGCGGCCACGAGAATGAGGCTTGAGGATATGCTTCCCGCCCTCGAAAAGCTGGATAAAATCGGCTATTGGTCCTTAGAGTGCTGGGGCGGCGCTACCTTCGATGCCTGTATGCGTTTCCTTAATGAAGATCCTTGGGAAAGGCTTCGCACACTTAAGAAGCATATGCCTAACACCAAGCTTCAGATGTTGCTTCGCGGTCAGAATCTTCTTGGCTACAAGCACTATTCTGATGATGTTGTTGATATGTTCGTTAAGAAATCTATCGAAAACGGTATTGATGTTGTTCGTATTTTTGATGCGCTCAATGACCCCCGCAACTTAGAGCAGGCAGTTAAGAGCTGTAAGGAATACGGCGGCATCTGTGAAACCGCCATCAGCTATACCGAAAGCCCCGTTCACAACGAGGAGTATTTTGTAAATCTTGCAAAAACCCTTGAGAATATGGGCGCAGATGTAATCTGCATTAAGGATATGGCTAACCTGCTTTTACCCTTTGATGCATATTCTCTCGTTAAGAAGCTTAAAGAGAGCGTTAAGGTGCCTATTCACCTTCATACCCACAACACCACGGGTACAGGTGATATGACCTACCTTATGGCCACTCAGGCAGGCGTTGATATTGTTGACTGCGCCCTCTCTCCCTTTGCAAACGGCACAGCAAACCCCTCAACCGAATCCCTTGTTGCTACTCTTCAGGGCACCGAGTATGATACAGGTCTTGACCTGAATGCTCTCGGTGAGGTGGCCGCTCATTTCCGCACCGTTGCCGATAAGATGAAGGCAGAGGGCACCCTTGATCCCAAGGTGCTCAACGTTGATACCAAAACTCTTATCTATCAGGTGCCCGGCGGTATGCTTTCTAACCTGATTTCTCAGCTTAAGCAGGCAGGCGCCGAGGATAAGTACTATGATGTTTTAGCCGAGGTACCCAAGGTACGCGAGGATTTTGGCTTCCCACCCCTCGTAACCCCCACCAGTCAGATAGTTGGTACTCAGGCAGTTATGAACGTTCTTTCGGGTGAGCGTTACAAGATGGTTCCCAAGGAATCCAAGGCTCTCCTTAAGGGCGAATACGGCGCTCTTCCCGCTCCCGTAAACGAGGAGGTTCGCAAGAAAGCAATCGGCGATGATGAGGTTATTACCTGCCGCCCTGCCGATCTTATCGAGCCCGAGCTTAAAAAGTATGCGGTTGAGATGAAGGAAAAGGGCATCGGCAAAACAGGTGAGGATGTACTAAGCTACGCCCTCTTCCCACAGGTTGCCGAAAAGTTCTTCGCCGTAAGAGATAAGGTTGAGGATGAAAATGCAGTCCGCGAGCTTATCGTTGAAGATTTATCGGTATAATAAAAATTAAAAAGGTTGTTCCCGAGGGAACAACCTTTTTTGTTTATATCTTAAATTTTCTTAAAATATATTAAGCGGTCAAGGGGAGCGGGGATGATATATTCTCCGCCCTCTAAATTAAATTCTCCCTTAGCCATTTTGAAGCTGAAGGGCCATATATTTGCCGTGCTCGGCGGTGCCGCCCCACCAATGCTCGTTTCGTAGCATTTTTACAGTAAAATTCACAATTTTTCACTCTTTCATAGACCGATTTGCTTTAATTATATAGTTTATACCTTTATATGTCAATCTGATTTTTGGTAAAAAAGCCTCCCTCTAATGAGGGAGGTGTCCGAGTGTAACGAGGACGGAGGGAGAGAACGACTACCCCTCCGTCTTTTGCTTCGCAAAATCCACCTCCCCTGACAAGTGGAGGCGGGTTTTCATCAGATATTCGCATCGCGAATATCATAACATAAGGCGAAGCCCTATTCATAACTCTAAACTTATAATTTTTTTATTTCCCTTGCGAGTCTTGCAATAGGTAGGCCTACAACATTGAAATAGTCGCCCGCAATCCCTTTAACAAGCAGGGAGCCTTTGCCCTGGATTCCGTATGCGCCTGCCTTATCCATACTTTCACCTGTTGCAATATATTCATTGATTTCTTGCTCGGTAAGTGGATAAAACTCAACCTCGGTTACCTCGCTGAAGGTGATTTCCTTATGTCCTTTTACAATGGAGCAACCCGTTATAACAAGGTGGGCTTTGCCCGAAAGGCAGGTAAGCATTTCCTTAGCCTCTTCAATTGATTGGGGCTTGCCTAAAATTTTATCATCTAAAATAACGCAGGTATCGGCGCCGATTATAACTGCATCGGGGTTATCCTTCGCTATATGCCTTGCTTTTTTAAGGCTTAAATATTCGGGCGCCTTATTTGCAGGAATACCTTCGGGTATGCTCTCATCCACATCAGCGGGAAGGCATACATAGTAAGGTATTACCCGCTCCAAAAGCTCTTTTCTTCTCGGCGAGGCCGAGGCTAAAATATATTCCATACTATTCTAAACCAAAGTATTTAGCGGCGTTATTGTAGCAGATATCCTCTACCAGCTTGCCGAGATACTTTTCATCATTGGGGTATTCGCCGTTTTCAACCCAGGTTCCTATCAGGTTGCAGAGAATTCTTCTGAAATACTCGTGGCGGGTGTAGGATAAAAAGCTTCTTGAATCGGTAAGCATACCGATAAAGTTGCCAAGGGCCGAGAGATTTGCAAGGGATTTAAGCTGAGCTTCCATACCCGATTTAGTATCGTTAAACCACCAGGCAGAGCCGTGCTGAATCTTACCTGCGGCCTCGGTGCCCTGGAAACAGCCGAGCACCGTGCCGATAAGCTCATTATCGTGGGGGTTAAGAGAATAGATGATGGTCTTGGGTAAAAGTCCATCGCTTTCAAGGGCGTTAAGGAAACCCGTAAGACCAAAGCAACACTCCTTGGTAGAGATGCAGTCAAAGCCCGTATCGGCGCCGAGGGATGCAAATTTATTGGTGTTTGTGTTACGCTGAACGCCGTAATGTAGCTGCATTACGATACCGCGCTTAGCATATTCGCGGCCCAAGAAAAGTAAAAGGAAGGTTTTATATTTATCGGCTTCCTCCTGAGTGATAGCCTTGCCCTTTAACGCCTTTTTATAGATTTTATTAACCTCTGCTTCGGTTGCAGGCAGGTAAACCATATAGTCAAGGCCGTGGTCGGTGGCGCGGCAACCCATCTCACAGAAGAAATCAAGGCGCTTAGCAAGGGCGGCACAAACGGCGGAAACACTCGTAAGCTCCATATCTGCGGCCTTGCCTAATTTAAGGATATAATCGGAAAAGCCTGCCTTATCAATATTAACCGCCTTATCGGGTCTGAAAGAGGGGAGCACCTTGGCGGCGCACTCGCCCTTCTCGGCAATAGCCTTGTGCCACTCTAAAGTATCAATGGGGTCATCAGTGGTGCCTATCATAGCAACATTAGAGTTTTTGATAATGCTTAAAACCGATAATTCGGGGGTTTTAAGCTTCTCGTTGCAAAGTTCGAAAACCTCCTTGGCGTTATCGCCCGAAAGGGTGCCCTCAAAACCGAAATAGCGGTCAAGCTCCAAGTGGGACCAATGGTACATAGGATTGCCTATGAGCTTGGGCATAACTTCACTAAAACGCAAAAACTTGGTGAAATCATCGGTATTGCCTGTGATTTCTTCCTCGGGAACACCGTTGGAACGGATGGCGCGCCATTTATAATGGTCGCCGCCCAGCCATATCTCAGTAATACTGCCAAAGGTGTGGTTTTCGGCTATCTCCTTAGGGTTAATGTGGCAGTGATAGTCGATAATAGGCATCTTTTTGGCATAGGTGTGATAAAGCTTTTTTGCAGTTTCATTTGTAAGTAAAAAATCCTCTTTAATAAAACTCATAATTTCCTCCAAAGAAAGTATTTTCAAATTTATTATAAAGCAAAGGATAACTATTTACAAGGAATTTATTGCTGAAAAATACAAAAATTATGTCCTTTTTTACATCTGAAAAAGGTTGACAAAAATACAAGGCATAGTATAATTCAATTAGACCAAAATTTTTGAGGTGATAATAATGAAAAGAGTATTATTTCAGGGAGATTCCATAACCGATTGCGGTAGAAACCGTAACGATTTTTACGGTATGGGTAATGGCTACGCTTATCTTGCTAAGGGTGACCTTGAGCTTGAGTTCGGCGAGGAATATGAGGTTGTAAACCGTGGTATCGGCGGCAACAGAATTACCGATTTAATTGCGAGAATTAAGGTGGATTTCATCAATCTCAAGCCTGATTATTTAAGCATACTCATAGGCGTTAACGATATCTGGCACGAAATCGGTAATAAAAACGGTGTTGATACTGAGGATTTTGAGTTTTATTACAATCATCTTCTCACCGTTCTTAAAGAGAAACTGCCCGAAACAAAAATTGCCATTATGGAGCCTTATGTTTTTGAAAATGCATCCACCCGCAATACCGAAGAGGTACCTAACAGATGGGAACTCTTCAAAACAGGCGTTGCCGAGAGAGCGGCGGTTGCTAAGAAGTTGGCCGAAAAGCATGGCTTACCCTTTATTCCTTTGCAGGATGAATTACAAAAGGCAGTGGACCGCGTAGGCGTTAACAAAATCACCGCTGATGGCGTTCACCCTCAGGTTGCAGGTCATATAGTTATCAAAAATCAGTGGATGAAATGGTTTAAGGAAGCAATAAAATAAGAAAAAATTAAACGCGAGGGAGTATAACTCCTTCGCGTTTATTGTTATTTTTTCTCAGTCATCTTAATCTGTCTTATATCGTTGCCTATAAACTTTTTGGCGGTGTAGCCGCCTATAAATCTTGATGAGATACGGGCGGAATATCTCTGCTCAATCTCCTTCATATTAAGATTGGTGTTTATAATTGTAGGTCTGTTTGCAAGAAGCCTTGTGTTAATAACATTATAGAACATAGACTGTATGTAGGGCGAAACAAACTCACTGCCAAGGTCATCTATAACTAAAAGGTCGCAGGTAACAGCGGCCGAGAAGCTCTCGTTGGTACGATTCTGGAAGTGGTCATTCTCCATAGCTGATAAAAGATTATATGCCGAGCCATAGATAACATCAAAGCCGCGGCTTAAAAGCTCATATACAATGCTTAAGGAAAGATGGGTTTTGCCAAGTCCTGCATCGCCCATAAAGAGAAGACTCGGAGAAGAGGGAGAAAAGCTTTCGGCATAATCCTTGCAAAGCTTAAGCAACGTTTCCATTCTTCTCCTCGGATTACCCGCGGGAGTATCCTCATCGGGATAATATTTAAGGTCAAAGCGCTCAAATCGGCACTCTTCAAGGGGGAGCTCTTCGGAAAGGCTCTTGATAAGAAGCTTCTTTGCGGCATCCTTTATGCAGGAGCATACCTTGCCGTCAATATAACCTGTATCCTTGCAAAGCTGGCAGGAAAATTCGGCGGGAGTAACGCCGTTTTTCTGCAGGATAGCATCCCTTTCTTCCGCCAGAGCGGTTATGAGCTTTTGCATACGGTCAAGCTCCTTAAGGTCGCCCGAAAGCACGGTGATGCCTATTTTGGCGCCAAGGGCTTTAAGGGTGCGGTCTATCTCATCTATTCTGTTATTTTTAGCTTTAAGCTCCTCTAAAGCCTTTTCGTATAAGGCGGTTTTCCTTTTAAGAGCATTTCTTTGCTCCTCAAAGGCCAAGGAGTAGGCGGTTTCGCGGTTTAACATATTTTCATTCCCCTGCTTTTAATCATCAGAATTAAGCATTCTTTCAAAGGCATCAAGGTCATAGGCGGCAAAGCCCTTTTTATCTTCCTTTTGAGCCTTCTTTACCTGCTCGCCCTTTTCTATATCGGCGGCGGTTTTATAGCCCTTTTTATGCCAGCTCTCCAAAATTTTGTGAATATAAGGAAAGCTAAGCTTTGCATTTTTATCTATACATATATTGTAGGCTCCAACCAGAAGCTCGGTGGATATGCCCCAATCATTTATCCAGATGTTGCAAAGTGAAAGCTCCTTTTCGCTGGGCTTTCGGCGTTCGATACCAAAGGCCTTCTGCACCACGGCTACTGCAAGCTTTTTGGTGGCTTCTTCCGCAATCTGCTTTTCGGCATCTAAAACGGTTTCAACGCCTCTTTGCTTCCATTTAAGCGCAGTTTTTTCGATAAAGGTGATATTTTTACTGTTTTCACTAGCCGCATATTCGATAAGTAACAGTAATACCGAAACATCAATACCCACATCGTCGCAAAGCCAAACAAAAGTGCTTGCCTCGTTCATTTTGAGGTTTCTGCCGAACTTAAGCTGCGCTTCACTCAGCAAAAAGCGGATTTTTTTATCCTCGTTGCCCCGCCTTGCCACATCCTCTCTTGTGGGCTTTTCGCAACGGCTTACAAATTCCTCTTCCTTTTCAATAGCCTTGGCTGTGGGTACCTGAGCGGTTAAAATACCGCAACCCGACCAATAGATAAGGGCATCCTCAACATCCTTTTCGGAAATATTAAGAATTCTGGCTATCTCTTCGCTTTCAATGGGTGCGGAGGAATTGCGCATACAAACAAGCAGTACCTTTAGCTGCACTGCTGATGATAACTTAATATATTTATCTACCGCTATGCTGGGCATAGGGAAGGCGCCTATATAGGCTTCGGCATTGATTAAGTATTTCATTCTGATACCTCACTTGTTTGGGATAATTATTATACCAATAATGAGTCAGAATGTAAAGAGGATATTTTTATATATCCTCTTTGCCCATTTCGTTTATAACCTTAGGTGTCAGCAGAAAAATTGCCAAGAGATTAGGAAGCGCCATTATTCCGTTTAGGGCTTCGCTCAGCTCCCAAACGGCAGAATTATTTATAAACAGAGCCAAAATACAGGTCAAACAGTAAATAAGGGTGAAGGCTTTAGAAAATTTATACCCGAATAAAAATCCCGATACGCTGGCGGCATAAACGCCCCAGCCTATATATGCGGTATAGGCAAAAAAGCAGATGATAAGGGAGATAAGCGGTACCGCAATTCCGCCGAGCGCAGATTCAAAAACCTTAAACACCGCGGCGGCGGGGCTAAGCCCATATATATCCGCACCCGAGCTCAGCACAGCAATTCCCGTAAGCGTACAGACTAGAACCGTATCGCAAAACACCTCAAAAATACCCATCATACCAACTTTTACGGGGCTTTTTCCCACCGTGTTTGCATAGGCCATAGGAGCTGTGCCAAGCCCTGCCTCGTTGGAGAAAATCCCTCTGGAAACTCCCCGCCTGATAACCGTAAGCAAGGTGGCGGCGCCGCCTCCCGCAACGCTTTTAGGGTTGAAGGCGCCCTTTATTATATCGGCAAAAACCGAGGGCAAGCGGCTTATGTTCGGGATAATAACAGCAAGGGCGAGAGCGGTATAAAGAAGGGTTATAAAGGGAACACACCGCTCGGCAAAAAGCCCTATCCGTTTAGCGCCGCCAAGGAGTATTGCCGCCCCCGATACTGCGCAGAAAACAGCAACCAAAAGGTTTACATAAAACCTTATATTTTGGTTGCCCTCGGGCAAAATCCCGTTAATTCCTGTAAGCAGGGTGTTAACCTGCACCATATTTCCCGAGCCCAAAACGGCAATAAGCGCAAAGGAGGAGAAGATGAAAGCAAGGGGTAAAAACCGCGGGGGAAGACCGTATTTAATATAATACATAGGTCCCCCTGCAAATTCTCCACCCACCCGTTTCCTGTAAAGCATAGTAAGGGTGATTTCGGCAAATTTAATAATCATACTCAAAAAGGCCGATACCACCATCCAGAATATAACACCGCCTCCGCAAAGGGCGATGATGCCCGTAACACCCACGATGTTGCCTGTGCCAAGAGTGGCGGCTAGGGCGGTGCAGGAGGCTTGAAAAGGAGAAACCCCATCCGTACCGCCGCCCGAAAAGGCCCCCTTTAACGAGGCGCCGAGGCGACGGAACTGAAAAAATCTTGTTTTAAGGGTGAGATAAAGCCCAAGACCTAACATCAGAATAAGCATCGGAGGGCCCCATACAGCGCTGTTAAGAGCGGATAAAAAGGAATTTATATAGCCTCACTCCCCAAAAAAATAAAAAAATTTGAAATTAACTATTGATTTTACGGAAGATTTGTGATATTATACTTTGGCAACCAAAAAAATGCGCCGATAGCTCAGCTGGATAGAGCGTCTGGCTACGGACCAGAAGGTCGGGAGTTCGAATCTTCTTCGGCGCGCCAAAATAACGACTGCACCCTCGCGGTGCGGTCGTTATTTTTTGTGTAGAGAGGGAGATTCGAAAAGGAAGGAGAGCAACAGGGACTGTTGCTCGGAAGCAAACAGTTCGGGGAACTGTTTGCGCTGACGGGTGCGTGCCGAGAAACGCGGAAGTTTCTCGGGCGAATCTTCTTCGGCGCGCCAAAATAACGACTGCACCCTCGCGGTGCGGTCGTTTTTCATCTCCTCACCAACCCACTGATTAACAGATAAATCGCCATTATAAACACCGAAATATTAAATTTGCCGCTTATGAGTATATAAACCCCTGCAAAAAACATGGCGGCGGATAGAACAAGGGTTATTATGCTTACTTTTCGCTCGGCGGTGTAGATGTCGGTTTTTCTTGCTATCAGGTTTTTTAGTACCGTTCCGCCGTCAAGTCCCGTTACGGGCAGGAGATTAAAAACCGCGATAATAAGATTGGTGAGGGCAAAAATAAGAACATTTTCACTTTGGAATAAAAAGTAATTAAGCAAAAGGCAAAGGAAAACCGCAATATTTGCGGCTGGTCCTAAAAGGGCTATAGTAATCTCACCCTGGGGCTTTGCTGAAAACCCTCTTACAATCTGTACCGAGGCAGGAATAAGTCTTATGGATTTTGGTTGACATTCGCATATCCACATTGCAAATAGGTGGCCGCCTTCGTGAACGGCGCAGGCGAATATGGTGGGAATGATAAGCCCCGTGCGGTCGGTTGCAAGCATAAAGGCAATAAGGGCGGCGAAAAGAAAGGATATATAAACTTCGGTGCCGAAGAGCCTTAATTTCATATGTTTATCACTTCGCTTACGGTAGTTTCAGTCAGAAAATACTCACTGTAAAAGCTCAGCGCCTCATTAAAGTTCTCGGCAGAAAGGTATTTTAGCAGTAAAACGCCCACAAGAATTAAAGCTACGCATACCATCTCGGTTATGATAACGGCAAGCAGTATATCCTTACGCTTCGTTTTCTGCTCTGCGGGTTGCTTGTTATCTAAATTTTCCATAAACTTACCTGCTTGTATCGTAATAAAAAATATGCTATACTAAATACATATTAGCTATAAGGAGAAAATATGAAGGTTTTAACCGGTATGAGCGGCGGTGTGGATTCCTCGGTAGCGGCAAAGCGACTGATGGATGAGGGCCTCGATGTTACGGGAGCAACACTTAGCCTTTCCGATACTGCTGTAAACGAATCGGCCGCGGCAAAACAGGTTTGTGAGCGGCTTAATATCGAGCATAGAGAAATTTGCTTAAAGCAGGAATTTTCGGATATTGTTATAGGTAACTTCGTTTCAGAATATGAGGCGGGAAGAACGCCTAACCCTTGCATCGTATGCAATAAGAATATTAAGTTCGGCAAAATGCTGGAAATAGCGCTTGGCGAAGGCTTTGATAAAATAGCTACGGGGCATTATGCAATTATAAAAAAATACGGTGAACGATACCATCTTGAAAAGGCAAAGGATGCGGCTAAGGACCAAAGCTATGTGCTTTATTGCCTTAATCAGCATCAGCTTTCCCATAGTCTTTTCCCTTTAGGTGAGCTTACTAAGGCGCAGGCGCGTCGGATTGCATCTGAAAACGGCTTTATGAATGCGGATAAGGCGGATAGCCAGGATATATGCTTTGTTCCCGATGGCGATTATGCCGCCTTTATCGAGGAGTTTACGGGCAAAAAATACCCCAAGGGTGATTATGTTGATATCCACGGCAATATATTAGGCAGGCACGAGGGAGTTATAAACTATACCATCGGTCAGCGCAAAGGTCTTGGTATCGCCCTTGGCAAGCCGCAGTTTGTTATAGATAAGGATGCGGCAAGCGGCAGGGTGATTTTAGGTGATGAGGAGCATCTGTTTTATAGGCAGGTTATGGTAAGGGATGTTAATTTTATCCCCTTTGATAAGTTGGAGGGAGAGTTATCCGTTACCGCCAAGCTCCGCTACCGTCATAAAGAAGAAAAAGCAATTCTTCACCCCATAGAAAACGGCGTGATTATAGAGTTCGAAAGGCCGCAAAGGGCCGCAAGCGCTGGGCAATCAGCAGTTTTCTATGATGGCGAAACCGTAATCGGCGGCGGAATAATCCTTGGAGGAATTAAATGATGAATGAGAGAATAGAAAGGGCTGTAAATGCCCTTAAAGCCAATAATTTCAGCGTAATATATGCTAAGACCAAGGCGGATATTGTAAACGAGGTAAAGGCTATGCTCCCCGAGGGGTGTACCGTTTCAAGCGGCGGCTCTCAAACCCTTATAGAGAGCGGGGTTTTAGAACTTATCAAGGGCGAAAAATATAATTACCTTGATAGGTTTAACGCCGAAAACCCCTTGGAAATATTCAAGGGCATTATCGGATGTAATTTTTACTTTACCTCCTCTAACGCTGTAACCGAAAAGGGAGAGCTTGTAAATGTTGATGGCTTTGCTAACCGCGTTTCTGCCATTGCCTTCGGCCCCGAAAAAGTGGTTGTTATAGTAGGTAAAAACAAGATAGTAGAAAACACCAAAGAGGCTTTTTTGCGAATTAAAAGGATTGCCGCGCCTAAAAACTGCGTGCGCCTTTCCTGCAATACCCCCTGCTCAAAGCTTGGTCACTGCGTTTCTCTTCTTAATAACGATAACCCCGATATGACCGATGGCTGCGCCTCTCCCCAGAGGATTTGCCGTAGCTATCTTGTCAGCGGAAGGCAGAAAGAAGAGGGTAGAATAACCGTTATAATTTCGGAAGAGGATTTGGGATACTAAGAAAAAGTAGAAAAAACAAAATTTTTTATTTACATTTATAAATAAAGGTGTTATAATCTTTATAATAAAGAATATTTTAACTTTATGGAGGTTCTTCGAGATGAAAAAAATAATAGCTTTAATTCTCTGCGTAGTTTCCATTTTCGTGCTTTCGGTAGCGGTTAGCGCCGAGTCCAGCCCTGTTGCTGATAAGGTTTATGCTGTTACCACCATCGTTCCTGAAAAGAGTGCTGATATTTCTGATAATGTTAAGCCCGCTACCGTTAATGTTAATGAGGGCAGCACCTTTACAGTTACAGCTCCTGCTACCATTGAAAAAGATGGTAAAACCGTTGATTTTACCGGTTTTAAGGTTTACAAGAATGCAGCTGCTACAGGCACCGCCGCTGATACCGAGGGCAAGGTAATCCCTCTTGCTAACGGCCTTGTTGAAGCAGTCAAGGGCACCGATTACGATATCGTTAAGGGCTCTCTTACTGAAACTACTGTTGAGATTAAGCCTTACACCGATGTTGTTGTTGTTGCAACCTATAAGGATGTTGTTATCGACCCCACCACCGGTGCCGTAACTGTTCAGCCCGAATCCCCCAAAACAGGTAGCGCAACCGCAATCTGCTTTGCAATTGTTGCTCTTGCAGCCGCCGCTGTTACCTTTGGGGCTAAGAAGCAGTCTGTAAGATAATTAAAATCAAAATCAAAAGCCCCAAGAGTTTCTTGGGGCTTTGTTTTTAAGGTGCAATATGGAAGAAATACTCATAGTTGTTGATATTCAGAACGATTTTGTTGATGGGGCTCTCGGCACCAAAGAGGCGCTGTCCATAATAGATAATGCGGCGGAAAAGATAAGGGGCTTTGAGGGTAAGATTTTCGTAACACTTGATACCCATTATGAAAATTATATGTGTTCGGCCGAGGGCAAAAATTTACCCGTGCCTCACTGCATAAAGGGTACGGATGGCCATAAGCTTAATCCTAAAATTGAGGCGGCCTTAACGGGCAAGGATTATACCGTTGTTGAGAAAATTACCTTCGGCTCGGTGAATTTGCCCCGCATCATCGAAAATAAGGTTGGCGATAGGTTCAGCGCTCAGCTTATCGGTCTTTGCACCGATATATGTGTGGTTTCAAATGCCCTTTTGCTTAAAGCAAATTTCCCCGAAAATGAAATCTCGGTGGATGCCGCCTGCTGCGCAGGTGTTACCCCCGAAACCCATAACGCCGCCCTTGATACAATGGGCTGCTGTCAGATAAAGGTGATAAAATGATAAGCTTTAACAGATATAAGGATGGCAAAAAATTTATCGTTACTTTTAGTTATGATGACGGTGCGGTAGAGGATAAAAGGCTCATAGACCTTTTTAACCGCTACGGTGTAAAGGGTAGCTTTCACCTTAATTCTAAAAAATACAAGAATCTAAGCGGCGAACAGCTTAGTGAAATCAAGAAAATTTATGAGGGCCACGAAATCTCTTGCCATACCTATAACCACTGTTGGCCCACAAGGGTGCCCAAAACCACCCTTGTAAACGAGGTTATAGATGACCGCAGAAAATTAGAGGATATAGCGGAATATACCGTTTGCGGTATGTCCTACCCCTTTGGTGATTACAATGAAGAGGTCATAAGCGCCTTAAATGAATGCGGTATCCTTTATAGCCGCACCACAAAAAACACAAAAAAATTCTCTCTGCCTGAGAATTTTCTCGAGTGGCACCCCACAACCCATCACGATGGCGCCATGGAGTGCGCTAAACGCTTTATTGAAAAAATGAGCTCAAAGTATAATAATGATCCCTTGCTTTATATCTGGGGCCATAGCTTTGAGTTTAAGACTGAGGAAAAGTGGCAATTTATAGAAGATGTTATTAAACTGCTTAGCGAAAATAAAGAAGACATCTGGTTTGCTACCAATATGGAGATTTATGATTATATCACAGCCCTTAAAAATTTAAGGGTGGCGGCAAACGAAAAGAGCGTTTATAATCCTTCTGCTATTCCTTTATGGATAGAAAAGGATGGAGAAGTATTCGAAATCCCCGCAGGTAAAACAGTTAATTTCTAAAATAAAAAACTAACCCCCGTTCGTCAAAGCGCAATGTCGTTAGCGAAGTTTTTGTTTTAGCATAGAATAATATGTCGGGTTAGAACCAGCATCGCATTTGTAAGTACAAATACAGATGGGCAGTAGCTCAAATCTACTAACAACAGAAAAGAGAAGATTCGTTTTTTGCAACGAGTCTTCTCTTTCTTTTTGTCTGTTAAGTGATATGCTGACTAAAGTCAGCGTGATATTTTATTCGCCACAAACTCGCGAAGCGAATATCACTTGGGCGAAAGCCCAAATACCACTGCGAAGCAATAGAATTCGCCGTAAGGCGAATAAAACTTTAGGGAAATGTTCTCTAAGAACATTTCCCTAATGAACGGGGGAATTTTTATGCAGTTAAATAATATTTAACAAGGGATTGTAATAATAGGTCGCGGTCTATCCTTCTTATCAGGTTGCGGGCGTTATTATGTGTTGTGATATAGGTGGGGTCCTCCGAGAGAATATATCCCACAATCTGATTTATGGGATTATAGCCTTTTTCCTTCAAGGCATCGTAAACCTCGGTAAGAATCCTTCTGATTTCCTGCTCGGTTTGGTCACCTAAAGAGAAGGTCATAGTTCTATCATTCATAAATAACACCTCTGTTTTCGCAATTTATATTACTATTGTATAACGATATCCCAAAAAGTGCAAGTATTATTTTCTCAGCTCGGCGCCTACCTTGGTAAGCTTTTCAATAATACGGGCGCAGGTGGCATCTATCTGCTCATCAGTAAGGGTTGCTTCGGCCGAGCGGAGCCATACGCTGAATGCCACGCTCTTCTTGCCCTCGGGAATCTGAGAGCCTGTATAAACATCGAAGAGCTCCACCTTTTCGAGCAATCGGCTGGCGCCGCTTATGATAGCGCTCTCAAGGTCGCCAACAGGGATATCAATATCGCAAAGCATTGCAAAGTCGCGCTGGGTGGCGGGGAACTTAGGCAGCGCCTTATAAACCGTTTTGCGCTTTTCTATGGTGTAAAGCACATCCAGCTTTATTTCGGCAACATAAATCTTGGTTTCAATATCATACTGGGAGGCAACTGCGGGATGAACCTCACCGAAAACGGCAACGGGCTTGTTGTTGGCAAGAACTGTTGCCTGCCTGCCGGGGTGGAGATAGGGCTCGGCGCTTCGCTTATACTGTGTGTGGGCGCCGAAGAGCTTCATAACCTCTTCTATTATACCCTTTAAGGTGAAGAAATCCTCATCCTTGCCGTAAATTCCGATGGACATAGTGGCAAGCTCATCGGGTTGCTCGGTAAGGGGTAACGCTTTTGGAACAAAGCGCTTGCTTATCTCAAAGAAACGGCCCTCTTCTATCTTACGGTTAATGTTGGTGGCAAGAACGGTGAGCATACTTGTTGTAAGCTGGGTGCGAAGGGTTGAATACTCATCACCCAAGGGGTTAATAAGCTTAACGGCGTTTCTGCGCTCATCCTCGGCATCAAGGCGGAGGGTATCGATAGCGCCCGAAGCAATAAAGGAATAGGTGGCAATCTCATAAGCGCCCATGGCGAGCATAGCGGACTTAACCTTATCATCTTTAATGCGGGAGGGAAGTTTCTTTCCTCTTACAACATCGCCGCGCATAGCGGTACCTACAATATGGTCGTAACCGTAAATTCGCATTACCTCTTCGGCAAGGTCTGCTCTGCCTTCGATATCATCACGGATAGAAGGAACCTTTACGGTAACGGTGCCGTTATCGTAAACGGTTGAAAGTCCCAAACTGTTAAGAATAGAAACGATGGTTTCATCAGGAATCTCAACGCCCAAAAGTTCTAAAATGCTCTTGGTGGTAACGGTTAAGATTCTATCCTCGGGCAACCCTAGGTTGCGGTCGATGGAGCCTTCAATAATATCACCCGCATCAAGCTCGTCTATAAGCTGTAATGCTCTCTCCATTGCAAAGGCGGTGTTTATAATATCCACGCCCTTTTCAAAGCGGCCGCTTGATTCGGTGCGGATACCGAGGCTTCTTCCTGTGTGGCGGATATTATCACGTCTGAACTTAGCGGATTCGAGGAAGAGATTTTTAGTATCATCCTCAATTTCACTTTCCTTACCGCCCATAATACCTGCAAGGCAGGAGGGCTTTTCGCCATCGGCAATAACAAGCATATCGCAGGTAAGGTTATAATCCTTGCCATCAAGGGTGGTTATCTTTTCGCCCTGGCGGGCGTTCCTTACGATTATCTGCTTACCTGCAAGGTCATCATAGTTAAAGGCGTGCATAGGCTGACCTGTTTCAAGCATAACAAAGTTGGTGATATCAACTATATTATTGATGGGACGCATACCCGATGCGGTAATAGCCTTCTGCATCCAAACGGGCGAGGGCTTAATTCTGAGGTTTCTTACAATTCTGCCAACATAGCGGGGGCAAAGGTCATAGTTTTCCACCGTAACATCGATAAAATCCTTAATATCTCCGCCCACGGTCTTGTAAGAGGGAACGGGGGGATTAAACTTGGTGCCAAGTACTACCGAAATCTCCTTAGCAACACCTAAGAAGCAGTTGCAATCGGGGCGGTTGGCGGTAATCTTAAAGTCAATAATATAATCATCAAGACCCAAAACGGTGCGCATATCGGTGCCCGTTTCCCATTCATCGCGGAGAATGAGAATACCGTAAACTCCTGCGCCCTCGTAATCCTCTTCGGTAAGGCAGAGCTCTTCGCCTGAGCAGAGCATTCCAAGGGAATCCACGCCGCGAAGCTTGCCTGCCTTAATGTGAGCGCCGTTGGGCAGATAGCTATCATCCAAAGCGGCGGGAACAAGGTCTCCCTTTTTAATGTTCTGGGCGCCCGTAACTATCTGAACGGTTTTACCTGAGCCTATATCCATCCGGCAAATCTGCAGATGGTCGCTATCCTCATGGGGAGTAAGCTCGGTTATTCTTGCGGCAACAACATTTTTTATGTTATCGCCCTCGCGCTCAATGCTTTCAACCTCAAAGCCTGCCATAACCATACGGTCGCAAAGCTCTTCTACGGGCACATTTATTTCTACATAGTTTTTTAACTGATTAAGTGATATTTTCATTTTATATGCCCTCCTTATTAAAACTGTTCAAGAAAACGCTTATCGTTTTCGAAAAGCAAACGGATATCGCTTATCTTATAACGGGTTGTAGTGAGTCGGTCAAGACCGATACCAAAAGCAAAGCCGCTATATACCTCAGGGTCAATTCCGCAGGAGCGAAGCACGTTGGGGTGCACCATACCTGCGCCTAAAATCTCTATCCAGCCTGCTCCCTTGCAAACACGGCAACCCTTGCCGCCGCACTCACTACAGCTAACATCAACCTCAACCGAGGGCTCGGTAAAGGGGAAGAAGGAGGGACGGAACTTAACCTTTGTATCGCTTCCGTAAATTTCATGAGCAAACTGCTCGAGAACTCCCTTAAGATCGCAAAGGGTGATGCCCTTATCTACTACAAGTCCCTCAATCTGATGGAAAACGGGGGAGTGGGTAGCATCAACCTCATCTGCGCGGAAAACACGACCGGGGCAGATAACGCGGATGGGGGGCTTTCTTGTTTCCATAGTTCTTATCTGTGCCGCAGAGGTTTGGGTGCGAAGCAGGAGATTTTCTGCAAGATAGAAGGTATCCTGCATATCCCTTGCGGGATGGTCTGCGGGAACGTTCAAGCACTCAAAGTTGTAATGGTCGGTTTCAACCTCGGGGCCATCCACCACATCAAAGCCCATGGACTGAAAAATATCTATCATATCGTTAAGCACGGTGTTAAGGGGATGAAGCTTACCCCTCTTAACCGCCTTTGCGGGCATGGTGATATCAATAGTTTCCTCTTTTAATTTAAGCTCGGTAGCCTTTTCCTTAAGCTCCTTTGCCTTATCGGTGATAAGAGCCTCAACCTGAGCCTTAGCCTCGTTTACAAGCTGACCCATTTTAGGACGCTCTTCGGGGGAGAGTGAGCCCATCTGCTTAAGTAATGCGGTAAGCTCTCCCTTTTTGCCAAGATATTTTACTCGCAGTTCTTCGATAGACTGCTCGCTATCTGCCGCAAGGATTGATGCCTTTGCGGTTTCAAGAATCCCGTTTAACTGTTCTTTCATATTTATCCTCCTGAACGTTTTACAAATGTGAGTGAATAGTGAATAGTGAAAAGTGAAGAGTTTTGGTGTCGGCTCTGCCGACGGATATAAAATGTGCCACAGGCACACCTTAATTATTCATTTTTCATTATTCATCATTCATTTTTGTATAAAAATAAACTCCGCCCTGCATAACAGGACGAAGTTGTAAATAGTAAACTCCGCGGTACCACCCGTAATTTTTGCTTTTATGAGCAAACACTCTTGCGGCTATAACGGTGCCAATCCGTTGCAGCCTACTTTTTAGTTCAGCCGCACTGCTCAAAAGGGAACTTCATCTTGCGGGGAAATAGGCGGCTCACAGCCAAAACCTGCCCTCTCTTTAAATCCTCACACAAGGCTACTTTTCTTTATCATCGCATTTATGAAACCATTATACCATCTTTTCGATTTTTTGCAAGTGTTTTTTAAGGGCATCGCTCGAGAATAAGGGCAATAACCGTAATATCATCCTGCCGCGTATCACCGCGGCGTGATTTAGCGCACTCGGCAATATGGCGGGCAAGGTCTTTGGCGGTACCCTCCCTGAAGGCTTCAAGCTCAGCCCTTATCCAGCCAAGGCCATCGCTAACAGCCCCATCAGACATAAGCAGTAGTATATCACCCGCTTTAAGCCGTATTGCCGCGGTATCAAATCCTACCTCGCGCAGTATGCCAACGGGCAGAGATGTGCTTTCCGCCTTGCCCGTTCTGCCTCCTCTTCGAACTAAGGTTGGCGCCGCGCCCGCTTTATAGAGCCGCGCTTCCCCCGTAAATAAATCTATACTTGCTATATCCACTGTGGCAAGGGATTCATCGGTGGATTTGAAAAGCATAGAAGAATTAAGTATTCTAAGGGAGCAATCGTAGCCAAAGCCCGCCTTTAATAAGCGTGACATAAGCCCAGATGCCATAGCGCCGTCAACGGCGGCTCTGCCGCCCGTTCCCATACCGTCGCTAAGCACCGAAATATAATGCCCCTTACCGTCATTAAAGCAGTTAAAGGCATCGCCGCACATATTGTTATTTTCGGCGTTTATCTGTGTAACGCCTATATCTATTTTATAAATGGCGCGCTCGCTTACGGTAATATATGTATCTCCTCCTGCCTGATTTATAACGGGGGCATCAAAATCCCGTTCGCAAACTAAGGAGAGGGCCTTCATTATGCGGAGCTTATTAAGCGCCGTATCCTTATCGGTTTTAACCCTTATTTCAAGTGTCATTCTGCCGAAGCGGTCGATTCTCGCGCAGCACTCCTCTGCGTGAATATTAAGGTTTTTTAGTACCGCCGCGGCGCTGAGAGCCGCCGAGTTATCAAACTTTTCGTCGCTGTCAATATCGGCCGATAAATCCTCAAGCATATTTGATATGCCCTCAAACTGATCGGATACCACCTGCCTTACCTCTTCAATTCGGTTTTCAGCCGCAATAGATGAGGCATATTCTAAATAACGGGAGCTTACCGATTGTTCTAAAACGGTGGGCTTTAAGCATCTGCCCTTAAATTCCTCAGATGTGTAGGAAATAGGATTTTCCGCTCCGCTTTTTACCGCCTTGGTCATCTCTAAAATCGCTTCAACGGTAAGGTCGTGCCTCGATTCCCAACAGTGAATTTTAAGCTTACAACCGCGGCACACATCCCGCTCAATCCCTGCTAAAACACTACTGAAATCAGGGGCGTTTATGCGGCCCAATTCCTTTGAAACCTGAGTCACGGTTTCCGATATATCCTTAAGGGCGTTAGAGGCTAAGGTAAGCCTCATTGTAGCTGCTTTTTTTATACCCGAGGGCATAGTGATTTTAGGCACCCCTGCAAAAATTTTGCCCAGATGTGTCCCTGCGCTTCTTGGTAAAAACAGAAAAATAAGGGAACCTGCAACGGTCTGGGCGATAAGGGGAAAAAGCCCCTCCTCCCCTGTAGTATAAAAGGCGGAAATCAGAGCGGCAACACCCATAGAGGCTATCTGAGCGTATTTTCCGAGAGCCGAAAACACACCCGCCATCATACCGCCGAAATAATAAATTCCCGTATTATCGGCACCGCTAAGTAGGGATGCAAAGGATACTGCAATACCGCTTACTGCTCCCGCTAAGGTGCCGCCGTATTTTGCGGCGGTGAGAATCAAAAAAACGCCTAATATATTGCCGAGAGAAACACCGTAAACCGAAACACCTCCAAGTCCCATAAGCGCCATACTTGCAACCACAAGCAAGCTTGCAAGCTCCTCTCCTGAGAGCCCAACGCGGTCGGATTTAAGGGCTAAGGCAGTTTTGCAGGTGAAAAAAGCCCCAAGAGCGCAAAGCAGGGATTCGGAAAGATAATCAATAAAGCCAAGGCTTACGGTGGCCGCGGATACAGCGGCGGTAACACCGTTTGATATAGCGGCAACACCCGCCGCAAAGAGCGGATTTGCCGATAGCTTCTTATTGGCGGAGAGGATAAGCTTAATGGCAAGAACCGCAAAAAGTGAGGCTATGTAACGAAAACCGCTGCTACTTGTTACGGGAATAAAGTATCCTAAAAAGGCGCCGAGAGCCGCCGAAGCGCAGTAATACTTAGGGCACCCCGCAAGAAATGCAACCCCAAAGGGCAGTAGTCTTCCCGCTACCACTCCCCGCGAGGAAATAAGCGCCAATATGCCCACCGCAACCTGCAGGAGTCCCGCCTCCAAAAGCTCCCGCTTTTTAAGGAAAATATCCTGCTTTTTAATACTTAAAAAATCCTTCATTTTATCACCTTATCTACAAAAAATACTCCCCATAAGATTATATTATGTAAACTGTATATTTTTTGTCGGGCTTAGAAAGAATAAAAAGGATTTTTTTGTAAAAAAAGAAAAGGAGCTGATGAAATTCATCAACTCCTTTTTCCTATGACTGTTGATAAGGAAGGTGTAGATATATTCTGCGATATATTTTACACCAACATATTTTCCGAAACGCTGAACAGCTCGTTAATATAAGCGCCTATATCCTGACCGCTCGTAAGGGGAATAAACAGCAGGAAATAACCGATAACTGCAAGCATTAAAACAAGCAGTATGGCGATAATGATTATGGGAGCGTTTAATTTGCTCGAGGTGGGCTTCAGGTTATCGAATTCCTCCTCCTCGGCTATGAATATATCCTCCTCGCTTGAAGGAACAAAATATTCGTAATAGCTTTTAGCATCTCTTTTGGGAGCCTTTGCCTCAATGTGCATAGCATTAAAGCTATCATCTATAATGGGAGTCTCGGCGGTTTCTTCTGCCTCTTCAATTTCGGTAATAAAGGGGATATCCTCCATAGGAACGGCCTCTTCGGTTTCCTGAGCAGTTTCTTCGGCCTTCTCAATTACTTCGGCGATTTCCTCTGCTTCTTCAGTGGTTTCCGCTACTACCTCTTCGGCGGTTTCCTCCTCTTCGGTAGCTTCTGCCTCCTCTAAGGCCTCAACCTCCTCAGGTTCTTTTGCGGGAGCGGTAGCCTCAGCGGGTCTTACAGCGGTTTCGGGAAGAACGCTTAACTCACTTATATAGGGGTGAATAAGCTCTTTAAGTAACGCCTTCTTAACACTCTTGCTCTCGGTAAGAGCAATTATGGTCTGAGGGCCGCACTCGATTATGCATCCGCCAAAGATTCCATCGGCAGTAACAAGGGGAACAGAGCCATCTATGATGCCGATTTCATCATCGCTGTTGATACCGTAGGTTTTATTATCTGCGGCAGTAACCGTTTTGCCTATGGCGGCGGCAACGGTGGCAATAACGCCCTCACCTCCGAAAAGATTTCCGCAGGTGATAATAACCTTGCTTCTCGAAACTGCCTTAGCAAGAGAGCTTACAAGACCTCTGCGGTCCTGCACCTTATCGGTGAGCAGACGCATTCTGCAACAGCCGTTAAGATTAAACTCCATTTCAAAATCCGAAGGGGTGGCATAATAGATAAGATCTACCTTGATGTTTTGTATCATTTGTTCCTTCTCCTTTATAGCATAAGGTTTTAAGGTTCTATATAACAATATTCTATGCCTTCAATGGCTCTTTCGATCAAAGGCTCAATATCTAATTTGATTTCAGCCTTTTCGCATTGGCCCTTTTTGGGCTTGGTGTGGGGATGCTTAGGGGTAAACACGGTGCAGCAATCCTCATAGGGAAGAATAGAGGTTTCAAAAGCATCTATCTTCTTGGAAATCAGTATGATTTCTTCCTTATCCATACCTATAAGGGGGCGCATAACGGGCATTGTGCAAACCTGATCGGTTGCGGCAAGGGCAGGCAGAGTCTGGCTGGCAACCTGACCTAAGCTTTCGCCCGTAACAAGTCCCAGGCAACCGTCACTCTCGGCAACGCGGCAGGCAATACGCATCATCATTCTGCGCATTATGAGGGTGAAATAATCTTCGGGACAGCACTTTCCTATCTCCTCTTGAATTTCGGTGAAGGGAACAATGGCAAGCTTAATGGTGCCGCTGTATTTAGCCACCTTTGAAAGCAGGGTTTTAACCTTCATTTCGGCCCTGACGCTTGTATAGGGGGGACTTGCAAAGTGAATGGCGTTAAGGGTAAGACCCCTCTTTGCCATGGTCCACGCCGCTACGGGACTATCTATTCCTCCCGAAATGAGCACCTGGGCTCTGCCCGAGGTACCAACGGGAAGACCGCCCGCACCCTTTATCTGAGCGCCTCTTATGTAGGCGGCAAAATCTCTTACCTCAACGGTGATTATAATATCGGGATTATGAACATCCACTCTTAAATGATGGAAATTTTTAAGAAGAACTCCGCCAACCTCACGGCTGATTTCGGGGGAGGTCAGGGGGAAGCTTTTATCCGAGCGCTTGGCCTCAACCTTAAAGGTTTTTACGCTCTTCATTGTATCTGCAAGATAAACGGGTGCCTTGCTCAGTATATCCTCAACCGTTTTTTCGCAAACACAGGCGCGGCTGAATGCGGCAACACCGAAAACTAACTGCATATATTCGAGGGCTTTTTCAAAATCAAAATCCTCGCTTACAGGCTCGATATATATGGTGGATTGGCTGGTGGTGATTTTTATATCGCCAAGCGTTTTTAGCCTGCGGCGGATATTGGATATCATTTTATCCTCAAAATTGCGGCGGTTAAGGCCCTTAAGGGCCAACTCGCCATCTTTAATAAGTATTATCTCTTTCATTATTTGACTCTCCGTAATCTTTGGGTTGCCTGCGTTAAGGCCTCGCATAAAGCATCAATTTCTGCCTTTTCGGTAAATCTCGAAAAGCTGAGCCTCAGGGCGCTATCTACAAGGTGGGAACTAAGCCCCATTTCTTTAAGCACGTAGCTTCCTTCGCCCTTGGCGCAGGCGCTTCCCGAGGAAACATATATGCCTTTGCTTTCAAGGAAATGAAGCAGGGGTTCCGAGCGATAGCCCTCCACCGAAATATTAAGTATATAGGGTAAAGCCTCGCGGGAGGAGTTTATAGCTACTAGGCCTGTGGCAATAAGCTTATCCTTGGCATAGAGCCAGAGATCTTTGGCTTTTTTAAGGTTATCATTTATATTGCCAAGCTCATCTATGGCGCCCGCAAGACCCATAATAAGCGGAACACTTTCGGTGCCCGAGCGCATACCTTTTTCCTGACCTCCGCCTACGAGCAGAGAGGGGAGGGTAACCCCTTTCTTCATATATAATGCGCCGATACCCTTAGGGCCGTGTATCTTATGGCCGCTTACAGATAGCAGGTCAACCCCTAATGAGTTAACATTTATGGGCATCTTGCCAAAGCCTTGCACCGCATCGCAGTGTAAAAGGGCGGGAGCGCCGCTTTTCTTTATTGCATCTGCCGCCGCTTTAATGGGTTGTATGGCTCCCGTTTCGTTGTTAACAAGCATAATGCTGACAAGGATAGTGGAGCTGTTTACCGCATTTTCAATATCGGCCGCGCTTACAACACCGTTTTTATCGGGTTTAAGGTAAATTACCTCAAAGCCCTCATTTTCCATTTTCCTAAAGGCCTCTAAAACCGAGGGGTGTTCAATAGCGGTGGTAACTATTCGGTTGCCCCGTTTTTTTCTGGATGAGCAAACACCGAAAACTGCCGTGTTATTGCTTTCGGTACCGCAGGAGGTGAAATAAACCTCATCCGCTCTGCAGGAAAGAAGCTTCGCTACGCTTTCTCTTGCCTCGGTAACTGGTATTTCTGCCTGTACGCCTAAAAGATGCAGGGAGGAGGGGTTGCCCCAAAGCTTTTCAAGGGCTATGTTTATATTTTCCACAGCCTTTTCGCAGGGCTTGGTGGTGGAACTGTTATCAAGATAAATAATATTGCCCAAAGCTTATAACCTCCTTGCCATACTCTTTATCATTATACTATAATTCGGTAAATTACACAATAGCAAAATTTACATATAAAAAATTATTTCTTTTTTGGCTTTTCCCCTTGAAATAGGTAGGCTCAGCAGGTATAATATTTATATATTTAATCTGGCACAAGGGGACAAAATAATTATGTTCAAAAAAACACTCGCATTTTTACTCGCTTTATCCTTGATTTTATGCGTTGGATGTAAATCCAAGGAGGATAAAACCGAAGGCGGCGGTGATGTTGTAGAAACTGAACCGCTAACAGTAAATTCCTTAACAGGTCTTAAAGATATTCCCGAGGATAAGCTTAATGCCCGTCCCGTTTCTGTTATGGTTAATAATATCAGAATAGCTCAGGATATTCAGTCTGGTCTTGCCGATGCGGATATAATTTACGAAACCGAGGTTGAGGGCGGAATCACACGCCTTATGGCTGTTTATAAGGATATCTCCGCTGTTAAGCAGATAGGCTCTGTTCGTTCTGCAAGATATGTTTATGTTGATTTATCCTATGGCCATAACGCCATCTTCATCCATTCGGGCTCTGATCCCATCTATTGCAGGCCCCGTTTAGCTTCTATGGATGATATCGATATTTACACAGGCTACTACGGTCAAAAAATCAATAACGGCAAGGCAAACGACCACACCTTATATACCTTTGGTGATTCGGTTGTTTCGGGTATAGAAAAGTTCAAGTTCTCTACCACAGATGATTCTAATAAAACCTGGCTTAACTTTGCCGAGGATGGCGAGAGCGTAACCCTCTCGGGCGGTACTGCTACCGAGCTTTCGGTGCCCTTCTCCTCTGCTTATGTTACCAAGTTTAAGTATAATTCCGAAACGGGCACCTATGATCGCCTTATCGGAAACGGCACCGTTCAGAAGGATTACACCACGGGCGAGACCGTATCGGTTGAGAATGTTTTCGTTCTTCTCACAAGCATCTCCGATTATGCAGATAAGGAGCACCGTTATGTAGATCTTAACGGCGGAGATGGATATTATTTCGCCAACGGCACATATACCTTTATAAAGTGGAAGAAGGGTGATGCCAACAACTCCTTCACTTTCACCGATGTTGATGGCAAGGAGCTTACCGTAAGCGCGGGTAGCTCTTGGGTGTGCTTAGCGGATAAGCAGAAATGCACCCCTAAATATCAGTAAATAATTCTGCCCCATCATTTATGTGATGGGGTGTTTTGCGAGGTAACGGTATGATAGAGAAAAGTGTTAGAAAACTAGTTTGCTATGGAATGGAAAAGGGGCTCTTTGATAAAAGGGATGAGGTTTATGTAACCAACCGTATCATAGAGGTCTTAGGTCTTGATAGCATTTCCTGCGATGAGGATTTTTCGGATGTTAATCTTGAGGAAACCTTAAGCAAGATATTGGATTTCGCGGTTGAGAAGGGCTTAATCGATAAAAACATAACCGCAAGGGACCTTTTTGATACAAAGCTTATGGGGCTTATGCTGCCTCCTCCCTCGGTTATAACCGATAAATTTTTTGAAGAGTATAAAACCTCGCCCGAGGCGGCAACGGAGTATTATTATAACCTTAGCCGCAACAGCGATTACATAAGAACCTACAGGGTTAAAAAGGATATGAAATGGGTAACCGAAACCAAGTACGGTGATATGGATATTACCATAAATCTTTCAAAGCCCGAAAAGAGCGCTAAGGATATCGAGGCGGCTAAAAATGCCCCCCAATCCGATTACCCAAAGTGCCTTTTGTGTAAGGAATGCGAGGGTTATGCGGGCAGAATGAATTTCCCCGCAAGGCAGAATCACAGGGTAATACCTGTAAAGCTTAACGGCGAGGATTGGTTTTTCCAATATTCCCCCTATGTTTACTATAACGAGCATTGTATCGTTTTCGATGGTAGGCATATCCCTATGGAGATAAACATCTCCACCTTCCGCAAGCTCTTTGATTTCGTTAAAATGTTCCCCCATTATTTCTTAGGCTCTAATGCGGGTCTTCCCGTGGTTGGCGGCTCTATTCTGAGCCATTCGCACTATCAGGGCGGTAATTATACCTTTGCTATGGCAAAGGCTCCTGTTGAGAAAGAGTTTGCCTTTGAGGGCTTTTCAGATGTTAACGTGGGCCTTGTTAAGTGGCCCATGTCGGTTATAAGGCTTACGGGTAAGGATGTGGATAGGGTTATAGCCCTTGGCGATAAAATCCTTACCGCCTGGAAGGAATATACCGATGAGAGCGTTGGTGTGTTTGCCTATACCGATAACGAGCCCCATAACACCGTAACTCCCATAGCCCGCAAGGCAGGGGAGGATTATCAGCTTGATATCGTTCTTCGCAACAATATAAGAACGAAGGAGTACCCCTTAGGCGTTTTCCATCCCCACGAGGAATTACATAATATAAAGAAGGAGAATATCGGTCTTATTGAGGTTATGGGCTTGGCGGTGCTTCCCGCCCGTCTTAAAACCGAGCTCAAAGCCCTCGGCGAAAAGTTGGTTTCGGGGGATGCTATAACCGAAGAAGAGCTTCTGAAGCACAAAATCTGGGCAGAGCAAATTAAGGAAAAATATACCGATATAAATAAGGATAATATCGATGAAATAATCAAGCGTGAGGTAGGTCTTGTGTTCGAAAGGGTACTTGAGGATGCAGGCGTATTTAAGCGCGACCAAAAGGGGCAGGACGCCTTCGTAAGATTTATGGAAAGCGTGAAATAAATGTTTATAAATGTAACCGTTCAGGTGGTTATACTCTTCATTCTCATTTTGGTGGGCGTGGTTCTTGCCAGGGCCAAGATATTAAATGAAGCGGCCTGCAAGGGTATGACCGATGTGGTTCTTAATATTGCAACCCCCTGCGTAATAATAAAATCCTTTATAAGAGAGTTTGATAAGGATTCCCTTAAAACTCTGCTTATATCCTTTGTTATAGCAATTGCCGCCCACCTTTTCTTTATTATAGTAAGCCGCCTTACTATTAAGGATAACGATAAGGCAAAGGAAAAGGTACTGCTCTTCGGAGTGGTGTTCGCTAATTGCGGATATATGTCATTGCCTTTACAGCAGGCGCTTTTAGGCGATGATGGTGTATTTATCGCATCTGTTTATGTTGCTGTATTCAATGTGTTTATGTGGAGTTACGGTATCGCCGTTATGGGTGGCGGGAACGAAAAAATAAACGTTAAAAAGGTAGTATTAAACCCAGGTATGATAGCGGTGGTTATCGGTGTGATAATCTTCCTAACCTCCCTTCCCATACCTCAGGTTGTTGCAGAGCCCATAGGCTACTTTGCCGCCCTTAATACACCTCTGCCAATGATAATTATAGGCTATTATCTTACAAAGAGCGATATATTCAAAACCTTTAAGGATATTAAGGGAATCTGGGCAATGACGCTGCGCCTTGTCATTTTACCCCTCGCCGCCCTCGGTATTATGTATCTTTGCCGCGTGAGAGGAACAATGCTCATATCCTCGGCAATTTCGGTTTGCTCGCCCATTGCCGCCGCAACTACGATGTTCTCGGCAAAATACGGCGCCGATACCGAAGCCTCTGCAAATTTAGTATCTGTCAGCACCCTGATTTCTATTATTACAATGCCGCTTATAGTTACGTTAGCGCAAATAATTTCATAAGAAACAAAATAAATCCCGCAAGGGATTTATTTTATTTCACATTTGGGTTATTCCCAAATATTTCACAATTTCGAACGGAATTATTTCACATTTTGCAACGCAAAATATTTCACTACTTATCGCAATTACTTATTTTTGACAATTAGTTAATTTTGTGTTAATATTGTTACGAGGAGGAATATTATGGATTTCACTAAGTTTATTGAGCAAATACCAAATATAACGATAGCAAAAAGAATAGCTTCCGCATATGTAGCAGACTATAGGCGATTGGAACTAGATGAGATTAAAACTTTTTTGTTAAAAACGGCGAAACAGTATACCTCATATGAAAATATATCTAATCGTTTGGAGGAAATAAAACTTGATAATAACAGAGCAATTAGAATTATTGCGCCTATTTTGTTGAGAGATTATCTATTAAACCAAGATGATTTTATATCGCCTTGCAAAGAAACTGATTCCGCTATCCTCAACTATGAAAAATCTATTATTGATGAATCTAACAATTTTGATATCAACAAAATTTCTAAAGATTTAGCGTTATTTAAGTATATGTTAGATACTGCATGGTCGCTTAACGATGATATTTCAGTAGATGAAAAGAATCTATTAGAATCTTTGAGAAAATATCTTTCCATTACCATTAGAGAACAGCAAATTTTGGAGGCTAAATCCGGTAGATTCCCTAATTGGGGAAACTCCCTGCACTCTTTTGATGATATTGATGTAGCTAGAAGGACTCTGCAAGCAAAGGGCCTTCTCGTTTGTATAAAGAATTCAGATGGCATCATGTGTGATATGATACCGGATGATGTTGCCAAGGAAATCCGCAAGTATTATGGTGTTGAAATCCGCTCATATGGATATGAAAAATTAGTGGATTATGTTGTTAAAAAAACCCGCAAGCAATATTTAATTGATATAGTTGCAAAAGCTAGTAAATACTACGAAAAAGCTAATATTGAAATTTCCGACTCGCCTACAGTAAACGAATTGAAAAATGTGATTTTGAAATCAATCCAACCATCAAATTTGATTGGGGGATTCTCTGCTTATGACGGTATGAATGTAGAAGAACTTTCAAATTGGTGTAGTGATATAGGTTTAAGTGTCTCTGGAGCAAAAAAATCTTTAATTGATAGAATTTTAGATTATTATGATTCTATTCGCAGAATAGAATTAAAAACTGAAGATTCTAGAGAAAAACTAGTAACTGTATATCGCGAGTTAGCAAATCGAGATCTGAAGTTTTTAAGAAACAACGACATCATTAACAAGGATTTGCAGTGTGAACATTATTTTGAAGAAGCAACAAACTACATATTTGAAAAAATGTTGTTAAATAAGCCTTTAACCTTAACGGGAACAGAACATCCGGACGGTAAATTATCTTTTAAGGATAAATATATAATGTGGGATAATAAATCTAAGGAGACGCCCGTAAATCTCAAAGACCATATACAGCAGTTCGATAAATATATTAAAACATCGGATAAAGATGTTGTTGTATTTATGGTTATAGCTCCTGATTTTACACCGCAAAGCGTACAAGAGTGTGTAGATTATTCTCTAAACAATGATACTCAAATACTTTTAATAACTGCAGATGAATTAAAAACGGTAGCGGAAACATGGAGCAAGAATCATGATGGAGAGATATTTAATCTTGGTTATTTCAAGCAAAATGGTAGGTTTGATATAAAACTTTTAAACCTATAACTCTACAACAGGCGGTGATTTTTTTGGCTGAATCAAAACTTAGAGATTTATCAACCGATTTTGCTGTTAAAATTATTAAATTGGGCGAATCAATCAAAGGTCACTATTCTTTAACTAACCAGCTCGAACGCTCATCGACCTCTATTGGAGCAAATATACACGAAGCTAACTATGCTCACAGCAAGGTCGATTTCATATCAAAACTTCAAATCTCATTAAAAGAATGTTATGAAACGGAGTATTGGTTAGAATTGTTCGTAAAATCCGAGTTGGTTGACGAAAAAACCGTAAAGGATTTATATAATCAATGCAGAACCATCCGTCGCATGCTAGTTGCTTCTATTAACACAGCAAAAAACAACCTGCAAAAATAAAAGAACGCCACAGATTCAGACTTGAATCTGTGGCGTTCTTTATCAAAGTGAAATATTTTGCTACGGCAAAACGTGAAATAATTCCGCTCGGAATTGTGAAATATTTGGGTTTGCCCAAACGTGAAATAAAATAAATCCCTCGCGGGATTTATTTTGTTATTTCTTATTCTTAATCTCACTTATATCATACGGTGTTGTCTGATATACAAAATAGTTAAGCCAGTTGGTATAAAGCAGGTTTGCGTGGGCTCTCCAGGTAACAAGAGGCTCGTTTTCGGGGTTATCATCAGGGAAATAGTTTTTAGGAATGGATATGGGCTTACCCTCGTTTAAGTCGCGAAGATATTCAGCCCTTAGTGTTCCTGCATCATATTCCGAATGGCCCGTTATAAATATCTGCTTACCGCCCTTAGTTCCAACAGCATAGATACCCGCTTCCTTTGAAGAGGCGAGTATTCTTAATTCCTCAACCTTTTCTATATCTTCACGCTTAACGGTGGTGTGGCGGGAGTGAGGCACCATAAAGGTATCATCAAAGCCGCGGAAGAGGATGGATTTTTTATAATCAGCCGTGTGGGGAAATACTCCGAAAAGCTTTTCATTTAGGGGGTATTTTTCAATCCCGTAATGGTAGTAAAGCCCTGCCTGAGCGCCCCAGCATATATGGAAGGTGCTGTGAACGTGGGTTTTGGTCCACTCCATTATCTCGCAAAGCTCCTCCCAATATTCAACCTCTTCAAATTTAAGATGCTCCACAGGAGCGCCTGTTATAATCATACCGTCAAAGGTATCGTTCTTAACATCATCAAAGGTTTTATAAAAGGTGAAAAGGTGCTCTGCCGAGGTGTTTTTGGATTGATGGCTTTTGGTGTGAATAAAGGTGAAATCCACCTGCAAGGGTGAGTTTCCGAGAAGACGGGATAACTGAGTTTCGGTTTCTATCTTCTTGGGCATCAGGTTAAGCAGTAAAATTTTAAGGGGGCGGATATCCTGAGTTATGGCGCGTTTTTCGGTCATAACAAAGATATTTTCCTCCGCAAGTGTTTTTACGGCAGGTAGATTATCGGGGATTTTGATTGGCATCCCGTTACCTCCAATTTATATATTTTACATATTATCAAGCGCCTGCTTAATATCGGCGATAAGATCCTCGCTGCTTTCGATTCCGCAGGAGAAACGAACAAGGTCGGGGGATACGCCTGCGGCCAACAGCTCCTCATCGTTCATCTGGCGGTGTGTGGCGCTTGCAGGGTGCAGACAGCAGGTTCTCGCATCTGCTACGTGTGTTTCTATAGCGGCAAGTTTAAGCTGCTTCATAAAGCGTTCCGCCGCGGCTCTTCCACCCTTAACGCCAAAGCTTACAACGCCGCAGGAGCCGCCTGGCAAATACTTTTTAGCAAGGTCATAGTATTTGTCACCCTCAAGGTCGGGGTAGGAGACCCAAGCGATGCGGTCGTCACTTTTAAGGAACTTAGGAACAGCAAGACCGTTTTCACAGTGCTTCTTCATACGAAGATGCAGGCTTTCAAGACCTAAGTTAAGAATGAAGGCGTTCTGAGGTGATTGAATAGAGCCGAAATCGCGCATAAGCTGAGCGGTAGCCTTGGTTATAAAGGCACCCTCAAGACCGAAACGCTCGGTATAGGTAACGCCGTGGTAGCTATCATCGGGGGTGCAAAGACCCTCGAACTTTTCGGGATACTTAGTCCAATCAAACTTGCCCGAATCAACTATACAGCCGCCAACGCCTGCGCCGTGACCATCCATATACTTGGTAGTAGAGTGGGTAACGATATCTGCGCCCCACTCAAAAGGACGGCAGTTAACGGGGGTTGCAAAGGTGTTATCAATTATAAGGGGAACGCCGTGGGCGTGAGCCTTGTTTGCAAATCTTTCAATATCTAAAACGGTGAGAGCAGGGTTTGCCACGGTTTCACCGAATACAGCCTTGGTGTTAGGCTTAAAGGCTGCCTCTAACTCCTCATCGGTGCAATCGGGAGAAACAAAGGTAAATTCAATGCCCATCTTCTTCATTGTAACGGCAAAAAGGTTATAGGTACCGCCGTAGATGGTGGAGGAGGCAATAACATGGTCACCGCAGGTGGCAATATTGAAAACGGCATAGAAGTTTGCTGCCTGACCCGATGAGGTAAGCATTGCGGCGGTGCCGCCCTCCATATCGCAGATTTTTGCGGCCACACTGTCATTAGTGGGATTTTGTAATCTTGTGTAGAAATAGCCCGATGCCTCAAGGTCGAAAAGCTTACCCATATCCTCGCTGGTAGCATACTTAAAGGTAGTGCTCTGCACGATGGGTATCTGTCTGGGCTCACCGTTACCTGGGGTGTAGCCGCCCTGAACGCATTTGGTTTCAATGTTGTAGTTGCTCATAAAACATCTCCTGATAGGGTTAATAGGGTATTGCTTTACGCGTGGTAAAGCTTTTTGGTCTGATATTTAGGCTCGCAGGTGATATTAACACCAAGCTTTCTGAAGGTCTGCTCATCAACACGGGATAAAATAACGGTTGAATGGGCTTCAAGGCCTTTAAGCTTTTCTACCTGGTCAAGAGCCTTTTTGGCGGTGCCGTTGGTAACGGCGCAGATAGAAAGGGCGATTAAAAGCTCATCTATATGAAGGCGGGGGTTATGGTTGCCAAGAACTCCCGTTTTCATTTTCTGAATAGGTTCAATAATGGTGGGGGAGAGAAGCTCGATATCATCGGGAATACCGCCTAAAACCTTCAGGGTGTTAAGAAGCATCGAGGAGGATGCTCCCAAAAGGGAGGAGGTTTTGCCCGTGATAACGGTGCCATCGCTAAGCTCAATGGCGGTGGCGGGAGCGCCCGTAAGCTCTGCCTTTTTAAGAGCGGCGCTAACTACGGGGCGGCAATCAACCGTAATGCCTAACTGATTCATAAGAAGCTCAATTTTGGCTACCTCACTCTGATCGCCCATACCCTGCCTTACAGAGCACAAGGCTCCGTAATAACGGCGGATAATCTCCTGATTTGCGGCGGCCTTTACGGCTTCGTTATCCTTTATGGCAAAGCCCGCCATATTAACGCCCATATCGGTGGGACTCTTATAGGGGGATTCGCCCATAATTCTCTCCATCATAGCATTAAGCACGGGGAAAATCTCAATATCGCGGTTATAGTTAACGGCGGTTTCGCCATAGGCTTCAAGATGGAAGGGATCCAGCATATTAACATCGTTAAGGTCGGCGGTGGCAGCCTCGTAAGCCACGTTAACGGGATGCTTTAAGGAGAGATTCCATATGGGGAAGGTTTCAAACTTAGCATAGCCCGATTTAATACCCCTCTTATGCTCATGATAAAGCTGAGAAAGGCAGGTTGCCATCTTGCCGCTTCCGGGGCCTGGGGCGGTAACTACTATAAGCTTACGGGTAGTTTCGATATAATCGTTTTTACCAAAGCCTTCATCACTAACAATCAAGGGAATGTTAGAGGGATAATCTGGGATGGGATAATGGCGGTAAACGCTGATACCAAGGCTCTTAAGCCTCTTTTCAAAGGCGAGAGCCAAGGGCTGACCTGTAAAGCAGGTAATAACCACACTGCCAACAAACAGACCTATACCTCTGAAGGCATCTATAAGACGCAGAGTATCAAGGTCATAGGTGATTCCAAGGTCGCCGCGGCGTTTGTTTTTCTCAATGGCATCGGCATTGATAACTATAACGATTTCGGCATCATCCTTAAGGTTAAGCAACATCTTAACCTTGGAATCGGGCTCGAAACCAGGGAGCACGCGGGAGGCGTGAAAATCATCAAAAAGCTTGCCGCCGAACTCCATATAAAGCTTGCCGCCGAACATATCGATTCTATCTCTGATTTTCTGAGATTGGAGTCTTATATATTCGTTGTTGTCAAATCCTATTTTCCCCATAAAATTAAACCTCTTTGCCATTTTATCAGTGTAGTTATTAAAGTATAACAAATCATAGTATAGTATAACAAAATAAAGGCGCCGTTTCAAGTCTTTTGAGAAATATTTTAAGTATTTTAAGCATAGCAATTACTGATAGGGGGACTGATTATGAAGATATTTATGAAAATGCTATGCGTTGGTTTATCGATTGTGTTTTTGATTATGTCGGGGATGGTTTCGGTTTGCGCCGAGGGGCAAACCCTTGATATTAAGGCAAAATCTGCAATTCTTATGGAGCCTAACACCAAAACTATCCTATATGAAAGCAATATTGATGAAAGATTGTCGCCCGCATCCATTACCAAAATTATGTCCCTTCTGCTTGTCATGGAGGCCATAGATAAAGGTCAGCTAACGGTGGAGGATGTGCTTACCTGCAGTGACCACGCCGCATCTATGGGCGGCTCACAGATTTGGCTGGAGCCGGGGGAATCAATGACGGTGGATGACCTGCTGAAAGCCACCGTAATAGGCTCGGCAAACGATGCTACCGTAATGCTCGGCGAGGCGGTTGCAGGTAGCGAAGAGGGCTTTGTTGCTATGATGAACGAGAAGGCAAAAAGCCTTGGTATGAACAACACGAATTTTGTAAACTGCACAGGCCTCGATGCCGAAAACCACTATTCCACCGCCCACGATGTTGCCATAATGTCCTGCGAGCTTATAAAGCATCCGCTTATAAAGAGCTATACAACCGTTTGGATGGATACCCTGCGCGATGGGGAAAGCGAGCTTGTTAATACAAACAGATTAGTCCGTTTTTATGAAGGCACTACGGGGCTTAAAACGGGCACTACCTCGGCGGCGGGTTATTGCCTTTCGGCATCGGCTTTGCGGGATGGCACAGAGCTTGTGGCGGTTATAATGGGCGGCGATACCTCGAACGATAGATTTGAGGGCGCCAAAAAGCTCCTTGATTACGGCTTTGCAAACTATTCCTTCAGTGAAATTTTGCCCGAAAAAACCGAAGAAATTACTGTGGGGGTTGAAAACGGCGTAAAGAAAAGCTTTAAGGCTAAAGCCGATGGCTCCTTAAAGCTTTTGCTTAAAAAGGCGCAAAGCTCGGAAATAACTCAGAATACGGTTATAAACGAGGGTATAACTGCTCCCGTAAACAAAGGGGATAAGGTGGGCTCTGTGGACATTTATATAGGTGAAGAGCAGGTGGGAAGCATCGATATTGTAGCCTTGGAGGATGTGCGGAAAATGTCGTATCTGCAGGCTTTAAGGTGGATGCTTTCGGGCCTTGTAACCCTTTGAGTTTTTTTGTTCTGAACCATAATTAAATTTATATCAAAATACTTAACATTAACTCTTGAAAAGCAGGGAAAAATATAGTAAAATGGAATTAGTAAAAGGAGATTTTTAACTATGGCATTAAACTTAAACAGCAAATATTCTCAAAATTTCTTTACAAATGAGGAGCTTTCGGCGCTAAAACCCGAAATCGAGGCGGCTCATATTTCTCTTAAAGAGCGAAACGGCCTCGGTAACGATTTTTTAGGCTGGATAAACCTCCCCTTTGATTATGATAAGGATGAATTTGAAAGAATAAAGAAGGCGGCAGAAAAGATTAAGAACGATACCGATGTTTTTATAGTAATCGGCATAGGCGGTTCTTATTTGGGCGCCAGAGCGGCAATCGAGTTCCTGAAGGGCAGTTATTATAACTCCACCTGTAAGGATACACCGCAGGTTTATTTCTCGGGCAACAGTATTTCGGGCAGTGAGCTTTCCGATCTGCTTAAAATCTGCGAGGGCAAGAGGGTTTCCGTAAACGTTATTTCAAAATCGGGTACCACCACCGAGCCTGCAGTTGCCTTCAGAGTTTTCAGAAAATATCTTGAAGAGCGTTACGGCGAGGAAGAGGCTGCAAAGCGTATCTACTGCACCACAGATAAGGCGCGCGGCACCCTTAAAGCCGTTGCCGATCAAAAGGGCTACGAAACCTTCGTTATCCCCGATGATGTGGGCGGAAGATTTTCAGTGCTTACCGCAGTAGGCCTTCTCCCTATAGCAGTAGCAGGCGGCGATATTGATGCTCTTATGAAGGGCGCGGCCGATGCGGCAAGGGATTATGATATTCCCGATATGGATAACAATCCCTGTTATCAGTATGCGGCTCTTCGCAATGTGTTTTACAGAAAGGGTAAATCGGTAGAGATTTTAGTCAGCTATCAGCCCCGATTTACTATGATGGCCGAGTGGTTTAAGCAGCTTTACGGTGAGAGTGAGGGCAAGGAGAATAAGGGTATTTTCCCCGCCTCCGTTACCTTCTCAACCGATCTTCACTCCATGGGCCAGTATATTCAGGATGGAACAAGGCTAATGTTCGAAACCGTTGTTAATATCAAGGATAACGGCGATGATATTGTTATCGAGGAGGCGGAGGATAACGGCGATGGGCTTAATTTCCTCGCAGGAAAGTCAATGTCCTTCGTTAATGAAAAAGCCTTTGAGGGCACTATACTCGCCCATGTTGATGGCGGCGCGCCAAACCTTGTTATCACTATTGATAAGGCTGATGAAGCAAACCTTGGCAGGCTTATTTATTTCTTCGAAAAGGCCTGCGCAATATCGGGCTATGTGTTAAAGGTTAATCCCTTTGATCAGCCCGGCGTTGAAGCCTATAAAAAGAATATGTTTGCCCTTCTCGGCAAACCCGGCTATGAAGAGCTTCGCGAGGAGCTTGTAAAGCGAATTTCAAAATAGAAAATGGGACACAAACCGCAGGTGCGGTATAAGTATAAAGGAGATGTTAATTATGATCAAACTCATTATCGGAAAAAAGGGTTCGGGCAAAACTAAGAAGCTAGTGGATATGGTTAACGCCGCCACTGAGAAGAGCCTTGGAAACGTTGTCTGCGTTGAAAAGGGTGATACCCTTACCTATTCCGTAACTCATAAGGCAAGACTAATTGATTCCGATGCCTTCGGCATCAGCGGCTACGGCGAGTATTACGGATTACTTGCAGGCGTTAAATCGGGCAACCACGATGTTACCCACATCTTTGGCGATGCTACCCTTCGCATCGGCACCCGCAATTATGATGAGCTTGCAGATTTCTTGGCCCGTGTTGCTAAAATTGATGATGTTGAGTTCACCTTCACCGTATCCTGCGATGAGGCAGACCTTCCCGCAAGGATCTTTGAGATAGCCGAGAAGTGCTGAGTTAATAAAAACGAAAGAGCGTTTGGAAATTTCCAAACGCTCTTTTTGTATAACGAAAACCACGCGATAGTCGCGTGGTTCAAAAGAGGTTAACCGATGAACAATAAAAACGTTAAATGAGCCTATGCCTCCATCTGATGAGGGAGGTGGATTTTGCGAAGCAAAAGACGGAGGGAGAGAAT